>NZ_JBHVQT010000001.1:482098-764815 GCF_042886315.1 Streptomyces sp. NPDC058001
GCCGGCGCCCCGGGGGGCCCCCCCCCCCCGCCGCCGGGGGGGGGGGCCCCCCCCCCCCGGCCCCCCCCCCCCCGCTTCCGTGTGCGTACCAGGGGGCGTACGGGTCACCACGCCTCGCGTGACGCCTTCTCGCCCGGCAGCAGCATCCACAGCGCCAGGTAGAGCAGGAACTGCGGGCCCGGCAGCAGACACGAGACCGCGAAGATCACGCGCATCGTGGTCGCGGAGGTGCCGAAGCGCCGGGCGAGCGCGGCGCACACTCCACCGATCATCCGTCCGTTCGTGGGGCGGGTCAGGGCGGTCATGGTGGGCTCCTTCAGGAGATGTCGTCCACGGGATGTCGTCGTCTCATACGACCGTACGGTGGCGAAGGGGCCCAAAGCATCGCTCTACGGGGCGATCCCGACCCTGGGAATCGTCGGGGTCGGAGTCAGGGGGCTCTCCTCCCGGCGGAGGGCCGCCGCCCGGCGCGCGGTCTCCTTGCGGCGCCGTGTCCGGGCGCGGAACGCCGGTACCAGCGCGATATGCGCCAGGGCGACGCCGAGCGTGTTCAGGAGCATCGAGTCGACGTCCACGACCTGGCCGGGCACGCCCGTCTGCAACAGCTCGATCCCCAGGGACAGCAGGGCGCCGGCCGTGACCGTGCGCAGCAGGGACGCCAGCGGTGATACGGCGATCCTGCCTCCGGCCATCGGCAGCAGGACGCCCAGCGGGGCGAGCAGGCCCAGTCCCTCGCCGATCCTGCGGGTCGCCTGCGTCGGGCCCAGGGCGAGGTCCGCCTTGATCCCGGCGAAGGGGTGGAAGTTGGGTGCGGCCACCCAGGGGACGTCGAGGGGGCGCAGCGTGATCCATGCGACGAGCGCGAGGTGTACGACGAGGAGGAGTCCTCCTGCCGCACGGATGCGGAGTGCGGCGGGGTTGCCGCGTGGGCCTTGGCGCACGCCGATTATGACGACCGGAGCGGTTGGATCGGTTCCGGTGGGGTTCGTGTTGCCGGTCACTTATGTAACGCGGTGTGCTGGGCCCTTTATCCGGCGTGCCGGCACTTGGCGTTGTGCCCACCCTCCCCCAAGGACTCCGACAAGCTCCGTCCAGGGGGGACCCCCATCGCCGTGCGGAACGCCTGCCCACAACGGGGTCGGGTGGGGCGGGGCGCCTGCTCACAACGGGGTCGGGTGGGGCGGGGGTGCCTGTCCACAGTGGGGGTGGGTGGGTGGGACGGGTTAGCCAGTGACGACCGTGCTCGGGGGTTCTGTTGTGCCTGGGCGGGAGCGGAGTTCTGGGGGGCAGTCGTAGCGGCGGAGGGGTTCTGTGTTGGGGCCGCCGAGGGTGACCGTGCCATTTTCCGCTGCCGCCGAGTTCGCCAGCGTGCAGACGATCTGGGCGAGGGCGAATGCCGACAGGTCCTCCGGCGGGATGCCGAGGCGCAGCGCGTCGTCGGGGTCACCGGCGCGTGGGCCCGTGACGGTCATCCCGCCGCGTACGTCCGTCGTGTACCCGGCCTGTTTCTCCGGGGTGGACGGTTCCTGTTCCAGTTCGCCGAGGAGGGCCTGGGCGACCTGGACGCGGTCGCCGGCCGTCGTGGCGCCCTTCGGCAGCTCCACCGTCCGGTCCACCGTGACCAGTTGCGAGGAGCAGAGCAGGTAGACCTGGACCGCGATGCCCCCGGCCGACTGCGCCGACAGGTCCGGCGCGGACAGTTCGCAGGGGGCCCGCGACGGCGCGGGGCCGAAGTCCGTGGGTACCTCCGTCGACCGGATCCCGCACCCGGCGAGCGCCAGCGCCGCCAGCGGCACCGCCAGTCCCCGGCGCAGCCACCGTCCGCGTACCGGCGTCACGGCGCGCCCTCCTGATTCTCCCCGGAGGGCCCCGTACCGGAGCCGTCCGTCTCGTCCTCGTCCATCAGCGCCGACGTGTCCCGGGGCAGACGCAGCGTGAACACGGCGCCGCCGTCGGGGGAGTTCGCGGCGGTGATCTCGCCGCCGTGGATATGGGCGTTCTCCAGCGCGATGGAGAGGCCCAGACCGCTGCCCTCCGACCTCGGCCGGGACGCGCTCGCCTTGTAGAACCGGTCGAAGACGTGCGGCAGGACGTCCTCGGGGATACCGGGACCGTGGTCGCGTACCTCGATGAGCACGTCGTCGTCATCGGTCCGCACCGCGACCCGTACCGGCGAACCGCCGTGCTTGAGGGCGTTGCCGATGAGGTTCGCCAGGATGACGTCGAGGCGGCGCGGGTCGACCCGGGCGACGATGCCGCGCGCCGCGTCGAGGTCGACCGCGTCCAGCCAGGCGCGCGCGTCGATGCACGCCGTGATGTTGTCGGCGAGGTCGACCTCGTCGAGGACCAGGCGGGCGGTGCCCGCGTCGAAACGGGTGACCTCCATCAGGTTCTCGACCAGGTCGTTCAGCCGCCGTGTCTCGCTCACCACGAGCCGTACGGCGGGCTCGATCATCGGGTCGACGCTGCCCGTCTCGGCGTCGAGTTCCTCTTCCAGGACCTCCGTGACGGCCGTGATCGCGGTCAGCGGTGTGCGCAGTTCGTGCGACATGTCGGCGACGAACCGGCGCGACGCCTCGTCCCGCGCGCTCATGTCCGCGACCCGTTTCTCCAGGGACTCGGCGGTCCGGTTGAACGTCCGTGACAGCTCGGCCAGTTCGTCCGTGCCCGAGACCCGCAGCCGGGTGTCGAGTTTGCCCTCGCCGAGCCGGCGCGCGGCGGCGCCCAGCCGGTGCACCGGTTTGAGTACGGTCGTCGCGGCGGCCTGTGCGAGCAGCGCGGCGCCGATCAGCGCGAGGCCCGTCGCGATCCCCAGCGACCAGGCGAGCGAGTTGAGGTCCTTCGCCTCCGGCTCAAGGGACTTGAGCATGTACCCGGTGGGGCCGCCGCCGATCACCCGCGCCCCGCCCACCAGATACGGGGTGTCGTGATCGACGACCCGCTGCCAGTACAGGTGGTACGCGGACTTGTTGGTCGAGGTGACCGGCTGTTCCTTGTTCACCGCGGCCCGCAGCGCCCGGGGTACGTCCTGGAGTGTGAAGGTGTCCAGGTCGGAGTTGCCGACGACCGTGGCGCCGTTCTCGTCGGTAGCGATCAGCAGCACGCTGAAGTGCTGGCTGCTGGTCGCCATCTGGCCCGCCGCGTGCTGGAGTTCGGCCTGCGTCGGATGCATCGGCAGGGTGCCCGCGCGGTTCTGCATCTCCTGCTGGAAGTCGTTGAGCGCCGCGTCCTGCGCCCGCGTCAGCACCGCCTCACGGTTCAGCCAGTACGCGATCCCGGACGCCGCGACCGCCGCCGTCAGCGCGACCAGACCGAACACGAGGACCAGACGCAGCCGCAGGCTGGTGAACCGCAGCCCCGCGAGTATCGCCCTGCGCGCCGCGGCCCCGCGTCGGAGCTTGTCCTGCGGTTTCGTCACTGAGGCGAGTCCAGCCGGTAACCGACCCCGCGCACCGTACGGATCAGGGTCGGCGACGACGGCACGTCCTCGACCTTCGCGCGCAGCCGCTGCACACACGCGTCGACGAGACGCGAGTCACCGAGGTAGTCGTGCTCCCAGACCAGCCGCAGCAACTGCTGCCGCGACAGGGCCTGGCCGGGGCGCCGGCTCAGCTCCAGGAGCAGTCGCAGCTCGGTCGGCGTGAGCTGAAGGTCCTCGCCGTTCTTGGTGACCGTCATCGCGGCCCGGTCGATGACCAGGCTGCCGAAGGTCGCCGAGTCCGTGGACTCCCGCTCGCCGCGCCGCAGCACCGCACGGATCCGGGCGTCGAGCACCCGGCCCTGCACGGGCTTGACGACATAGTCGTCGGCGCCGGACTCCAGTCCGACGACCACGTCGATGTCGTCGCTCCGCGCGGTGAGCAGGATGATCGGCAACTGGTCGGTGCGCCGGATGCGCCGGCACACCTCGAAGCCGTCGATGCCGGGCAGCATCACATCCAGCACGATCAGGTCCGGCCGCTGCTCACGCAGCAGCTTCAGACCGTCCTCGCCGGTGGCAGCCGTGGCGACACGGTGCCCCTGGCGCGTCAGTGACAGCTCCAGGGCCGTACGGATGGCGTCGTCGTCCTCGATCAGCAACAGGGAAGGCACAGACGTCATTCTGTCCCATGGTGCGGTGGGGTTTCGACTGTTGGAGCGCTCCCACACCGCACCCACATACGACAGGGCATACGACAGGCCCCTGTGACAGTGCTGTGACAGTCGGGGGACACCGCCATGAAGTGCCCCCGGCAAGCTTCTGGTCATCGCAAGGAACCGGGACTCCACCGACGGGGGGCGCGAGATGAATACGCTGCACAGCACCACCACGAGCGCAGTGGTCACGCGTCTCCACGACGTCACGAAGAGCGCCGGCCAGCATGAGAAGTCCGGTGCCGTGAGCGGGCGGGGGTGCGCTCGCGGCACCGGGCGTCAGCACACCGCGTACATGACGGTGGTTGACGCGCAGAACGGGGGAACGCACGGGGGTACGGCGTACGGGGAGGCCCTGGGGGAACGGCAGTCGGGGACGGAGTCGGACGCGGAAGCCGCGTTCACCGCCTACGTCCAGGAACGCCGCGCCTCCCTGTACGCGACCGCCTATCACCTGACCGGTGACCGCTTCGAGGCGGAGGACCTGCTCCAGAGCGCCCTCTTCTCGACGTACAAGGCGTGGGACAGGATCAGCGACAAGGCCGCGGTCGGCGGCTATCTGCGCCGCACGATGACCAATCTGCACATCAGCGCCTGGCGGCGGCGCAAGCTCAACGAGTACCCGACCGAGGAACTGCCGGAGACGGTCGGCGACACGGACGCGATGCGCGGCACCGAACTGCGCGCGGTCCTGTGGCAGGCACTGGCCCGGCTGCCCGAACTCCAGCGGACGATGCTGGTCCTGCGGTACTACGAGGGCCGCACCGACCCGGAGATCGCGGACATCCTCGACATCAGTGTCGGCACGGTGAAGTCGAGCATCTGGCGCTCCCTGCGTCGGCTGCGTGAGGACGAGGTCCTCAGCTTCGGCCGTGACGAGGAGGAGTCCTTCGGCGAGTTGGTCGCCTGAGGGACACCGCCACTCCGGGGGGAGACAGGCGGTAGCACGGGGGATACGGGGGAAGCACGGGGGAGCAGGACCCGGGGGTCGGGGGATCCACGGGAGTACGGGGGAAACACCGAGCGGGACCGTAGGCCGGGGGGTCTTTCGGTCCCGCTTTGGTGTGTAAGGGCCCCTGTGTACGCGGGTCTCAGCGGGCCTGGGCCGTCGTTCTGCCCTTGGCGCAGCGCCCTGCCGCCGCTGCCGTGAGGCGGCCCAGTGCCTCTGCCTTGGCGCACGGGTGGGCGCCCAGGGCGGTCTGGCGGGCGACGATTCCGCGTTCCGCGCGCATCAGCCGCCAGCCGCGCCGCAGCAGGAACGGCACCGACTTGCGGCCCTCCCGCAGATCCCGCAGCAGCCGTCGCCGGAACGTTGTCGAAGGGCGCCCGCGCAGACAGAGCGCGTCGGCGAGTACGCCCAGGTCCGCGCAGCGCCGCACCAGGTCGGCGGCGAACACGCCCTCCGCTATGAACAGCGGGGTCCGCTCGATGTCGAGGGGGTCCTCGCCGGTACGGGAGCTGGTGGCGATGTCGTACACCGGCACCCGGGTACGGCCCGTGCGGCAGAGTTCTCCGATCGCGGCGAGCGCGGCGTCGGCGTCCCAGGAGTCGGGTGCGTCCCAGTCGATGTCGGAGGTGCCGGGCACCAGCGGCAGCGTCGGGTCGTCGCCCTCCTTGTAGAAGTCGTCCAGACAGAGCACGGGCAGCCCGGAGCGGGCGGCGAACGACGACTTACCGGAGCCGGAGGGGCCGGCCAGCAGCACGACCCGAGTCGGTATCGGGGGATGGGAACTCACGAGAGTCCAGTGTGCGGTATCGCGGCGCCCCTGCCGACCCCGCGGGTCGCCTTTGGTGCGCGCGTCACACCTCAACTACTGTTTGTGAGCATCCCGTTACTCCGGGCATTCCTTCACCGGCAACGACACACAGGCGGCACCGATGGCACGTAACGCAGACCGGCAGACCTCCACCGCCCAGCGCGCCCTGCTGCGCGCGGGCATCGCACTCACCGTCGCCGGGTTGGCGCTCGGCGCGGGCGGCGCGGCGGCGTCGGCGGCACCGCAGGCGGGCGGCCTGCCGCTGCCGGGCGGTGATGCCGACCCGCAGGCCGCCGGGCAGGCGCTGACCGGGACCGTCGGATATGTCACAGGCCCGCTGACCGCGCTCCAGATCAACCCGCTCGCCAAGACGGGCGTGGACCCGCTGGACAACGCGGTCGGCACGCAGGTCGCCGACTTCAAGCCGGTGTCGACGGCGGCGGTCACCGCGCCGCTCACCCGGGGGGACGCGGCGCGGGATCTGCCGGTCGTGGGACAGGTGACCAAGTTGCTCGGCGGCTGACGCCCGTATCGCACACCCGAATCGCGGGCCCGTACCAAAGGCCCGTAGCGCATGGCAGGGCCCCGCCTCTCCCGGACGGTGGAGAGGCGGGGCCCCGGTTTCGTGGGGTCGCGGGTCGCTCAGTACGACGAGCCGGACGCGCCCAGGGAACCCGTCGGGTGCCAGACCGTCTTGGTCTCCAGGAACGCCGTGAGACGGCTCGTGCCCGGGTCCGCCGACCAGTCGTCGGCGCTGGGGCGCCGGACCCGCTTGAGGTTGTCGGCCGCCGCGATCTCCAACTCCTTGGCCAGCGCCTCATCGGCGCCGGTCAGGTCGATCGCGTTGACGTCCTGGTGCGCGGCGAGCGGGGTCGCGATCTCCGCGGTGCGGCCGGAGAGGACGTTCACCACACCGCCCGGCATGTCCGACGTCGCCAGGACCTCGCCCAGGGACAGTGCGGGCAGCGGTGCGTGCTCGCTCGCGATCACGACGACCGTGTTGCCGGTCGCGATGGCCGGGGCGATCACCGAGACCAGGCCGAGGAACGACGAGTCCTGCGGGGCGAGGACCGTCACCACGCCGGTCGGCTCCGGCGTCGACAGGTTGAAGAACGGGCCCGCGACCGGGTTGCCGCCGCCGACGACCTGGGCGATCTTGTCGGTCCAGCCCGCGTACCAGACCCAGCGGTCGATCGCCGCGTCGACCTGCGCCGCCGCCTTCGCCTTCGACAGGCCCTCGGCGTCCGCGACCTCACGGACGAACTGCTCCCGGCGGCCCTCCAGCATCTCGGCGACGCGGTAGAGGATCTGGCCCCGGTTGTACGCGGTCGCGCCCGACCAGCCGCCGAACGCCTTGCGGGCGGCGACCACCGCGTCACGGGCGTCCTTGCGGGACGACTGCGGCGCGTTGGCCAGCCAGCTGCCCTTGCGGTCCGTCACCTCGTACACCCGTCCGCTCTCGCTGCGGGGGAACTTGCCCCCGACGAACAGCTTGTAGGTCTTGAAGACACTGATGCGGGCCGTGTCAGACATCGAGGTACGCCTCCAGACCGTGACGGCCGCCCTCGCGGCCGAAGCCCGACTCCTTGTACCCGCCGAACGGCGACGTCGGGTCGAACTTGTTGAACGTGTTGGACCAGACGACGCCCGCGCGCAGCTTGTTCGCCACGGCGAGGATGCGGGAGCCCTTCTCGGTCCAGATGCCGGCGGACAGCCCGTACTGCGTGTTGTTCGCCTTGGCGACGGCCTCTTCGGGCGTACGGAACGTCAGGACGGACAGGACCGGGCCGAAGATCTCGTCGCGGGCGATGGTGTGCGCCTGGGTGACCTTCGTGAAGAGGGTCGGCGCGAACCAGTAGCCCGAGGACGGCAGTTCACAGGGCGCGGACCAGCGCTCGGCGCCCTCGGCCTCGCCGCGTTCGGTGAGCGCGGTGATCCGGGCCAGCTGCTCGGCGGAGTTGATCGCGCCGATGTCCGTGTTCTTGTCGAGCGGGTCGCCCAGGCGCAGGGTCGCGAGGCGCCGCTTCAGCGCGTCGAGGACCTCCTCCTCGATCGACTCCTGGACCAGCAGGCGGGAGCCCGCGCAGCAGACCTGGCCCTGGTTGAAGAAGATGCCGGTGACGATGCCCTCGACGGCCTGGTCGATCGGGGCGTCGTCGAAGACGATGTTGGCGCCCTTGCCGCCCAGTTCCAGGGTGACCTTCTTGCCGGTACCCGCGACGGTGCGCGCGATCTGCTTGCCGACGGCGGTCGAGCCGGTGAAGGCGACCTTGTTCACATCGGGGTGCGCGACCAGGGCGGCGCCCGCGTCGCCGTACCCGGGAAGGATGTTGACGACGCCCTTGGGGAGGCCCGCCTGGCGGCAGATGTCCGCGAAGAACAGGGCCGACAGGGGGGTCGTCTCGGCGGGCTTCAGGACGACCGTGTTGCCGGTCGCGAGGGCCGGGGCGATCTTCCACGCCAGCATCAGGAGGGGGAAGTTCCAGGGGATGACCTGGCCCGCGACGCCGAGGGGGCGGGGGCCGGGACCGTATCCGGCGTGGTCGAGCTTGTCGGCCCAGCCCGCGTAGTAGAAGAAGTGCGCGGCGACCAGGGGGAGGTCCGCGTCGCGGGTCTCCTTGATCGGCTTGCCGTTGTCCAGGGTCTCCAGGACGGCCAGTTCGCGGCTGCGCTCCTGGATGATCCGGGCGATCCGGAACAGGTACTTGCCGCGCTCGGCGCCGGGCAGCGCCGACCAGGCGGTGAACGCCTTGCGGGCGGCCTTCACGGCGCGCTCGACGTCGGCCTCGCCGGCCTGCGCGATCTCCGAGAGCACCTCCTCGGTGCTCGGCGAGACGGTCTTGAAGACCTTGCCGTCGGCTGCCTCGGTGAACTCGCCGTCGATGAACAGGCCGTAGGAGGGCGCGATGTCGACGACGGAACGGGACTCGGGGGCGGGCGCGTACTCAAACACGCTTGCGCTGTCTGCCATGGTGATCAGTCCACCGTCACGTAGTCGGGGCCGGAGTAGCGGCCGGTCGCCAGCTTCTGGCGCTGCATCAGCAGGTCGTTGAGCAGCGAGGAGGCACCGAAGCGGAACCAGTGGTTGTCCAGCCAGTCGGCGCCCGCGGTCTCGTTGACCAGGACCAGGAACTTGACGGCGTCCTTGGAGGTGCGGATGCCGCCGGCCGGCTTCACACCGACCTGGACGCCGGTCTGCGCGCGGAAGTCGCGTACGGCTTCGAGGAGTACGAGGGTGTTGGCGGGGGTGGCGTTGACCGCGACCTTGCCCGTCGACGTCTTGATGAAGTCGGCGCCCGCGAGCATCCCGAGCCAGCTCGCCCGGCGGATGTTGTCGTACGTCGACAGCTCGCCGGTCTCGAAGATGACCTTGAGGCGGGCGGCGCCTGACGCGTCCTTCACGGCGCGGATCTCGTCGTACACCTTGAGGTACTTGCCCGCGAGGAAGGCGCCGCGGTCGATGACCATGTCGATCTCGTCGGCGCCCGCCGCGACGGCGTCGCGTACGTCGGCCAGCTTGACGTCCAGCGCGGCGCGGCCCGCCGGGAAGGCGGTGGCGACGGACGCGACCTTGACGTCCGTACCGGCGACGGCCTCCTTGGCCGTCGTGACCATGTCCGGGTAGACGCAGACGGCGGCGGTACGGGGCGTGGACGGGTCGGTCGGATCGGGGTGCGCGGCCTTGGCGCCGAGCGCCCGGACCTTGCCCGGGGTGTCCGCGCCTTCCAGCGTGGTGAGGTCGATCATCGAGATGGCCAGGTCGATGGCGTACGCCTTCGCCGTGGTCTTGATCGAGCGGGTACCGAGCGCGGCGGCGCGCGCCTCCAGGCCGACGGTGTCGACACCGGGGAGCCCGTGCAGGAAGCGACGGAGGGCGGCGTCGGACGAGGTGACGTCGACGAGACCGCCGAGATCGCGGGCGCTTCCTCGGGCTGGGGCGGGGGCCGGTTTTGAGGGCGTGGTGGGCATGGTCACGAGGGGAGCATATCTACGCGCGTAGCGGCTGTACAGGGTCTGTGCGGTGACACTGACCGCACGGCGCCGGGTCGCCCGTGGGGCGGTCCGGCGCCGTCGTGTCCAGGATCGGAACAGGCTCGGGTGTCAGCGTACGTCGACGTACTCGCCGTCGGACACCGCGGCGGCCGTGCTGTCCGTACCCGCGTAGGACCAGCGGTAGGTGCCGTCCTGGTAGGCCCGCAGGGTGGTGGACAGGGTGCCGTCCGCGGCGGTCGTCACGGTCTTCACGGTCCTGAACTCCTTGCAGCCCGCCGCGCGGAACTGCAACCGCGCCGACTCGCCGGCACCGGCGGACGCATGCGTACCGGCCGCCCAGTCGGCGTGCCGAACGTCACCCTTGACGGTGAGGGTTTTGCCCCACCTGACCGGGTCCGGGGTGGCGTCAACGGTCAGCTTCGTCTCGCGCTGAAGCGCGAAGGTGGCGGCGCTGTCCCGGAAGGCGGCGTCGCTGTCGGGGGCGATCGCAGAGGCGCTGACCTGCCAGGTGCCGGCCTGCGCGGTGTCGGCCGGGGCGGTGCCCGGGGTGAGCTGGAAGGTCAGGACGCAGGTGCTGGTCGTGTCGGTGGTCGGCCCGCAGGCGGCGGCCGAGGGCACGGTGGCGTCGGGGGCCCCGAACGAGCCTCGGTACAGGGTGGCGTTGATCTGGTCGAGGCCGGACGGGTCGGTGGCGGTGACCTCGACGGTCACGGTTCTCGCGCTCGTACCGACGACGACGGGATCGCCGCCGTTGACGACCACGCCGGTGATCTCGGTGTCGCCGTACTGCTCGTCCGCGTACGCGGACGGAACGGCGAGGGCGGACAGGGCGACGACGCCGCACGCGGCGGCGGCGACAGCAAGGCTCTTGCGCATGCGAATTCCCCAATGTGAATGCCATGGCCTGCCTTTTAAACCCCCGGCGGGCCGAATTGACGTGTGCAGCGTACTCATTCCGTGGAGATTTCGAAAGGTTTCCGCCGACCGCTTCAATCGGGGTGCGAATTTTTCGCACAATGGAATGCGCGCGAATATCCGCCGGCTTGCCGTCATGGAAAACCGAAGGGGAAATTCGACTCGAATTTCAGCGGTCCTGGCGCCCACCTACGCGTACCGCGGGGCCCCAACCCTCCATGTCCGGGCGGCCGAAGAGCGCGCGGCCCGGACCCACGCGCCCCATCGGTCGGGCACATGAACGAGGGGCAACTTTCACGTGAAGCATGACGAATGCGCTTACTGAGGGCGATTGCATGTCACTCTCGCCTCACTAATCTGCAGATGCCGCACGGGCGCTGACCACCGCTGACTCGTGCAGCTTCCTTAACGTCAGGTGCAGGGGACCACAGGGGCGGGGATGGATGACGGGAAGAAAGGGCCGCGCTGCCTTACCAGGCACGCGCTGTCATATAGACATCGACGCGGACGGAACGTACTCATGGCGCCTCATCGCGACCAACGGGCGGGTCATGGCCGTGGCCGCCACGACGTACCGGGACTACGCGGAGTGCCGGGCCGCCCTGGAAAGGCTGAGCCGCGAGGTCGCGGATTTACCGGGGGCCGTCCATCACACGGCGGAGGGCAGCGGCTGGGTCTGGCGCCTGCGTGACCCGGGGGGCGGCGCGCTGGCCGTCTCCGCGCGCGCCTACGAGCGGCACTCGACCTGTCAGGCCGCCTACGAGCGGTTCCGTTCGCTGCTCGCCGAACTCGGCGCGGCCGGCGCGATTCCGTGGGACGACGCCGGGTGACCACACCGGGTCACCGACAGCTACGCCGAGAGCCCGTGCCGGAAGGGGCCGGGGCCCGCCACAGCGGCGGGCCCCGGCCCCTTCCGCTTCGCCGTACGTCGCTCACGGATTCTCCGCACGCCGTGTTCACGTCAACCCCGGAAGTTGCCTCGCAGGGTGCTCCAGTTCACCTTCAGGTGCGCAGGCGTCCATTCCGGCTCAGGAGCGTCGACCCATGTGACGACGCGAATGGAAGAGCCACCGGTGCCCGCAGCGGACGACCCGCCAAGACGGCTGTACGTCGATCCCGGCGTGCCCGACCGGGCCTTCCGGGGAGTACTGCGCGGCGGGGGCGCCCTGGTGCTCGCGATCATGCTGCTCGTCGGCGGCTTTCTGACCTACCGGGCGTGGCAGGCGCTCGAAGTCGCGCGATGGGACTTCATCACCACCGAGGCGTGGGAGCCGGAGGGCCATCACTTCGGTATCGCGGCGGTGATGACCGGCACCATCCTGATCGCCTGCGTCGCCCTGGTCTTCGCGGTGCCGCTGGCGCTCGGCACCGCGCTGTACATCTCCGAGTACGCCCCGGCGCGGATCAAGCAGACCCTCATCAGCGTCGTGGACCTGATGGCGGCCGTCCCGTCGGTGGTCTACGGACTGTGGGGCCTGTTCTTCTTCCAGGGCCATGTCGTCACCGTGTCGCGCTGGATCTCCAGCTACTTCGGCTGGATCCCGATCTTCAAGGTCGACGGCGTCGACCCGTCCGACCCGCTCGCCACCGCGACGGTCTACACCTCGTCCACCTTCATCGCGGGCATGGTGGTGTCCCTGATGGTCGCCCCGATCATCTGCTCGGTCATGCGGGAGGTGTTCTCGCAGGCGCCGGTCGGTGAGCGGGAGGGCGCCTTCGCGCTCGGCGCCAACCGCTGGGGCATGATCCGCAGCGTCGTCCTGCCCTTCGGCAAGGGCGGCATGATCGGCGGCACCATGCTGGGCCTCGGCCGGGCGCTCGGCGAGACCATCGCCGTGTACCTGATCATCTCGCCGGTCTTCGAGATCCAGCCGCACATCCTGCAGAACGGCACCAACTCGGTCTCCGCCCTGATCGCCCTGCGCTACGGCGAGGCGACCGAGTTCGGCATGTCGGCGCTGATGGCCGCCGGCCTCGCGCTCTTCCTGATGACCCTCGTCGTCAACTTCGCCGCGTCGTCGATCGTCGCCCGCAGCCGTTCCGGCGCGGCGAGCGACTCATGAGGAGACCGAGCCTGATGACCGTCACCACACCACAGAGTCCGCCGGGCGACCGGGAGGCGCGGGACGAGCCCGCCCCCGCCCGGCCGGCCACCGTCCTGCCCGGCCACCGGGGCGACCGGCCCGCCTCGGAGTCCCGCCGGAACCTGTCGATTCTGCGCGCCACCGATGTGTACGCGCTCCTCGGCTCGGGTGCCGCGGCGCTCACGATCACCTGGCTGATGTTCGACCGGCTGCTGCCCTTCAACGGCACTCTGGGCTTCGTCGTCATCGCGTACGCGCTCTTCATCGGCCTGTACGCGCTGCTGGTCTCCTTCGACGAGGACGGCCCCGCGGTACGCGACCGGGTGGCCGCCGCCATCGTGCAGAGCCTCGGTGTGCTGATGCTGACCGCGCTGAGTTTCGTGGTCGTCTACACGCTCTACGAGGGCCGCACCGCGCTGCCGCACCTGAACTTCTACACCGAGTCGATGGCCGCCGCGGGTCCGCTCGAACCGCTCGACGTCGGCGGCATCCTGCACGCCATCGTCGGCACGCTCTGGCAGATCGGCATCGCTCTGGTGATCTGCATCCCGACCGGACTCGTCTGCGCGGTCTTCCTCAACGAGATCCCGGGCCGTTTCAGCCGGTTCGTCCGCACCGTCGTCGAGGCGATGACGGCGCTGCCCTCCATCGTGGCCGGCCTGTTCATCTACGCGACCTTCATCCTGGCGCTCGGCTTCGAGCGCTCCGGACTCGCCGCCGCGCTCGCGATCTCCGTGATGATGCTGCCGATCGTCATCCGCGCGTCCGACGTGGTGATCCGGCTGGTCCCCGGCACGCTGCGGGAGGCGTCGTACGCGCTCGGCACCTCGCGCTGGCGCACGGTGTGGCATGTGGTGCTGCCCACCTCGCGCTCCGGACTGACCACGGCCGTCATCCTCGGCACCGCGCGCGGCGTCGGCGAGACCTCGCCGGTGCTGCTGACCGCCGGATACACCGCGGAGCTGGAGACCAATCCGCTCAAGGGCCCGATGGTGTCGCTGCCGCTCGCGGCCTTCGAGCTGGTGAAGTCCCCCGAGGCCAGCTACATCGCCCGCGGCTTCGGCACGGCGGCGGTCCTGCTGGTCCTGGTGCTCGTCCTGTTCGTCTTCGCCCGGATCCTCGGCGGGCGCGGACCGGGACAGCTCACCCGCCGTCAGGAGCACCGCCGGGTCCGGGCCTCCCGCCGCGACGCCCGGCGCTTCGCCGCACACGCCACCCCCGTCCCGCCCACCGCCCGCACCGCACCGACGAGGAGCACCCCGTGATACCCGCAACCGTCCGACGTCCACGCGCCCAGCGCGCGTACCAGGCGCTGGCGCTGTTCGTCGCCCTGGTCTGCGCGCTGCTCGCCCTGAACCCGCCCCCCGCGGACGCCGCCACCTACACCAAGATCAGCGGCTCGGGCTCGACCTGGAGTGCCAACGCCATCGAGCAGTGGCGCCGCAATGTGCGCCAGCAGGGCATGACGGTGAACTACTCGTCGGTGGGCTCGACGATCGGCCGCAACCAGTTCCGCGACGCCACCTCCGACTTCGGTGTGTCCGAGATCCCCTACGGCCTCAGCGACCTGGGGAACACGGACCCCACACCGTCGCGCAAGTACGCGTACATGCCGATCGTGGCCGGTGGTACGTCGTTCATGTACAACCTGAAGATCGGCGGGCAGCGCGTCACCAACCTGCGGCTGTCGGGCGAGGTACTCACCAAGATCTTCACCGGCAAGATCACGATGTGGAACGCCGCGGAGATCAAGGCGGACAACCCCAAGCTGAACCTGCCCGCCCGCCGGGTCGTCCCCGTCGTCCGCTCCGACGGCTCCGGTACGACCGCCCAGTTCACGCTGTGGATGTCCAAGCAGTACGGGTCCCAGTGGAACGACTACTGCCGCCGCGCGGGCAAGCCCACCCCCTGCGGCATGACGTCGTACTTCCCCAACATCCCCGGCTCCGGCTTCGTCTCCCAGTCCACCTCGCTGGGCGTCGCGGGTTACACCCGCCAGCCGCAGGCCGAGGGCGCCATCACCTATGTCGAGTACTCCTACGCGCGCAACGCCGGCTTCCCGGTGGTCAAGGTTCTCAACGAGGCCGGGTACTACGTCGAGCCGACCGCGTCCAGCGTCGCGGTGGCGCTCACCAGGGCCGGGATCAACAACGACCCGCGCTCGGCGAACTACCTGACCCAGAAGCTGGACAGCGTCTACACCTTCGGCGACGACCGTACGTATCCCCTCTCCAGCTACAGCTACATGATCATCCCCACCAAGGAGGAGATGGGCTTCACCAAGGCCAAGGGCCGGACGCTCAGCGCCTTCAACAACTACTTCCTGTGCGAGGGCCAGCAACAGGCCGACCGGCTCGGCTACTCGCCGCTGCCGAAGAACCTCGTGCAGGCCGGCATGGAGCAGACCCGGAAGATCCCCGGGGCCGAGACGGACCGGATCGACATCAACAAGTGCAACAACCCGACGTTCTCCGGCGGCAAGAACCTGCTGATCGACAACGCGCCGCACCCGCCCCCGTGCGACAAGAAGGGCTCCGACCAGTGCGCCACCGGCACCGGCGGCGCCAAGCAGCCCACGCCGGCCACCGGCGGGGGCACGACCGGCGGCTCCGGCGGTTCCGGTTCGACCGGCGGCGGTTCGACCGGCGGTGGCTCCGGCTCGACCGGCGGGGCGGGCACGACCGGCGGTTCCGGCGGCGCCACGGGCGGCTCCGGCGGTGACACGGCGGGCAGCACCGGCGGCACGGCCGGGACGACCGGCGGCGGTGCCGTCGACCCCGACACCGGCGAGGTCCTCGGCTCAGGCCAGGGCGGCACCGGGGACGCGTCCGTCGTGGCCAGCCCGGTGTCCCTGGGCACGGGCGGCTCCCCGGGTCTGCGGACGGCGCTGATGACCTTGTCCGCCGCGCTGCTGGTCGGCGTGGTCGTCGGGCCGCCGACGGTGGCACGCGCGATGGCGAACCGGACGCGGCGGAAGGGGAGTTCGCGATGACGACGGGTACCGAGCCGAGCACCGGGAGGTCCGGCATGACAGGTGTACTGACGTGGCGCCGACCGCGCCCGCTGATCGCCGTGGGCTCGCTGCTGGCCGCGCTGGTCGTGGTCCTGCTGCCGCTGCCACCGGCCGCACAGCCCGCGGTGGCGGCGGACGGAGACTCGTCCGCGGTGACGAAATCGGGGGCGAAGGGGAAGTACGACGACTTCTCCGACCTGAAGGTGACGGTTCATCAGACCCAGGGGCTGCGGTCCCAGGGGGTGCGGGTCACCTGGAAGGGCGGGGCGCAGACCGCGCCGGGTAACGGCAACTTCAACATCAACTATCTCCAGATCATGCAGTGCTGGGGAGACGATCCCGCGGGTCCGGACCGGGAGCAGTGTGTCTACGGTGGTTCCGGAGCCGTGGTGGGGGATGGGCAAGGCCGGGTCCTGAACACATCGCAGGACCCGGCTGAGAGCAGCGGGAAGCCCTTCGTGGCCTTCCGGCCGGCCAACGGCGAGCCGGCCACCAAAGAGGCATACGACTACACCTACTTCGGTCCGCTGGACACCAACGAGCAGCAGGCCAACATGACGTTCGCCAACGGCACGGGCGAAACGGAATTCGAGCTGCAGGACGGAGTCGAGAGCGACTACCTCGGATGTGGCGCGAACACCGCGCCGGAAGGCAGTACGCCGAAACCGCGCCGCTGCTGGCTGGCGGTCGTGCCGCGGGGTGATCACGAGGCGGACGGTCGGCACGTCACCCAGCCCGGGAGCGACCGACTGCGCACTTCTCCGCTGTCCGCCACGAACTGGGACCAGCGGATCGTCTTCCCGCTGAGCTTCCTCCAGGTCGACCAGTACTGCCCGGAGGGCCAGCCGGAGCGGCCGACGGTCGGCTCCGAGCTGGTGACGGACGCCGTCACGTCATGGCAGCCGAAGCTCTGCACCTCCACGGGCAGCACGTTCGGCTTCACGTCGGCGAGTGAGGAACTGGCCAGGAGCCAGGTCCTCGGCACCTCCAGCGAGGCACCGACGCTGGGCTACACCGTCGATCCGGTGGCCCAGCCGGAGGGCGGCCCGGCCGTCGTGCACGCTCCGCTGGCGGTGTCCGGGCTCGCGTTCGCCTTCTTCATCGAGGGGCCGGACGGGGTGGTCCGGGACATCAGGCTGACGCCACGCCTGGTGGCGAAAATGCTGACCCACTCCTATCAGGCGGATGTGCCGAAAACCGCACCTCCGCCGGAGCATGTACGAGCCAATCCGGTTTCCTACGTCGTGGACCCGGAATTCCGGAGGGTGAATCCAGATTTCCCGACCATTCCTAGCGGTCTGACGATGAGCCTGATGGTGCCGATCGGGAATTCTGACACCACGCGCCTGGTCTGGAACTGGCTCCAGTCGGACGGGGAAGCACGTGACTTCCTCGCCGGTAAGCCGGACCCCGACGGAATGCGGGTCAACTCGTACTTCAAGGACCTGCAGATCGACAAGAACGCCGAATTGAACGAGTTCCCCAAGGTGGATCCGACGCTCGCGCCGGCCCAAGCCAGTCCGGCCGGCAGCACGCTCACCTACACGATCCTGGATCTCGCCCCCTATACCGGCGATCTGCACGAAGGGGCGCTACGGGCCCGCCGGGGCAACAACAACCGCACCATCACCTATCAGGCGGGTGCTGACCCCAGCATGCCCCCCAAACTGACGAACGACGCTCCTCCGCCCGGCGCCCGTGCCGTGATCGCCATCGTCGACGTCGCATCGGCGGAGCGCTACGGACTGCCCACGGCGGCCCTGCGCAACGCCGACGGGACCTTCGTGCGGCCCTCGGCGGACACGCTCCTGGCGGACGTCGCCACCATGCAGCCGTCGTCCGCCGACCCCGGGGTGCTCAAGCCGGACCCGGCGCGCGCCAAGGGCCAGGCGTACCCGCTCACCGCGGTGACCTATGCCGCCGCATCCGTGAACCAGGACGCGGCAGCCCGCAAGGCATACGCGGAGTTCATCAGGTACGCCGCCGGGCCGGGCCAGACACCGGGCCTGTCGGCGGGTGAACTGCCGCCCGGCTACGCGCCGTTGCCGGCGAAGCTGCGCACGCTGGCCGAGACAGCGGCGGACGACCTGGAACGCGGAACCCCCTCCACCGACCCCCCGGGCGGGGAGCCGGACCCGAACAATCCGGGCGGCGCCGGCTCCGGTCTCTCCGGGGGCGCCGGTGGTGACACCTCCGGTGCCGGTGGTTCATCCGCCGCGGGCGGCGCGGGCGGCGGCGCGACGGACGCGGCATCGGAACCGGCGGCCACGAGCGGTTCGCCCTCGCCCTCCGCGGGGCCGCAGCAGAACGCGGCCGACGCCAAGAACGGGCTCACTCCCCGCGAGATTATGGGAGTTATCCGCTGGGTACTTCTCGGTGTTCTCATTCTCGGTGCGACGGCAGCACTTTCAGGTCCCGTAATGCTACGTCTCGCCCATCGCCGGACTCCCTAGGATCCACCTAGTAGGCCGTCCCGTAACCTTTCCCTCGCTGGGAATTGGTGGCCCCCGCAGGGAAATCTTGGAAACGTATGCGGTGGCCGATCGACGGGTCGGCAGCACGGAAATCCGGATTCAGCTTGAACGTCCAGTCTTCGAAATCCGAAACAAGGAGATCAGAAGTGAACGTCAAGTCTCGCGCCAAGGTCGGCGCCGCGGTTCTCGGCGCGGCGGCTGTCGGTGTCGGTCTCATGGCCGCCCCCGCGTCCGCCGACTACACGACCCCTCCGTTCCGCCCGCTGGCGGGTGTCGGCTCCGACACCACGCAGGACGTCGTGAACGGCCTTGGCGAGGTCGCGGTGGACGCCGGCGGCGCCAAGATCGTCGGTTCGTTCGACGCCACCGGCTCCGCCACGATCACCACGAAGGCCGCGGCTACGGCGCCGCACTGCACGAACATCGCCCGCCCGAACGGCTCCTCCGCCGGCATCGACAGACTGATCGCCGACATCAACAACACGACGCAGTCCGACTGTGTCGACTTCGCCCGCTCCTCGCGGGGCCCGTCGACCGCGGGCAACCTGCTGACCTTCATCCCGTTCGGCAAGGACGCGGTGACCTACGCGACCGACCTGGGCAGCACGCTGCCGACCAACCTGAGCGTCGCGCAGCTCCAGTCCATCTACCGGAACTGCACCTTCGTGGACGCGGGCGTCACCAAGACCGTGTCGAAGGCGCTGCTGCCGCAGGCCGGCTCCGGCACCCGCACGTACTGGCTGTCGTCCATCGGCGTCAGCGAGGCGGAGATCGCCACCGCCAAGGCGAGCGGCTGCGTCAACGACACGATCCAGGAGCACGACGGCACCGCGCTCGCCACCGGCACGGAGGTCATGCCGTACTCGGTCGCCCAGTGGATCGCCCAGGGCAAGTCCCTTCCGGGTGTCCCGAACCGTCGCGGTGAGTCGCGTCTGCGCAACATCGCGGGCGTCGCCCCGACCACCGGTTCGGGCACCACGCTGGCGCTGAACCCCAACTTCACCTTCGCCCGTGACGTCTACAACGTCGTCCCCACCGCCAACCTCGGCAACGCCAACATCGCGCGCGCGTTCGTCGGCGCCAACTCCGAGGTCTGCAAGAACATCGCCACCACCAAGAACTACGGGTTCGGCGACCTGAGCGCCGACTCCCAGCCGTCGAGCTGCGGTGACACCAACACCACCGGCAACCGGTAGTCGCTGAGCGTCATCCGTTCTCCGCGTGACGGCCGGGCACCCACCAGGTGCCCGGCCCCACGCGCTGTCCCGTTTCCGTCCGTCAACGTTCCGTTTCCGTCCGTCAAACGTCCCCCGGGGGCTTCGCAATGACCGTGCTCCAACCCTTCCGAAGAGTGGCCGGGATCCTGGCCGCCTGCGCCATGCTCGCCGCAGGCGTCGTGGCCCTGATCGCGACCCAGTCCCAGCCCGCTCGGGCGGCGTCCATCGGCGAGTTCACCATGGCGTCCAGCGGGAAGCTGAGCGATCCCGAACCGCTCGGCGCCACCTTGGGCATTCCGGCCGCGTGCCCGGACCAGACGATCGAGGACATCAACTGGTACAGCTACCTCAACGTCTACCTCGTGAAGGCGGACAACACCGAGGCCAGGGCGTTGTGGGGGATCAGCAACGGCGGGCCCTACCAGCAGGCGACCCCGAAGATCTCGCTGACCGCGGCAGACAACCCGGGCATGGTGACGACCGATCTCGCCGCCCTTGTCACCAGCGACGGCACCTATGAACTGCGCGCCTACTGCGTGGACAACTTCACGTTCGACAAGCCCACCGAGGCGACGGTACCCGGCAATCCGTACTGGTCCCAGAAGATCACCGTCAGCGGTGACACCTGGGTGCAGGGCGAGGGCGCGGAAGCGACCAGCACCGAGCTGACCTACGCTCCGGGCTCGCCCGAGCCCGACCAGGAGGTCACGTTCACCGCGAAGGTCACCCCCTCGGCGGCGGCCGGGACCATGACGTTCCTGGAGGGCGAGACCGAGCTCGGGCAGGCCGCGGTCGCGGGCGGGACGGCCGAGTTCAAGACCTCGAAGCTCGCCGAAGGCGTCCACGACGTCGTCGCCCGATTCACGCCGACGGACACCGCCGCGTGGGGAACCTCCGCGTCCACCCCCACGCGGGTCACCGTCCAGCCGCCGCGGTTCGAGCTGCGGGACGCCTCGGGGAAGCGACTGGCCGTGAACCCCGAGCTGGAACGAGGCCAGCAGGTGAAGCTCATCGCCCGTGGCTGCCAGCCGAGCGCGAGCTACGCCCTGAGCCTCGTCAAGATGGAGACCGAGTTCCCGTCCGCCACGGCCGACGCGAGCGGCACCGTGACCTGGGCATCGCTCACCGTTCCTGAGGACGCGGTGGCCGGCCAGAACGCGTGGAAGTGGACCCCGGAAACCTGCGGAGAGACCAAGCAGGTGGGGTTCACCCTCGCCGAGCCGTCCGAGTCACCCAGCGGTGACCCTTCGGGCGACCCGTCCGGTGACCCGACCGACGACCCGTCCGGTGACCCCTCGGGCGATCCGACCGACGACCCGTCGGGCGACACCTCCGGTACGACGTCCGGTACCACCGGCGGCGACAGCACCGGCGGTTCCAGCGGCTCGGGCGGCTCGGGCGGCACCTCCGGACAGGGCGGCCTCGCCTCCACGGGCAGCCAGGTCGCGCTGTTCTCGGGCATCGGCGCGGTCGTTCTCGTCACGGCGGGCTTCGTCGCCGTGCGGATCGGCCGCCGCAACGGGCTGCTGATGTTCGACGGACCGCGCCAGCCGCGGTCGTAACGCCGTACGGAAGCACTGCGGCCGTAACACCGGCCGTAACACCGCGGCCGTAACACGCGGCCGTAACGCCGCACGGAGCACGGGCGGCGGGCCCCCACCCGCCGCCCGCGCCGCCGCATCTCCCCTGACATCCCCCCGGACCTCTCTCCACAGGAGCGCTCCCGTGACCGTGCTGTCCCCGCCCCCGCCGGCCGTGGCGCCGCCGGCGCCCGGACCCGAGCCCGAACCCCCGTCGGAGTCCGGCGCCGGGCCCGCGCGGGCCGAGCGCCCCGGTTTCGCGTTCGCCGGGGCCGCGCTGTGCGTACTTGCCGCGCTGCTGCTCGGCTTCGCCGCCAATCTGACGATCGTCGGCCACCTCCAGCACTCCCGCGACCAGCAGACGGCGTACGACGAACTCCGCCGCCAACTCGCCCTCGGGATCGCCCCGGTGGGTCAGCGGGCGTTCGACGGCAAGCTGCTGGAGCCCGGCGCCGAGCTGGCGCTGCTGCGCATCCCGGCACTCGGCCTGAAGGAGGTCGTCGCGGAGGGCACGGCGTCCGGTGTGCTGATGTCGGGCCCCGGCCACCGCCGGGACACCCCGCTGCCGGGACAGGCCGGCACGAGCGTGATCATGGGCCGGCAGTGGGGGTACGGCAGCCCGTTCAACCATCTGAGCCAAGTGCCCCTGGACTCCGAGATCCGGGTGACGACGGGGCAGGGCATCGCGGTCTACCGGGTGACGAACGTCCGCCTCGAAGGCGACCCCCTGCCGCCCGTCCTCAAGGAGGGCGAGGGCAGGCTCACGCTCATCACCGCCGACGGCGGACCGTACACACCGTCCGGCACGATCCGGGTCGACGCGAAGCTGACGAGCGCTGTCCAGGCCGCTCCGCCGCGTTCGCTGGCGCCCGGCTGGATCGACGCGTCCGAGCAGGCCATGGGCAGCGAGAGCGCCGCCTGGCTGTCCGTCTTCCTGTGGTCGCAGGGGCTGTTGCTCGCCGCCCTGCTGACCATGGCCGCGCACCGTGCCTGGGGCCGCTGGCAGACCTGGATCGTCGGCGTACCCGTCCTGGCCGCCTTCGGCCTCGCCGTCTCCGGCGCCGCCGCCCGTCTGCTGCCCAACCTGCTCTGACCGACGAGGAGTTCAACCCATCATGCCCGAGACGACCGGCACGACCGACACGACCGACACGACCGAGACGGCGCTCATCGACGAGATTCTCGACCCGACGGAGAAGCTGCCCGCGGTCCCGCCGCAGCGGTCCGGCGCGGCCACGGTGGCGAGTGATCCGGCCACCTTGGAGGCCGACGCCATCTCGGCCTGGTTCGGGGACCACAAGGTTCTGGAGCGGGTCTCGCTGACGATGCCCGCCCGTGAGGTCACCGCGCTGATCGGCCCGTCCGGCTGCGGCAAGTCGACGTTCCTGCGCATCCTCAACCGCATGCACGAACTGGTCGGCTCCGCGTCGCTCGCGGGCCGGGTGCTGCTGGACGGCGACGACATCTACGACCGGGGCCGCCGCATCACCCACGCCCGCCGCCAGATCGGCATGGTCTTCCAGAAGCCCAACCCCTTTCCCGCGATGTCGATCTACGACAACGTCACCGCCGGACTCAAGCTGGGCGGCATCAAGGCGGGCCGCGAGGGCAAGGACTGGCTGGTCGAGGAGTGCCTGACCAAGGCGGGCCTGTGGAAGGAGGTCCGCGACCGCCTCCGCCAGCCGGGCGGCGCGCTCTCCGGCGGCCAGCAGCAACGGCTGTGCATCGCACGGTCGCTGGCGGTACGTCCACGGGTGCTGCTGATGGACGAGCCGTGCTCGGCCCTCGACCCGACGTCGACGCGCCGCATCGAGGAGACGATCCACGAGCTGAAGGAAGAGGTGACGATCGTGATCGTCACCCACAACATGCAGCAGGCGGCCCGCGTCTCCGACCAGTGCGCCTTCTTCCTCGCCGAACAGGGCACCCCGGGCGTCATCGTCGAACACGGCACCACGGACGCGATGTTCCACAGCCCGCAGGACCCAAGGACGACGGATTACGTGAACGGCCGCTTCGGATAGGGCAGATGACCGCGACGGAGGAGTGCGGAAGTGGACGTCACCATACGGGCACGGCGGGCCGCGATCGTGTCCGTCGTCGCCTCCGCCGCCGCCCTGGCGGGGTGTGCCGTTCCCGGGACGGACGGCATGTCACGGGCGGAGCCGCACGCGCGCGGGCCGTCGTCCCTTTCCGCACGCGATCGGGTGCCCATCGCCCCGGCCGAGCCAGCCCCCGACGGAACGCCCACCCGAGCCATCACCCCGGAACCCACGGCCACCCACACCGGTACCGAGACCGACCCCATCCCGCCTCCCTCCCTGTCCCCGTCCCCATCGCCGAGCGGGCCCACCACCGCTCCGAAGCCGAAGCTCCCGGACCTGTCCGCCAAGACCCCACCGTCCGCCTCCGCCCGCCCGTCCACCGAGCCGGCACCGAAACCCTCGTCAGGCGCCGACGCGGAACCGTTCAACGCCCGCACCAAGGACGGTTCGACCACCCTGCGGATCGGCTCCTGGTCATCGGCGGTCGTACGCGGCGGCCAGAAAGCCGTGGACGCCTGTGCCGACGCGGTGCAGTGGACGGGACCCGACCTCGGGACCGAGGACGGCTACGCGCTGCGGACCGCCGTCATCGTCGGCCACGACTACTGCGGCTTCGGGCGGTTCGCCAAATTGGCCGTGGGCACGAAGGTCACGGCCACCACACCGCGCGGCACCTTCACGTACCGCGTGTACGCGAACCACGTCTCACCGGGCCGCGGCACCCCCGCGCACGGCCTCTACTGGGGCGACCTCACCCTCCAGTCCTGCGTGGGGCAGAACACGGGCTTCAGCTATCTCGTACGGGTGCAGTCGTAGCCGTCCCCATCTGTTCACCTTCCTTTGGTCTCTCGGACCCGGTCAGGCGTCCCGCGCCGGGGTGCTCGGTGCCTAGCGTCGGGCGCGGCAACCGGAAATGGCACCTCATACCCCGTACGCCTCCGACGTCAGGAAGGCGTCCGTGGGTCTCGAACTCCCTACCGTCAGGAGTGACTTCATGTCCCGTCCGCTCACCAGGACCCTCCGCCGAGTGGGCACGCGGCTGCGTACCCGGCGTGGTCTGCGCGGTGCGGCCGTCGCCACGGTGGCCACCGCTCTGCTCACCGCGGGCTCCCAGGCCACGGGGCCCGTCGCGGCGACGCGGGCGCCGGAGAAGGACGGCATGACCGTGCCCGGCGGATTCGTGGACCCGGACGTCCCGCTGCCGGACGTCCCCTCGCAGGGCGACGACTCGTACCACGTCGAACTCCCGCCGCTGAAGGGCGTGTCGGGCGCCGAGAAGGTGTGGGGCGAGGCGGCGACGAAGCCGTCGACGCAGCGCGTCGCGGGCGAGGCCGGGCTGCCGACGACCGTGTTCGACGCGTACCGGAAGGCCGCGGACTCGGTCGGACGTACCGACCCGGCCTGCGGACTGCGATGGGAACTGCTCGCCGCGATCGGCAAGGTCGAGTCGGGCCACGCGGGCGGCGGCGCCGTCGCGGCGAACGGCGACACCCTCACCCGGATCACCGGCCCCGCGCTCGACGGCAACGGCTTCGCGCTGATCCTCGACAGCGAGGGCGGCGTCTGGGACGGCGACACGGTCTACGACCGGGCCGTGGGCCCCATGCAGTTCCTGCCGACCACGTGGAAGACCTGGGGCGCCGACGGCAACGGCGACGGTGTCGCGAACCCCAACAACATCTACGACGCCGCCCTGGCCGCCGGCCACTACCTGTGTGCGGGCGACCGCGACCTGGGCACCGCGGCCGGTCTGGAGCGGGCGATCCTCAGCTACAACTATTCGCGCGACTACCTCAACCTCGTGCTCGGCTGGATGGAGTTCTACCTCCGCGGCGTGCATGCCGTCCCCGACGGCACCGGCGTCGTCCCGACGAGCCCCGGGGCGGGCAGCGACACCCGGGCGACGAAGCCGGTGCGCGACGGGGACGTGGGCGGCGGGAAGACCCCCGGCGGCGACTCCGGCGCCAAGCCCGGTGAGACCACCAAGCCGTCCACCAAGCCCGTGCCGCCCACCCGGCCGGCCTCCCCGTCGCCGACCCGCCCGGTCTCCCCGTCCCCCTCGGCCAGCGCGAGCCCGACGCCGACGCTGACGCCGGAGCCGACGCCGACTCCGACCGAGACGCCGGCCCCGACCCCGACGCCGACCCCGACGGAGTCCACCCCGACCCCGACGGAGTCCACGGAGCCCTCGGCGTCTCCGACACCCACCGGGACGACCCCGGATCCCACCCCGACCGACACCCCCGGCCCCTCGGCCACCGAGGGAAGCACGAGCACGCCGACGACAGGATGAGCCTGGTGAGGAGCGGTGTCCGGGGTGTGGGGCAGAATCGGGGTATGACTAGCCCCAACTCCGACTCCCGATCGCCCGTGCCGGACGGCGAGTCCGCGTACAAGGATCGTGTGTACCGGTCGTCCGGTGGGATCGCCGGTGGGGTGCTGCTGCTCGCGCTCGGCGGGTGGCTCGGGATCGACGCGCTGGTACGGGGCGAGGGGCGGACGCCCTGGATGGCCCTGGCGGCCCTGCTCCTTGTGGTGCCGCTCGTGGTGGCCTTCACCGTGCGCCCCGCGGTGTTCGCGAACGAGGACCGGCTCCGTATCCGCAACCCGCTCCGTACGATCACGCTGCCCTGGGCCGCCGTCGGCAGCCTGCGGGCCGGGTATTCGAACGAAGTGTTCGACCAGTCCGGTGTGAAGTACCAGCTCTGGGCCGTGCCCGTGTCCCTGCGGGGGCGCAAGAAGGCGGCGCGGCAGCAGAGCCGGGCGGCCATGGACGACCCCTCGGGCCGTACCTCGCTGACGGCGGTGGCGCCACGCTCGCCGGGCGATCAGACGGTCGAGGACCTGCGGGAACTCGCCGAGCGGCGCGGCGGAGCCGAGAGCGCCCAGGGCGCGCCGGTGGTGAAGTGGGCGTACGAGATCCTCGGCCCCGCACTGGCGGGGGCCGTACTGCTCCTGGTACTCGGCCTCATCGGCTGATCGCGCGCGACCTGCTCGTCCCGTGCCTCCCCGTCCCGCGCGTCGTCGGCTCCGCACTGCTACTCTGCGTCGCGAATCGGTCACTTGACGTTACGGGAGTGCGTGTGAAGGTCGCCTGTGTCGGCGGCGGGCCGGCGGGCCTGTACCTCTCGATCCTGCTGAAGCGGCAGGACCCGTCCCACGACATCACCGTCCATGAGCGGAACCCGGCCGGGTCCACGTACGGCTGGGGGGTGACGTACTGGGGCGGTCTCCTGGACCTGCTGCGGCGGCACGACCCCGAGTCGGCGCGGGCCGTCGAGACGAACTCGGTCCGCTGGTCCGAGGGCGTCGCCCACATCGGGGACCGCACGGCGCGGCAGCGCGGCGACGAGGGCTTCGGCATCGGCCGCCGTACGCTCCTGGAGATCCTGGCGTCGCGCGCCGAATCGCTCGGCGTCCTGGTGAAGTTCGACCACGAGATCGCCGGGGACGACCCGCCGGACGCGGATCTCGTGGTGGCCGGCGACGGAGTGCGCAGCGCGCTGCGGGACGCCCACGCGGACCACTTCGGCACCGAGGTGACAGCGGGGCGCAACCGGTATCTGTGGCTGGGCACGACGAAGGTGTTCGACGCGTTCACGTTCGCGTTCGTGGAGACCGCGCACGGCTGGATCTGGTGCTACGCGTACCGGTACGGGGACGACGGGAGCACGTGTGTCGTGGAGTGCTCACCGTCGACGTGGGAAGGGCTCGGCCTGGACCGGGCGAGCGAGGGCGACGGGCTGGCCCTGCTGGAGAAGCTGTTCGCGGGGGTACTCGACGGACACCCCCTGATCGGCCGGGGCCGGGACGGCGACCCGGCGCAGTGGCTGACCTTCCGCACCCTCACCAACCGGACCTGGTCCCGGAACAACCTGGTCCTGATCGGCGACGCGGCCCATACGACGCACTACTCGATCGGAGCGGGTACGACGCTGGCGCTGGAGGACGCGATGGCGCTGGCCGCCGTCCTGCGCGGAGCCCCCCACCTCGCCCCCGCCCTCGCCCGCTACGAACGGCAGCGCAAGGAAGCCCTTCTCCCGGTGCAGAGCGCAGCGCGGTACAGCGCCCAGTGGTACGAGAACCTGCCGAGGTACGTGGGCCTGCCACCCCAGCAGATGTTCGCCCTCCTGGGCCAACGCCACTCCCCACTCCTCCCGCACATCCCACCCCAGCTTTACTACCGCCTGGACCGCACGGCCGAACACCTGGCACCGCTGCGCGACTTGAAGCGCTGGCTGGGCCCGCGGGTGGCCCGAACCCTGAGCCGGTAGGGCTCCGGGGCCGCCCTACAGGCCCGCCGCCGAGGCCAGATCCCGCTTCAGGGCCGCCAGCCGTTCCGTCGCCCTGTCACGCGCCGCAGGCAGGTCCCCGCGAGTCGCCACCGGGACCACCACCTCCAGGTAGCACTTGAGCTTCGGCTCCGTGCCGCTGGGGCGGACGATGATGCGGGCGTTCGGCAAGGTGTAGCGGAGGCCGTCCGTGGGCGGGAGTGTCGCGGTTCCCCGGGACAGGTCCTCCGTCAGGGTGACCGGCAAGTCGGCCAACGTACCCGGCGGGCGCTCCCTCAGCGCCCGCATCGCGGCACCGATCACGCCCAGGTCCTCCACCCGTACCGACAGCTGGTCCGTCGCGTGCAGCCCGTGCGCCACGGCGAGGTCGTCCAGGAGGTCGAGCAGACTCCGCCCGGCCTCCTTCAGCTCGGACGCCAGCTCGGTGATCAGCAGTGCCGCCGTGATGCCGTCCTTGTCGCGCACGCCCTCGGGGTCGACGCAGTAGCCCAGCGCTTCCTCGTACCCGTACCGCAGACCCTCCACGCGGGCGATCCACTTGAAACCGGTCAGCGTCTCCTCGTACGGCAGGCCCGCCGCGTCGGCGATGCGGCCCAGCAGCGACGACGAGACGATCGACTCGGCGAACGTGCCGCGCGCGCCCCGCCGTACGAGGTGCGCGGCGAGCAGCGCCCCCACCTCGTCGCCGCGCAGCATCCGCCAGTCGGCGCCGTCCGGTACGGCCACCGCGCAGCGGTCCGCGTCGGGGTCGTTGGCGATGACCAGGTCGGGCCGGGCGGCACGGGCGGTCGCGAAGGAGAGGTCCATCGCGCCCGGTTCCTCCGGGTTCGGGAACGCGACGGTCGGGAAGTCCGGGTCGGGCTCGGCCTGTTCGGGTACGAGCACCGGTTCCGGGAAGCCCGCGCGGGCGAAGGCGGCGAGCAGCGTGTCCTTGCCGACGCCGTGCATGGCCGTGTAGACGACGCGGGCGGTACGCGGGGAGCCGGAGGCCAACACCGCGTCCGTACGCGCCAGATAGGCGTCCAGGACCTCGTCGCCCAGGATCTCCCAGCCGGCGTCGGGCCGCGGTACGTCCGCCAGCGCGTGGACCGCGTCGATCTCGGCGGCGATCTCCGCGTCGGCGGGCGGCACGATCTGCGAACCGTCGCCGAGGTACACCTTGTAGCCGTTGTCACGCGGCGGGTTGTGGCTCGCCGTGACCTCCACACCGGCCACCGCGCCGAGGTGCCGGATGGCGAACGCGAGGACCGGCGTCGGCAGCGGCCGGGGCAGTACGGCGGCCCGCAGCCCCGCGCCGACCATCACGGCGGCCGTGTCCCGCGCGAAGTCGGCGGACTTGTGCCGGGCGTCGTACCCGACGACGACAAGCCCGTCGCCCTGCCCCTTGCCCCGCAGATACGCGGCGAGGCCCGCGGCGGCACGGATCACCACGGCACGGTTCATCCGCTGCGGCCCGGCGCCCAGTTCGCCGCGGAGCCCGGCGGTGCCGAACTGGAGCATGCCGCTGAACCGCGCGGCCAGCTCCGCGACATCCTCGGCTTCGATCAGCTTGGCCAGCTCGTCGCGGGTCTCCGCGTCCGGGTCCTCGGCCAGCCAGGCGCGGGCCCGCGCGAAGAGCGCCGCACGGTCGGCGGATTCGGCGGTGTCGGCGGTCTGCACGGTGTTGTCAGCCTCTCGGGTACGTGGTTGCGGTACTGCTACCCCGTGGCGGCGGGTTTCCCCCGGTCGCCGCGCGGGGTCCCTCAGACGCGGCCGAGCACCTGGGTGAGCAGGGCGCCCATGCGCGCGGCGGAGTCACGGCCCGCCTGGAGGACCTCTTCGTGGTTGAGCGGCTCGCCCGTCATGCCGGCGGCGAGGTTGGTCACCAGGGAGATCCCGAGCACCTCGGCGCCCGCCTCCCGCGCCGCGATGGCTTCCAGGACCGTCGACATGCCCACCAGGTCGGCGCCGATGGTCCGGGCCATCCGGATCTCGGCGGGCGTCTCGTAGTGCGGGCCGGGGAACTGCGCGTACACGCCCTCTTCGAGCGAGGGGTCGATCTCCTTGCACAGGGCGCGCAGGCGCGGCGAGTACAGATCGGTGAGGTCCACGAAGTTCGCGCCCACGATCGGCGAGGTCGCCGTCAGGTTGATGTGGTCGCTGATCAGTACCGGCTGACCGGGGCGCATGCCCTCGCGCAGTCCGCCGCAGCCGTTGGTCAGCACGATCGTCTTGCAGCCCGCGGCCACCGCGGTCCGCACCCCGTGCGCGACGGCGGCGACCCCGCGGCCCTCGTAGTAGTGGGTGCGGCCCAGGAAGACGAGCGCCCGCTTCGCGCCGACGCTGTACGAGCGGACCGCGCCGCCGTGGCCTTCCACGGCGGGCGGCGGGAATCCCGGCAGCTCCGTGACGGGGAACTCGTGGTCGGGGGCGCCCAGCGCCTCGGCGGCGGGGGCCCAGCCGGAGCCCATCACCAGAGCGACGTCGTGGGTGTCGGCGCCCGTCAGCTCGCGCAGGCGCGCGGCGGCGGCGTCGGCGGCGGCGTTCGGCTCGCCCTGGATGTCGTCCGGAAGAAGAGATGCGTTCACGCGCATGAGCGTAGCCGGTCTGGGCCTACGCGCGTAGATGTCAAGGATGACGGTAGTGCGATCGTTGTCTTGTCGTTTCCGACGAGAAGTGGGCTGATCCGGGCCCGGAGCTTCGCCTCAGCGACCGGAGCGTGACCGGGCGACCGATGGAATTCGGTCGGAATTTGCCCCCAGGCCACCCGGTACGGGCCGCCCGGCACGCGCTCAGCAGGGGCGCTTGCGCAGTTCCATCACATAGTCGTGCGGGGCGCCCGCCGACTCGGCCGCGTCGGCCAGTTCCCCCAGGTAGCGCGCGGACGGCAGCCCGCCCTCGTACCCGTTGAGCACATACAGCCAGGCCGGCTCCTCCGCGTCCAGCGTGTGCACCCGCACCCGCATCCGGCGGTAGATGTCCAGGCCCACGCCCTCCCAGCGGTCCATGGACTCCTCGTCCATCGGGGCGATGTCGTACAGCGCCACGAAGACCTGTGAGCGCGGTGCCTCGACGATCGTCGCGAGCGCGCCCTCCCAGCCCATGTGCTCGCCGCCGAACGTCAGCCGATGACCGTTCAGCCAGCCCGTGGCACGCAGCGGCGAATGCGGGGCGCGGCGTGACATGAGCCGCGCGTCGAGATTGCCGGCGTACGCGGCGTAGAGCGACATGGGGTCGAGGGTACGGCAGCCACGGCCCGTGCCCCGCCGGTAACGGAAGTGGCCCCCCGGGCGGGGGACCCGTCGCCCGGACGCGCGTACGGAGGGGGCGGGGCGAAGCACCTTGATGGGTGCGGGACAATGGGGTACGTGACTCGGATCGTGATCATCGGTGGCGGACCCGGCGGATACGAGGCTGCCCTGGTGGCGGCCCAGCTCGGCGCGGAGGTGACCGTTGTCGACTGCGACGGTCTGGGCGGGGCGTCGGTGCTCACCGACTGCGTCCCGTCGAAGACTCTGATCGCGACCGCGGAGGTGATGACGACCTTCGACTCCTCGTACGAGGAACTGGGGATCATCGTCGCGGACGACACTCCGCACATCGACACCCCCGCGCGCGTGGTGGGCGTCGACCTCGGCAAGGTCAACCGCCGGGTGAAGCGGCTCGCGCTCGCGCAGTCCCACGACATCACCGCGTCCGTCACCCGCGCGGGCGCGCGCGTGCTGCGCGGCCGGGCGCGCCTGGAGGGCCAGCAGGCGATGGACGGCAGCCGCAAGGTCGTCGTCCGCGCCGCCGACGGCACCGAGGAGACCCTCAACGCCGACGCCGTCCTCATCGCGACCGGCGGCCACCCCAGGGAGCTGCCCGACGCGCAGCCCGACGGGGAGCGCATCCTCAACTGGACGCAGGTCTACGACCTGGACGAACTCCCCGAGGAACTCATCGTCGTCGGGTCCGGTGTGACCGGCGCCGAGTTCGCCGGCGCCTATCAGGCACTCGGCTCCCGGGTCACCCTCGTCTCCAGCCGCGACCGGGTGCTGCCCGGTGAGGACCCGGACGCCGCAGCCGTCCTGGAGGACGTGTTCCGGCGCCGCGGGATGAACGTCATGGCGCGCTCCCGCGCCGAGTCCGTCAAGCGCCTGGACGACCGTGTCGAGGTCACCCTCTCCGACGGCCGTGTCATCACCGGCACGCACTGTCTGATGGCCGTCGGCGCCATCCCCAACTCCAGCGGGATGGGCCTGGAGGAGGCCGGGGTCCGGGTCAAGGAGTCCGGGCACATCTGGACCGACAAGGTCTCCCGCACCACCGCTCCCGGCGTGTACGCCGCCGGTGACGTGACCGGAGTGTTCGCGCTCGCGTCGGTCGCCGCCATGCAGGGCCGTATCGCGATGTACCACTTCCTCGGTGACGCGGTCGCCCCGCTCAATCTGAAGACGGTCTCATCGAACGTCTTCACGGACCCCGAGATCGCCACCGTCGGCTACACCCAGGCCGACGTCGACGGCGGCAAGATCGACGCGAGCGTGGTGAAGCTGCCGCTGCTGCGCAACCCGCGCGCGAAGATGCAGGGCATCCGCGACGGCTTCGTCAAGATCTTCTGCCGCCCCGGTACGGGCATCGTGGTCGGCGGTGTGGTCGTCGCCCCGCGCGCGTCGGAACTGATCCATCCCATCTCGCTCGCGGTCGACAACAATCTGACCGTGGAACAGATCGCGAAGGCGTTCACCGTGTACCCGTCCCTGTCGGGCTCGATCGCCGAGGTCGCACGGCAGTTGCACACCCGCAAGACCGCTGAAGAAGTCTGACCCGCGCGCGGCTCCCGCCCGAACCGGACACGTATACCACTCCGTGCGTCACACTGCGAACAACTTCTGTTATTCGGCGCAAACTGCTGAAAGCAGACGGTCGTTGGGGTTACTGTCAGTTTCGTGTTCGCTGCAGAACGTCGCCAATTGATTCTCGAAATGGTGCGGGCCAACGGAGCGGTGTCGCTCCGGGAGCTCGCCCGCGTCGTCCAGACCTCCGAAGTGACCGTACGGCGGGACGTGCGCGCGCTGGAGGCAGAAGGACTCCTCGACCGCCGGCACGGCGGTGCGGTATTGCCGGGCGGATTCACGCGGGAATCCGGCTTTCCGCAGAAATCCCATCTCGCGACCGCCGAGAAGACGGCCATCGCCGATCTCGCGGCGGGACTCGTCGACGAGGGCGAGGCCATTGTCGTCGGGGCGGGCACCACCACGCAGGAGCTGGCCCGCCGGCTCGCGCGGGTGCCCGGACTGACCGTCGTCACCAACTCGCTGCTCGTGGCGCAGGCGCTGGCCCACGCCAACCGCGTCGAGGTCGTGATGACCGGCGGCACCCTGCGGGGCTCCAACTACGCGCTGGTGGGCAGCGGCGCCGAGCAGTCCCTGCAAGGACTGCGGGTGTCACGGGCCTTCCTGTCCGGGAGCGGGCTCACCGCCGAGCGTGGCCTGTCCACGTCCAACATGCTGTCCGCCAGCGTCGATCGCGCGCTGGTGCAGGCCGCCGCCGAGGTGGTGGTCCTCGCCGACCACTCCAAGCTCGGTACGGACACGATGTTCCAGACGGTGCCCACGGATGTCATCACCCGGCTGGTCACCGACGAGCCGCCCGCCCATGACGACCGTGCGGCCACCGAGTTGCAGGCCCTCGCCGACCAGGGCGTCCAGATCGCGGTGGCGGGCGCCCAGGGCGCACCCGCCGACACGGCCCCCGCCCCGCGCAGGACCCGCGCGGACATGCCCCTGCCGGCCCCACGCCGGGCGGCCGGGGCCGGTCAGCTCCGCAGCGCCGTCCTGGCGGAACCGGCGGGGGATCGGGGGGTGACGGCGAGGGTCGCCGACATGCGCCGCCGGTGACAGACGCTCCGCTGGATGACCGGTGCCGAACTCCGCCGGGAGGCCGGTGCCGAACCCCGCCGGGAGGCCGGTGCGGAGACTGCGGGTCGTATGTGGCTGGTCGCGCCCGCGCGGCGGAGCCGCATATGTCACAGCCCCGCGCCCCTGCGGGGCGCTTAGTCCGGGCGGATGCCGCGGAGGGTGAGGCGCAGTAGGCGGTCCGGGAGGTCCGGGTCCGCCGGGGTCTCCTCCGTGGCCAGGGCGATCGCGTTCGTCAGCTGCAACAGGTCCGCGATCGACACGTCAGGGCGTACCTCGCCCGCGCGCTGGGCGCGGTCCAGGAGCGCGCCGCCCGCCGCCCGCATCTGTGTACCGCACCGCGCGAGGTCCGAACTGTCGTCGTGCGACGCCGACATGAGGGCCCGCGACAGACCCCGGTACCTGCCCGCGTACGCGACGACCTCGCGCAGCCAGACCACCAGGGCCGCGCACGGCTGCGGATCGTCCAGCAGGGCGCGGGAGCGGGTCAGCAGCTCGTTCACGGCGTCCTCGAACACCGCGCTCATCAACGCGTGCCGGTGCGGGAAGTGCCGGTACAGCGTCCCGATCCCCACCCCCGCGCGCCGGGCGATGTCCTCCAGGGACGCCCCCGTACCGTGCTCGGCGAACGCGGCCCGCGCCTCCACGAGCAGCCGCTCGTAGTTGCGCCGGGCATCGGCCCGCATCGCGCGCGGTGCCGCGGGTGCCGGTGGGGCCGGTTCGGGTTCTCCCGGTGGCGGTGCCGCCGCCGTCGGTTCCGTCCGCTGCGTCATCGGCGGCTCCCTCCCGGGTCGTGGGCCGGTGTGCACCCCCAGGATGCCATCGTGAAACGCCCCGGGCCCGACCGGAGTTCGATCGGGCCCGGGGCATCGCTGAGATCCCGGTACGGGTCAGTCCTTGATCTCGCAGATGAGGGCGCCCGATGTGATCGACGCGCCGACCTCGGCGGCGAGGCCCTTGACGGTGCCGGTGCGGTGGGCGTTCAGCGGCTGCTCCATCTTCATGGCCTCCAGGACGACGACCAGGTCGCCTTCCTTGACCTCCTGGCCCTCCTCGACGGCGACCTTGACGATGGTGCCCTGCATCGGCGATGCGAGGGTGTCACCCGAGGCGACCGGGCCGGACTTCTTCACCGCGCGCCGCTTGGGCCGGGCCCCCGCCGCCAGGCCGGTGCGGGCCAGGGACATGCCCAGCGAGGACGGCAGGGAGACTTCGAGGCGTTTGCCGCCGACCTCGACCACGACGGTCTCGCGGCCCGGCTCCTCGTCGGACTCGGTGTCCGACGGGACGGTGAACGCGGGAATGTCGTTGGCGAACTCGGTCTCGATCCACCGGGTGTGGATACGGAACGGCGCCGCGGTGAACGCCTCGTCCGCCACGACCTTGCGGTGGAAGGGGATCGCCGTGGCCATGCCCTCGACCTGGAACTCGTTCAGCGCCCGCGCCGCCCGCTGGAGCGCCTGCTCCCGGCTCGCGCCGGTCACGATCAGCTTGGCGAGCAGGGAGTCCCATGCCGGGCCGATGACCGCGCCGGACTCCACGCCTGCGTCCAGGCGCACGCCGGGTCCGGCGGGCGGGCTGAAGAGGGTGACGGTGCCCGGGGCGGGCAGGAAGTTGCGGCCCGGGTCCTCGCCGTTGATGCGGAACTCGAAGGAGTGTCCGCGTACCGGCGGGTCGTCGTAGCCGAGCACCTCGCCGTCCGCGATGCGGAACATCTCACGGACCAGGTCGATGCCGGTGACCTCCTCGGTGACCGGGTGCTCGACCTGGAGGCGGGTGTTGACCTCCAGGAAGGAGATCGTGCCGTCCGCGCCGACCAGGAACTCCACCGTGCCGGCGCCGACGTAGCCGGCCTCCTTCAGGATGGCCTTGGACGCCGCGTACAGCTGGGCGTTCTGCTCGTCGGTGAGGAAGGGGGCGGGGGCCTCCTCGACCAGTTTCTGGTGGCGGCGCTGGAGCGAGCAGTCCCGGGTGGACACGACGACCACGTTGCCGTGCGCGTCGGCCAGGCACTGGGTCTCCACGTGCCGGGGCTTGTCGAGGTAGCGCTCCACGAAGCACTCCCCGCGCCCGAACGCGGCGACGGCCTCGCGTACCGCGGAGTCGTACAGCTCGGGTACCTCTTCCAGGGTGCGGGCGACCTTCAGGCCGCGTCCGCCGCCGCCGAAGGCGGCCTTGATCGCGATCGGCAGCCCGTGCTCCCGGGCGAACGCCACGACCTCGCCGGCGCCGGACACCGGGTCGGGGGTGCCGGCGACCAGGGGGGCGCCGGCGCGCTGGGCGATGTGCCGGGCGGCGACCTTGTCGCCGAGGTCGCGGATCGCCTGCGGCGGCGGTCCGATCCAGGTCAGTCCGGCGTCGAGTACGGCCTGGGCGAACTCCGCGTTCTCCGACAGGAACCCGTAACCGGGGTGCACGGCGTCGGCGCCGGAGTCCGCGGCGGCCTGGAGCACCTTGCCGATGTCGAGATAGCTCGTGGCCGGGGTGTCACCACCCAGCGCGAACGCCTCGTCCGCCGCGCGGACATGCAGAGCGTCCCGGTCCGGCTCCGCATACACCGCCACACTCGCGATCCCCGCGTCCCGGCACCCCCGGGCCACACGGACAGCGATTTCGCCACGATTGGCGATGAGCACCTTGCGCACGATGGCTCCCTCCTTGAAACAAGCCGAGTTTAGGGACTGCCGACACGGCCTATCGACCCGTCCCCAAAGGTGAGCTTGCCCACACGGAGTGTGACTAGAGGCTCGCTCGACCAGTGAAACCCCTTGTCGGACCGCGTTACGCAGGATTCCTCCTCGGAACCTTATGCCTGTCCTGTGGTCAAGGTCTCTATGAGAGCGTGCCGCCCCTGATCGTGATTCTTTGTGGAGTCCCTACGAATGGCCCAATGAATCTTTGCGGGTGCGCGACCTCTTGTCCCAGGGTTTACCGGTTAGTAGCGTTCGCGTTGTCGTGAACGTACTAGGGGTAACAGCAGCCGGAAGAGGGTGGGGCGCTGTGGTGCGCAGCAGACCAGTGCCGTTGGGTCGTTGGGTGGCGCTGGTCGGCGCCGTCGTGCTGTTCCTGGAGGCGGTCGGCATCGCGCTGCTGAACTGGTTCCTCGGGATGGTCGTCGACCGTCAGGACATGTCGCTCGCCGGACTCGACCCGCGCGCGATGACCGTCTCGACCTGGATCGCCGGAGTCCTCTTCGGGCTCTACCTCGCGCTGTGCGGGCTCGTCCTGCTCTTCACGGCGCTGCGCGACCGCGGCCCGTCGGGCCTGGGGCGGATTCTGCTGATCAGCGCCGCCGTCGTGCACGGGGCGCTCGGCGCGTTCTGCGTGGGGATCGTCGGGTGGTCGGCGTTCGTGTTCATGATGATCGTGCTCGGCCTGATCGTTCTGACCCTGATGGCCTACGAAGCCCCGGGCGGGGCGGCGGAGCAGGGTGCCGCGACCGGCGGGACCCCCGGCCAGGGGACTGCCGAGGGCGGGGCTCCTCAGCCGGTCTGACCGTCGTCGGCCGCGGCTGACCGGTCCCACAGGTCCGTGATGCCCACGCCCAGTTCGGCCAGCAGGCGGCGCAGCAGCGGCAGCGAGATGCCGATGACGGTGCCGTGGTCGCCGTCGATTCCGTCGATGAACGGCGCCGAACGGCCGTCGAGCGTGAACGCGCCCGCGACGTGCAGCGGCTCGCCCGACGCGACATACGCGGCGATCTCGGCGTCGGACGGCTCACCGAAGCGGACCACCGTCGACGCGGTCGCCGACGCGTGCCGGCCGGTCACCGTGTCGTAGACGCAGTGGCCGGTCTGGAGGGTGCCCGCACGGCCCCGCATCGCCTTCCAGCGCGCGGTGGCCTCCTCCGCGTCGGCGGGCTTGCCGAGCGCCTGGCCGTCGATGTCGAGGACCGAGTCGCAGCCGACGACGAGCGCCTGGGCACGCAGCACCTCCGGGCGGGCCGCCACGACGCCCGCCTTCGCCTCCGCGAGGGCCAGCGCCAGTTCGGCGGGGGTCGGTGCCGTGACCGCGTCCTCGTCGACCCCGCTGACGATCACCTCGGGGGCCAGACCCGCCTGGCGCAACAGGCCGAGGCGGGCGGGGGACTGGGAGGCCAGGATCAGATGGCGGCGGCGGGTCTGAGCGGTCATGGGGTCAGGGTAGTCGGAAGCCGATCGCGAGCATCGCGACGATCATCGCCAGGGCCAGGAGGACGCCCGCTCTGCGCAACATCGTCTGGGTGTCGCGGAGTTCCTTGGGGGGCTTGTTCTCCGGGTCGGACCACAACATGGGTCCCATGGTGGGACGGCCCGACCCGGTGCGCCTGAGTACCGGTACTCAACTTGCCTCCCGTACCTTCAGGCGCACCCGGCACTGTGCGTGGTGCCCAGCCGTTACGTAGGCCAATAGGTGCGTGCCCACGACTGCGGGCCCGGGGGCGGGGTGCGGTGCTGGGCCACCCTTGCCGGGTCCGACCAGGCCGCCGGGGGTGGGGGTGCCTCGCCCTCCGGCCTGTTCGCCGCTGCCGCTCGGGCCTGGACCACCGCCAGGGCCGCCGCGAGTTCCTCCGGGGTGGGGTTGCCCCGTACGACTTTGATCATCGGAGTGCTCCTCAGAGGGGAATGTTGCCGTGCTTCTTCGGCGGCAGGGACGCCCGTTTCGTACGGAGCTGGCGCAGCCCCCGAACCACATGACGGCGGGTCTCGGACGGCAGGATCACCGCGTCGATGTAGCCGCGCTCGGCCGCCGTGTACGGATTGAGGAGCGTGTCCTCGTACTCCCGGATCAGCCGCCGCCGCACCCCCTCACGCTCCCCCTCCGGGGCCGCGGCGATGGTACGCCGGTGCAGGATGTTGACCGCGCCCTGAGCACCCATCACAGCGATCTGCGCGGTCGGCCACGCCAGATTCAGATCCGCCCCGAGATGCTTGGAACCCATCACGTCGTACGCGCCGCCGAACGCCTTCCGGATGATCACCGTGATCAGCGGCACCGTCGCCTCGGCATACGCGTAGATCAGCTTCGCGCCCCGCCGGATGATCCCGGTGTGCTCCTGACCCACCCCCGGCAGGAAACCCGGCACATCCACGAACGTCAGCACCGGCACATTGAACGCGTCACAGGTCCGCACGAAACGCGCCGCCTTCTCCGACGCGTCGATGTCCAGACACCCCGCGAACTGCATCGGCTGATTCGCGACGATCCCCACCGGACGCCCCTCGACCCGGCCGAAACCGGTGACGATGTTCGGCGCGAACAGCGGCTGCGTCTCGAAGAACTCCGCATCGTCCAGCACATGCTCCACAACCGTGCGCACCTCGTAGGGCTGGTTCGCACTGTCCGGGACCAGCGCATCCAGCTCCCGGTCCTCGTCGGTGAGGGTCAGGTCCGCTTCCTCGGGGAAGGCGGGCGGTTCGCTCAGGTTGTTCGACGGCAGGTACGACAGCAGCGACTTGACGTACTCGATGGCGTCCTTCTCGTCACCCGCCATGTGATGCGCCACACCCGACACCGCGTTGTGCGTCCGCGCACCCCCCAGCTCCTCCATCCCCACGTCCTCACCCGTGACCGTCTTGATCACATCCGGACCGGTGATGAACATGTGCGACGTCTGATCGACCATCACCGTGAAATCCGTGATCGCCGGCGAGTACACCGCACCACCCGCACACGGCCCCACCACCAGCGAGATCTGCGGGATCACCCCGGAGGCGTGGGTGTTGCGGCGGAAGATCTCGCCATACATGCCGAGAGCGCTGACCCCTTCCTGGATACGGGCACCACCCGAATCGTTGATACCGATGACCGGACAGCCCGTCTTCAGCGCGAAATCCATCACCTTGATGATCTTCTGCCCGAACACCTCACCCAGAGCACCCCCGAACACCGTGAAGTCCTGCGAGAACACCGCCACCGGACGCCCGTCCACCGTCCCGTAACCGGTCACGACACCATCCCCGTACGGACGATTCGCCTCCAGACCGAACGCCGTCGACCGATGCTGCGCGAACTCGTCGAACTCCACGAACGAACCCTCGTCCAGCAACAGTTCCAACCGCTCACGCGCCGTCAACTTCCCCTTCGCGTGCTGCTTCTCCACCGCACGCGCCGACCCCGCGTGCGTCGCCTCGTCGACCCGGTGCAGCAGATCGGCGATCTTCCCGGCCGTGGTGTGGATGTCGTACGCCGGGACCTCTGAGAACTCGGAGGGTCCGGTCTCCGCGGCGGTCGTACGGGGCTCTTCCGGCTTGGACATCGGAGTGCGGCTCCCTGCGGCAGGATGTGAACGGCGACTTCGGCGTGCGGCTGTGCGGCGGTGGCGGGCGGCTACTGCGTCGTAGCGTATCGGCGCGGATACCGTTCGGCAGTGCGGCGTTTACCACACCTAGGCTGGGTTGCATGACGCCCTCAGATGCTTCAGGTGCCGCCTCCGGTGCCGGAGACAACCGCTGGTCCGACCTGGACCGGCCGCCCCTCAACGCCGGGTCCCTGAGCCACGCGCTGGTGCGGCCCGGCTCCCTGTGGACCTCGCTGGAGATCGTCGGCTCGACCGGCTCCACCAACTCCGATCTCGCCGCGCGCGCGGACGCGCTGCCCGAGGGCGCCGTCCTCGTCGCCGAGGCGCAGAGCGCCGGGCGTGGACGGCTGGACCGGCGCTGGACCGCGCCCGCCCGCTCGGGCCTGTTCTTCTCGGTCCTCCTCAAGCCCGGGGACCCCGGGACATCCGGGGGCGCGGTGCCCGTGGCCCGCTGGGGCTGGCTGCCGCTGCTCGCCGGGGTCGCCACCGCGACCGCCCTGTCGCGCGCGGCAGGCGTCGACACGGCACTCAAGTGGCCCAACGACCTCCTGGTGACCGTCGCGGGCGAGGAACGCAAGGCCGGCGGCATCCTCGCGGAGCGCGCGGGCGAGAACGCCGTCGTCGTCGGCATCGGTCTGAACGTGACGCTGCACGCCGACGAGCTGCCCGTCCCCGGCGCCGGCTCGCTCGCCCTCGCGGGCGCCGCCACCACAGACCGTGACCCGCTCCTACGCGCTGTACTGCGCTCGCTTGAGCACTGGTACGGCGAGTGGCGTACGCACGGTGGCGACCCGGTCGCATCCCGCCTCCAGGAGGCGTACGCCGCCGGATGTACGACGCTGGGCCGCACGGTCCGCGCGGAGCTGCCGGGGGACCGGGTGCTGGTCGGCGAGGCCGTGGCCCTGGACGGCGACGGACGGCTCGTGCTGGCCACCGGGGACGGTGTGCAGCAGCCCGTGGGCGCCGGTGACATCGTCCATCTGCGCCCGGCGGGCCCCTCCGCGCCTCAGGCCCCCACCGACCCCACTTCGGAGTGAGCCAGGGCACACCTGTCGTACTGTGTCTCTTCGGGGGACACCCCCGGCCGACGGCCGCGAGGCAGGTCGGCCGATGTGCCCGCCGCTCCCCTGTGAGACGTATCTCAGTACAGTTGAGGCCGGTCGCATTCTGACCGTGACAGATCGGAAGGGCAGCAGGCGTGACCGGTGACGACACGGGTCCGGGCGCGGATGTTGGCACGGACACCACACCTGACGCCGATCCCGGCGGCGCGGGACCGGACGCCCCGGAACCCGCCGCCCCGGAACCCGTCGCCTCGGACCCCGTGGCGGACGCCGCCGCCGACGCCGCCCGACGGGCCGAGGACCGGGTCGACCGGCCCGAGGACCTTGACTCGGGGGACGACCCGCTGGCGCTGCGCCTCGAAGGGCTCATCCTCGGTGCCGAGCGCCGCTACACCCCGTTCCAGGCGGCCCGCAGCGCCGGGGTCTCCATGGAGCTGGCGTCCCGGTTCTGGCGGGCCATGGGCTTCGCCGACATCGGGCAGGCCAGGGCGCTCACCGAGGCCGACGTCCTCGCGCTGCGCCGGCTCGCCGGTCTCGTCGAGGCGGGACTGCTCAGCGAGGCCATGGCCGTACAGGTCGCCCGCTCCACCGGGCAGACCACGGCGCGGCTCGCCGAGTGGCAGATCGACTCCTTCCTGGAGGGCCTGACCGAGCCCCCCGAGCCGGGCATGACCCGGACCGAGGTCACGTATCCGCTGATCGAGCTGCTGCTGCCGGAGCTGGAGGAGTTCCTCGTCTATGTGTGGCGGCGGCAGCTCGCCGCGGCCACCGGGCGGGTCGTGCAGGCCGCCGACGACGAGGAGATGGTGGACCGGCGGCTCGCCGTCGGCTTCGCGGACCTCGTCGGCTTCACCCGGCTCACCCGCCGGATGGAGGAGGAGGAACTCGGCGAGCTGGTCGAGGCGTTCGAGACCACGGCCGCCGACCTCGTCGCCGCGCACGGCGGCCGGCTGATCAAGACCCTCGGCGACGAGGTGCTGTACGCGGCGGACGACGCCGGTATCGCCGCCGAGATCGCGCTCCGGCTCATCGAGACGATGGCCCATGACGAGACCATGCCGGAACTGCGCGTCGGGATCGCCTTCGGCACCGTGACGACCCGGATGGGCGATGTGTTCGGTACGACCGTGAACCTGGCGAGCCGGCTCACGTCGATAGCGCCACGGGACGCGGTCCTCGTGGACGGGGCGTTCGCGGAGGAGCTGACCCGGACGGGGGACGCGCCGGCCTCCGAGTCCGAGGCCGCGGAGGCTGTGACGGCGGCCGAGAAGGAGGGCACCGAGCCGCCCACGTACCGCTTCGCCCTCCAGCCGATGTGGCAGCGACCCGTGCGGGGGCTCGGGGTCGTGGAACCTTGGCTCCTGACGCGCCGTACGTAGTTTCCCGCCGGGTGCCGGGTGCCGGGTGCCGGGTGCCGGGTGCCCCTTCCGGCGCGAGTCCAGCCCCTGACATGATCCGGGTAACGGTCGTTAACAGGAGGCGGTATGGAAGAGAGCCGGTACGGCGACTTCGTGGTGGTTCGGCGGCACGGATACGTCGCCGAGATCGCCCTGGACCGGCCGAAGGCCATGAACGCCGTGTCCACGGACATGGCCCGCTCCCTCACCGCGGCCTGCGCGTCCCTGACCACGGACCCCGACGCCCGTACCGTCGTGGTCACCTCCACCCATGACCGTGCCTTCTGTGTCGGCGCCGACCTCAAGGAGCGCAACTCCTTCACGGACGCCGATCTGCTCCGCCAGCGCCCGCTGACCCGCGCCGCGTACACCGCCGTGCTGGACCTCCCGGTGCCCACCATCGCCGCCGTGCACGGCTTCGCCCTCGGCGGCGGCTTCGAGATCGCCCTCGCCTGCGACCTGATCGTGGCCGACGGCACCGCCGTCCTGGGCCTGCCCGAGGTCTCCGTGGGGGTGATCCCCGGCGGCGGCGGTACGCAGCTTCTGCCGCGCCGGGTCGGTGCCGCCCGTGCCGCCGAGCTGATCTTCTCGGCCCGCCGGGTCGAGGCCGCCGAGGCGCGTGAGCTGGGGCTCGTGGACCAGCTCGTGGCCGAGGGCCAGGACCGTGACGAGGCGCTGGCGCTGGCCGCCCGTATCGCCGCGAACTCACCCGTGGGTCTGCGTGCGGCCAAGCGTGCCCTGCGGCTGGGGCAGGGGCTCGATCTGCGGGCCGGGCTTGAGGTCGAGGACGCCGCGTGGCGCTCGGTGGCCTTTTCGGGGGATCGGGCGGAGGGCGTCGCGGCGTTCAACGAGAAGCGGAAGCCGCAGTGGCCGGGCGAGTGACGGGCGCATATGCCCGACTGGGCGACGGGGCCGATCTGATTACTTAGCGTGACAGATTACGCCCTGTTTGCCTCAACAATGTCCCAAATGGTAGTAAACGTCCCTAGCCTGTTGGGATGGCTGACGATGTGCGGCTGCAAGCCGTGGTGGAGCTGGCGCAGGGCATGGCGGCGGCACGCACCCCACAGGAGACCTGGCGGGCCGCGGCGGATGGCGCGTGCCGCGCGCTGGCGGGCAGTTTCGCGGCGGTGTCCGTCTGGGAGCGGGAGCTGGGCCGTTTAAGCGTCCTCGTGAACGCCGGGGAGCTGGTCGCCGGCGAGGAGGAGTTCCCGGAGCACGAGGCGTATCCCGTGCACCAGTTTCCCGAGATCACCGAGTTCCTGCACGAGCGGTGGGCCGCGGGGGGTGAGCCCAACGCGTGGGTCGAGACCTCGGAGGGGGCCGCCCAGGGTCCGGTGGGCTACTGCCATCAGCGGGTGGCCGCGCTGCGCCGCCGGGGCCGGGGCTGCTGTGTCGTCGCGCCGATCGTGCTGCACGGGAGGGCGTGGGGCGAGCTGTACGTGGCCCGGCGGGCCGGGGAGCCGGTGTTCGACCGGGGCGACGCGGACTTCGCCACCGTGCTCGCCTCCGTCGTCGGGGCCGGACTCGCCCAGAGCGAACGCCTTGAGGAGGTGCGGCGGCTCGCCTACACGGACGCGCTGACGGGACTCGCCAACCGGCGCGCGGTCGACGCCCATCTGGACGAGGCGGTCGACCGGCACCGCTCCGAAGGCACCGTGGTGAGTCTCGTCGTCTGCGACCTGAACGGCCTCAAGCGGGTCAACGACACCCAGGGTCACGCGGTCGGCGACCGGCTCCTGGAGAGGTTCGGCTCCGTCCTGTCGCTGTGCGGGGCGATGCTGCCCGGCGCGTTGGCCGCGCGGCTCGGCGGGGACGAGTTCTGTCTGCTCGCGGTGGGGCCTTCGGCGGACGAGGTGGTACGGGTCGCGGAGGAACTGTGCCGGCGCGCGGCCGGCGTGAAGCTCGGCGAGGGCGTCGCCTGCGGGGTCGCGTCCACGGGGGACCCGATCGGGCCGGTACGGTCCGCCCGCCGTCTGTTCCGGCTGGCCGACGCCGCGCAGTACCGCGCCAAGGCCGCCCGCGCGGCCGGGCCGGTGGTGGCCGGCCGCGAAGGCCCGGACGACCCGGTAGTACGCCTGGCCGACGCCGCAAGCCCCCCGGCAGGCGAACCGACCCCTCCAGCCGGCGAACGCCGCCGCTTCCGCAGCCGCCGAGAGGACTAGGGGCTCCGCCCCATCGCCCCTTGCCCGGGGGCGACCGTCGTCGTGGCGACGGGAGGAGATCACCCCTGCGGGGTGGGGCCGTGCACACTTCGGGTGGGGGTGCGGCTCCTCGCACGTGCCGGGATCGATTCGGGTGGGTGGGTGGGTGGGTGGGATCGCCGGTGGGGCGAAGGGTGCAGGGCGCGATACGGGTGGGTGCCGGTCGGGCGAAGGGCGCGGTGCGCGATACGGGTGGGTGGGTGGGGTCGTCGGTGGGTGGGAGTTCCGGGTGAGCGACACCGCCCCTCGTGACACGGTGGGATTCAGTGCGTACGCTCCTGAATATGGATATGCACAGTGTGGTGGTGGGGACCGGCGGGACCACCGTGGGGGACGTGATCGCCGTGGCCCGGGGAAACGCCCGTATCGAACTGTCCGATGAGGCCGTCACGGCGCTCGCCGCGGCCCGTGGCATCGTGGACGCGCTCGCCGCCAAGCCCGAGCCCGTGTACGGCGTGTCGACCGGGTTCGGCGCCCTCGCCACCCGGCACATCAGTCAGGAACTGCGCGCCCAGTTGCAGCGCAACATCGTCCGCTCGCACGCCGCCGGACTCGGCCCGCACGTCGAGCGCGAGGTCGTCCGCGCGCTGATGTTCCTGCGGCTGAAGACCGTGTGCTCGGGACGCACCGGCGTCCGTCCCGAGGTCGCCCAGACGATGGCGGACGTTCTGAACGCCGGCATCACCCCCGTCGTCCACGAGTACGGCTCACTCGGCTGCTCCGGCGACCTCGCGCCGCTCAGTCACTGCGCGCTGACACTCATGGGGGAGGGCGAGGCCGAGGGCCCCGACGGGACCGTACGCCCCGCCGGGGAACTCCTCGCCGCGCACGGCATCGCGCCCGTCGAACTGCGCGAGAAGGAAGGGCTCGCCCTCCTCAACGGCACCGACGGCATGCTCGGCATGCTGATCATGGCCATCGCCGACCTGGAGACCCTGTACAAGTCCGCCGACGTCACCGCGGCGCTCAGCCTGGAGGCCCTGCTCGGTACCGAGAAGGTCCTCGCACCCGAGCTGCACGCCATCCGCCCGCACCCCGGCCAGGGCGCGTCCGCCGCCAACATGCTGGCCGTACTGACGGGTTCGGGTCTCACCGGGCATCACCAGGACGACGCGCCCCGCGTCCAGGACGCGTACTCGGTGCGCTGCGCCCCGCAGGTCGCCGGCGCGGGCCGGGACACCCTCGCGCACGCCCGCCTGGTCGCCGAGCGCGAACTCGCCGCCGCCATCGACAACCCGGTGGTCCTGCCTGGGGGTACCTCCCAGGCTTTCGGCTCTGGGGGAGGCCGCGTCGAGTCCAACGGGAACTTCCACGGCGCGCCCGTCGCGTACGTCCTCGACTTCCTCGCCATCGCCGCCGCCGACCTCGGTTCCATCGCGGAGCGCCGTACCGACCGGCTCCTCGACAAGAACCGCTCGCACGGTCTGCCGCCCTTCCTCGCCGACGACGCCGGGGTCGACTCGGGCCTGATGATCGCCCAGTACACGCAGGCGGCGCTGGTGAGCGAGATGAAGCGGCTCGCGGTGCCCGCGTCGGTCGACTCGATCCCCTCGTCGGCGATGCAGGAGGACCATGTCTCGATGGGCTGGTCCGCCGCCCGCAAACTGCGGACGTCCGTCGCCCACCTCGCCCGGATCCTCGCCGTCGAGCTGTACGCGGCGACCCGCGCGATCGAACTGCGCGAAGGTCTCACCCCCGCACCGGCGTCCCGCGCCGTGATCGACGCCGCCCGCGCGGCCGGCGTCCAGGGCCCGGGTCCCGACCGCTTCCTCGCCCCCGACCTCGCCGCCGCCGACACCTTCGTACGCGAAGGCCGTGTCGTGGAGGCGGCGGAGCGGGTCACCGGGCCGCTCGCCTGACGGCAGGGGCGCGCCCGGAACAGCGGTACGCGGTCAGTACGCGACCGTGCGCGCCCTGCGGACCGAGTAGGCGACGAATCCCGCGCCCAGACACAGGAACGTGGTGCCGCCGACGACATACGGCGTGGTGTCGAAGCTTCCGGTGTCCGCGAGGCGGGCGCCGTCGTCCCCGGCGCCCGCGTCCCCGGCGCCCCCGTTCCCGGCGTCCGACACCGTGGCGTCCGACACATTCGCGGCCGATGTGGTGGCCGGGGACTTCTGGGCAGCCGTGAGGGACGCTTCCCCGGTCGCGTTCGCGGACGGGACGAACCACAGGGCGCCGAGGAGGGTCCCGGCGGCGGTGGCGGTCAGCAACGAGCGGCGTGCGGCGGACACGGAATATCTATCCCCTTGTGGCGCTGGCGAATTGGCCGTGTGGGGCGATGCTAGTGAAAGCCGCGGGTCGCGGGAAAGTCACGGGGCGACCGAGTCGTACGCTCCGTGCCATGAGCACACCTGAAGCATCACGCTATGTACGCCTCCGTGTCGATCTGGTACTGGACGTCCAGGATTCGGACGCCTTGACCAAAGACGCGCTTCGGCGCATTGTCGAGGACGGCACCCTTCGTCCCGACGAGCGCGCACACGCCGAAAGCGTGGTCCAGAGCGAGTCGGCGGAGGCCATCGCCTACGTCGTGGACCCCTTCGACCTGGTCAACGACGTCCCCGGCGTCGAGTTGGTGCAGGCGTCGTGGAGCAGCGAGGAAATCGACTACGACCCCGATTCGCCGGATGGGGACCTGGACGAGGATGATGACGGGGACTATGACGGGGACGGCGGGTTGGAGCGGGGCGACGACCGGTAGCCAGACGACCGGTACGCAGCGGCCACTCGGGCCCCGGACGGCAACCACCGCCCGGGGTTCCGTCGTTCGCGGGGACAGTGCCGTCCTCGGGAGACAGGGACGCCCCGCCGCATCACCGGACGTGGTGTGGCCCACATCTTCGCCCCCGGGGGAACGGGACGAAGCCTTCGGTGCGTTGTAGTTGTTACGGGATTTCTCGGGGTTCGGATCGGTGACGATGGAGAAGCGAGTGATGACGGACAGTAGGCGACGCAAGGGTCTGATGACCGCGTCCGCACTGCTCGGCGGGGTGCTGGTGCTCTCCGCGTGCAGCAGTGGGAGCAGCAGCGGAAGCAGCCCCTCTGCCGACAGCAGCAAGACGTCGCAGGCCCAGGTCGACGAGGCCGCCGCCAAGAAGACGTCCGTGGCCCAGATCAAGATCACCCCGAAGGACGGCTCGACCAACGCGAGTATCAACAACGACGCGAAGGTCACGGTGAGCAAGGGCACGCTCACCGCCGTGACGATGAAGACGTCCGACGGCACCGCTGTCGATGGCGCGATATCCGCCGACAAGACGAGTTGGCAGCCGAACGGACAGCTCTCGCGCGCCACCACGTACAAGATCACCGCGACGGCGGACGACGCGGACGGCCGCACGGCCCATGAGAACGCGTCGTTCACGACCGTCTCGCAGGCCAACAGCTTCATCGGCAACTTCACGCCGGAGCAGGGCTCGACCGTCGGTGTCGGTATGCCCGTGTCGATCAACTTCGACAAGGCGATCACCGACAAGGCGGCCGTGCAGGGCGGCATCACCGTCTCCTCCAGCACCGGCCAGGAGGTCGTCGGGCACTGGTTCGGCGCCAACCGCCTGGACTTCCGCCCCGAGAACTACTGGACCGAGAACTCCACGATCACGCTGAAGCTGGACCTCGACGGTGTCCAGGGCGCCGGTGGGATCTATGGCGTGCAGCAGAAGACCGTCACCTTCAAGATCGGCCGTAACCAGGTCTCCGTGGTCGACGCCAAGACGAAGACGATGAAGGTCAGCCAGGACGGTAAGGTCGTCAAGACCATCCCGATCTCGGCGGGCTCCCCGCAGAACAAGACGTACCAGGGCCAGATGGTGATCTCCGAGAAGTTCAAGGAGACCCGGATGAATGGTGCGACGGTCGGCTTCACCGACGACGACGGCAAGGGCGAGTACGACATCAAGGACGTCCCGCACGCGATGCGTCTGTCGAACTCCGGCACCTTCATCCACGGCAACTACTGGGGCGCCAGCTCCATCTTCGGCAGCGTCAACACCAGCCACGGCTGTGTCGGCCTCCAGGACGCCAAGGGCGCAGGCGACTCCAGCACGCCGGGTGCCTGGTTCTACGACAACTCCATCGTCGGAGATGTCGTCGTCGTGCAGAACACCGGCGACAGGACGATCCAGCCGGACAACGGCCTCAACGGCTGGAACCTCGACTGGGCGCAGTGGAAGGCCGGTTCGGCGGTCTGACCGACCGTCACCGAACGTACTAAACCGAGGTGCCCCCGGCCGCTGCGGCCGGGGGCACCCGCACTTCTCATCCGGCTCTCACCCAGGGCTTATCCCTTCATCACGCGATGTCCCTAGCTTCGCGGCATGTTCTTCACCTATCTGAGGCGCGAACTGCGCCGCCGCAGAAAGGCGGCGCTCGTCGTCGCCTCCGGGCTCGCGCTCGGCATCGCGCTGGTCATCGTCGTCAACTCCGTGTCGTCCGGCATGAACAAGGCGCAGGACAAGGTCCTCGAATCGCTGTACGGCCTCGGCACCGACATGACGGTCACCAAGGCCGCGGCCACGCCCGAGGAGGGTGAACAGCCGCAGCGGCCCCGGTTCGAGTTCGACGCCAAGGACGACGGCGGCGAACAGAGCAGCGACCGGCTGATGGTCCAGGGCTTCGAGACCCTCAAGGACTCCACCGTCGGCACGGTCGCCGACCAGAAGGGCGTCGCGGACGCGGTCGGCGGGCTCAGCCTGGTCGACCTCAAGGTCAGCGGCGACTTCAAGCCCGGCGAGTTCGAGCAGGCCAAGCCCGCCCAGCCCGGACAGGGCGGACCCGGTGGCGGTGGCGGTGGCGGCGGTGGCTCGGTCCGCGGTGGCGGCGCCGCGTTCGACGTCAACTCCTTCACCCTCTACGGCACCGACGTCACCCGGCCCGCGCTCGGCCCGCTCACCTCCTCGAAGATCACCAAGGGCCGTACCTTCGAGACCTCCGAGACCAACGCCAAGGTCGCCGTGGTCGACAGCGCCTACGCGAAGAAGGAAGACCTCGCGCTCGACGACAAGGTGACCGTCAAGGGCACCAAGTTCACCGTCGTCGGGATCGCCACCGCCGACAGCGGACAGGCCGCCGCCAACGTCTACATCCCGCTGAAGCAGGCGCAGACCCTCTCCGACTCCAAGGCCAAGATCACCACGGTGTATGTGTCGGTGGCGGACTCGCAGCAGATCGACGCCGTCAAGAGCGCCATCCAGAAGAACGTCTCCGGAACGACCGTGACCACGTCCGCCGATCTGGCGAGCACCGTCTCCGGCTCCCTCTCCACCGCGTCGGACCTCGCGTCCAACGTCGGCAAGTGGCTGTCCATCGCGGTCCTCGTCGCCGCCTTCCTCGTCGCCGGACTGCTCACCTCGTCCGCGGTGTCGCGTCGCGTACGGGAGTTCGGCACCCTCAAGGCCCTCGGCTGGAAGAGCGGCCGGGTCACCCGACAGGTCGTCGGCGAGGCCGTCGTCAACGGTCTGGTCGGCGGTGCGCTCGGCATCGGCATCGGCCTGATCGGGGCGTATGTGGTGACGGCGATAAGTCCCACGCTGACGGCGGAGTTGGCCTCCGGCGCGGGTGCCTCCGGCGGCGGCCCGCGGATGATCGGCGGCGGCGGTGGTGGCGGCGGTGCGATCCAGTCCGCCGGGAACCAGACGCTCGACATCGCGCTGAGCGCACCCGTCGGGGCGACGACCATCGCCCTCGCGGTCGGCCTCGCCGTGGCCGGCGGGCTCATCGCCGGCGGGTTCGGCGGATGGCGGGCCTCGCGGCTGCGCCCCGCGGACGCCCTGCGCCGGGTCGAGTAGCCGCCGGTCCACCGGACAAGGGCAGGTCCCGCCCGCCCACTCGCCCATGAGGTTCCCCGAGGCAACGGCACACCCCCCGCCCCACCAGGAGTAGCACCATGTACCAGTTGAAAGACGTCAGTAAGCAGTACCGCAGAGGCAAGGAGACCGTCGACGCCCTGGACGGGGTCGATCTCGTCATCGGGGACGGGGACCGGCTCGTCATCCAAGGGCCCACCGGGGGCGGCAAGTCGACGCTGCTCCAGATGCTCGGCGGACTCGACCGCCCCACCTCCGGGAGCGTCGAGCTGGACGGTGTCGATCTCGCCAAGCTGCCCGAGGCACGGCTCACCAAAGTCCGCGCCGAATCCATCGGGTTCGTCTTCCAGAGCTTCAACCTCATTCCCACGCTGAGCGCGCAGGAGAACGTCGAGACCGCCCTCGTACCGCTCGGGCTCAAGGCCGCCGACCGGCGTGAGAAGGCGGCCGACGCGCTGAAGTCCGTCGGGCTCGGGGAGCGGCTGCGGCATCTGCCGTCGGAGATGTCCGGCGGCCAGCAGCAGCGCGTCGCCATCGCCCGCGCCCTCGTCAAGGCGCCCAAGGTGCTCCTCGCCGACGAACCCACGGGCAACCTCGACGAGTCGATGCGCGACGAGATCGTGGATCTGCTCGAAGGTCTCTGGAAGGAACACGGGTTGACCTTCGTCATGGTCACCCACGACAGCGCCATCGCCCGCCGCGCGTCCCGGCTCGCGACCATCCGCAAGGGCCGCATCAAGGTGACCGAGCGGACGTAGGCGAGGCATGGAGCTGCCATGGACTACGACATGGACAAGACATAGGCAAGGCACAGTCGGGGCACAGACATGACGCTCAGTTGAATCAAGTCTTCACATCAGCCCCACTATTGAGCACGACTCATCCCCCCGGCATACTGCGTATCCCGGGGGGATACGTGCATGTGTGCGGGACACCCCCCGGCCGGATGAACCCCCGGTTCGTCCGGTTCTTTTCATCTCCAGGGGGAGAACTTGCGCAGTCAAGTGAAAAGGGCGTGCGTGTCCACGATCGCCGCGGCGGCAGCCGTGGCCCTGGCGGCGGGGATGACCAACCCGGCGTCGGCGGCGGACGAGCGCACGACGGGACCGGCGGCCCAGTCCGCCGCCAAACCCGGCCAGGCGGACCTCGCGGCCAAGAGCCGGATCACGCTCATCACCGGTGACCGTGTCGTCCTCGACGCCAAGGGCCGCGTCGCGGGCCTGGAGCGCGCCAAGGGCCGTGAGGGGATACCCGTACAGACCCGGACGGTCGACGGGCACACCCTCGTCATACCCTTCGACGCCCAGCGGCTGATCAACGAAGGCAAGCTCGACCGGCGCCTCTTCGATGTCACCGAGCTGAACAAGGCCGCCAACCGCAAGGCCCAGAAGCAGGGTCTGCGCGTCATCGTCGGCTACCGGGGCACCGCCACGGGCGCCAAGGCCGACGTCCGCTCCGCCGGTGAGACCCAGCTCCGCCGGAGCCTGAAGAGCCTCAACGCGGACGCGGTGACCACGCCGAAGCGGGACGCGTCCGAGCTGTGGGACGCGGTGACCAGCGCCCAGGGCGACGGCGCCCGGACCACGGCGTCCGGCATCAGCCGCGTCTGGCTCGACGGCGTCCGCAAGGCCAGCCTCGACAAGAGCGTCCCGCAGATCGGCGCGCCCGCCGCGTGGGCGAAGGACTTCGACGGCAAGGGCGTCACGATCGCCGTCCTGGACACCGGTGTCGACGCGACCCACCCGGACCTCAAGAACCAGGTCGTCGGCGAGAAGAACTTCTCCGTCTCCGCCGACGCCAAGGACCGCTACGGCCACGGCACCCACGTCGCGTCCATCGCGGCCGGTACGGGCGCCAAGTCCGGGGGCAAGTACAAGGGCGTCGCCCCGGGCGCGAAGCTGCTCAACGGCAAGGTCCTCAGCGACGACGGGTACGGCGAGGACTCCAACATCATCGCCGGCATGGAGTGGGCGGCCGAGCAGAACGCCGACGTCGTCAACCTCAGCCTGGGCGGCCCGGACAGTCCCGAGGTCGACCCGCTGGAGGCCGTGGTCAACAAGCTGTCGGCCGAGAAGGGCATCCTGTTCGCCATCGCGGCGGGCAACGAGGGCCCGCAGTCGATCGGTTCGCCGGGCAGCGCGGACGCCGCGCTCACCGTCGGCGCCGTCGACAAGAAGGACAAGCTGGCCGACTTCTCCAGCACCGGGCCGCGCGTCGGCGACGGCGCCGTCAAGCCCGATGTCACCGCCCCCGGCGTCTCCATCACGGCCGCCGCCGCACCGGGCAGCCTCATCGAGCAGGAGGTCGGCCAGAACCCGCCCGGGTATCTGACGATCGACGGTACGTCGATGGCGACCCCGCATGTCGCGGGCGCCGCCGCGATCCTCAAGCAGAAGCACCCGGACTGGAAGTACACCGAGCTGAAGGGTGCGCTGACCGGCACCACGAAGGACGGCGGATACACGCCGTTCGAGCAGGGCAGCGGGCGGATCCAGGTCGACAAGGCACTCGACCAGACCGTCATCGCCGACCCGGTGTCGGTGAGCTTCGGTGTAGCGCAGTGGCCGCACACCGACGACGCCCCGGTCACCAAGGAGATCAGCTACCGCAACCTCGGCACCAAGGACGTCACCCTCGACCTGAAGGCGACGGCCAAGGACCCGAAGGGGCGGCCCGCTCCGGCCGGGTTCTTCACGCTCGGCGCGACCAAGGTGACCGTCCCGGCGGGCGGCAAGGCGTCCGTCCCGCTGACCGCGAACACCAAGCTGGGCGGCACCCTCGACGGCGCCTACTCGGCGTATGTCGTCGCGACGGGCGACGGCCAGTCGGTCCGCACCGCCGCGGCGGTCGACCGTGAGGTGGAGTCGTACGACGTCACCGTCAAGAGCATCGACCGCGACGGCAAGCCCGCCTCGTACACGGACAACATGTTGGTGGGCACCTCGGGCCTTGGCCTCTACCAGAGTTATTCGGCCGACGACCCGTCCGGCACGGCCACGGTCCGGGTTCCCAAGGGCACGTACATCGTGGACAGCCGTATCGCCGTGGACCCCGAGGACTCCACCCAGGGCCTCGACTGGATCGCCCAGCCCAAGCTGAGCGTCACCAAGAACACGACGGTCACGCTGGACGCGCGCACGACCAAGCCGGTCGACATCACGGTGCCCGCGCAGGGCACCCAGATGGAGTTCGCCGCCCCGGGGTACCTGGTGGAGAACCGCGACGGCGGCTTTGGCTTCGAGGCGCTGCTGCCCTCCTACGCCAAGTTCCGTACCGCGCACCTCGGTCCGGACATGACGGACGGGTCGCTGTCGCAGCAGTGGGACGGGCACTGGACCAAGGGCGCGGCCACTGAGTACTCGACCCAGCTCCACCAGGGCAAGCTGAAGCGGCTCGCGACTGGTTTCACCAAGCATTACAAGGCGAGCGAGCTGTCCACCGTGAAGGTGGCCATGGGCGCCGCCGCGAGCGGCAAGCAGGGTTCGATCGCGGCGTGGGGCTGGACGGACGAAGGCGGCGGCGCCTCCGCGATCCTCGTCCCGCAGAAGCTCCCCGGTACCCGCACGTTCCACCTCTCGACGTCGAACAAGGTCGAGTGGAGCTTCGACTTCGAGCAGTACCGCGGCCAGGATGCCGAGGGCTTCCCGATCAGCGAGGCGTTCTACACCCTCGGCAACGCCCAGACCTTCAAGGCCGGCCAGACCTACTCCAAGACGTTCAACACCGGCGTCTTCGGGCCGCGCATCGGCGGGGACTACGGCGTGTTCCGCGACGAGAACAGCATCTACGGGCTGGTGCCGCTGTTCGCGGACGGCAAGACGCACGCGGGCTCTTCGGACTTCCTCTCGGTGAAGACGACGCTGTACAAGGGCTCCACGAAGATCGGCGAGAACGACGACCCGCTGTTCGGCGTGAAGGAGTTCAAGGTCCCGTCGGCCGACGCCGCGTACAAGCTGACGACGTCCGTCAAGCGCAGTGTGAAGGTGGCCGCGGCCACCACTCGCATCGACGCGAGCTGGACGTTCCGCTCCAAGAAGAGCGCGAGTCTGACGAAGCTGCCGGTCTCCACGGTCCGCTTCAACGCGGCGGTCGGCCTGGACACCAAGGCCCCGGCGGGCAAGACCCAGTCGGTGCCGGTCACGGTCCAGGGCGCGGCGGCCGGCAGCAACCTCAAGTCGCTGTCGGTGTACGTCTCGTACGACTACGGGCAGACCTGGAAGAAGCTGAACGTCAAGAACGGCAAGGTCTCCGTGAAGAACCCGGCAAAGGGCAAGGCGATCTCCTTCCACGCCAAGATCGCCGACAAGAAGGGCAACAAGTCGACGATCTCGATCTACAACGCGTACTACGGCAAGTAGTCGCAGCGATACGGTCGGTCATCCGGCCGTAACGCGCTGAACGCGCGATCGGCGGGCGGCCCGCCGGGATCCTTGGTCCCGGCGGGCCGTTCCGTGTTTCTCTTGGTCCATGACCACCGAGACCGTCGAGTACATCCGGTACCGCATCCCCGAAGCACGGTCCGCGGAATTCCTGGACGCCTATTCGCGTGCCGCCGTACAGCTGGCGACCGCTCCGCAGTGCGTCGACTACGAGCTGTCGCGGTGCGAGGAGGACTTCGCGCACTACATCCTGCGGATCACCTGGACCTCCACCGAGGATCACCTCGACGGGTTCCGGAAGTCCGACGCCTTCCAGGACTTCCTCGCCGCGATCGGGCCGTACCGCGCGGACATCCAGGAGATGCGCCACTACAAGCCGACCACCGTACGCGGGCCCGGCGCGGCGGTACCCACGCTGTACGCGTGGGCGGGCGGCGCGGACGCCTTCGCGCGGCTCACCGACGCCTTCTACGCCAAGGTCGTCGGCGACGAACTCCTCGGCCCGCTCTTCGCCGATCTGCCACCCGAGCACGCCGCGCATGTCGCGCTCTGGCTGAGCGAGGTGTTCGGCGGCCCGGCCGCCTACTCCGCTGAGCACGGCGGGCACGGGCACATGGTCGCCATGCACGGCGGCAAGGGCATCACCGAGCGGCAGCGGCGCCGCTGGGTCGAGCTGATGCACGACGCCGCCGACGAGGCGGGACTGCCGACGGACGCCGAGTTCCGGTCCGCGTTCGCCGCCTACATCGAGTGGGGCACCCGGCTCGCCGTCTACTTCTCCGGTCCGGACGCGGCGCGCCCCACCGAGCAGCCCGTACCCCACTGGACCTGGGGCGCCGCACCGCCGTACCGGCCCTGAGCGGCGCGTACGACTACACGGACGTGACCGTGTTCGAGCCCCAGCTCGCCAGCAGCCGCAACGCCTCCGCCGACGGCGACCCCGGCTCCGCGTGATACGTCACGAGGATCTGGTCGGCGTCGTCGGCGAGCCGGAACGACTCGAACGGCAGCGTCAGCTCACCGACCACCGCGTGCCGCAGCCGCTTCACACCGTGGCCCTTCTCCTTCACGTCGTGCGTGGCCCACAGCCGCCGGAACTCGTCGCTCTTCACCGACAGTTCGCCCACCAGCGCGGACAGCCGAGGATCGTCCGGATAGCAGCCCGCGTCCATCCGCAGCGTGCTCACGATGTCCGCGGCCTTGCCGTCCCAGTCGATGAACAGCTCCCGCGACGCCGGATCGAGGAACACAAAGCGCGCCCAGTTCCGCTCCTGCGCCGGAAGCGACCCCCAGTCGCCGAACAGCGCCGCCGCCAGCCGGTTCCAGGCGAGCACGTCCGACCGCCGCCCCACGATGTACGCGGGTACGCCGTCCATCGCGTCCAGGAGCTGCGCCAGCGCCGGGCGGACCTGCTGCTGCCGGGTCTCCGCCTTCTTCTTCTTGTGGTTCTTCGGCTTCGCCAGATGACTCAGATGCGCGTGCTCCGCGTCCGTCAGACGCAGCGCCCGCGCGATGGCGTCCAGGACCTCCGCCGACACATTGCGGCCGTTGCCCTGCTCCAGACGCGTGTAGTACGCCACCGAGACACCCGCGAGCTGCGCCAGCTCCTCGCGCCGCAGCCCCGGCACCCGCCGGTGCCGCCCGTACTCCGGCAGCCCCACGTCCTCCGGCTTGAGCCGGGCCCGCCGGGAGCGCAGGAACTCACTCAGCTCGGCCCGCAGGTCCAGCGCGCGGTCGGCGCCGGTCGGCCGGGCGTTCGGCGACTCGTCCATGGAGCCCAGTATTCCCGCACTGCCCTGGTCGTAGGACCCGGAGCCTGTCCCCGTCAGTAGTAGGACCGCTGGTCGTAGGCAGAGCGGGGGGCTGGGTGATCGGCGCGCGTCGCGCGAGGCTGGTGAACGTGCCCAGGCACTCGGCACCGACGTGCCGACCTGAGATGTCCGGGCACACGACCACCCCGAGGAGAACCCCGGCATGACCACCGTATCCGCGTACGCCGCACCCTCCGCCAAGGCACCCCTTGAGCGCACCACCGTCGAGCGCCGTCCGGTGGGCGAGTTCGACGTACTCATAGACATCAAGTTCGCCGGTATCTGCCACTCGGACATCCACCAGGCCCGCGACGGCTGGGGCGAGGGCATCTTCCCCATGGTGCCCGGTCACGAGATCGCCGGCATCGTCGCCGAAGTCGGCCCCGGCGTCACCAAGTTCGCCGTCGGTGACCGCGTCGGCGTCGGCTGCATGGTCGACTCCTGCCGCGAGTGCGAGAACTGCGAGGCCGGCCTGGAGCAGTACTGCCTGAAGGGCAACGTCCCCACGTACAACGGCCTCGACAAGAACGGGGACCCCACCTACGGCGGCTACTCCACACATGTCGTCGTGGACGAGAACTACACCGTACGGATCCCGGACGGCCTCGCCCTCGACGTCGCCGCGCCGCTGCTCTGCGCGGGGATCACCACGTACTCCCCGCTCAAGCACTGGAACGCGGGCCCCGGCAAGAAGGTCGCCGTCCTCGGTATGGGCGGGCTCGGACACATGGGCGTGAAGATCGCGCACGCGCTCGGCGCCGAGGTGACCGTCCTGTCGCAGTCCCTGCGCAAGAAGGACGACGGCTTGCGGCTGGGCGCCGACCACTACTACGCGACCAGCGACCCGGAGACCTTCGAGAAGCTGCGCGGCACGTTCGACCTGATCCTTTCCACCGTGTCCGCGCCGCTGAACTTCGACGCGTTCCTGTCGCTGCTGCGGACGGACGGCGCGCTGGTGAACGTCGGCGCCCCCGAGGAGCCCATCTCGCTCAACCTGTTCTCGGTCCTGTCGGGCCGCAAGACCCTCGCCGGCTCCGGCATCGGCGGCATCCGCGAGACCCAGGAAATGCTCGACTTCTGCGCGGAGCACGGGCTCGGCGCCGAGATCGAACTGATCGAGGCGAGCCAGATCAACGAGGCGTACGAGCGGGTGCTGAACAGTGATGTGCGGTACCGGTTCGTGATCGACACCGCGACCATCTGACCGCCTTACTTCTGGGGTAATCGACCTCCGGAAGTGTGCGGACGAGTATCGAGGCACCGGTTCCGACCGGTGCCTCGACTGTTCCGTACGCCTCGAACCGGAGGGCCCCATGACCGCGTATGCCATCGCCCATCTGCACCCCGCCGAGCTGAACGACGAGATCATCACGTACATGGAGCGGATCCAGGCGACCCTGGACCCCTTCGGCGGCCGGTTCCTCGTGCACGGCGCGACCGTCGAGATCGTCGAGGAACCCTGGCCGGGCACGGTCGTGGTCATCGCCTTCCCCGACATGGACAACGCCCGGAGCTGGTACGCGTCGGACGCCTACCAGGAGATCCTTCCGCTGCGCACCCGCAACATCGAGGGCACGGCGATCCTGGTCCCCGGGGTGCCGCCCGGCTACGACATCTTGGGCACGGCGGCGACGCTGGCGGAGCAGATCGTCAGGTGACGGCTCAGGTGACGGGTGTGTGCACCAGCAGGGTGTGGCCGATGCCCAGATCCAGCAGTGTCAGTTCGTAGCGCGCGGTCCCGGAGCCGCCCCGGACCTCGATCTCACGCGGCGCGAAACCGCCCACCGAACGGCACGCCCACCAGTGCGCCAGGTCCGGCCGGGTGTCCTGGAGCCGCGCGATCAGTGCCCGTACCCGGGCGTCGTCCGGGACGGTGTCCGCGTGGGCGCGCAGGTGCCGGTGCAGATCGAGGGCCACCGACTCCCAGGCGGGCAACCGTACGTGGAACACCGGCCGACCCCGGACGGCCGCTGATTCCTCTGATTCCTCGCACCATGGGCGGGGCAGAAGTCCGGTACCGGGCTGCCGTCGGGAGTGCGGGAGTGAGGGGGACGTCATGTCGTTCGGACGGGGTCGAGGGGTGCGGATGCCCACACCCGACGAGGCGCCGCCGGGCCGGTCGGCGTCGGCGTACGAGGTCCCGGAGAAGCACGCCGTACTCGGGACCGCCCTGCTCGGGCCCTACCCCGAGGGATGCGAGGTCGCGGACTTCGCGCTGGGGTGCTTCTGGGGTGCGGAGCGGCGGTTCTGGCAATTGCCGGGAGGTGTCCGGACGACGCTGGTCGGGTTCCAGGGCGGGTTCACGCCGTATCCGGTGGACGACGAGGTGCGGACCGGACTGACCGGGCACGCCGAGACGGTACGGGTGGTCTTCGACCCGGCCCGGGTCTCGTACCGTGCCCTGCTGGCCCTGTTCTGGGAGTCCCACGACCCCACGCAGGGCTTCCGCCAGGGCAATGACGTCGGCACCCACGTCAGGTCGATCGTCTTCACGCATTCCCCCGCGCAGCACGCGGCGGCCGAGGAGACCCGCGCCCTGTACCAGCGGGCGCTGTCCGCCGCCGGACGCGGTGGCGGATCGGGGGGCGCCATCACCACGGACATCCTCCCGGCGGCCGAGCACCCCTTCTATCCGGCCCGGGAGTACCACCAGCAGTACCTGCACAAGAATCCGGCGGGGTACTGCGGGCTGGGCGGTACGGGGGTGTCGTTTCCGGTGGGGGCGATGAAATCCCCCGGTTGATCGCGGAGTTGGCCCGGCGCGGGACGAAGCCGCTCGATCCGCTCGGTCCACTGTGACCGCTCGGTACCGTGACCCTATGTGTGTCTCCCTGGACCAGGCCGAGTTCTCCGGTACGACGCTGTACGCCGGGCGGCTGCGGCACGCCTCGTACGGGCTGGTCCATGTGCTCGGGTATCAGAACACGGCGGTGAATCTGGCCGACGGACCCAACGCGATGCTGCTGCCGCTGCCCACGGCCCGGATGAGCCGGGACAACTTCCTTTCCGTGGGCCGGAGTCCGGACGTACTGGAGCGGATGGTCGCCGCCGTCCGGCCCCGGTTCAGGGGGCCGTCCGGTGACATCGCCTGGATGAGCGCGGAGGCCGAGGTCGAGGTGTTCGAGCACGACATCTACACCGTGCTGCTCGCCACCGACCCGAACGCCGTCCCCGCCGCCCTCGCCCGGGTGCCGGAGCACCGGCGACCCCGGCTCGACCCCGCCCTCTTCGCGTTCTACGCGGAGCGGTACCCCGGGCACGCCATCGCCGTGTGCTGCTTCGACAACGCCGAGGCGACCCGCGCCAAGCCGCTCCTCATGTGGTACCCGCCCACCGACCCGGACCGGCTGACCCTCCCGGCGCTCGACTGCCACACTGGCGGGGTACCGGACCTCAACAGCCTTGTCTCTGTGGACCATTGGGTGATCGTCGGCACGGACGAGGCATCGGAGGGCTGGGGTAAGCCCGTGCACTACGCGCCCGATATGCGGCACGCCCTGCGCGCGTTCCTGCCCGACACGGTCATGGGTGTCCACGTCAACGGGTCCCTGCCCAACGGGGACTTCGTCATCGAGCACGGGGACCTGTTGGCCGGCGACCTGGACCGTATGCACCGGGTCCCACCGTCCGGGGATTCATCGCGGTGGAGTTGAACCGAAGCTCCCTGCCGCCCGTACACACAGGAGCCACCACCGGGTTCCGTACGGAAGGGCCTTCGGGTTGTCGTTCTTCACGCGTACTCAGCAGATGCCGGCCGTTGACGCGGCGGTGACCCCGGAGGACCCGCCGCCGACCGCCGCGCCCGACGAGGACATTGGCACGAACAACACCCCAGCGACTCACGGTAGTTGGCGGGAGCGGCACCCCGTGTTCGCCCGTACCGCATCCCGTACCACCACCGCCCTCGCCGCCGCCCTCGTCATCGCCGCGCTCCTGCTGCCCGACCGACTCGACGGCCTCACGCCCGGTGAGTTCGCGCGCGTCCCGGTCGAGGGTGTGTGCGGGGTCGCCCTGCTGCTGGTGCTGCCGCCCCGCGCACGGCGGTTCGCCGCTGTCGCCGCCGGGTTCGGACTCGGTGTGCTGACGTTCCTCAACTTCCTTGACATGGGCTTCTATTCGACCCTGGCCCGCCCCTTCGACCCGGTGCTCGACTGGATCCTGTTCGACGACGCGGAGGCGTTCCTCCAGGACTCGGTCGGGCGGGCCGGTGCGATCGGAACCGTCGTCGGGGTCGCCGTTCTCGTCGTGGCGCTGTTCGTCCTCATCACGCTGGCGGTCGTCCGGCTGAGCCGCCTCCTCGTCCGGCACAGCGCCCTGGCGACCCGTGGCACGCTGGTCGCCGGGACCGTCTGGGTGGTGTGCGCGGCGCTCGGCGCGCAGATCGCGGGCGTACCGATCGCCTCGGACAGTGTGGCGATGGGCGTCCAGGACCGCGCCGACCGCATCCGCCAAGGTCTCGCGGACGAACGGGAGTTCGCGAAGGAGGCCGCCGACGACCCGTTCGCGAGCACCCCGCCCGACCAGTTGCTCACCGGGCTGCGCGGCAAGGACGTCATCTTCGCGTTCATCGAGAGCTACGGCCGTACCGCGGTGGAGGACCCCGCGATGGCGTCGCAGGTCGGCGCCGTACTCGCGGACGGCACCAGCCGGTTGCGCGCGGCCGAGTACGCGTCGCGCAGCGCGTTCCTCACCTCGCCCACGGCGGGCGGCGGCAGTTGGCTGGCCCACTCCACCTTTCTGTCGGGCCTGTGGATCAAGAACGAGCAGCGCTACCGCAGTGTCACGTCCAGCGAGCGGCTCACCGTCACCGGCGCCTTCGAACGGACCGGTGCCTGGCGGACGGTGGGCATCATGCCGGGCGTCACCCGCGCCTGGCCCGAGGGCCGGTTCTACGGACTCGACCACGTCTACGACTCCCGCACCCTCGGCTACCAGGGCCCGAAGTTCAGCTGGTCGCGGATGCCGGACCAGTACACGCTGTCCGCGTTCGAACGCCTGGAACACGGCCGGAGCGACGGGGACAGGCCGCTGATGTCGGAGATCATCCTCACGTCCAGCCACAATCCGTGGGCCCCGATCCCGTCCACCCTCGGCTGGGACGAGATCGGGGACGGCTCGGTGTACGACGCCGTCCACGCGGCGGGCAAGGACCCCAAGGACGTGTGGAAGGACCCGGACCAGGTCCGCGCCGAGTACCGCCGTGCCATCGAGTACTCGCTGACCAGCCTGATCTCGTACGTCGAGAAGTACGGCAAGAAGGACACCGTGCTCGTCTTCCTCGGCGACCACCAGCCCGTCCCGACGGTCACCGGCGACCACGCGAGCCGTGACGTGCCGGTCTCGATCGTCGCGCGCGACCCCGCCGTACTCGACCGGATCGCCGACTGGGGCTGGGACGAGGGCCTGAAACCCGGCCCGGACGCGCCGCTGTGGCGCATGGACACGTTCCGCGACCGCTTCTTGACGGCATACGGCCCGCGCGCCGAGGCACCGAAACAGACCGACCGGTGAGGTCAGCGGTTGATGGACTGAACCTCCTGCACGGCCATGTCCTGCGTCGTCGCGAAGGTCCCGTCCGGCAGGTCGTCTCCCGTGCCGCCCGTGCCCTCCCAGGAGATCTCCCAGGTGATCGAGGCGGTCAGCCGGTACGGCTCCCCGTCCGACGCCCGCCGGTACGTGATGCCGCACGGCGGGGTGTCGCCCGCGTCGCCCTTGGTGTACGGGGTGCCGATGGAACCGTCGTCATTGATCCGGCACTGTCCCGACACGGGGTGGGTCTCGGCGTCGCCGGTACCGGGCTTGAGCCGCAACGCCACCGGTTTCGCGGTCGTCTCGGCCCAGAGATTCGTGTTCGGCAACTCGGCCCGCACCTTGACGTCCTTGAACGTCCCCCGATCCAGCCACACCCAGGTAGGCAGATTCACCGTGGACCGCCCCTCGGGCTTCAACTCGACCTCGGTGTCGGGAACTTGGATCTTGTCGTAGGCGTAGGCGGCGAGGACATCGGGGGTGGGGGCGTTGGGATCGTCGGGGACGGTGTTGGCGTCCTGCCAGAACAGATTGCGTTCGCAGTCGTAGGACGCGGGGTCGTTCTCGCGGTTCTTGTTGATCACCCCGCGCCAGAACATGCCGTCCTCGCCGAGGTTGTAGTCCTTGTAACCGTCCTCGCCGCCGGACTGGCCCTCGCCCTTCTCGTAGTGACTGACCATCAGGTCCTCGCCCCAGCTCAGCGTGGGGGTGACCCGGACCAGATCCCCGCCCTGCTTGAGCCGGTCGACGCCCGCTTTCAGCTGCGCGGGCGTGGCAACGGGTTCGTACCAGCACGCCGGGGGCCGCCAGTTGGGATCCACCGGCACCAGCGCCTTGCGCGACTTCCCACCGGAACCGCCTCCGCTGACGTGCGTGACCTGAATGGACGTGGCACTGGCTTCGGCGGTGAGGGTGTTGCCGGACGCGTTTCCGGAGGGGCCGGGTGGTGGGGGCGACTGGTTGTCCTTGTCTCCGACGGCATAGGACGCCGTCGAGGACAAGGCTGAGGTGAAGACCGATGAGGCGATCACGAGGGCGCACACCTTCGCGGCTGGCCGCATCAGCCGCACCCCCCGGCAACGGTCTCCAGGGAGACGGTCTTCCAGACCCCTTGCGCGGTCTTGTCCAACCGGGCGCGGTACTGGAGTACGGATTCGGGCTTGTCGGGGGTGGCCGTGACCTTGCCGGTCTTACGGTTCTTGGTGGACGCCTTGCGTTCGTCGACGCAGTAGAACAGGACGCCGGAACCCGTGTTGTTGATGTGGACCTGTGGGTTGTAGACCCTGACCTCGCCGATCAGGCTGTCGTCGGTGTCCACGAAGCTCTTGATCCATGTGCGGGCCGTCGCGAGCGAGTTCCCCGAGTTGTAGAAAGCCACCGCTTCGGAGTCCGGGGCGGACTCGGTGATCGCGGCGTACTTCGAACGCAGTTCCTCGCGCCCATCGTTGATGATCGCCTGGAGTTTGGGGTCGCTGTTCGTCCAGCTCTCGAAGTTCGCCTGGAACGTCTTCGGGAGGGTGATCTCCGGGCGGCCGTCGGTGGCCGCCGATGCCGAGGCGGACGCCGATGCGCTGGCGCTCCCTTCTCTGCCCGCCCCCTTGATCTTGTCCGAGGACGATCCGTCGTCCTCCCCGGAGCCGCAGGCGGTCAGCAGCAGGGCGGCCGTGGTGACGAGGGCGGCCGGCACGAGCCGGGCGGGGCGGTTCACGGGGGACTCCTGGCGAGGTAGGGGGGTAGCTGAAGCGAACCAACGCTACCCACCGTGCACACGCGGACACCAGTTGGATTCCCGTCAACCCCTGATCACACCTTTGCCGCCGCTTACGTCCCCGAATCCCCCTGGGTGAGCCGGAGTCACCAGCCCGGTGGCAAGGCGCGTGGCCTTCGGGTCCACCACCAACGGGTTTCCCGGCCGTCCCTGAGCGGCTTCCAGTACTGGGCGAGTTCGGTGCCGTCATCGTCCACCGTGGCCGCCCTGTAGCGGTGGTCCAAGGGGGCGATCGATCGTAGGAACTGGTCCCGTAGGGCGGGGGTCATCGCGTGGGCGAAGTCTTCGAGGGTGTCTCTGTAGGTCAGTTGGTCCAGGTACTCGTACACCATGTAGTACTTGGTGTCGGACCACGGACCTTCCATGCGCCGGACCAGGAACTCCCACCTCTGGAGCGCGGCGAACACGCCCCAGAGCGGTTCGGCGTCGGGCCCGCCCTGATCAGCCGGTTGATCCTGGGGGTCGATCAGGGCGATGGCAGCGAGATCCTCAGGAGACAGCGCGCTCCGTAGAGCGTGCGCTGCCGTTCCTGATTGAAGACGCAGTGCTCAGCCCTCGGCGGGAGCGACGCCGATCGGGCAGGAGACGCCTGTGCCGCCGATTCCGCAGTAGCCCGCCGGGTTCTTGTCCAGGTACTGCTGGTGGTATGCCTCCGCCGGATAGAACGGGCGGCCCTCCGCCGGGAGGAGTTCCGTGGTGATCGTGCCGTGGCCGGAGGCCGACAGCACCCGCTGGTACCGCTCGCGGGACGCCTCCGCCGCCGCAGCCTGCGCCGGCGAGTGGGTGTAGATCGCGGACCGGTACTGGGTGCCCACGTCATTGCCCTGGCGGAACCCCTGCGTCGGGTCGTGCGACTCCCAGAAAAGCTTCAGCAGCGTCTCGTACGGGACGACCTTCGGGTCGTAGACCACACGGACCGCCTCCGTGTGGCCGGTGAGACCCGAGCATGCCTCCTCGTACGTCGGGTTCGGCGTCGTACCGCCCTGGTAGCCGACGAGTGTCGTCCAGACGCCCTCTGTCTGCCAGAACTTGCGTTCGGCGCCCCAGAAACAGCCCAGGCCGAAGTCGGCGATCTCCAGTCCCTCGGGATACGGGCCGAGGAGCGGGGTGCCGAGGACCGTGTGGCGCTCGGGCACCGTGAAGGCCGGCTCGGGGCGACCCTTCAGGGCCTGCTCCGGCGTCGGCAGCTGCGGTGTACGGCTGTGCAGGAACATGCGGACTCCTCGGCAATCGGATACGGAAACAACAACGTGCGACGCCTACCGGGAATTCCATCCCCCGAGGTCCCGCCCACTCCCGGACCGGACACCCCCACCCCGTCACTGCGTCAGCGTCGCCGGGCTCCCCCCGTTCGCCTCGTACCCCGCCACCGCCAACGCCCGGTACACCGCATAGTCCGCCGCCGGATCGTCCGCGACCGTCCACGGAAGGGCGCCCACGTGGCCGTCGACGTGGGTGAGCTGGTTCATGGCCTCGCCCCAGCGTTCGCCGCGGACCAGGAAGAAGAGCAGCAGGTGGCGTACGTGGGCGAGCATCGGGTCGTCGGAGCGGGCCGTGTGGACCGCGTAGAGGGCGCCCTCGATGGCCTTGCGGACGACCTCGCTCTCGTAGAAGCCGCGTACCAGCGTGATCTCCGGCAGATGCTCGTACACCGCGAAGAGGGGCAGGGCCGAGAGGAGGGAGCCCTGCGGGGAGCGGGCCGCCGCCGCCTCGGCGAAGGCGTAGGCCACCTCGCGGGAGCCGAGCCATTTCTCGCACCAGTAGTGCAGGGCCGCGAGATGCGCCCCCATGTGCGCGGGCGCCCGGTCGAGGATCTTCAGCCACAGCTGCTCGAACTCCTCGCGCGAATACGCGAGCCCGCGCGCGATGGACAGCTCCACGATGTACGGAACGGGGTCACCGGGGGAGAGCAGGGCGGCCTCACCGCACGCGGCGCGGGCCTCCTCCAGGATGATCCGGAACTCGTCCGTCCCGGGCGTGGCCGTCCGCCACGCCTGCTGGACCAGGAACTCGGCGTGCACGGCGGCGCCCCCGGCGTCCTTCGGGGCCTCGGCCCGCCAGACCCGCAGCCACTGCCCGCCGGGGCTCTCACTGACCCCGCCGGGCCGCTGCCGCAGTTCGAGCGACGCGGCGCCGGCGAACGCCTGCACCCGCTGCCATCGCTCCTCGCCCTCGATGCCGGTGCCCGCCAGCAGTTGCGACGCGGCGCGCCAGTCCTGGGTGTGCTGCACCACGTCCAGGACGTCTTCGAGGTCCTGGTCCGGCCCTGGCATCCGCACGTCCAGCTCCTCCTGGCGCAGGAAGCCGTAGTTCGCGGGGTCCGCGGCGTCCGGTGAGCCCGGGTTGGCCAGGCGGATCCCGCCGCGCCTGCGCAGCATCATCGGTCCGAGGACCGCGCCCAGCATGACCACGGCGATCAGGACCCAGAGAATTTCCATGCGTCCAGCGAACCAGACGGGTCCGACAATTGGCGAACCCGTCACATGACTAGCAGTCTCACCGGTGCTCACCAGGGCCGTCCCCGCATTACCCTCGGTGCCCATGAGCGACTCGCACACCACGCACGGGCCCAGCACACACGCGCACCCCGAGCACGCCTTCGAGACCGTCGCGATCCACGCGGGCAACACCGCGGATCCCCTGACCGGCGCGGTCGTCCCGCCCATCTACCAGGTGTCCACCTACAAGCAGGACGGCGTCGGCGGCCTGCGCGGTGGCTACGAGTACAGCCGCAGCGCCAACCCGACGCGGACGGCCCTGGAGCAGAACCTCGCCGCCCTGGAGGGCGGTGTCCGCGGACTCGCGTTCGCGTCGGGCCTGGCCGCCGAGGACTGCCTCCTGCGGACCCTGCTCGGCCCCGGCGACCATGTCGTCATCCCCGACGACGCCTATGGGGGCACGTTCCGGCTGTTCGCGAAGGTCGTCGCCCGCTGGGGTGTCGAGTGGTCCGTCGCGAACACCAGCGACCCGGCGTCGGTGCGGGCCGCGATCACGCCGAAGACCAAGGTGATCTGGGTCGAGACGCCGTCCAACCCGCTGCTCGGCATCACGGACATCGCCGTGATCGCGCAGATCGCGCGCGAGGTGGGCGCCCGGCTCGTCGTCGACAACACCTTCGCCAGCCCCTACCTCCAGCAGCCTCTCCACCTCGGCGCCGATGTCGTCGTGCACTCGCTGACGAAGTACATGGGCGGCCACTCGGACGTCGTCGGCGGCGCCCTGGTCGTCAGCGACGCGGCGCTCGGCGAGGAGCTGACGTACCACCAGAACGCGATGGGCGCGGTCGCCGGACCGTTCGACGCCTGGCTGGTGCTGCGCGGCATCAAGACGCTCGCCGTGCGCATGGACCGGCACAGCGAGAACGCGGTCCGTGTCGCCGACATGCTGACCCGCCACGCGCGCGTGACGCGCGTGCTCTACCCGGGGCTGCCGGACCACCAGGGACACGAGATCGCCGCGAAGCAGATGAAGAGCTTCGGCGGCATGGTGTCCTTCCAGGTCGAGGGCGGCGAGGAGGCGGCCGTCGCGGTGTGCGACCGGACGAAGGTGTTCACGCTCGGCGAGTCCCTGGGCGGCGTCGAGTCCCTGATCGAGCACCCGGGCCGTATGACGCACGCGTCGGTCGCCGGTTCGGCCCTGGAGGTGCCGGGCGACCTGGTCCGCCTCTCGGTGGGCATCGAGTCCGCCGACGACCTCCTCGCGGACCTTCAGCAGGCACTCGGCTGACGAAGGCCGGACCGGCCCGGACCGGTCCGAAAGGGCCGGTCCGGAGAGGCCGCTCCGGAAAGGCCGGTCCTACCAGCCGGTGAGCGGTGGAGTCGTGTCCGCCGGCGGCTCCACCCACGGGCGGGCCAGCGACGCCCACACCACAAAGGCCACCACGGCGACGGCCAGCACGAACCACAGCAGCCGGCGCAGCACCGTACGGCGCCGCAACATGCGCGCACCGCGCCGTACGGCGTCCCCGTACAGCTCGGGCGGCACGGCGGGCTGTGTGCCCTCCAGGAGGCTCCGTACGGCCTGTTCCTTGCGGTCGGTCCCGTTCATGACGGCGCCACCGTGGGTAGGGCGGTCGCGGGACCGCGTGGAGGACGCAGCAGCGTCGCCGTCGCGCGCGCGGTGATCGCCCGGACGCGCTCCACGGACAGCGCGAGCAGGGCGGCCGTCTGTTCCTCGGCCACCCCCTCGTACATCCGCAGCACGAGGACGAGCCGCTCCTGCGGGGTGAGCCGGACCAGCACCCCACCCGGCTCCGTACGGGACGTGCCCCAGCCGTGGCGCCCGATCCACGGCACGCGCGCGAGGCCGTACGCGTGCCACGCCCCCCGCGCGAAGCGCACGGCGAGCTGCTGCCGGGCGCGGTCGTACGGGTCCTCGCCGCGCAGCCGGTCCCAGTACGCGTACGTGTGCGCGAGCGCGTGCGTGAGCAGGCGCCGCGCGCGCGGGTTGGCGTCGGGGGGCTCCGCCGTGAGGAGCGTCGCGGCGTGCAGCAACCGTCCTGCCGCGCCCGCGACGAACGCCTCGAACTCCCGGGCCCGGCGGGCGTCCTGCGACGCGTGCCGTTGTCGCACCGTGCCTCCCGCCGGAAGAGCCAGAAGTGCCAGGAAATGCCAAGAGGTGCCAAGAGGTGCCAAGCAGGGACGGTGCCGAGAAGGGACGGTCCCGGTCTCATATGAGGCCAGGCGCCCACCCCCGGTCAAGAGCGCGGTACGAGGCGGTATGACGCGGTACGAGGACGCGGTACGAGGGGGACGGTGCGGATTTCCCGGTCGCCGGGGTCAGGACGCGGGATCGCCCTCCGCGCCGGGAGTGGACTGTCCGGCCTGGCGTGCGGAGAGGGCGCTGTTGAAGCGCGTGAGGAGCGTGCAGAACTGTTCACGTTCCGCCGGCTCCCAGTCCTCCGTCAACATGGCCATCAGCTCCCGCCGTGAGGAGCGGACCTCGTCGAGGCGGGCCTGACCGCGCGGGGAGAGCTGGAGGACGACCGCGCGGCCGTCCTCGGGGTGCGACGTCCGCTTCACGAGCCCGGTGTCGACCAGCGGGGCGACCTGCCGGGTCACCGTCGACGAGTCGATGCCCATGCTCGCGGCGAGCGCCTTGACGCCCATCGGGCCTTCCTTGTCGAGGCGGTTGAGCAGCAGATACGCGGCGCGGTCCATGGAGTTGCGCACCTGCCCGACCCCGCCGAGCCGGGTCTGTTCGGCACGGCGGGCGAAGACGGCCACCTCGTGTTGCAGCGTGTCGAGAAGGCCGGTGTCGCCGGAGGTCGTCATGTCCATCGACATTTCAGGTGTTGTGGGCATGGCCGGAGGCTCACTTCATGCGTGGGGAAAAGGTGGGGGACAGAGTACGCGGCCGGGAGGCCGGTCGTACGGGCGCTGCGCAAACAGATCACGCGGCCTGAGAGGTGCCGTGTGAGCTGCGAGACTTGCGTCATGAGCTACCGCACGGCTGACTCCTTTCCCCGCCTGACGCCGCCCGTCACTCTGGACGACGTGCGCGGCGCGGCCAAGATGCTCGCGGGCGTGGCGCGGGTGACCGCGATGGAGGGCAGCAAGCACCTGTCCGCCCTGGTGGGAGCGCCGGTCCACCTCAAATGCGAGAACCTTCAGCGCACGGGTTCGTTCAAACTGCGCGGCGCGTACGTACGGATCGCGGGGCTGCTGCCCGAGGAGCGTGCCGCCGGTGTGGTGGCCGCGAGTGCCGGGAACCACGCCCAGGGCGTCGCGCACGCGTCGTCACTCCTCGGGGTGCGCTCGACCGTGTTCATGCCGGTGGGCGCACCTTTGCCGAAGGTGGCGGCCACGCGCGAGTACGGCGCCGAGGTGAGGCTGCATGGTCAGGTCGTCGACGAGACACTGGCCGCCGCGCAGGAGTACGCCGCAGAGACGGGCGCCGTGTTCATCCATCCGTTCGACCACCGGGACATCATCGCGGGCCAGGGCACGGTCGGCCTGGAGATCCTGGAGCAGTGCCCCGAGGTGCGGACCGTCGTCGTCGGGGTGGGCGGCGGTGGGCTCATCGCGGGCGTGGCGGTCGCGGTGAAGGCGCTGCGGCCCGATGTACGGGTGATCGGGGTGCAGGCGGTGGGCTCGGCCGCGTATCCGCCCTCGCTCGCGGCCGGGCGCCCGGTGTCGATCGACGCCCCGGTGACGATGGCCGACGGCATCAAGGTGGGGCGCCCCGGTGACCTGCCGTTCCGGATCGTGCAGGACCTGGTCGACGAGGTGCGGACGGTGTCCGAGGACGCCCTGTCGCGCGCGCTGCTGCTGTGCCTGGAGCGGGCCAAGATGGTCGTCGAACCGGCGGGGGCCAGCCCCGTCGCGGCGCTGATGAGCGACCCGGGCTCCTTCGACGGGCCGGTGGTCGCGCTGCTGTCGGGCGGCAATGTCGACCCGGTCCTCATGGAGCGCGTCCTGCGGCACGGCATGGCGGCGGCGGGACGCTATCTCGCGGTACGGCTGCGCCTGACCGACCGTCCCGGGGCGCTCGCGACTCTCCTGGGGGTGTTGTCAGTGGTGGACGCTAACGTCCTCGACGTGAGTCATGTACGGACCGACCCGCGGCTCGGGCTCACGGAGGCGGAGGTGGAGTTGCACCTGGAGACGAAGGGGCCCGAGCACTGCGCCGAGGTCGGCGCCGCGCTCCGGGACGCGGGGTACACGGTCATCTCCTGACGGACGGCACCGGACGGCACTGGGCTATCGCAGGCTTCGTTCTGCGTCGGCTCCGCTCAGCGACACGCTTCGGTCAGGGTCGGCTTTCGACGGGCGGCTTCGGACAGCGCCGCAGGTGACGGCATTCCGCATCCCGACACGGGAAAACCCGTTGTAGAGACGCGATGTATCGCGTTATGGTGTGTCTCTCGTCCTGCCAGTCATCCGTTTTCCGTACCGAGTCGCCCGGCACCGGGTGACCCAACACCTGGGAGAAGCCACATGCCAGGCGCCATCTACGCCGAGGGTCTGGTGAAGACCTTCGGCGACGTAAAGGCTCTGGACGGCGTCGATCTCGATGTCCCCGAAGGCACCGTCCTCGGCCTGCTCGGGCCGAACGGGGCGGGCAAGACCACCGCGGTCCGCTGCCTGACCACCCTGCTGCGACCCGACAGCGGCACCGCCGTAGTCGCGGGCATCGACGTCCTCAAGCATCCGAACGAAGTCCGCCGCTCCATCGGCCTGTCCGGCCAGTTCGCGGCCGTCGACGAATATCTGACGGGCCGCGAGAACCTCCAGATGGTCGGCCAGCTCTATCAGCTGAAGGCCAAGGCGGCCAAGGCCCGCGCGGTCGAACTCCTGGAGCGCTTCGGGCTCGCGGACGCCGCCGACCGGCCCGCGAAGACGTACTCCGGGGGCATGCGCCGCCGTCTCGACCTCGCCGCCGCGCTGGTGGTGTCCCCGCCCGTGATGTTCATGGACGAGCCCACCACCGGCCTGGACCCGCGCAACCGCCAGAGCCTGTGGGAGGTCATCCAGGAACTCGTGGCCGGCGGCACCACCCTGCTGCTGACCACGCAGTACCTCGAAGAGGCCGACCACCTGGCGCACGACATCTGCGTGGTCGACCACGGCCGCGTCATCGCGCGCGGCACCTCCGACCAGCTCAAGGCCCGCACCGGCGGCGAGCGCGTCGAGGTCGTGGTGCACGAGCGGGAGCACATCACCGTCGCGTCCGAGGTCCTCGCCGGATTCGGCAAGGGCGAGGTCGCCGCCGAGCAGCACACCCGCAAGCTGACCGTCCCGGTCACCGGCGGCGCCAAGCTGCTCGCCGAGGTCATCCGCGAGCTGGACACCCGGGGCATCGAGATCGACGACATCGGGCTGCGCCGCCCCACCCTGGACGACGTCTTCATCTCCCTCACCGGCCATGTCGCCGAGGAGGCGACCACCGGGACCGACGACGACGAAGCGGGCAGCCGCGACACCCGGAACCGCAAGGGCAAGGCCAAGAAGGAGACCGTCCAGTGACCGCAGTGACCGACATCGCGAAGGTCGGCGCACCCCAGGGCTCCGGCGGCGTCAGCCAGTCGATCCGGGACTCCCTCGTCGTCGCCCGGCGCAATCTGATCCGGATGACCCGTATCCCGGAGATGGTCATCTTCGGGCTGATCCAGCCGATCATGTTCGTGGTGATGTTCACGTACGTGTTCGGCGGGTCCATGAACATCGGCGGCAGCACCGACTCCGGTGTCTACACCGAGTTCCTGATGGCCGGCATCTTCGCGCAGACCGTCACCTTCGCCACCGCGGGCGCGGGCGCCGGAATCGCCGACGACATGCACAAGGGCCTCATCGACCGCTTCCGGTCGCTGCCCATGGCGCGCGGTGCCGTCCTCACCGGACGCACCCTCGCCGACCTCGTGCAGACCGCGCTGACCGTTCTGGTCCTCGCGATCGTGGCGCTGCTCGTCGGCTGGCGCACCCACACCAGCATCGGTGAGGTGCTCGGCGGCTTCGCGCTGCTGCTTCTGCTCGGCTATGCGTTCACCTGGATCGGCGCCCTCATCGGCCTGTCCGTGCGGACCCCGGAGGCGGCCACATCGGGCGGACTGATCTGGCTCTTCCCGGTCACCTTCGTGTCGAACGCGTTCGTGGACTCCAGCCAGATGACGCCCTGGCTGCGGCATGTCGCCGACTGGAACCCGTTCAGCGCGACCGTCCAGGCGTGCCGGGAGCTGTTCGGCAACCCCGGCGTTGTCGACTCGTCGGCCTGGCCCATGCAGCACCCGGTGTGGGCGTCCCTGATCTGGTCCGTCCTGATCATCGTGGTCTTCCGGACCCTCGCGGTCCGCAAGTACCGCGACGCCACGGCCTGACCGGCACCCGACGGACACGCCGATGCCCCCGCGCCCTCATCAGAGGACCGGGGGCATCGGCGTACGCGTGCGGCTCAGGCCGAATAGGGCTTGGCGGCAAGGATCTTGACCGAGGCGAGCTTGCCGTTCGGCAGTTCGTACGCCGCGTCCTCACCGACCTTCTTGCCGTTCACACCCGTGCCCAGCGGGGACTGGGGCGAGTAGGTCTCGATGTTCGCGCTCGCGTACTCGCGCGACGCCATGAGGAACGTCAGGGTGTCGTCCTCGTCGCCGTCGAAGGCGATCGTGACGACCATGCCGGGCTCGACGATGCCGTCGTCCGCGGGGGCCTCACCGACCTTGGCGTTCTCCAGGAGCTGGGTGAGCTGGCGCACGCGAAGCTCCTGCTTGCCCTGCTCCTCCTTGGCCGCGTGATACCCGCCGTTCTCGCGCAGGTCGCCCTCCTCGCGCGCCGCCTCGATCTTCTTGGCGATCTCGGTGCGCGCGGGACCAGACAGATACTCCAGCTCGGCCTTGAGCTGGTTGTACGCCTCCTGGGTCAGCCAGGTGACGTTGTCGCTGGTCTGGGTCACAGGTGCTCCTCGTAGGTACTGGGAATACAAAGCATCGCCCTACCCAGAAGAATGTACGTTCTCGGGTGGGCGAAACCACGAGCCTAACAATTTCGTCGCCGAAGGGGGAGGACATAAGCCATCAGACTTGCGTCAACGCAGGTCAGCCCCGGGCCGGGCCCCGGTCAGCGCCGGGTCGGCCACCGAACCGGTGCCGGGTCAGCCACCGGACCGGTGCCGCTGGCGGCTCAGTCGGACGCTCAGTCGGAGTGGCAGCCCAGCAGCTCGGCGCTCGTGCCGCGCGCGGTGGTGCGGAGCGTGACGACCTTGTCGATCCGGTCCGTGTCCTGGTCGAAGCGGAAGTCCGCGCGGCCCACCTCGGCACCGTTCTCGGCCTGTGACCGCACGGTGCAGTAGCCCTGCGCTGCGGCGTCCTTGCGGACCTCCAGATGCACCTCGACGGCGCTGTCCGACACGACCTTGAACTTGATCACCTCGGCGCTGATCTTCTGCCCGCCGACGTAGTCCCAGCCGATCCAGCTGACGAGCCCCAGCCCCAGGACGCCGAGGACCGCGCCCACGATCTTGAGCTTCCGGTCGGCGCGCGCGTCGGCCGACCGCCCGTAACGGCCCTCGGGGAGCTGTTCGCGGACCGCGCTCATGATCGTCCTCTCGCCGCCGGAAACGGGGAAGGGGGCCCCGGAATTATTGGCCCCCCGATTCAGTCACTATAGAAGTCGCCCAATCGCGCCGGATCAGACGGGCGCCGAATCACGAGGATCGAGTCTTGACTGAGCAGCTGCGACTGATGGCCGTGCACGCCCACCCCGACGACGAGTCGTCGAAGGGCGCGGCCACCATGGCCAAGTACGTGTCCGAGGGGGTGGACGTGCTGGTCGTGACCTGCACGGGCGGGGAGCGCGGCTCCATCCTCAACCCGAAGCTCCAGGGAGACACGTACATCGAGGAGCACATCCACGAGGTGCGTCAGAAGGAGATGGACGAGGCGCGCGAGATTCTCGGCGTCAAGCAGGAGTGGCTCGGCTTCGTCGACTCGGGGCTGCCCGAGGGCGATCCGCTGCCGCCGCTGCCCGAGGGCTGCTTCGCCCTGGAGGACGTGGACGAGGCCGCCGGGCGGCTGGTGCGGAAGATCCGCGCGTTCCGTCCGCAGGTCGTCACGACCTACGACGAGAACGGTGGCTATCCGCACCCCGACCACATCATGACCCACCAGATCTCGATGGTGGCGTTCGAGGGCGCGACGGACACCGAGAAGTACCCCGAGGACGAGTTCGGGCCCGCGTACCAGCCGCTGAAGCTGTACTACAACCAGGGCTTCAACCGGCCGCGCACCGAGGCGCTGCACGAGGCGCTGCTCGCGCGCGGCCTGGAGTCGCCGTACGGGGACTGGCTGAAGCGGTGGGACGAGTTCGAGCGGGTCGAGCGGACACTGACCACGCACGTGCCCTGCGCCGACTTCTACGAGATCCGGGACAAGGCGCTCATCGCGCACGCCACGCAGATCGATCCCGACGGCGGCTGGTTCCGGGTCCCGATGGACCTCCAGAAGTCCGTGTGGCCCACCGAGGAGTACGAGCTGGCGAAGTCTTTGGTCGATACCTCCCTCCCCGAGGACGACCTCTTCGCGGGCATCCGCGACAATGCCTGACATGAGCGCAAGCGCAAGCCTGGCAGTGGCCCATCTCGTCCCCCTCGCGAAAGAGGTGGACGAGAACAAGGTGACCCCCGGTGTCCTCGGCTTCATCGTCTTCGCGGTGATGGCCCTGGCGGTCTGGGGCCTGATGCGGTCGATGAACCGGCACATGGGCAAGGTGAATTTCGACGAGGGGGAGAACACCAAGGCCAAGGCCGGTACCGGGGCCGGAACCGTGGCCGGCGCCGCCAAGGAATAGCGGGTGTTCCGAGGGATGGGTCGGCCCATCCCTGGGGACATCCGCTCCCCGTCACACGGACGTCGTCGGGATCGGTACGCCCATGACCTCCCTCGACTGGCGGTTGGGGACCATGCCCAGGCGCCAGGCGGGCCAGCCCTGCTCCAGCGGAACGCCCCGTTCCAGGAGGAGCGCGAACGCGTCCGCGTAGTCGTCCAGCTTGCCGTCCCGTGCCGGGTGCCGGGTGCGGGCGAGCTGGGCCAGCTCCTCCTGCGCGACCGCCGTACCCACCTCGACGCCGCCCGGTGACGCGTACGGCAGCAGGGTGCAGCGCAGGAAGTGCGCCCAGTCCTCACCGCGCCGGTCCCCGTACGTCGCGAACAGGGCCGCCGCCTCGTCGCACAGCGTGAGTGCCTGCTGCGGGCGCAGATTGCCCGCGTCGACCACCGCGAGTTCCAGACAGGTCCATGCCTCGCCGTGCGCGACGCCGATCCGCTGGAAGTCGGCCCGCGCGTCCACCAGGAGCTGCCGCGCGAAGCCGCTGTTGCGCAGGGAACCCGTCTGCGCGGCCCGCTGGTCGCGGGTGACCCGCGCCGAGTGGTGCCGCGCGCACGCCAGCCCGTACACGTCCCGCATCCGCGAGAACATCGTCCGGGACCGCTCCAGCTCGCGGACCGCCTGGTCGAGGTTGCCGGTCCCCTCCAGGGCCTGCCCGAGGTAGTACACCGACCACGCCTCGCCGCGCGCGTCCTCGTTGTCCCGGTGCCGCGACACCGCCTGGCGCAGTCCGTCCACGGCGGCGGACGGGTCGCCGTCCACCAGCCGGGCCCGCGCGAGCTGGGTCAGCGCCCATGCCTCGCCGCGTCCGTCCCGGGTCCGCCCGTACAGATCGAGCGCCGCGCGCAGCTCCGTCTCCGCGCGCGGTACGTCACCCATCCGCAGACAGACCTGGCCGAGCTGGAAGTGCGCCCATGCCTCGCCGTGCACCGACTCGCTCTCGCGGTGCAGTTCCAGCGCCGTCGCGAGGAGCCGCAGCGCCTCCGCGAGATGGGCCCGGTCCCGCTCCACGGCGGCGAGCGCGTGCAGGGTCCACGCCCGGTCGCCGGCCAGCACGTCCGACGCCTGGAGGTCCAGCGCCTCCCGCAGCTTGGTCGCCGCCTCGGTGAGATTGCCCTGGTGGTGCAGCGTGATCCCCAGCGAACACAGGGCACGCGCCGCGCCCGCCTCGTGGTGCGCCTCGAAGTACAGGTCGACCACCGACGACAGCGTGGTGCGCGCCTTGTCCAGCTCACCGAGCTGCCGGGCCGCGATACCCGTACGCCACTGCACCGACCGTACGAGGAGTCCCTGGTCGACCGCCTGGGTCAGCTCGCTGATCTCGCCGAGCCGGTACAGGTCGCCGCGCAGCAGGCAGTAGTCGCAGAGCGCGCCCAGCAGGTTCAGGACCGCGCCCTGGTCCACGCCCTCCGCGTGCCGCAGCGCCGCCGTGATGAAGCTCGACTCGTCGTCCAGCCAGCGCAGCGCCGCGTCGAGCGAGGTGAATCCGTGCGGCCCGACGCGGTCCGCGCGCGTGGACGTCTTGCCGTCCACCAGCCGGATCACGGAGTCGGCCAGCTCCGCGTAGCTGACGATCAGCCGCTCCTGCGCCGCCGTGCGCTCGGCCGGTTCCTCCTCGTCCAGGAGGCGTGCCTGCGCGAACGCCCGTACGAGATCGTGCAGTCGGTAGCGGCTGCCGCGTACGTGATCGATGAGGCCGGCGCGGCTCAGTGCCGTCAGATGCCGGGCCGCCTCCGGCTCGTCCGTCGCGAGCAGCGCGGCGGCGGCTGCCGCCCCGAGCGAGGCCCGCCCGGCGAGTGCCAGGCGCCGCAGCAGCCGCCGGGCCTGCTCGGACTGGTCGGAGTACCGCAGCCACAGCACCCGCTCCACCGGCTCGACCGGGCCGTACGCCGCGAGGTCGGCGGCCAGTTGGCGCGGGGTACGCGGGCCCAGGGACGAGCCGGCGACCCGCAGCGCCAGCGGGAGCCCGCCGCACAGGTCCCGGATCCGGTCCGCCGCGTCCGCGTCGTAGGGACCCGACGCGTCCTGGGCCGCCGACTTCAGCAGCTCCTCCGCGCCGGCCTCGTCCAGCGCCTCCACCGGGAGGTGGTGCACCCAGGCGGGCAGATCGGCGGGCAGCGTCAGCGGGGAGCGGGCGGTGACCAGGACCAGACTGTCCGAGCGCCCGGGGACCAGGGTGCGTACCTGTTCGGCGTCGCTCGCGTCGTCCAGCACGATCGTCACGGGCAGCCCGGTCAGATGCTGGTGGTACAGCTCGCTCAGCCGCCGTACCTGCTGGTCCTGGGACGACCGCTCACGGAACAGCAACTGCTCACGAGGGGCGCCGAGCCGGTTCAGCAGATGCAGCAGCGCGTCCCGGGTCGACAGGGGCGGGGACTCCGGGCTGTCGCCGCGCAGGTCCACCACGCACGCGCCCCGGAACTGGTCCCGCAGATGGTGCGCCGCGTGCACCGCGAGCGTGGAGCGGCCTGAGCCGGGCGCGCCGTGCAGCACCACGACCGTGGGCCGGGTCTCGGTGGACGCGCGCGCCGCGTGCACCCACTGCGCGATCCGCGTCAGCGCCGTACGCCGTCCCGCGAACGGCCCGTCGGGCTCGGGTAGTTGGCCGAAACTCTGCTCCAGGACCGTACGCCTGCGGGCCGCCGCGCTCTTGTCCGTACGCCGCAACTGGGGCGGCGTCTTCTTCGCGCCGCCGCCTCCGGACGCGGCCGTGAGCACCCGCTGCTGATCCAGGAACGGCCGGATGCCCCGTACCTCCAGCGCCGTCAGCCACTGGAGCCTCAGCTGTTCCGGGCCGCCGGGCTGGTTACGGGCGCCCGCGCGGCGGCTCGCGGCCGGGATGTGCGAGGCCGTCACCTTCGCCACGGTCGTCGCCGCGCCGGCCACCGCGACGGTCGCTCCCGCGCCGACCGCGATACCGGGACCGGTGCCGAGCGCCAGGTCCGCCAGGCACGCGGCGACCGCCGCCACCGCCGTGACCAGCAGCGGAGTCCCGGCGCCCTCCCGCGCGTACCGCTGCCCGAAGGTCAGCTGTCCGGCCTCCGCCTCGTCCAGCGCCTTGGTGTAGGCGGCGTACTCCTCGGCCGCGGTCTCCGCCATCACGTCCAGCGCGCCGCGCGCCCGGTTCATCAGGACGGAGCCGTCGGTCCGCCCACCCGACCGCCGAACCTCCTCCTCGACCGCCCGCCCCAACAGCCGCTCGGCATCGCCCCGATGGCTGTCCCGCATGTCATGTCCCCCTCCAGCAGCGAAAGTTCCGGGCTCAAGTGTCCTGCGTACGGGGCTTCAGCGCGAGGGCGTCCTCGGAACGGGGGTGCCGATGGCGAGGATGGCGGACCTGTGGCGGTGCGGGCGGACAGGGCGGAACTTCCGGCGGAGACGACCGGGCGCCGTCTCCGCCGTCCAGGAAAGCGACGGTTTCTCAGCCGAGAGCTTTCACCGTCCTCCAGTCTTCCGTCAGTACGATCTTCACGGGGTTGTTCGCGCTCGTTCTGGACGGGTGGTAGACGCGTATCTGGCCGTCGGAGGCGAAGCGGGCCCAGATGTCGGGGATGCCGTCGTTGTTGACGTCGGGGATGCCGATCGCGGTGGTGACGTTGGCCTCGGTCCAGGTGGTGGCGTAACTGACGTCTCCGTCCCGGGAGTTGGCCGCCAGCTTGATGGATTCGAGGTCGACGCTGCCGCCGACCGGGCCGGGCTTGCCGTGGCGGACGTACATGTTGCCGTTGTCCAGGTTGCGCCAGAGCAGGTCGGGGACGTTGTCGCCGTCTATGTCGGCGACGTTGACGATGTCGCGGCGGGCCCAGGCGGCGCCCTCCATCAGCGTCGCCGTCTGGAAGCCTGCCCCGGTGTAGCCGGAGAGTGTCCAGAACGCGGGGCCGGCTCGCAGCACGAGGTCGGGATGCTTGTCGCCGGTGATGTCGCCGACGGCCTTGATCTGGGTCCAGGTCGAGGGCGCCGGGGCGTTGGCGGGCAGCCGGATCCTCATCCGCTTGTCGACGTCGAAACTGCCGTACCCGTCACCCGGGTAGAGCCAGAACGTGCCGTCGGGGGAGACCGCGAAGAGGTCCGTGATGCCGTCGCCGGGGTAGGCGTCCCCGTAGTGGGTGATCAGGGCGGACTTGCCCTTGCCCGGGTCGTACCAGTGGCCTGCCGGGTTCAGCTCGCCGTCCTTGGTGTAGGCGGCGTCCTGGCATGCGTTGAGTTCGCCGTCGACGCTGCCCGGGCAGTTGATGAGCTTGCCGCTCGCGTCCACGACCAGCAGGTCGGGTATGCCGTCGCCGGAGGTGTCACCGGGGCCGTCGCCCGTGGCGCTCGGGGGCACGTAGAAGGTGTAGTTGGTGACCTTGCTCTTGTTGCCGAGCGCGTCGAAGGCGTGCACGTTCAGCACGTTGGGGCCCGCGTGCGGCGGTTTGAGGTCGGGGATGGTGGCGGTGCCGTTGGTGGCGGTCTTGTCCGTCCACTTCACCCCGTCGATGGCGTACTGGAACTTGCTCGCGCCCTCGGAGGTGAAGGTGACCGCACCCGTCTCGCCGAACTCGACCGTCGCCCAGGTCGCGCCGTCGTCGGTGGCCTCAAGGAAGACGTCGCTTTCCACGGTCGGCGGCGGTGGGGCCGACCCGTCGACGGTGATCCGGCACCGGTTGCCGCTGGTCGGGTAGTACGCGGTGACCAGGCCCCCGGAGTCCTCCGCGCGGACGTCCCAGTAGTAGAGACCCTTGTCCACGAGGGTGCTCGACGCGATCGTCAGCGTGCCCTTGCCGCTGCTCAGGCTGGTGACGAGGGTGCCGGCCGGGGTCGCGTCGCCCGCCTTCCAGAAGCGGAAGCGCAGCCCCTTCAGGTTGCCGTCGACGTCCGAGGACTTCGCCGACAGGACCACGTTGGTCTTGCCGACCGTCACACCGGCCGTGCTGGTGTTGCAGGTGCCGCCGGGGGTGCTGGAGACGCTGCTGGGCACGGCGGGCGGCCGGTTGTAGACGACTTCGAGCGTCGCCGAGGTCGCCCTGAACTTCCGCCAGGTCTGGGTGTCGCCCTCACTGGTCGCCTGCATCCCGAAGGTGATGTTCGACCAGCCGCCGTCCGCGCCCTTCTGCGCCGCGGACTTCACGTTGAACGCCTCGTACTCGTCGGGGCAGTCGGCGGACGACCAGCCGTGCGCGAACGACTTCCGCTCGATCTCGAAGGAATTGGTCGGCTTCTTGTTCCACGTCGTGCCCGAGGAGATCGCCCCGGTCTGCCAGAGCTGGAACTCGCGCCTCGTGCAGGACCAGGAGTGGTTGTTGAGCACCTTGAAGCTCGCCGAGGTGACGGTCGCGCCCTTCAGACTGCTGCTGTAGTTCATCCGCCAGTAGGAGCGGGCCGTGCCGTTCGTGTCGTCCTCGTGGCCGACGCGGGCGTCCGATGTACCCGAGCTGAAGTTGGTGCCGTTCCAGAAGCTGGTGTTCGGGTACGGCTTGTACGCCACCGTCCATGCCAGCCATCCGGCGTTGAGCGTCGGGTCGACGAACACCGGGAAGAGGGCCTCGGGGTCGCTGAGCAGGCCGGTCCCGCCGACCTTCACATCGATGCGGGCCGTCCCCGTCCCGTCGCCGGCCAGACTCATCGGCGCCACCGCCTGCCGGGATCCCGGCTCGATTCCGCTCAGCCCGGACAGCTTCAGCACATCGGCCGGTGTCGCCACCGAGGTGCGCGGCTCGCTCTCGTCCTGGGGCAGTTCCACGTCACGGCCGCTGGAGTCCCAGGCGAACGGCGTGGGGATGGAGCCGATCTCCTTGCCGCTGCCGTCCAGCACCTGGACGCGGCCCGCCGTCTCGTCGTGGCGGAAGGTCGCCGTCGAGGACTTCAGTCCGTACGACAGCGTCTCCAGCGCGGGGTTCCGCGCGGCCTCGCGGTCCTTGACGATGAGGAGTTGCGCGAAGCCGCCCTCCTCCCGCGCGACCAGCAGCATGTCGACGCCGAGCAGCACCTCGGAGTAGAGGGCGCGCGGCCCGTCGAGCACCGGCTCCGGCAGCTCGCCGGGCCAGGTGTACACGACGCTGTGACCCTGGATGACGGTCGTCGCCAGCACGGTCTCCGCGGACGTGGCCGACACGTCCGACCGGGTGCTCCCGGCGGGCGTCCGAGGAATCGTCAGCGGGGCGCGCGCGTACGAGCGGTCCGCCCGGCCCCCGGTCGTCCTGCCGGAGAAGAGCAGCGGTACCGCCGGATTGACCGGCCGCACACCGTCCTTCGTACGGCGCAGCCGGTTGTCCACCGGCGCCCACTTCCCGGAGGCGTCCTTCGCCCGCTTCGGCACCGCGGTGATCCGCGTGCGCAGGTTGCCGTCCGGCTGGGCCCAGGTCATGGCGGTGGGGGTGGTCGCCGTGTCGACGACCACGTCCTTGCCGGTGCGCCTGGCCTCGGCCGCGGCGGCGGCCCCGTCGCGCGGACCGGGGGCGGTCCGGCGGGCGTCGGTCTTCTCGCGAGCCTGGGGAGTCGGCGGGGGACCGGTGTGCCACCAGGGCAGCAAGGCAGCGGTCAGGGCGGCCACAACCAGGCCGAGGGTGAGGGTCAGCCGGGTGCGCGTGCGCACGAAGGGACTGAGAAAACGAGGCGGCGCGGACACGGCGGTCTCCCGTGTAGTCCAAGCGGATCAGGACATGAGCGCGCACACCATGACATGGCTTGCACACGTCGTCTACGCGCGAAGACTTTATGAATCCGTGATGAAGATCCGGCTGCCCCCCGGTCGGCGGGTCGCGAATGTTGATCTTGCGGCTTTTGATCACCGGTTATGTGTTCACGGGGCTGGATTTCCGGTGAACTCTCCTACCGGTGCGGGGAATTGATGATTTGTCACTCAACATCCCGTGATGCAGGTCTCAAGAGGGCGCTTTCCGTCGGCTTCAACGGCCTTGATCCTTCAACGGTCATGACGGAGGGTCCGAAGCATCTCTGTTATCTGCATCGCCTGGGTGGAGTCGACGCGTATGCGTGCTCAAGGTCCACTGTCATGGCTGGGGTCAGGACGCCTCGCCCTGACGGAGTCACAACGACGGCGCCGGCGGTTCGGCCGCGCGGTGACCGTCCTCTTGTTGTCCTCGACGCTGACCGTGACGAGCCTGGGCTCGGGCGCGTGGGCGATACCCGGTCCTGGCATGAGCCGCTCGGTCGAGCTGCCCGACCTGCCCAAGAACACGGCCGTCGACGGCGACGAGGAGGCCGACAAGAGCCTCACCACCGCGCCCGAGGTCCCCGTCGACCCGTACGCGCCGACCGCTGTCACCCCCTGGAACGAGGACAGCGGTGTCGCGACGCTGACGGCGGACACCGCGCCGGGCACCACCGTGCCGGTCGAGGATCTGCCGATCGCCGTCGGTGTGCCCGAGGGCGCCGACGCGGCCGCACTCGCCGGGGACTGGAAGGTCGACCTGGCCCCGCCGACCACGTCCCAGGACACGGGCGTCTCCGGCATGATCATGCGGGTCACCCCGCCGGCCGGCGCCGACCCGGCCGCGCAGGTCGCGCTCGAAGTCGACACCACCGCCTTCGCCGACCTCTACGGTCCACAGGCGGCCGACCGCTTCGGCCTGATGCTGCTGCCCGACTGCGTCCTGGACGCCCCCGACACCGGCGACTGCGCCGCCGAGGGCGGTACGACGACCCTCTCGGGCAAGAACGACGAGCGGCCGGAACGGCTGCGCAGCACCATCGAGTTGGTCCCGGCCGACGAGGCGCCCACCCGCACCCCTGCCGCCAGGAAGGAGACCACGCGCAAGATCCTCTCGGGCTCGGTGCCGGTCGCCGGCCTGTTGGGCGGCGACGCGAAGGCGACGGCCTCCGGCGCCTCGGCCCGTACGGCCGCCCTCTCCGCCGTCGATGCCTCCGGCCCCCAGGTCGTCGGCGCCCTCGACACCGGCTCCTCCGCCGCGGGCGACTACACCGCCGCCCCCCTGCTCTCCTCGGGCTCCTGGTCGGCCGGCTCGTCCTCGGGCGCCTTCACCTACGGCTACCAGATCCAGGTCCCGGAGGCGCCCGGCGGCCTCACGCCGAAGGTGAATTTCTCCTACTCCTCCCAGTCGGTGGACGGCCGCACCTCCGCCTCCAACAACCAGGCGTCCTGGATCGGCGACGGCTGGGACTACAACCCGGGCTCGATCACCCGCACCTACGCCAACTGCCGCGAGGACTCCAAGAAGGAGGGGTCGAACAACAAGACCCACCGCACGGCCGACCTGTGCTGGGGCTCGGAGAACGCCACCCTCTCCCTCGGCGGCATGACCACCGAACTGGTGTGGGCGGGCGGCACCTGGACGACCGCCAGCGGCGACGGCTCCAAGGTCGAGCTGATCAAGGACCCGGACACTGGCAACGGCGCGAAGAACGGCGAGTACTGGGTCGTCACCACGCGCGACGGCACGAAGTACCACTTCGGCAAGCACAAGCTCCCCGGCTGGACCTCCGGCCAGCCGGTCACCGACTCCGTCCTGACCGTGCCGGTGTACGGCAACCACGACGGCGAGGACTGCTACAAGGCCGGTGACTGGGCGGGCTCCTGGTGCACCCAGGGCTGGCGCTGGAGCCTCGACTACGTCGAGGACATCCACGGCAACGCCATGTCCCTGTGGTGGCAGAAGGAGAAGAACCACTACGCCCGCAACTTCAACTTCAAGGCGCCGGTCGAATACGACCGGGGCGGCTGGCTCGACCACATCTACTACGGGCAGCGCAAGGAGAGCGTCTTCTCCGCGACCGCCCCGGCCCGCGTCGGTTTCACGGTCGACGAGCGCTGCTACACCGAGTCCACGCTGACCTGCTCGGAGGCGAACTTCTCCGACAAGGACCCGGGCAAGTACCGCATCTGGTACGACACTCCGGCCGACCTGCGCTGCCAGTCCGGAAAGAAGTGCTGGAACGCCGGTCCGTCCTTCTGGTCCCGCAAGCGCCTGGCCGAGATCACCACCTCGGCGCAGCGGCGTACCGACACCACCGCCCGTCAGGTGGTGGACAAGTACACCCTCAAGCAGAGCTTCCCCGTCCTGAAGACCGGCCCGAACACCGCCCTGTGGCTGGAGTCGGTCCAGCGGACCGGCTTCGCCCGCCGCGGTTCCACGGACGACAGCGTCACCCTCAACGCGGTGCGCTTCGAGTCCAACGCCGAGGACATGCCCAACCGGGTCATGCGGCCGAACGACCCGCGCCCCGGCTTCTCCCGGCTGCGGATCTCGCGCGTCATCAACGAGTACGGCGGCGAGACCGTCGTCACCTACAAACGTCCCACCGATGCGTGCGCCACGGGCACCGGCCTGCCCGGCAAGAAGGACACCGCGGACCTGAAGGCCAACGACCGCCTGTGCTACCCCGCCTTCTGGAACCCCGACCCCGAGGCCGAGGACATCGACTGGTTCCACAAGTACGTGGTGGACACCATCGAGGAACTCCCCAACGTCGACGGCGCGTTCGCGACCCAGACGGCCTACGCCTATACGGACCCGGGCTGGAAGCTCGCCGAGGCGGAGTTCACCAAGAAGTCCACCCGCACCTACTCCCAGTTCGCCGGTTTCGAGCAGACCACGGTGATCACGGGCACGGACGAGTCGTCGATCGGCAGCAAGAAGTCCAAGTCCGTCACCCGTTACTTCCGCGGCATGGGCGACTCCGTCCCGGTCAAGGACATCACCGGCACCGAGATCGCCAAGGACCGCGAACCCTTCGCCGGCCGCATAGCCGAGGAACTCACCTACACCAACGCCGGCGACGCGGACACCGACTGGCTCTCCCGCAGCGTCACCGTCCCCGAAGCCACCGAACTCGCCAAGCGTGACCGCGACGACGGCCTCACCCCGCTGCGCGCGTGGCGCGTCACCGAGCCCGAGGAGATCGCGTACACCCGCTCCTCCGGCACCGGCGACGACAACCGCACCCTGCGGACCGTCAGAAGCACCACCACGTACGAGCCGACGTACGGCCTGCCCACCCGGGTCGAATCACTCGGCGACACCGGCAAGGCGGGCGACGAGTCCTGCACCAGCCTGGAGTACGTCCACCAGACCGCCAAGAACCTGATCGGCCTGACCAAGCAGGTCCTGGTCTCCCCGACCACCTGCGCCGACGCCGACTTCGGCGACCTGTCCACCCTGAGCGGCGCGACACGCACCGCGTACGACGGCCAGAACTACGGCACCGCGCTCGGCGCCGGCACGCTCGGCGAGGCGAGCCAGACCTGGTCGCTGAACGGCGCCGGCACCGGCTTCGATCCCGGTCTCAGGACCGAGTTCGACACCGTCGGCCGCGTGGTGAAACAGATCGACCCGGACGGGAAGCCGTCCACCATCACCTACGACCCGCCCACCGGTCAGGTCTTCACGGTCACCGAGACCAACGCCCTCGGCCACTCCCAGACGCAGGAGCTGGAGCCGGGCCGTTCGACCACTCTGAAGACCACTGACACCAACAACCTGGTCAGCGAGGCGAAGTACGACCCGCTGGGCCGCCTCAGCGAGGCATGGGGTGCGGGCCGCAGCCCGTCGGACTCGCCCGTACCGGACTTCAAGGCCGTCTACACGATCCCGGCCTACGACCCGAAGAACCCGGACCGGAAGCCGCCGTACATCACCACCCAGGCGCGCGGCCACGAGAACCGGATCGAGAGCTCCGTCACCCTCTACGACGGCCTCGGCCGCGAACGGCAGACGCAGGAGGAGGCCGACGGCGGCGGCCACCTGATCACCGACACGCTCTACAACACCTCCGGCGAGGTCTGGCAGACCAACAACGCCTACCTCACCCACGAGGCGAAGTTCGGCGAACTGTTCGCCCCGCTCGCCGACACCGCCGTACCGAACATCACCCGCTACTCCTACGACGGTCTCGGCCGTGTCCTGGCGGAGACCCCGGTCCTCAAGGTCGCCGACCCGGTGACGCAGGAGGCATCCTCGCAGCCGGTCCCGGAGCGGGCCACCCGCTACGAGTACGGCCAGGACTGGTCGAAGGTGATCAACCCGACCGGCGCCTCGTCCTACCAGGTCTTCACCGACGCCCTCGGCCGGACCTCCCGCGTCGACACCTTCAACCCGGACGCGCCGGGCGGCTTCACCTCGATGCGGTACGCGTACGACGGGCACGGACGTCTGGAGAAGGCGACCAGTTCCACCGACACCACGCACCCGTGGTCGTGGACGTACGACCACCGCGGCCGGCAGCTGACCGCCACCGACCCGGACTCGGGCACCACCGAGACCACGTACGACACCTTCGACCGCCCGCTGACCACCACCAACGCGCGGGGCGTCACGGTCTGGAACGGCTACGACGCCCTGTCGCGGCCGACCGAGCAGCGGCTGAACGACGCGGGCGGCACGCTGTTGTCCGCCATGGACTACGACAAGGCGCCCGGCGGCAAGGGCATGCCGTACTCCGCGACCCGCTATACCGACAACCAGGCGTACACCCAGAAGGTCAACGGCTACACCAAGGACTACCAGCCGACCTCCACCACGCTGACGCTTCCGCAGTCCATCAAGGACACCTGGGGCCTGGACACGTCGTACACGTACGACTACCAGTACACCGACACCGGCATGCTGGACGAGGCCACCCTCCCGGCGGCCGGCCGGTTCGACGCCGAGAAGCTCGTCGTCCGCTACAACGAGGACGGCAAGCCCCTCTCCATCTCCGGCAAGGACTGGTACGGCGCCGAGACGATCTACGACTCCTTCGGCCAGGTGCTGCGCTCGACCCTGGGTGCGCAGCCGTACCGGGTGTGGACGCAGGCCCTGTACGACGAGTCCGGCGGTGAGCTGACGGAGCAGTCCGTCTACCGCGAGCAGACCGGCGACCAGAACGTGGTCACCGGCAATCTCGTCTCCAAGCGGGCCTACACCTATGACCCGGCCGGAAATGTCACCTCGATCCAAGAGCACTCCACCGGGATCGCGGAGCGCCAGTGCTTCACATACGACCCGCTGGGCCAGCTCAAGACGGCGTGGACGGCGAAGGACCAGACGGCGTGCGCGGGCCCCAAGAACGCCGACGGCTCGCTCAACGTGGCGGCGGGGAAGGACAGTTCGGGTTTCTGGCAGGAGTACGAATACGACCTGGCCGGCAACCGCACGAAGCTGACCGAGAAGGACCTGACGGGCGCCACGTCCAAGGACGCGACGACCAGCTACGCCTACGGCAAGGCGGACGGCACTCAGCCGCACACCCTGACCAAGGTGTCGAAGACCTACACCACGCCGCAGGGCGCGCAGGTCAAGGCCGAGGCGGAGCGCCTGTACGAACTGACGGGCGAGACCAAGTCCATCACGTCCGTCCAGAACGGCGACAAGCAGGAACTGTCCTGGACGTATGACGGACAGGTCGACCGGATCAGCGGCCAGGGCTCGGGCGGGAAGACCCCGTACGTGGGTCTGGCGGGCAAGTGCCTCGACCTGAAGGGCGGACTTGCGGCGGTCGGGCAGGCCATCCATCTGTACCCCTGCAGTACGGTTCCGGGCCAGACCTGGCGCTTCACCCCGACCCCCGGTCAGACGGACCGCGACCGGGGCGCCCTGTCCACCTACGACGACTGGTGCCTCCAGCCGGCCGCGAACACGGTGGGTTCGGCGGTCCAGTTGCAGAAGTGCGACGGCTCGGCGGCGCAGGAGCTGAAGCGTACGACGTCGGGTCAGCTCACGTATGCGCCCTCGGGTCAGTCCTCGGGTCTGTGTGTGGCGGTGAAGGACGCGAACTCGGCGAACTCGACCCCCACCGTCCTGGCGGCCTGCGACGCGACCAAGACCGAGCAGCTGTGGTACCCGCAGAACGACACCCGGCACATCTACGGCCCCGACGGCTCACGTCTGCTGACGATCCAGGGCAAGCAGGCCACGCTGCACCTCGGTGACACGGAGGTGACGATCGCGCAGGGCGGGGTCCTGATCAACACCCAGCGCACCTACTCCGCGCCGGGCGGGGCGGTGCTGCGGTACGCGTACGGCCAGGGCACCGAAACACTGGTCGCGCTCGCCGGTGACCATCAGGGCAGCACGTACGCCGAGGTCGCGCTCAACAGCAACAACACGGTGCGTATCCGTAAGCAGGATCCGTTCGGGAACCAGCGTGGTACGAGCACGGTCGGCATCAACTACCAGTCCCATACGGGATTCCTGGGTGCGACGCGTGACGATGCCTCGGGTTTCCAGCCCTTGGGGGCGCGTCTGTACGACCCGGTGGTGGGGCGATTCCTGTCCGCGGACCCGGTCCTGGACCTGAACGACGTACTCCAGTCGAACGGTTACGCCTACGCCCACAACAACCCGGTGACGATGTCCGACCCGACGGGTCTGGCGATCAGCCTGACGGCGTCGGAGCAGGCGGCGGCGCTGGCGGGCGCGGGTCTGTCGGCGGCGCAGGTCGCGCAGGCACAGTCCACGATGGGCAAGTCGCTGACCTCGGTGATTCTGGCGGTCGCGTGGGAGACGCTGAAGGACTTCATCGGCATCAATGACGCGATGGCGTGTTTCGGCGGCGACATGTGGTCGTGCGGCAGCCTGATCATCGGGGCGATCCCCTGGGCGAAGCTCGGGAAGATCCCGGCGGTGATGAAGGCCGTCAACCGCACGATCAAGGCCATCGAGTCGTTCCGCGCGGCAAAGAAGGCCGCGGAGCTGGTGCTGAAGGCGGCCAAGGCCGCCGAAGCGGCGGCCCTCCGGGCCAAGAAGGCGGCGATCGAGAAAGCGAAGAAGGAAGCCGCCCAACGGGCGAAGAAGAAGGCCGCGGAACAGGCGAAGAGAATCGCCGACAAGGCGCTCGCCCAGAAAAAGAAGACCGGCAACCCCGTCCAGAAACAGGCCCAGGCGAAGGCGGCCCCGAAGGTCTCCGCCAGCTCCGGCGGGGGCAAGGGCGGCGGCGCGGGCAAGGGTGGCGGCTCCAAACCTGGGGGCAACTCCGGCGGATCCGCACGCGGCAGCGGGGGCTCCAGCGGCAGCGGGGGCTCCGGCAAGGCGGAGAGCGGCGGCTCCTGCTCGGTCAACAGCTTCACCCCGGGCACCAGGGTCCTGATGGCGGACGGCACCACCAAGCCGATCGAACAGGTCAAGACCGGCGACAAGGTCGTCGCGACCGATGCGAAGACCGGCGAGACCCGTACCGAAACGGTCACCGCCGAGATCAAGGGCAAGGGCCTCAAGCACCTCGTCAAGATCACGATCAAGACCGGCGACAAGAAGGCCACCAAGTCCCGTACGACCGCCGAGATCACCGCGACCGCCGGCCACCCGTTCTGGGTCCCCGAACTGGGCAAGTGGGTCGACGCCACCGACCTGCGCACCGGCGAATGGCTCCGCACCAGTGCCGGTACCTACGTTCAGATCACCGCGATCGAACGGTGGACCGCACAGAAAGCCACCGTCCACAACCTCACGGTCAGCGACCTCCATACGTACTATGCGCTGGCGGGGGCCACGCCAGTCCTGGTTCACAATTGCAATACAGGCGGATTGAGCCTTGAGGGTGCGCGGCACGTCAGCGGACGCTTTCCCAAGACTGCTGACCCCGGGGAAACACTTTTCCGCCAGAAAGAGGATGGGACGGTTACTGCTTATGCGCGGTACGATGAGGAAGGCGCAATTTCCCAGCGTGCGGACCTCGATCCTGACTCAGCGCCGCATGCCGGAATACCGGCCCCACATATTCTCGATATGGCCAAGCATGTCAATCCCAAAACGGGCCAGGTTTTTCGCAACTGGGAGAAGATGCCGCGGCCTCTACGCCCCGAGGAAGAGCTATGCGGCTGCCGGTAGGTCGAGTCGAATATGGATGGCCGACATACAAGCCGTTCATAAATAATTGAATATTGGTATAAGGACACTACCTCAGGCGCTCGCGACAACATGGCGGGCGCCTGAGGTCTTTGAATTTCTGAATCTCTGTGGGTTTGCCATTGCCTCTCCGGGTGACTCGAATGACTGACCCCCTAGGCAAGTGACGCGAGGAGCTATCCGTGAATGACCCGATGGATTACCCCGGAATTAAGTCCTGGGTGGAGGAATGGGGAGGGGGAGTTGATTACCTAGATTACGTGAAAGGCCATGGTGATCTAGGAATGATGGTGGCATTCTCCCGGATTTTCTGGCCGCGTTTTGTCGAAGTGGAGGGGTGTGTGCTGTGGGATCGTGCATACGAAGAATCGAATTTTAAAGCCTGGCGCGAGAGCCTCTCTGGTGACATTCGAAAAATTGAGGCGACACTGAATCAGCTACGAGTCGGGCAGATTGTCGATTCGGATGATGTCGAAGAGGACTGGCGGGCACAGGATTTCTTTGCCGCATGTATTGCAAAAACGTGGGGTGCTGCGTTGTCTGCCGAATTTCCTCACCGGATTTTCGATGTTCGGGTTATCGCTTCCGAAGATGGCCCCATTGTCACCTTCTCATCCGGATCGGCGTAGTTCTGAACCATCTGAGGTTGCGCCACTCGCACATTGGTTGCTGGGTGCGTGGTACTCAATCCCGCAGCCCTCGTGGTGAATGGCATTAGCAAACTCGAACCCCCGCCGGATGCCTCCTGGCGGGGATACGCGAGTGCCACGTGACCATCGTCCCCGACCCGGTTGCCCTGCCAGCGTTCGAAGCGGTCTACGTCACCGGCGAAGAGCGCAACTGCGGCGCCACCTGTGAACCGGGTAGCCCGCCGAGGGTGGACCCGATCACGAGACTAGCTTTCGAGGTCTGACGGACTCCTCACTCGCGGGAAGAATTCCCAGCGGAAGGTGGTATGACCTGGATGGCTGAGACAAGCTCAGATCCAACGTGCTGTTTTTGCTATCTCGTCATTCGAGTGAGTGAGGATCCGTTGGCCATGCGAATCAAAGTTGGCTCGCTGGCCGGCGAGGTCAGTCAAATTCTCTACGCACACTCGCATTGCTTTCGTTCCCGGCTGCATAAGGAGATTGATTTCTGGTGGGAATACTGAGGTAGAGGGCGACCGGGCCGCCGGAGACTGAGTTACCGCGGCCTGGAACGCGCTCTGTCTGCGCGGTCGCCCCGGGTCGTGCGACGATGCCCGTATGAATCGACTGGCCGACTCGCCAGTCGCCCTATCTCCTTCTGCACGCCTCCACCCCGGTGGATTGGTGGCCTTTGGGCGAGGAGGCGTTCGCGGAGGCCCGGCGGCGGGACGTGCCCGTTCTTTTGAGCGTGGGGTATTCGAGCTGCCACTGGTGCCACTGAATTCGCGAACCGGATAGTCTGCGGCCTCACACCTCTCTGATGATCACGCGGTCTCCGCAAAGCTTCGACCAGTCGTCACGGTCAGTGGTCAGGACGACCACGGGAGCCGGAGCCCGGAGCGCGAGCGCGGCGACGACAGCGTCGATGGCGTACTTGTGCCCGTGCAGCCCACCTGCGTCCCGAAGCAGCGCCACTGCGGTCAAGGAGTCTTCCTGGCTGACTGGTTCCACCCGCAGCCGGGAGAGTACCCACTTCAAGCGCGCCAGGTCGGTCTTCCCCTGCGCGGCTTCGACGATGGTCAGCACCGATACGAGGACGGGGACTCCGACCTTCCGCGACGCCTCGATGCGAGCCGCCATCTTGCGGTCGTTGCGCAGAAGCAGCGAGAGCGCCTCGAAGTCGAGCACCAGGGAGCGCGCCGGCCGCTCTTTCACGCAGCGCCTCGTTCGACGTTCCCGGAGTGCCCGTCTCCGAAGAGTTCACGACGAGCGGCTTCAATCTCCTGCTCCGTGAGCGCGCCGTGTTCCTCTTCGTGCGACGCGACGATCTCGGCGAGCCCGTCCATGGCGAGCTGGTGTCTGACAGCCTCGGTGATGTAGCTGGAGAGCCCGCGACGACCTGTTCGAGAGCGGAGCTCAGTGATCAGCTCTGTCGGCATGGACACGGAAATGTTCTCGGTGGTCCCAGCTCTGGTCGGCTTCATACTCCCAGTGTAAGACAGCATCTATTACAAGGTGAGGATTTCGGTTCTGGCGTCTTCCCGCATCGACGAGGGTTTGACGTTGGCCAAGCGGACGGAGGCGCGGGTCCCCCCGGTCGGGGCCGGACGTCGTGAGAGGCTGGGGTCCATGAACCGCCTGGCCGGTGTGACCTCGCCCTATCTGCTCCAGCACGCGGACAACCCGGTCGACTGGTGGCCCTGGACGCCGGAGGCATTCGAGGAAGCGCGACGGCGCGGTGTACCCGTTCTGCTGTCGGTCGGCTACTCCGCGTGTCACTGGTGTCATGTCATGGCGCACGAGTCCTTCGAGGATGAAGCCACCGCCGCCCTGATCAACGGTCACTTCCTCGCCGTCAAGGTCGACCGTGAGGAGCGGCCCGATGTCGATGCCGTGTACATGGAGGCCGTGCAGGCCGCCACCGGGCAGGGCGGGTGGCCGATGACCGTGTTTCTGACGCCCGACGCCGAGCCGTTCTACTTCGGTACGTACTTTCCGCCCGAGCCCCGGCACGGGATGCCGTCGTTCCGGCAGGTGCTCGACGGGGTGCGGGAGGCGTGGGAGGACCGGCGCGGGGAGGTCACCGAGGTCGCCGGGAAGATCACCCGGGACCTCGCCGAGCGCGAACTCACCTTCGGGGTGGGGGAGATGCCCGGCGAGGGCGAGCAGGCGCACGCCCTTCTCGCCCTTACGCGGGACTACGACACCTCGTACGGCGGGTTCGGGCAGGCGCCGAAGTTTCCGCCGTCCATGGTCATCGAGTTCCTGCTGCGGCACCACGCGCGCACCGGTGCTGAGGGTGCCTTGCAGATGGCCGTCGACACCTGTGAGCGGATGGCGCGCGGCGGGATCTACGACCAGCTCGGCGGGGGTTTCGCGCGGTACTCCGTCGATCGGCAGTGGGTCGTGCCCCACTTCGAGAAGATGCTTTACGACAATGCGCTGCTCTGCCGCGTGTACGCCCATCTTTGGCGCGCCACCGGGTCCGAGCTTGCCCGGCGTGTGGCCTTGGAGACCGCCGACTTCATGGTCCGCGAACTCCGCACCACCGAAGGCGGGTTCGCCTCCGCCCTCGACGCCGACAGCGAGGAGCCCGGTGGGTCGGGGCGGCACGTCGAGGGTGCCTATTACGTGTGGACCCCCGAGCAGTTGCGTCACGCACTCGGTGCCGAGGACGCGGACATCGCCGCGCACTACTTCGGCGTGACCGAGGACGGCACCTTCGAAGAGGGCTCGTCCGTACTCCAACTCCCGCAGAGCGAAGCCGTGTTCGACGCCGAGCGGATCGCCTCCGTACGGGAACGGCTGCTCGCGGCGCGGGCGGAGCGGCCGGCGCCGGGGCGTGACGACAAGGTGGTCGCCGCGTGGAACGGGCTCGCGATCGCGGCGCTCGCCGAGACCGGCGCCTACTTCGACCGCCCCGACCTGGTGGAGGCCGCCACCGCCGCCGCCGACCTCCTCGTACGGCTGCACATGGACGAGGCCGCGCGGCTGTCCCGTACCTCGAAGGACGGTCGCGTCGGTGCCAATGCCGGGGTCCTTGAGGATTACGCCGATGTCTCCGAGGGCTTCCTCGCGCTGGCCTCGGTGACCGGCGAAGGCGTGTGGCTGGAGTTCGCCGGGTTTCTGCTGGACCACGTCCTGGCCCGGTTCACCGGCGACGACGGCGCCCTCTTCGACACCGCGTCGGACGCCGAGCCGCTGATCCGGCGCCCCCAGGACCCGACGGACAACGCGACCCCGTCGGGCTGGTCGGCCGCCACCGGCGCGCTGCTTTCGTATGCGGCCCAGACCGGCTCCGCACCCCATCGCACCGCCGCGGAACGCGCATTGGGCGTCGTAAGGGCGCTCGCACCGCGCGCACCGCGCTTCATCGGCTGGGGACTCGCCGTCGCCGAGGCCGCGCTCGACGGACCCCGCGAGGTCGCTGTCGTCGGCCCCGCGGACGACCCGGCGACCCGCGCACTGCTCCGCGCCGCACTCCTGGGCACCGCGCCCGGCGCGGTCGTCGCCGCCGGTGAACCCGGTACGGCGGAACTGCCGCTGCTCGCGGACCGCCCCCTGGTCGACGGCCGCCCGGCCGCGTACGTGTGCCGCAACTTCACCTGCGACGCGCCGACGACCGACGTGACACGGCTACGGGCGGCCATCGGCGCACGGGACACAGGGATCGCGTAGAGGCTTTTGCGTAGGAGCGATTACGTAGGGGCGTGGGACGCGGAGACGTAGGAACGTACGGCCGATCATCCAGGGCAGACCGGACGAAACGACCTGATCAGGACAGCGCCCGAAACGTCGTACTTACGAACGCCCCTAGCCGAAACAGGCTATTTATCGGAACAGCACCCGGGTTTCACGTAACCCCCTTAGTCTCTCCACATCGGTGGGGGGTGCGATTCATCGTCGCACCGAGGGGGATCTGGGGGGATCTGATTGCTCACGTCTGTCTTCATCGCGTCCATTTCGCTTGCCCTTTTCTGGATGGCCGCCTTCACGCTGTGGTGGCAGATGCACGCCTGGCGGACACCGGAGACGCTCGCGTCGACCCGGTTCGGCAGCCCGGAGAGCGGGGGCGCGCTCTCGTTCTCGCTGCTGCTGCCCGCGCGCCACGAACAGGCCGTGCTCGACCACACCATCCAGCGGCTCCTTGAATCGAGCCACACGGACTTCGAGATCATCGTCATCGTCGGGCACGACGACCCGGAGACCGCGCAGGTCGCCCGGGACGCCGCGTCCGGTGACCCGAGGGTCAGGGTCGTCGTCGACACCAACACGCCCAAGAACAAGCCGAAGGCGCTGAACACGGCGCTGCCGCACTGCCGGGGCGACATCGTCGGCGTGTTCGACGCCGAGGACCAGGTCCACCCCGAACTGCTCACCCATGTCGACCACGCCTTCCGCTCCTCGGGCGCCGACGTCGTCCAGGGCGGGGTGCAGCTCATCAACTTCCACTCCAGCTGGTACAGCCTGCGCAACTGCCTGGAGTACTTCTTCTGGTTCCGGTCCCGGCTGCACCTGCACGCGCAGAAGGGGTTCATCCCGCTCGGCGGCAACACGGTCTTCGTGCGGACCGATGTGCTGCGGGCGGCCGGCGGCTGGGACGGCGAGTGCCTCGCCGAGGACTGCGACCTGGGCGTACGGCTGTCCAGCGTCGGCAAGAAGGTCGTCGTCGCCTACGACTCCGACATGGTGACCCGGGAGGAGACCCCCGACACCCTGATGTCCCTGCTGAAGCAGCGCACCCGCTGGAACCAGGGCTTCCTTCAGGTCTACCGCAAGAAGGACTGGAAGCAACTGCCCACCACCGGACAGCGGTTGCTGGCCCGGTACACGCTGATGACACCGTTCCTGCAAGCCTTCTCCGGGGTGATCATCCCGCTGAACGCGGCCATCGCGATCTTCCTGGATGTGCCGGTCGGGATCGCCTTCGTCACCTTCCTGCCGGCCGTCACCGCCCTGGTCACCTTCGTGTTCGAGCTGGTCGGCCTGCATGACTTCGGCAAGCAGTACGGGCTCCGCGTCCGGTTCACGCACTACGTCAAGCTCGTCGTCGGCGGCCCCTTCTACCAGGTGCTCCTCGCCGGTGCCGCGATCCGTGCCGTGTGGCGCGAGCAGCGCGGGCGCAGCGACTGGGAGCTGACCAGCCATGTGGGCGCCCATCTGAACACGGGCTCCCCGAACTCAGGTTCCCTGAACGCCACTTCCGCGCAGGCCACTTCCGCGCCCGCGTCCCCGCACACCGCTTCCGTACACGCCGAGACCACCCGAGAGGACGTCCCCGCGTGACCTCCACCCTCACCGCGGTGGACACCCCCGAGATCCAGGGTGTTCCCGCGCAGCGCTCCCGTGCGTCCAGGCCCGTCCTGACGCGCCGTCCCGTCGTCCGCTTCCGCCGCTCCCCGGCCGATCTGGCCCTGTGCGCCGCGCTGTTGACGGCGATCATGGTCGTCCAGGGCTGGAACATCGCCGACTACCCCGCGCTCAGCGACGACGAGGGCACCTACCTCGCGCAGGCGTGGTCCGTCCAGCAGGGCACAGGGCTCGCCCACTACACGTACTGGTACGACCACCCGCCGGTCGGCTGGATGCAGATAGCCGCGCTGACCTGGATACCGTCCCTCTTCAGCCCCGACTCGATGACCGTCGGCACCATGCGGATCGCGATGCTCGTGGTCAGCGCGGCGAGCGCGGTCCTGCTGTACGTCCTGGCCCGGCGGCTGTGGCTGCCGCGCTGGGCGGCGGGTCTGGCGATGGCGCTGTTCGGTCTGTCGCCGCTGTCCGTGGTGCTCCAGCGGGAGATCTTCCTCGACAACATCGCCGTGATGTGGATGCTGCTCGCGTTCTGCCTGGCCGCCTCGCCGAGCCGGCATCTGTGGCATCACTTCGGCGCCGGGATCGCGGCGGCGACCTCGGTGCTCAGCAAGGAGACGATGCTCCTGCTGCTGCCCGCGCTGCTGATCACCATGTGGCGGCACAGCCACCGCGACACCCGGAAGTTCGCGATCACCGGCGCGATCACCGCCTGCGCCCTGATCGGGCTCTCGTATCCGCTGTTCGCGCTGCTCAAGGGCGAGTTGCTGCCGGGCGCGGGCCATGTGTCGCTGTGGGACGGCATCACGTACCAGATGAGCCGCCCCGGCTCCGGCTTCCTCTTCGACCCGGGCTCCGGCTCGTACGGGGTGCTCCAGTCGTGGCTCTACTACGACCGGGTGCTGCCGATCGGCGGGCTCGCGGGCGCGCTGCTGCTGCTCGCCACCTGGCGCTGGTCGGTGACCGCGCGGGCACTCGCCGGGCCCGCGCTCGCGGTCGCGACACTGGCCCTGGTCGCGATGCGCCCGTCGGGCTATCTGCCCGCGATGTACGTGGTGCAGGCGCTCCCGTTCCTGGCGCTGGTCCTCGCCGGAGGCGCGGCGAGCGTCACGCACGCGGCGCTGAGAAAGGGCCGGCGCCCCGACGAACGGCAGATCACCCGGGGTATCCGGCTCACCGTGACGGCGGTCCTGATGGCCACCGCCGCGGCCTATGTCGTACCGCGCTGGTACGACGGGAACCACACGGCGCTCACCGCCGACGCCAACGCGCCCTACCGGCACGCCGCCGCCTGGATGGCGACGGAGGTGCCAGAGCCGGCGAAGACCCGGGTCCTGGTGGACGACGCGCTCTGGCTGGATCTCGTGCACGCGGGTTACGAACCGGGCCTCGGCGCCATCTGGTTCTACAAGGCCGACCTCGACCCCGCGGTGACGAAGACCATGCCGGGCGGCTGGCGCGACCTCGACTACGTGGTGGCGTCACCGACGGTGCGGCGGGACGCGGTCGACCTGCCCAACGTCAAGGCGGCGCTGGAGCATTCGACGGCGGTCGCCACCTTCGGCGACGGCGAGGACCGGATCGAGATCCGACGGATCACGGGGGGCGACCGATGACGGGTTACGAGGGCAGGATGCCGGAAGAGCTGGGCATCCCGGACGAGTTGGGGGTTCCGGGGCCACTGGCTGAGGTGATGCCGGAGCCCGGCGCCGTCACCGTTGTGGTGCCGACCTTCAACGAGTCAGGAAACGTAAGGGAGTTGCTGCGTCAGGTCACCGCGTCCGTGCCGTCGCGGCTGCCCTGCGAGGTCGTCTTCGTGGACGACTCGACCGACGACACACCGGCCGTGATCACCGAGGCGGCGCGCGACTGCCCCTTTCCGGTCACCTTGATCCACCGGGACGAGCCGACGGGCGGCCTGGGCGGCGCCGTCGTCGAGGGCATTCGTGCGGCGACCTCGGACTGGGTCGTCGTGATGGACGGCGACCTCCAGCATCCGCCGTCGCTGGTACCGGAGTTGGTCGCGGCCGGTGAAAGCGCGTCGGCCACCCTGGTGGTCGCCAGCCGCTACACCAAGGGCGGCAGCCGCGCCGGACTCGCGGGCGGCTACCGGGTCGCCGTGTCCCGGGCGTCGACCTGGCTGACGAAGGGCCTCTTCCCGCGCAGTCTGCGCGGCATCAGCGACCCGATGAGCGGGTTCTTCGCGATCCGGCGCAGCGCCGTCACCGCCGACGCCCTCAAACCGCTCGGCTACAAGATCCTCCTGGAGCTGGCGGTGCGCTGCCGTCCCCGAACGGTCCACGAGGTGCCGTTCGTGTTCCAGGACCGGTTCGCCGGTGAGTCCAAGTCGAGTGTCTCGGAGGGGCTGCGCTTCCTGCGGCACCTGGTCGGGCTGCGCACCGCGTCACCGCTGGCCCGGATGCTCGTGTTCGGACTGATCGGACTGACCGGTTTCGTACCGAACCTGGTCGCCCTGTGGGGGCTCACGCACGCGGGGCTGCACTATCTGCCCGCCGAGATCATCGCCAACCAGGCGGGCGTCGCCTGGAACTTCCTGCTGATCGAACTGCTGCTGTTCCGGGATCGCAGGCAGTACCGGCACTGGGCGGACCGCACCGCCCGGTTCGCGCTGCTCGCCAACGCCGATCTGGTGCTGCGGATCCCGCTGATCGCCCTGTTCGTGAGCCAGTGGCAGATGGCGGTGCTGCCCGCCACCGCCCTGGCCCTCGTCACCACGTTCGTCCTGCGGTTCGCCGGCACGGAGGCCCTGGTCTATCTGCCGCGCCGGCCCCGCAAGGACCGCAAGAACAGCAAGAGCCGCAAGGACCACAAGAACCGTACGGCCGGCCCGGACAGCAGCACCGACATGGCGGACCGCACGGACCGCGAGAGCCGCACCGGACCGACCTCCAGGAGCACGGCATGACCCGTATGTCCGCACGCGTACGGTCAGGCGTACGCGTCAGATTCCGTTTCGGCGGGCGAAGAGCGGCGGCGTTTCTGGGCGTCAGCGCCCTGACCGCCGGACTGCTGCTCACCTCGCCGCAGTCCGCGTCCGCCGCCAACCTCGTCAAGAACCCCGGCTTCGAGACCGCCGGTACGGACGGGATGCCGTACTGCTGGGAGAAGTCCGGCTGGGGCGACAACGACTTCACGTTCACCACGGTCGCCGGCGCGCACTCCGGCAGCAAGGCCATGAAGGTCGAGCTGACCCGGCGCGTGGACGGCGACCGCAAGGCCCTGATCACCGAGTCGGCGGCCTGCGCGCCCGTCGTCCAGGAGGGCAGGCAGTACGACCTCGGACTCTGGTACAAGTCGACCACGCCCGATGTGTCGGTCACCCTCTTCCGGCACGACACGACGGCCGGCTGGCAGTACTGGACCGACCTCAAGACCCTCCCGATCAGCGCCAATTGGGAGCGCGCCGAGGTCCGTACGCCCGAAGTGCCGCCCGGCACCGACCAGATCACCTGGGGCGTCTCCGTCTACGGCACCGGGTCCGTCACCACCGACGACTACACGATGGAGGACGTGACGATCGCGCCGCCCGACCCGGTGTGCACGGGCACCCCGGCGGAGTGCGCGGACGGCAAGTGGGAGGTGCTGCCGACGCAGAACCCGGTCCGGTCGATGCACTCCGTCGTCCTCAACAACGGCAAGGTGCTGCTGATCGCCGGTTCCGGCAACAGCGAGGAGATGTTCGAGGCGGGCACCTTCACCTCGGCCGTGTACGACCCGGTGGCGGGCACGTACAAGACGATTCCCACACCGAAGGACATGTTCTGCGCCGGTCATGTGCAGCTGTCCGACGGGCGGGTCCTGGTGATGAGCGGCAACAAGGCGTATCCGGCGGCCAACGGGTCGCACGGGTACGAGGGCTTCAAGGACTCGTACGTCTTCGATCCGGTGTCGGAGACGTACCAGAAGACCAACGACATGAACGACGGCCACTGGTATCCGTCGGCGACCGCGCTCGGCAACGGTGACGTGATCTCGTTCGGCGGGCTGCGCGAGGACTCCACCGGCTCGGTGACCGCCGAGCGGTGGTCGGCCGCCGAGGAGAAGTGGCTGCCGCTTTGGCAGGTCAACCAGACCTGGTCGTACTGGGGTCTGTACCCGTCGATGATCCTCATGCAGGACGGGCGGCTGTTCTACTCGGGCAGCCATGTCTTCGGCAACGGCACGCCCGGCACCGGTTCGTCGATCTACGACTACGACGCCAACACCGTCACCGATGTGCCGGGCCTCCAGCGCAAGGACGAGCGGGACCAGTCCGCGAGTGTGCTGCTGCCTCCGGCGCAGGACCAGAAGGTTCTCACCCTCGGCGGCGGCAACATCGACTCCAACCCGAACGCGAACCGGCTCACCGACATCATCGACCTCAAGGCCGCGAGCCCCGCGTACGTCGCCGGGCCGCCGCTGCCGCAGGGCACCGTCGACCTGGGCGCGGGCAAGCAGCCGCAGACCGGGCAGATGGGCAAGATGTACGTGTCCGCGGTGCTGCTGCCCGACGGGAAGGTCCTGGAGACCGGGGGCGCCCTGCACAACCGGGCCGACCCCGTCTTCGAGTCGTCGCTGTTCGATCCGGTGACGGAGACCTTCGACCCGGTCGCGGCCGACCCCGAGGCGCGCGGCTACCACTCGTCGTCGTTCCTGCTGCCGGACGGCCGGGTGATGTCGACGGGCGACAACCCGGGCAACGGCACCTGGAACCACAACGTGTCCATCTACACCCCGCCGTATCTCCTCAAGGGCCCGCGCCCGCAGATCACCTCCGTGATCGACAGCCAGTGGCAGTACGGGGACACGCAGCGGATCACCGTGGACCGGCCCATCGCCAAGGCCGAGTTGATCCGTCCGGCGGCGGTCACGCACTCATCGGACCCGAACCAGCGGTTCGTGGATCTGCCGCTGACCGTCGACGGCGACAACATCGACCTGAATGTCACGAGCAACCCGAATCTGGCGCCGCCCGGCTGGTACATGCTGTTCGCGGTCGACGCCAACGGGGTGCCGTCGGTGGCGAAGTGGGTGCACCTCGACGGGCCCGCCGCGCTCTCTCAGGCCGCCGCGTCGCCGCACGTCCACGACTTCGCGGACGCGCCCGCCGCTCCGGCCAAGAAGCCGCAGAAGAAGCGGAGTTCGGTCAAGGTCAGCCCGACGATCTCCGGCTGCGACCGGCACTACGGCTCCGCCAACGTCTGCGTCCCGACGGACTTCCCGCCGTCCGTGAAGAAGACGACGGCGTCCCGCTGCGACTGGCTCGCGAAGAACGAGTACGGCCGCCTGAAGGTCAACGGCAAGGACGACCCACTCCGCCTCGACCCGAACAGGGACGGCGTGGCGTGCGGGAAGGGGGATGTGCGCCGCCGCTAGCTGTCGGGGGTCCCGAACTCGGCGAGGGCGTCCGCCACCATCCGTTCCAGACGGTCGTGGTGGGCGCCCCGCCAGTACACGCGGGCACAGTCGGAGCACTGCGCGAACACGTCGTACGAGCGCTGGGTGCCGCCTTCGAGGAGGTCGGCGACCTCGTCCCTGGTGGCCGTCTTGAGCAGCCCGTTGCAGGCGGTGCACCGGGTCCAGGGCCGCAGTTCGGGCGCGAACCGGCCCAGTACGTCCCGGAGTTGGTCGTCGGGCCGGTCGCTGTAGACATACCCGCCCGCCCACAGCTCACGGCGGCGCAGCAGCCCCCGGTCCCGGCTGAGCAGCACGCGCCGCTCGGCCGCCGAACGGGTGGCTAGCGCCGGGTCGCCGATGTCGGTGGACTCGTACGCGGTGTCGACACCGAGGACACGCAGGCGCCGGGCGAGGGTGCCGAGGTGTACGTCGAGCAGGAATCTGAGGGGAGCGCCCGGGATCCGCTGCGGTCGCTCGACGGCACGGACGACGACACGGTCACCGGCGACGGGAACATACGCCGGCGGCGTCACGCGCCCCTCGACGACAAGACCGCCCACCTCGGTCAGCGGCACCCCCAGCGACTCGACGACGTGCCCCAGCGAGGACACCCCGTCGGTCGGCAGGGAAGCGGCCCCGTCCCGCCACTTTCGCCCGACGAACACCCCCAGCTCGGGAGCGACTTCGACCACGATCTCGAACCCGTTCACGGGGCCCAGAATGCCACGGTGGCGCGCAGCGATTAATCCGGTGTCGCGCCCCGACACACCCGGGATACCCTCCCCGGCAAGGCGGGGTCGTAGCACAGAGGTAGTGCGCCTACACAGCATGGAGGAGGACACCGGTTCGAATCCGGCCGCCCCGCCCCCTTCCCTTCAGGACCGTTGGTCCGGTGCTTCGCGGGGCAGACCCGTTTCCAATGTGGTCAGGGCTCGGTCCACCAGGTCTCTCAGGTCGTCCTTGTGGTGGTGTTCCGCCCAGTACATGGTGGCTTCCTGGAGGCCGCCGATCAGGGCCATCGCGTAGACCCGTACCTCCAGGTCGGCGGGGTCGCGGCCTGAGCGTTCGGCGAGGACGCGGCACAGCATGCGGCCGGTGACCGACATGCTCTCCATCATCCGGGACCGTACGGACGCCACCTCGACCATCAGGCGGGTGCGCAGCGCCGTCACCTCGGGCTCCTCCTGGCCGCCCAGGCTCAGCCCCTTGCGCAACACATACCGCAGCGAGTCGATGAGCGGTTCGTCGGCGGGCCTGGCCCGCAGCTCGTCCTCCAGGAGCGGGTCGAACTCGTCGGTGAGGACGATGTCCTCCTTGGTCGGGAAGTACCGGAACACGGTGCTCGGGGAGACCTCGGCCGCCTCCGCGATCTGTTCGACGGTCGTCGCCTCGTACCCCTGCTCGGAGATCAGCCGGTACGTCGCGTCACGGATCGCCGTCCGGGTCTTGATCTTCTTGCGCTCCCGCAGACCCGGACGGGACGGGTCTGCGGGTGGGGACGGAGAGTGTGCGGTGGCGGACATGCTCTTCATTGTCGGACATCGGAGGGCGGCGCGGCCAAGTCCCGGCCCGTATCCGATTCCGTATCCGATCCCGCATCCGCATCCGCTTCCGGTTCGGCGCTCGGCAGCAGGGCCGCCGCGAGCAGCGCCGTGACCAGGGCCGCGATCCCGCTCACCACCAGCACGAGTCCCATGCCGTGCACATAGGCGGCGTCGGCGGACGCCGTGAGGGACGCGTCGCCGATCCGCTCGGCCACCAGATGCGCGGCCACCACCGAGTCCCGCGCCGTGTCGGCGGCCCCGGCCGGCAGCCCACCGGTGTCGACCCTGCCCGCGTAGGCACTCGCCAGAAGCGAGCCGAGCAGGGCGATCCCGAGCGCGGTGCCCACCTGTCGTACGGTCATCAGCAGCCCGGACCCGCTGCCCGCGCGCTCCGCAGGCAGATGCCCCAGGGCGCTGTCCATCGCCGGCACCACGGACAGTCCGAAGCCGAGCCCGGCGAGCGCCAGCCACAGCGCCGTGAACCCGTACCCGGAGCCGACCTCCGTACGGCTGCCGAGCAGCGCGGCGAACGCGATCACCACAAGCCCCGCGCTGATCACCGCCCGCGCCCCGAACCGGGGTACGAGCACCGCCGCACCGCGTGCCGAGACCAGCAGTCCGCCCATCATCGGCAGCATCCGCACCCCCGTACCGAACGCGTCGTTGCCGAGGACGGCCTGGAGGTACTGCGGCAGTACGAACATCAGGCCCGACAGCACGAACATCACCAGGGTCGCGGTGAGCGTGTTCAGGAGGAAGCCGCGCCGGCCGAGGAGCGACAGGTCCAACATCGGCCGCTCGGACCGCCGCTCCCGCAGTACGAGCCCCGCCATCAGGACGACGGCGCCCGCGAACAGGCCGAGGATCAGCGGGTCGCCCCAGCCCCGGTGCGGCGCCTCGATGACGGCGTAGATCAGCGAGCCGAGCCCGGCCGCCGTGAGCGCGGTGGAGACGACGTCGACCCGGGGCGCCGACGGGTCACGGGTCTCGGGCAGCAGGAACACGCAGGCGGCGACGCCGATGGCGACCATCGGGATGTTGACGACGAACACCGAGCCCCACCAGAAGTGGTCGAGCAGCCAGCCCCCGACGATCGGCCCGAGCGGCAGCCCGAGCGCCGACGCGGCGGACAGCGCGCCGACCGCCTTGGTCCGCTCGTCGGGTGCGAACAGGGACGGCAGGACGGCGAGGGCGAGCGGCATCACCAGGGCGCCGCCGACGCCCATCACGGCGCGGGCGGCGACGACGAGCGCCACATCGTCGGCGAGGGCGCCGAACACCGAGCCGAGCAGGAAGACACCGAGACCGACGAGCAGGACACGGCGGCGCCCGAAACGGTCGCCGAGGAGCCCGGCGGGGAGCATCAGGGCCGCGAAGACGATGACGTACGCGTCGGCCATCCACTGCTGCTCGCCGGTGGACGCGCCGAGCTGAGCGGCCATGGTCGGCAGCGCCACATTCAGGATCGTCAGATCGAAACCGAGCACGAGCAGACTCGCGACCAGAGCCCCGAGGGCCCACCAGCGGCGGGGATCACGCCGCACATCCGACTGTTGAGTGACAGCAACCATGAAATGAGAGTAGCTCTCAAAAGAGGGGGGCTGTCAATATGAGGACGCCGAGGGTGGAGGTGCCTGACTCCGCTCAACTTTAGACTGAATCTAAGCTAGGATTATTTCTGTCACCCCAGAGGAGGTCGTCCCATGTACGAAGCGATCCGCACCAAGTCGGTCCACACGATGGCCGACCTCCCCGACGACTTCCCGCACCGCTCGCGCGAGGAGGAGCTGGACCTCCAGCTCGCCGGACATCTCGCCGCGCTGCTCGCCGTCACGGACGAGCTGCGCGCGCTGGGGTCCGGTACGTCCGGCACGGACATCGGCGAAGCCGCCGGTGCCGATCTGGACGCGGCGGCCGAGCGGCTCGCTCGGGAGGTGGCCCGGCTGCGCGGCGGCACCCCGCCCACGCGGTCCACGGTCTCCGACGCCACGAACCTCGCCGACCTGCACCAGCGCGCCCATGTCCTCGCGGGCCGGGCCCTGGTGGTGGCCGCTTCGCGCGCCGACACGGGCGCCGCGATCCTCGCGGCGGAGCGGGTGGACGCGCACGCGGCGGCACACGCGCAGGCGCCGGTGGCGGACTCGGCACGGGAACTCACCGGGGCCCACTGAGAAAGGGGCCCGGCGAGGGCCCCCGTAGACGGCCCCGGTCCGCGCGCTCCCGCAGCGTCGCGCGGACCGGGTGCCACATTCCTTTCGGAACTACCGCACTTGTGGAACTACCGCGTCAGCCGAGGCGCCGTACCAGCGACCGGTACTCGTCCCACAGCTCCTTCGGCGTGTGCTCACCGAAGGTGTTGAGGTGCTCGGGGACCAGGGCGGCCTCCTCGCGCCAGACCTCCTTGTCGACCGTGAGCAGGAACTCCAGGTCGGACGCGGCCAGTTCGAGGCCCTCGGTGTCCAGGGCGTCCACGGTCGGCAGGATGCCGATGGGCGTTTTGACACCCTCCGCGCGGCCGTCGAGCCGGTCCACGATCCACTTCAGGACGCGGCTGTTCTCGCCGAAGCCGGGCCACACGAACTTGCCCGCCTCGTTCTTGCGGAACCAGTTCACGTAGTAGATCTTCGGGAGCTTCGCGGCGTCCTTGCCCTTGGCGACGTCGATCCAGTGGCCCATGTAGTCGCCCATGTTGTAGCCGCAGAACGGCAGCATCGCGAACGGGTCGCGGCGCAGCTCGCCGACCTTGCCCTCGGCCGCGGCGGTCTTCTCGGACGCGACATTCGCGCCGAGGAACACACCGTGGTTCCAGTCGAAGGACTCGGTGACCAGGGGCACCGCGCTCGCCCTGCGCCCGCCGAAGAGGATCGCCGAGATCGGCACGCCCTTCGGGTCCTCCCACTCGGGGGCGATGATCGGGCACTGCGACGCGGGCACCGTGAAGCGGGCGTTGGGGTGGGCGGCGGGCGTCCCGGACTCCGGTGTCCAGGAGTTGCCCTTCCAGTCGGTGAGATGGGCCGGGGTCTCCTCCGTCATGCCCTCCCACCAGATGTCGTCGTCGTCGGTGAGGGCGACATTGGTGAAGACGGAGTTGCCCCAGAGGGTCTTCATGGCGTTGGCGTTGGTGTGCTCACCGGTGCCGGGCGCGACGCCGAAGAAACCGGCCTCGGGGTTGATCGCGTAGAGCCGGCCGTCCTCGCCGAAGCGCATCCAGGCGATGTCGTCGCCGATCGTCTCGACGGTCCAGCCGCGGACGGTGGGCTCCAGCATCGCGAGGTTGGTCTTGCCGCACGCGGACGGGAAGGCCGCGGCGACGTACTTCGACTCACCCTGCGGGGGTGTGAGCTTGAGGATCAGCATGTGCTCGGCGAGCCAGCCCTCGTCCCGGGCCATGACGGAGGCGATGCGCAGCGCGTAGCACTTCTTGCCGAGCAGGGCGTTGCCGCCGTAGCCCGAGCCGTACGACCAGATCTCGCGGGTCTCCGGGAAGTGCGAGATGTACTTTGTGGAGTTGCACGGCCACGGGACGTCGGCCTCGCCCGGCGCGAGGGGGGCGCCGAGGGTGTGGACGGCCTTCACGAAGAAGCCGTCGGAGCCCAGCTCGTCCAGGACAGGCTGTCCCATCCGGGTCATGGTGCGCATGGACGCGGCGACGTACGCGGAGTCGGTGATCTCGACGCCGAGCGCGGAGAGCGGGGAGCCGAGGGGGCCCATGCAGAACGGGACCACATACATGGTCCGGCCACGCATCGAGCCCCGGAAGATCCCGCCCTGCCCCTTCGTGCCCTGAAAGCTGTTCTTTTCTCCCTGAAAGATGGCCCGCATCTCGCCGGGAGCCTTCCAGTGGTTGGTGGGTCCGGCGTCCTGCTCGTCCTCGGAGCAGATGAAGGTACGGTCCTCGACCCGCGCGACATCGGTCGGGTCGGAGGCCGCGTAGTACGAGTTCGGGCGCTTGATGGGGTCGAGCTTCTTGAACGTTCCCTTGGCGACGAGCGTCTCGCACAGACGTTCGTACTCGGCCTCGGAACCGTCACACCAGACCACGCTGTCCGGCTGAGTCAGTTCGGCGATCTCGCTCACCCAGGCGATCAGGCCCTGGTGGGTGGTGGGGGCTGTGCCGGAAATGCCAGTGGAAAGGGGAGCCGCGATGTCGCGCGCCACGGTTGCTCCTAATTGAGGGGTTTTGTTTGTTATGCCCCTTGGGGGCTGCGACCCGGACGCTTCACGGTGATGAATCTTGGCGCTCATCCGGTGCCGACCGCACTCATTTGATCATCCGACGCATCCGCGCATCTGTCCAGACCGCCTCACGCATGAGCGACGTGAGCCTTGCCACCCTGTGAACAGTGATGGACCTACCAGCCCCGGCACCCCCGGACTCCCCGTACGATTCCGATATGACAGCGCCCGTCCCCGACGCCCTCACGGACCCCCCGGATCCCGCCGCCGGAGGCACGGGAGCCCTTGAGGTCAAGCCGAAGCTCCGTGGCTGGCTGCACGCCGGCATGTTCCCCGCCGTACTCGTCTCCGGACTGGTGCTGACCGCGCTCGCGGAGTCGTCCCGGGCGCGTATCGCCTGCGGGATCTACGTCCTGACCGCGTGCCTCCTGTTCGGTGTGAGCGGGCTCTATCACCGCGGCAACTGGGGTCCGCGGGCGGACGGTGTGCTCCGCAGGCTGGACCACGCCAATATCTTCCTGATCATCGCGGGCACCTACACGCCGCTGACGATGCTGCTGCTGCCCGACGCGCAGGGGCAGGTGCTCCTGTGGGGCATCTGGGCCGCCGCGGCGGCCGGGATCGTCTTCCGGGTCTTCTGGGTGGGCGCGCCGCGCTGGCTCTACACACCCTGCTATCTCGCGATGGGCTGGGCGGCCGTCTTCTTCCTGCCCGACTTCATGCGCGCGGGCGGCATCGCCGTCCTGGTCTGCGTGATCGTCGGCGGCCTGCTCTACAGCGCGGGCGGCGTCATCTACGGCATGAAACGCCCGAACCCGTCACCGCGCTGGTTCGGCTTCCACGAGGTGTTCCACTCGCTGACATTGGCGGCCTTCGTGGTGCATTACGTGGGCATCTCACTGGTGGCGTACCAGCACCAGTAGGCACCCCGCCCTTCCTCAAGTGGCCACGGCACCCCCGCCGCGCGCTCCGCTGGGCGAGCGGTGATGTGCCGTCGTTCGGCTGCGGCGCCGTCGTGGCTGGTCGCGCAGTTCCCCGCGCCCCTTCGGGGCGCTGCCGACTGCGGCCCCCGTTGCATACCGGGATCACCCTGTCACCCCCCGTTCACCTGACGCCGTAGGGAACGTTGGATTCCGGGAGCACTCTCGGTCTCGTGAAACGCATCCTGGGACTCGTCCTCGCGGTGCTGCTGATCGGTGGCGTGGCAGCCGCCGTCGTAGCGGGCCGCACCGGTAAGGACGCAGGCACGGCAACGAAGACCGTGCACGGAGTGATCGGATCGGAGAAGGCGGAGTTCTTCTCGGATCCCGATGTGGTGAAGGCCCTCGCCGCCAAGGGCTTCACCGTGAAGACGGAGACGTCCGGCTCATGGGCCATGGAGGGACGCGACCTCAAGGGGTACGACTTCGCGTTCCCGTCCAGCAAGGCCCCCGCCGACGAACTCGCCGCGAAGTACAAGGTGGACCAGCCGCTGCCGCGCCCCTTCTACTCGCCGCTGGTCGTCGTCGCCCACCACAGCGCCGCCCAGGTCCTCGCCGACAACGGCCTCGCGACCCTGCGCCCCGGCTCGTCCGACGCCGGCGGCGAGGACGGCGGCTCCGGCACCCTGAAGATGGACGCCTATCTGAAGGCGGCCAAGGCCGACCGCACCTGGCAACAGCTCAAGGGCGCCGACAAGTTCACCGAGCTGACCGGTGCGCTCTCGATCACCAGCACCGACCCCAACTCCTCCAACTCGGGCGCCCTCTACCTCGCCGCCGCCTCCTATGTCGCCGACGGCGGCCGGGTCGCCGCGAACGACGCGGACATCGCCCGTACCGCGCCCCTTCTGCACAAGCTGATCGCCGTACAGGGCTCGCAGCAGAGCAGTTCGGACCAGCCGTTCCGCGACTTCATCAGCGGCGTCGGCAACCCGCTGGTCCTCGTCTACGAGTCGCAGGTCGCCTCGCTCCTGATCCAGGGTCAGGACCCCGGCGACCTCACCGTGCTCTACCCGGACACCACCGTGCCGAGCGACCACACCGTCGTACCGCTCACCCCCAAGGGCCGTGAGCTGGGCGAACTCCTCAGCACCGACAAACGGTTGCGGGAACTCGCGGTACGGCACGGCTTCCGGCCGCAGGGCGCCGGGACGGAGTTCACCTCGGCCACCGCCGACCACACCACGTATCTCAACCAGACGCTGAGCGGCGTCCGTCAGGCTCCCGTGCCCAAGGCCGGGGTGCTGAGGAAGATGGCCGCTCGCGCGGGGGACCAGGAGACCAGCCAGTGACCACACCGGACAGCCTCACACCGCCCGAGCCCGAGCTGACGCTCACCCCGCCGCAGCCCGTCGCCGCCGTCCCGCGCGAGAAGGCCGGCGGACTCGTCCCGGTCGACGACTCGGTACGGGACGCCATGACGCGGCGCGCCGCCGAGTACGTCGACGGACTCGCCGCACTCGACGCCCGCTCACCCGAGTTCACCTCCCGCATCGGCGAGATCGTGGCGCTCGGCAACGGCGAGATGCGCGGCGCCGCCGCCCAGTCGAACCGGATGCTCCAGCGCACCGTCCGCTCGCTGCCCACGGGCGGCGGCGACGACGTGACCGGCCGCGTCTCCACATCCCTGGTCGAACTCCGGCGTACCGTCGAGGACTTGGACCCACGGGACGTTCCCGGCGGCAAGGCCCGACGGCTCCTCTCCAAGCTGCCCGGCGGCAACAAACTCCGCGACCACCTCGCGAAGTACGCGTCCGCACAAGGCACCCTCAACAAGATCGTCGGCTCCCTCAGGGGCGGCCAGGACGAACTGCGCCGGGACAACGCGGCCCTTCAGACCGAACGCGTCCGCCTCTGGGAGACCATGGGCAAGCTCCAGGAGTACGCGGTCCTCACCCAGGCCCTGGACGAGGCGGTCGAGGGACACATCGCGACCGTCGACCTCACCGACCCGGTCCAGGCGGACTCCCTGCGCGCCGATGTCCTCTTCCCGGTCCGCCAGAAGCACCAGGACCTGCTCACCCAACTCGCCGTCAGCGCCCAGGGCTATCTCGCGATGGACGTGGTCCGGCGCAACAACGACGAGCTGATCAAGGGCGTCGACCGCGCCGCGACAACGACCGTCTCGGCGCTCCGTATCGCCGTGATGCTGTCGTCCGCGCTGGAGAATCAGCGCAAGGTCGTCGAGCAGGTCAACGCCCTGCGCGGCACCACCGAGGACCTGATCCGGGGCAACGCCGAGATGCTCGCCACCCAGTCCGGCGAGATCCAGCGCATCGCGGCGGACCCGGCGGTCGGCGCCGAGACGCTGCGCGCCGCGTTCCAGCAGATCTACCGGACCCTCGACGCGATCGACACGTACAAGGTCCAGGCGACGGAGTCGATGGCGGTGACGGTGGAGTCCCTGACGACGGAACTCCAGCAGGCCAGCACGTACTTGGCGCGCTCGCAGGCCAACAACTCCCTGGAAGGCGGGTCGCTGTGAACCGCCCGTCCGTGAGCACAGGCGTGGGCCTGGGAAGACGCTCCGCGCTCGTCGTCCTCCTCGCCCTCGCGACGGCCTGCACCACGGCCACCGACGACAAGGCCGATCCCCAAGAAGACCCCAAGTCCCCCCGTACCATACGGGTGTTGGCGTCCTCCGAGCTGTCCGACATGAAGCCGGTCCTGGAGCAGGTCCGGAAGGACACCGGGATCACGGTCGAGCCGACCTACACCGGCACCGTGGACGCCGTGGACCAACTGGCGGCCGGCAAGACGAAGGGCCGTTACGACGCGGTGTGGCTGTCGTCCAACGACTACCTCCGCCTCCGCCCGGACGCCGCGAAGGCCGTCGCGTCGGAGAGCCCGATCATGTCCAGCCCGGTGGCCATCGGCGTGAAGCGCTCGGTCGTCACCCGGCTGAAGTGGAAGCCGAATGACGTCACCTGGTCGCAGGTCCAACAGGCCGTCGCGGACGGCAAGTTGACGTACGGCATGACAGACCCGGCGCGCTCCAACTCCGGCTTCTCGGCGCTGATATCGGTCGCGTCGGGTCTCTCCGGCGCGCAGTCCGCGCTCACCACCGCCGACGTCCAGAAGGCGACCCCGGCCCTGAAGGAGTTCTTCAAGGGCCAGAAGCTGACGTCCGGTTCCTCCGGCTGGCTCGCCACCGCCTACGCCCGCCGGGGCACCGTCGACGCCCTGATCAACTACGAGTCGGTGCTCCTCGGCGACGAGACCCGCGCCGACCTCACCGTCATCCGCCCCCGCGAAGGCGTCGTCACCGCCGACTACCCGCTGTCGTCGCTCACGTCCACCGACCGGGCGACCCGCGAGGCGGTCCGCCGGCTCACCGACCGGCTGCGCGCCCCGGAGATCCAGCGGAAGATCACCGACAGCACCCTGCGCCGCCCGGTCGTCGCGTCGGTGAAGCCCGCCGCCGCACTCGACGCGGACAAGCGCCGCGAACTGCCGTTCCCCGGCAGCCGTTCCGTGGCCGACGGCCTCCTCGACGCGTACGAGAACAAGCTGCGCAGGCCCTCGCGGACCGTGTACGTCCTGGACACCACCGGGTCCATGCACGGCGACCGGCTCACCCGGCTCAAGAAGGCGCTGAGCGATCTGACGGGGGACTTCCGGGACCGTGAGGAGGTGACGCTGATGCCGTTCGGATCGCAGGTCAAGGACGTCCGTACGCATGTGGTGAAGCCCGCCGACCCGCAGGCCGGGCTCGACGCGATCCGCGCCGACACCGGCCGGCTCACCGCCGAGGGCGACACCGCGATCTACACCTCGCTGCGGAAGGCGTACGAGCATCTGGGGCCCGACGACGACACGTTCACGTCGATCGTGCTGATGACGGACGGCGAGAACACGACCGGCGCCCGCCCGCAGGAGTTCGACGCCTTCTACGCGGATCTGCCGCCCGCACAGCGGGAGATCCCGGTGTTCCCGATCCTGTTCGGGGACTCCGACCGCGCGGAGCTGACGCATATCGCCGAGCTGACCGGCGGGCGCCTGTTCGACGCGCAGAAGGGCTCGCTCGACGGCGCCTTCGAGGAGATCCGTGGCTACCAGTAGGAGACAGGGCGGTGGATACGCCGGAGCGCTCGCGTATCTGGAGTCCCGGAAGAACCTGACCGGCAGCGCGTGCGGACTGGTCGGTCTGGTCCTGACGTTCACGGGCCTGGCGGGCGTGTACTGGCCCGTGGTCGTCGTCGGGCTGTACGGCGCGGGCGCCCTGATCGCACCGCCGGAACGCCCGGCCGCACCCGACTTCCAGGACCCGGCCGAGCAACTCGACGCGCTGCGTGAGGACTTCGCGACGCTGCGGACGTATCTGGAGTCGGTGGAGCTGCCGCCCGCCGCCGCCGGACGGCTCACCGAGCTGACCGAACTGCTCGCGGCGCTGCTCGACCCGGGCTGGGTCGCGCAGATCCTCGGGCAGGACCCGGAGAGCGTGCACCGGCTGGCCCGCGCGATCCGCCAGGACATCCCGGAGTCCGTCGACACCTTCGTCCGCACCCGCTGGTGGACCCGGCTCACTCCAGGCCAACTGCCCCCGGAACGCCATCTGGAGCGGCAACTGACCCTTCTGCACGACGAGGCCGACACGCTGGCCGCCGCGCTGCGTGAGACGGAGGCCAGGCGCCAGGAGTCGCATACGCGGTATCTGGAGGAGCGGGGCCGCTCCAACTAGCCTGTCTGCCAGGGGTTGGGGTTGCCGGTACGGCAATTACCCGACCGGGGTGGTGTTCCGCGCGGCGAGCCCTGACCCTTGGTACATGGACGAGTCGAGTGCCCGAACCTTCCACTGGCGAGCCGATCACAAGCCGTGGTACCTGGAACAAGGGATCTTCCCCGTCGCGCCACTGCTCCCGCTGACCGTGCTGTTCGCCTTCTTCGCGCCGGGCGTGGCGTTCGTCTGCGGATTCGCGGCGGTCGTGGTGACCGCGGTGGGAACGCGGAACTGGATCCGTACCTGGACCTCGGTGACCGAGATCCGGGTGGCGCCGGACACCGGCCACCTCGTCCTGCGTCAGCGGTACGGGCGCACCCGTACGTACCCGCTGGACGCGGTCACCGCGCTCCGGCCGCTCCAGGTCGGACCGGTCTCCTGGGTGTCCGTCAAGCCCGGCCAGGACGACGAGCGGACCGAGCGGGACGAACTCCTGCTGCGGCTGTGCGTGGGCGACCGCGTCCACACCACGTACCACGGCCCGTACCGGACCGTCCAGTTGGCGCCGCTGGTGGCGGCCCTGCGGCGGGCCTGCCCCGGCATGGTCGTCGCCGAGACCGAGCTACGGCAGCCGACCGCCGTCGATGTCGAGCGGGGGGCGTCACCGGGCTGAGGGGCGGGCGCGCGGCCGGGCCATGCGGTGTGGCGCGCGGCCGGTCACACGGTGTTCCGCGTGACCGACCGCGCGCGCGGGTGGCTCAGACCTTGACCGGTGTCCTCGGCTCTTCGGCGGGCGCGCTGTCGCTGAGGCCGAACCGGCCGTGCATCGCGCGCAGCGGACGCGGCGCGTACCAGGCCGTCCGCCCCAGCAGCCGCATCGCCGCCGGTACGAGCACCCCGCGCACCGCGACCGCGTCGATGAGGATCGCCAGACCGCTGCCGAGGCCGAACATCTGGATGAAGCTGACATCGGCCGTGCCGAAGGCGAAGAAGCTCACCGCGAGCAGCCCCGCCGCCATGGTGACGATCCGTCCGGTGTGCGAGAGGCCGCTGGTGACGGCGGTCTCGGTGTCGGCGCCCGCGTCGTGCAGCTCCTTGATGCGGCTGGTGACGAAGACCTCGTAGTCCATGGAGAGGCCGAAGGCGATGCAGAACATGAGCACCGTCATCGAGGTGTCCATCGGCTGCGGGGTGAAGCCGAGCAGCGAGGACAGATGGCCGTCCTGGAAGATCCACACCATGACGCCGATGGCGGCGGTGAGGCTGATCCCGTTGAGGACCAGGGCCCGCAGCGGCTGGACCACGCTGCCGGTGAACAGGAAGAGGATCACGAAGGTGGAGCCCGCGACGAGCCCGATGGCGGCCGGTAGCCGGTCGGCGATCGACGCCTTCGAGTCGACCAGCCGTGCGTCGGTGCCGCCGACCAGGACCTCGGCCCCGCCGGGCGCCGCCAACCCCCGTACGGCGGCGACCAGTTGCTGAGCCGCGTCCGACTTCGGCGTGAGGTCGGTGACGACGCTGATCCGCTGGGCGTTGGGCCGTCCCAGCGCGGCGGACGCGGGCCCGGCCGGGGCAAAGCGGCCTTCGCTGAAGGTGCCGGTGGACGTCTCGACCCGTACCGTGCCGTCGAGTTGTGACAGACCGGTGGCGTACGTCCGCAGGTCGGCCGGGGTCATGGGTCCTGTCGTGACGATCTGCACCGCCGACGCGTCGCTGCCCGTGAAGTCCCGCTGCACGGCGTCCGCGACCTGCCGGCTCTGGGCGCTCTCCGGCAGCACCCGCTCGTCCGGCGTACCGAAGACGACGCCGAGCAGCGGGCTCGCGGCGAGCAGCAGCACCCCGAGGACCGGCAGCGCGGTCAGCGCGGGCCTGCGCATCACCGTACGGGCCAGCCGCCCCCACAGCGGGGCCTCGGCGCTGCGCACGGTGTCCGCCCAGGGCAGCCGGCCGTTGTTGACCCGGTGGCCGAGTACGGCGAGCAGCGCGGGGACGACGATCAGGGCGCTCAGAGCGGAGATGACCACGACACCGATGCCCGCGTAGGCGAAGGAGCGCAGGAAGAACTGCGGGAACACGAGGAGCGCGGCGAGTGCGGCGGCGACGGTGGCCGCCGAGAAGATGATGGTCCGTCCGGCGGTCCGCACGGTGTGCCGGAGCGCGTCGGGCACCTCGGCGCCCTCCGCCAGATGTTCGCGGAACCGGCTGATCATCAGCAGCGCGTAGTCGATGCCGAGGCCCAGGCCGAGTGCGGTGGTGAGGTTGATCGAGAACACCGACACCTGGGTGAGGCTGCCGAGGACGAACAGTTCGGCGAAGGTGCCGAAGATCGCGATCACCCCGACGATCAGGGGCAGCAGCGCCGCGACGACGCTGCCGAACGCGATCACGAGCAGGATGAGGATCAGCGGCACGGCGATCGTCTCGGCCAGTACGAGATCCTTGGCGACCTGGGTGGGCACCTCGTCCCCGACGGCGGCGGCACCACCGGCCCGTACGGTCACGCCGTCCCGGTCGCCGGTGTACGTGTCGATGACTTCGGCGGCGTTGTCGGCCTGCGTGGTCTCGTCGCCCTTGACATGGGCCAGGACGAGCGCCGACTTGCCGTCCCGGGAGGTCAGCGCGGACGCGCCGGTGTCCCGGCCGGTGTCCCAGTACGAGACGACGTTCGCCACCGTGGGCTCGTTTTTGAGCCGTTCGGTCAGGGTGCGGCCCGCCTGCTCGGCGGCCGGGGAGTCGATGGCGCCGCCGTCGGCCTCGACCAGGAGGACCAGGTTGGTCTCGCCGCCGAACTTGTCGTCCATCAGTTCCTGAGCGCGGGTCGACGGCGCGCTCGGATCCTCGAAGCCGCCGCCCAGGAGCTTGCCGAACGCTCCGAAGCCGATGGCCCCCATGGCGACGACGGCCACCACGGTCAGTGTCAGCACGAGTCTGCCCCGCTTCAGGGACAGCTCGGCAATTCGGTCGAGCACGGTCATCGCCTCCGCATGTTTACGACGTTAACATTGACGGTGGCACAGGAAGTTAACGGCGTCAACATTGGAGGGGGTGGGGCGAGTCGGGCGGGGAGGGAGAGGTGGGGGCGGGGTACGGGACTCGGGCAGGATGGGGTTCATGGCATCGATCAAGGGCGGCAAGTCCCGCTATCACCACGGCGACCTTCGCAACGCGCTGATCGAGGCCGCCGTCGAACTCGCCGCCGAGGGCGGTCCCGAACGGGTCGTCCTGCGCGAGGCGGCCCGCGACGTCGGCGTCTCACCGACCGCCGCGTACCGCCATTTCACCGGGCAGGGTGATCTCCTCCATGCCGTGAAGGTCCGGGCGCAGTTGGCGCTCGCCGCGTCGATGACGGATGCGGTGGGGAGTGTGCCGGCACTGGATGATCCGGGGGACGAGGCGGTACGCAGGACCGAGGCGGTCGGCCGAGGGTACGTTCGCTTCGCGATCGAGCACCCGGGGCTCTACCGCACCGCCTTCTGCCGGTCGCCCGACATGGACGGCAGCGACTTCACCGGCCTCTCGGCGGCCGGGGACACGCCGGAACTGACGGCGTTCGCGCAACTCTCCGAGGTGCTTGACCAGTTGGTGGCGGCGGGTCGGATGCGGCCGGAGAACCGGGCCGCGGCGGAGATCGCGGCGTGGGCGGGGGTTCACGGACTGTCGCTGCTGATTCTTGATGGGCCGTTGGCGCGGTTGCCCTCCGGGGAGCGGGATGGGGTGGTGGAGCGGACGTTGAGGACGATTGTGGGGGGGCTCACGCGGTAGCGCTCCGCTGGGTTGACCGGATTGGGGGGTGCGGGTGGTGGGTGGGTGGTGCGCAGTTCCCCGCGCCCCTTTCAGGGGGCGTGTGTCGCGCCGGGATTTGTGGGTTCTGGATGGTCGGTTGGGTGCGCAGTTCCCCGCGCCCCTTCAGGGGCGCTTGTCGTGCCGGGGCTTTCAGGTTCTGGGAGGTCGGTGCGGGGGTGGTCGGCTGGTTGGGGTGGTGGGGGAGCTGCGGGTCGTGGTGGGTGGTGCGCAGTTCCCCGCGCCCCTTTCAGGGGCGTGTGCCGCGCTGGGCCTTGTGGGTTCTGGATGGTCGGCTGGGTGCGCAGTTCCCCGCGCCCCTTTCAGGGGCATGTGTCGCGCTGGGCCTTGTGGGTTCTGGGTGCTCGTGCGGTGGAGCCGCATGTGTCACAGCGCCGCGCCGGTTTCAGGGCGCTTGCCGCGGCTGCTGGGTGTGGTGGGGCGGGGCGGGGGTGCCGGTGGGCGGCGTCCCGGCGTCTGGCGAATCCGGCGCCCCGGCATCTGCCGAGTCCGGTTTCTTGGCGTCCGCCGAACCTGGCAACCTGGCGTCCGCCGGATGCGGAGGCTCGGCGCCTGCCGGACCCGATGACCCGGCATCTGCCGAGTCCGGTTTCCCGGCGTGCGGCGGACCCGGCGTCCCGGCGTCTGCCGAATGTGGCGGCTCGGCGTCCGCCGGACCCGATGACCCGGCGTCCGCTGATCCCGGCGATCCGGTATCCGCCGAACCCGGCGACCCGGCGTCCGCCGAACCCGGCGACCCGACATCCGTCGAACCCGGCGACCCGGCACCCGCTGAGACCGGTGTGTCGCCGCCGTACAGACCGGTGAGTTCGGTGCCCAGGCGGGCCAGGTGGGTCCTTGTTTCCGGTGGGGTCAGGATTTCTATTCGGGTGCCTAGGCCCGCTAGTTGGGAGGCGAGGATCTCGGGGGAGGGGCCGTCGAGGTGGATGGCGAGCCAGCCGTCGGGGTCGCGGCCCGTCACCCGTAGCCGGGCGCCGAACATTCGGTCGAGGAGCGGTCCGGCGCCCGGTTCGGCCCGTGCCCGTACGGTCGCGGCCCGCATCCGGTCCTCCATCCGTCCGGCCAGGGTCCGCCACTCCGTGGCCAGGTCGAAGCCGTCCGGCCGTACCACGGGCTCACCGGTCGGCTCGACCGACGTGACCCGGCTCAGCCGGAACGTCCGGGTCCCCCGCTCGGTCCCCGCGACGAGGTACTCGACCCCCGCCTTGGACGCCAGCCCCAGCGGATGCACCGTCCGCTCGCCGGTCGGCCTGCCGGGTCCCGCGTAGCCGAGCCGTACCACCGTCCCGTCCAGCACCGCCCGGCGCAGCGCGTCGAGATGGGGCTCGGACGCCGTCACCTCGGTACGGGACCAGTCCGTGCCGTCGGTGACACCGGCGCGCGACGCGGCCTCGGCGTCCGGACGCAGCGGTGCCGGCAGGGCCCGTACCAACTTCCGCAGCGCCGTGCGTAGTTCGGGCGTCACGGCCGACGGGCCCGCCACCAGGAACAGCGCCCTGATCTCGGTCGCGGTCAGCCCGGTCAGATCGGTACGGGCGCCGCCGACCAGCGACCAGCCGCCGCCGCGCCCCGGCTGCGAATACACCGGGACACCCGCGCTCGCCAGCGCCTCCAGATCGCGCCGCGCGGTCCGCTCGGCCACCCCGAGTTCCGTCGCCACCTGCGCCGCGGTCACCCTCCCCCGGGTCTGGAGGAACAGGAGGGTCGCCACTAGACGGTCAGCTCTCATCTTCGGCCTTCATCTTCCGCATTCTCCTTCAGAAAGTGGCCAGAAGGTGGCCAGTTTGCGGGCGAGGGTCGTTGACGAACACACCGCGAACAACGCGAACCATGGGAGAGCAGCAGCATGATCGTCATCACTGGAGCCACCGGAAACGTCGGCCGTCCCCTGGTCCGGGCCCTCGCCGAGGCCGGCGAGCAGGTGACCGCCGTGTCCCGTCATACCCCGGGCGACCCCCTTCCCCCGTCCGTCCGGCACATCCGGGCCGACCTCTCCGCCCCCGACACCCTCCGCGCCGCCGTTATCGGGGCGGACGCCCTGTACCTGCTCGTCTCCGGCGCCGGAGCGCACATCCCCGACCCGGCGGACCTCCTCCGTATCGCCGCGGCGGGCGGTGTGCGGCGGATCGTCCTCCAGTCGTCCCAGGCCGCCGGAACCCGCCCGGACGCGCCGTCCCACGCACCGTTGCGGGCCATCGAGGACGCGGTACGGGAATCCGGCCTGGACTGGACGATCCTGCGCCCCGGCGGCTTCGACTCCAACGCCTACGCCTGGGCTGCCTCCATACGTACCGACCGCACCGCCGCCGCGCCCTTCGGCGACGTCGGTCTGCCGATGGTCGATCCGGTCGACATCGCGGAGGTCGCCGCCGTCGCCCTGCGCGAGGAGGGACACGCCGGGCAGGTCTACGAGGTGACGGGACCGGAACTCAGTACGCCCCGGCAGCGGGCCGAGGCGATCGGCGACGCCATCGGTGAACCGGTCCGATTCATCGAACAGACCCGCGAGGAGGCCCGCGCCGCGATGCTGGAGTTCATGCCGGAACCGGTGGTCGAGGGCACCCTGTCCATCCTCGGCGAGCCGCTGCCACCGGAGCGGCGGATCAGTCCGGATGTGGAGCGATTGCTGGGCCGCGCACCGCATACGTTCGCCGACTGGGCGACCCGAAATCTGCCGGCCTTCAAGTAACCCGACTAATTAACCCGACCAAGTGACCCGACACATCAGCGGACGCCCTGTGGGCGGAACTGGACGCTGATGCGGGGGCCCGTGGCGCGTGTGGTCTTCGGGATCGCGTGTTCCCAGGTGCGCTGGCAGGAGCCGCCCATGACGATCAGGTCGCCGTGGCCGAGCGGGCGGCGGACGGTGCGCCCGCCACCGCCACGGGGGCGTAGCAGGAGATCGCGCGGGGCGCCGACCGACAGGATCGCGACCATCGTGTCCTCGCGCGCGCCACGGCCGATGCGGTCACCGTGCCAGGCGACGCTGTCGCGGCCGTCGCGGTAGTGGCAGAGCCCGGCCGTGGTGAACGGTTCGCGCAGTTCGCCGGCGTAGTGCTCGGTGAGGGCGGTGCGGGCCTCGGTCAGGACCGGATGGGGGAGCGGGTCGTCGGCGCCGTAGAAGCAGAGCAGGCGGGGTACGTCGACCGTGTTCTCGTACATCTGGCGGCGCTCGGCGCGCCACGGGACGTCGGCCGCGAGGCGGGTGAACAGGGCGTCGGCGCCGTGCAGCCAGCCGGGCAGTACGTCGATCCAGGCGCCCGCCCCGAGCACGGTCCGGCGCACCGCGGCCAGGCAGCCGAGCCGGATACCGCCGGTCTCGTCGGGGTCGGCCTGGTCGAAGAGGGAACCTTGGAGATGCGCGCTCACCACACCACCGTACGCCCTCTATTCGAATGTGTGCTCGATTCGGGCCGCGTGGTCCGTCAGGGCTGGCTGTAGCCGTCCAGGAAGGCGCCGATACGGGTGACCGCCTCCGTGAGCTGGGCGGTGGTCGGCAGCGTGACCACCCGGAAGTGGTCCGGTTCGGGCCAGTTGAAGCCGGTGCCCTGCACCACCATGATCTTCTCGACGCGCAGCAGATCGAGGACCATCTGACGGTCGTCCCTGACCTTGAACACCTTCGGGTCCAGGCGCGGGAACAGATACAGCGCGCCCTTCGGCTTCACACAGGTCACACCGGGGATCTGCGTCAGCAGCTCGTACGCCGTGTCCCGCTGCTCCTTCAGCCGGCCGCCCGGCAGCACCAGCTCGCCGATGGTCTGCCGGCCGCTGAGCGCCGCGACCACACCGTGCTGTCCCGGCATGTTCGCGCACAGCCGCATGTTCGCGAGGATCGTCAGACCCTCGATGTACGAGTCGGCGTGCGCCCTCGGCCCGGAGATCGCCATCCATCCGACGCGGAAACCGGCGACCCGGTACGCCTTCGACATGCCGTTGAACGTGAGCGTCAGCAGATCCGGGGCGACGGCGGCGGTGGGGGTGTGCGTGGCGTCGTCGTAGAGGATCTTGTCGTAGATCTCGTCGGAGCAGACGAGGAGGTTGTGACGGCGGGCGATGTCGGTCAGGCCGCGCAGGACGGCCGCGCTGTATACGGCACCCGTGGGGTTGTTGGGGTTGATGATGACGATGGCCTTGGTGCGGTCGGTGACCTTCCGCTCGACGTCGGCCAGATCGGGCATCCAGTCGGACTGCTCGTCGCACCGGTAGTGCACGGCCGTCCCCCCGGAGAGCGACACGGCGGCCGTCCACAGGGGGTAGTCCGGTGCCGGTACGAGGACCTCGTCGCCGTCGTCAAGGAGGCCCTGCATGGCCATGACGATCAGCTCGGAGACGCCGTTGCCGATGAAGACATGCTCCACGTCGGTCTCGATGCCGAGGGTCTGGTTGTGCATGACGACCGCGCGCCGGGCGGCGAGGAGGCCCTTGGCGTCGCCGTATCCGTGGGCGTCGCCGAGGTTGCGGAGGATGTCCTCCAGGATCTCGGGCGGGCACTCGAAGCCGAACGCCGCCGGGTTGCCCGTGTTGAGCTTGAGGATGCGGTGGCCCGCGGCCTCCAGGCGCATCGCCTCTTCGAGGACGGGGCCCCTGATCTCGTAACAGACGTTGGCGAGCTTCGTGGACTGGATCACCTGCATGTCCGCAACTTTACGGCGGGGTAGGAGGGCCTGCGCGGTGTTGTCCCCCACACGGGGGCCGTCCTGCCACCGGGGCCCGCCCCACGCGACCGGTGTTCCCACCCACCCGCCCCAACGGATCTACGCAACCGGCGATCCCACCCGCCCGCCCTTTCAGGACGGGCCACCGGCACCTTCGCCCCGGCCCCGCAGACGGCCTGAACCAGGGCGAGACGCGGGGCACGGACGGTCGTCGTGTGTTCAGACCTCGGGGTGGCTGACGTGGTTGATGAAGGCGCCCCACGCTGCGGCCTGCACCCTGACCTCGGGGATGCCGGCGTCTTTGCTGTCGCGCGCACGAACCACACCGGGAAGGTTCGGGTCTGCGACCTTCACCTCGACACAGTCGTCGTTGCTGCCGCTGTACGAGCTGATGTGCCAGTCAGACTGTCGTGTCATCGCTGATGCTTCCTCCGTACGTCCCTCAGACCTCGGGGTGGCTGACGTAGTCGATGAAGGCGCCCCATGCTGCGGTCGGGACCCTGACCTCGGGGATGCCGGTGTCCTTGCTGTCGCGTGCACGGACCACGCCGGGGAGGTTCGGGTCTGCGACCTTTACCTCGACGCAGTCGTCGTTGTTGCCGCTGTAGGAGCTGATGTGCCAGTCAGTCTGCTGTGTCATCGCTGGTGCTTCCTTCGTGCGTCCCTCATGTCTCGGGGTGGCTGACGTAGTCGATGAAGGCGCCCCAGGCTGCGGTCGGCACCCGTACCTCGGGGATGCTGGCGTCTTTGCTGTCGCGTGCACGAACCACGCCGGGGAGGTTCGGGTCTGCGACCTTCACCTCGACGCAGTCGTCGTTGTTGCCGCTGTAGGAGCTGATGTGCCAGTCAGTCTGCTGTGTCATCGCTGGCGCTTCCTCCGTACGTTCCTCAGACCTCGGGGTGGCTGACGTAGTCGACGAAGGCGCCCCAGGCTGCGGTCGGGACCCGTACCTCGGGGATGCTGGCGTCTTTGCTGTCGCGTGCACGGACCACGCCGGGGAGGTTCGGGTCTGCGACCTTCACCTCGACACAGTTGTCGTTGCTGCCGCTGTACGAGCTGATGTGCCAGTCAGTCTGCCGTGTCATCGCTGATGCTTCCTTCGTGCGTCCCTCATGGCCTGTGCGGACGCGTCGATGTCCAACGCGCCTGCCTGGATGCGATCGTAGATCCTCTGGAACCTATCGACATCACTGGGCTCCTGGTAGTAGGTACCCGTGTTGAACCCCTCAGCGTAGGCGATTCGGGCACCGTCCTGGAGCGTCAGCAGGCTGATTGAGCCGGGCACGGCCGGCTGCTCGGCGGGGAGCACCTGGATGTGAATGTTCGGCCGCTCGCCCATCTCCAGCAGGTGATTGAGTTGCTTGGCCATGATCTCGGGACTGCCGTGGACCTGATGGAGGGCCGGCTCGGCAAGGGCGACCCACAGCCACGGAGGACTCTCCCTGTTGAAGACCTCTTGCCTCTCACTTCGTCGGACAACGGAAGCGTCCAGGCCCTCGGGGTTGTCCGTGAAGTCCACGGCCATCAGCGCGCGGGCGTAGCCAGGGATCTGGAGCAGGCCCGGGACTCCGAGCGAGAACTCGTGGATGGACCTGGCAAGGGCCTGGTCGCGAAGGAATCGCTGGGCGTAGTCCTTGAACGCCTCGGCCCGGATGAGTGTCTGGAGTTCTAACAGGGCGCCTTTCGGGGCGTCGAGCACCTGCTCCAGCTTCAGCGTCAGGTCCCGTCCCGGCGGGTCGTTCGCGGTCTCGATCGAGCTGATCCGGCCAGTACTGACGAACACCTTCGTCGCGAGGTCGGTGACATCCCAACCCTTCGCCAGTCTCAACTTCCGGATTTTGGACCCGAGTAGGTCCTCCACGCTCTTTTCGGGCGTCAGCTCCTTCGGCGGCCTCGCCATGTGTGCGGCTCCGTTTCTTCGCGTTGCGGACTCGGAATTATTACACCTGGTGATCGTACGGTTACTCGCTCAACCTGGTTGCGGAACGGCGAAGTTCATCTCTCCCAGGAAGCGAGCGACCATGCCCCCGCAGCGCACCACCCCCTCTCTCCCCCAGCGCACTCCCATGCGCAGCGAGATCAACCTGGAGCACATCCCCCTCGATCGCGCCCAGGCCGCCTACGCGAGGCTCTACACCCTGCTCGTCTCGCAGGGGGTGAATCTCCGCAGCATGAGCCTGCGCGAGGACGGGCCGACGAACCCGCTCATCGCGCTCGGCGGCATCAACATCCCCACCGCCGAGAAGCTGATCGAGGCCCTGGAGAAGATCCTCTCCGACAAGAAGGCCGAGGCCGGCGCCACGGAGGCGGACGCCCCGAAGGAGGGAGCGTCGTGAGCTTCGCCGTAGGGGCCGTGGTCCAAGACCACACACGGGCGGCGCGGGGGATCGTCTGGAAGCGCTCGGGTGACGTGCTGCACCTTCAGGACAGCGTCGGCTGCACGTGGACCGTGCTGGAGAAGCGCTGCACGCTCGTCGAGGCCGCGCCCGAGTACCGGCCCGAACGGCCGCGACACACGCTGCCGGCGCGATGTGCTCCCCACGAGGTCCGTGTGGGCGACTACGTCCTCCTGGACCACCACTTCTGCCGCGTGAACGACATGCGCGGCAAGGGCGGGGCCTCGGGCCGCATCTTGATCCTGGAGCGCTACGGCCCCTGGGTCATGACGTCCGTACGCGAGATCTTCCGCCCCATCATCTCCGTCCCCGGCCCGAAGAGTTAGCGCTCGGTCCGGGGGCGGGTTCCCTCACCTGACGATCGGAAGGACGACATGAACGTCATCGAGGCACTGCCGTTGGGCAGGCCGGCCCCCATCGCACAACGGCCGTCGTACGTCCGCCCGTACGCGCTCCAGGGGGCTCGTTTCACGGCCTCCGACCTCTCCGCACCCCGCACGGAGACGCGCGTTTACGACCGTATGACGCAGACCGCGTCCATGGAGGACGGCACGCTGCTGATCACCATGGCCACGAGCAGGAAGACGAACCCGGACGGCGACCACAAGAACCCGCCGCCGTCCGACGAGGGTGGAGACCCGGGGTACACCGAGTGACTGTCCTCATCGTGGACAACCCGTTCGAGGCCGGGACTGACTTGATCGTCGGCGAGTTGGCCTCGGCGGGGGTCCCCGTGTTCCGCGTGGACACGGCCGAGTTCCCGACCGAGCTGGAGTTCCGCGCGACGTTCAGCGGGAGGCACTGGGAGGGCGTCCTCGCCAACGGCGAGAGGTCCGTGGAGCTGTCCGCCATCCAGGCCGTGTACTGGAATCGGCCGGGCACGTTCAGGTTCTCCGGGCTGTCCGAGTCCGACGAGCACTACGCCCGTGGGGCGGCCAGGATCGGTTTCGGCGGCATCGTGACAAGCCTGGACGCCCCGTATCTCAACCACCCGGCCAAGGCATCGGCCGCGGAGTTCAAGCCGCGTCAGCTCCAGGTGGCGAGCGCGGCCGGCCTGTCGGTTCCCCGGACACTGGTGACAACGGACGCGGAGGCCGTGCGGCGCTTCGCGCGCCTGATCGATGGCCCGATCATCACCAAGGCCCTGGGAATGCCCGTCGTGGCCCACAAGGCGGGCTACGAGTCCGTCTACACCCGGGAAGCGGACCTTCACGCCCTTGAAGGCGTCGACTCGACCGCTCACCTGTTTCAGGCGCGGATCGAGAAGGACTTCGAGGTCCGTGCGATCTTCATCGGAGACGAGTGCTTCTGCGCCCGCATCGACGCGACGAGCGATCAGGCCCGGGTCGACTGGCGTTCGGACTACGACTCGATCCAGCTCACCGCGATCGAGACACCGAAGTCCGTACTCCAGTCGTTGCGGCGGTACGCGGCCGTGATGGATCTGGCCTACTTCGCCGCGGACTTCATCGTGCGGCCCTCGGGGAAGTGGATGTTCCTGGAGGCCAACCCGTCCGGCCAATGGGCCTGGGCCAACTCCCCTGATCTACCTGTGGCGAAGGCAATCTCTAGCGTTCTGGAGGAATGGTGCAATCTCTGAACTGGGGGCCGAAGGCCCGCTCCCTGGCGGACTCGCTGCGCGAATCCGGGGACATCAGGTCGCAGCGGGTGTACGAGGCCGTGGCCGCGACTCCGCGGCATGCCTTCGTGCCGAAGTACTTCCAGAACACCGGGGGTGTTCCGACGCTGTGGAGGGAGCGCGCGGAAGGGGACGGCATCGAGTGGATGGAGCCGATCTACACGAATGCCTCCCTGGTCACCGAGCTGGGCGCCGGCGAGCGAGTTGAGGGTGGCTGGCACGGTGTCCCCACGTCTTCGAGTACTCAGCCGAGCCTCACGGTTCGCATGCTCGAAGATCTCGGCATCGAGCCCGACGACGACGTTCTGGACGCGGGCCTGGGCACCGGATATCAAGCCGCGCTCATCCTGAAACTGGTGAACGAACAGAGCCAACTCGTGGCAAGCGACATCAGCGGTACGGAGGCCGCTGGGGAACGCCTGGACGAACTGGGCCACCTGCCCACGATCATCGAAGCCGACGCCACTTCGTCGCGGTGGCCGAAACAGTTCAACAAGATCATCTTCTCTTTCGGGCTGCCGTACGTCACGGACTCGGTCCGAAGGGCGCTCGCACCGGGCGGCAAGCTCATCGCCAACGTGTTCGGCCCCCTGAGCGCCGGTCTCGTTCTTCTGGAAGCTCAGCCCGATGGAACCCTCACGGGCCGCTTCACGAAGGACGGCGGGTCCTTCATGCCGGCCAGGCGCGACGCCAAGCCCGTGGGGGCAGACCTCAGCGAGCACTCCGATGGCGTCTCCGCCATCCCCATCGAGGACTTCGACAACTACCACCTGAAGTTCCTGCTGTCCGCCCGACTTCCCGGCCTGGACCTCCAGTACGGAACGGAGGACGGTCGGCGGACGCGCCGCCTGACGATGCCCAACGGCCACTGGGGCGAGGTCACTTACCGGGACGGCGGCGACGGCAGCGACATCAGGGGCACCTACCAGGACCACGGCCAGGGCTTCTGGGAAGTCGTAGAGATGATGTGGTGCTGGTGGATCGCGAACTCGAAGCCCACCTGGGATCAATTCGGCCTCACGGTCGGCCCGGACGGACAACACACGCTCTGGCACCAGTCCCCTCACGGCGACTTCTGGAACGTGCCGACCGCCCACCTCGGATAGGCCCCTCATGCGTCAATGCAAAGCCGCAGCCGATGTGCCGCGCGCCGCTCTCCTCTTCGCCATCCTCGCCGGACAAGGGCGGGTCTACGGCAACGATCTCGGCTACGCGCCCCTGCGGGTCCGGTGCGAACTCGGACTCTGGCACAAGGGCGAGCACGCCGACCACGCATGGGACTGGCCCGACGGTATGGCACCGCCGCTGTGGGCCCGCTGGGACACCGGCGGCATCATGCGGTTCGAGTCCCTTCCCTGGTGCGAGACCGAGGGCGGGCCGGACGGCGACGCGTGCACGCTCTACCGGGAGCACGCCCTCGAACACGCGTGGAACGTGCACGACCCCGAGATCGAGTCGCTCCGCCGTAGAGCCCTCGCGGAGACCGCGCTGATGATTCAGCGGCTGCGCGGGAAGCGGCGCTAGTCCGTCGGCGACCGGCGGCGCCCCCCTCACATGTGGCGTACGGTGCGGCCCGCGAGGGTGTCCGTGCGGTGGCCGTCCTCGATGACGAAACGGCCGTCGATCAGGACGTGCGGGATGCCGGTGGGCAGGGTGCGGGGGGCGTCGAAGGTCGAGCCCGCGGCGATCGTGTCCGCGTCGAACAGGACCAGGTCGGCGCGGTAGCCCTCGCGGACCACACCCCGGTCGGTGAGGCCCAGGCGGGCGGCGGGACGCGAGGTCAGATGGGCCACGCACTCCGCCAGGCCGAGGACGCCCAACTCCCTTACGTACCGGCCAAGATACCGCGGAAACGTCCCGTACGCGCGCGGGTGCGGCTTGTCGCCCTGGAGGATGCCGTCCGAGCCGCCGGTGTGGACACGGTGCCGCATGATCGCGCGCACGTTCTCCTCGTGTCCGACGTGCTGGAGGATCGTCGGGCCGAGGCGGTCGGCGATGAGGAGGCGGCGGGCCGTCGTCCACGGTTCCTCTCCGAGGCGGGTGGCCGACTGCCGGACCGTGCTGCCGACGTACCCGGCCAGGTCCGGGGCGCCCGTGCTCACGCCCGAGATCTCGATGGTGTCCCAGTCGATCGGTACGCCGTGGCAGCCGTCCGCGCCGATGACCTCCATGTGGTGCCGGATGCGTTCCGCCGTCTCCTCGTCCCGGAGCCTGGCCAGCGTCGCCTCCGGGCCGCCCTCGCTCGCCCAACTCGGCAGCATCGCCACGAGAGTTGTACAGCCCGGGGTGTACGGGTACGTGTCGAGGGTGATGTCGGCGCCCTCGGCGAGGGCGCCGTCCAGGAGGGCGAGCAGGTCGGGCGCCTTGCCCTTGTTCACGCCGAAGTTCATGGTGGCGTGGGCCAGATGCAGGGGGCAGTTCGCATCCCGGGTGAGGTCGATCATCTCCTCGTACGCCTGGAGCGCGCCGGCGCCGTAGCTGCGGTGGTGGGGGCAGTAGTACCCGCCGTGGGCCGCGACCACCTTGCAGAGTTCGGTCAGTTCCGTGTTCTTCGCGTACATGCCGGGTGTGTAGGTCAGACCCGACGACATGCCTACGGCGCCCTCGCGCATGCCCTTCGCCACCTCGTGGCGCATCCGGTCCAGTTCGGCCGGGGTGGCCTCGCGGTCCTCCCAGCCGACCGCGAGCATACGGATCGTGCCCTGGGGGAGGAGGTACGCGGCGTTCACCGCGATGCCCTCACCGCCGTGGGCACGGTCCAGGGTGTCCAGGTACTCCGCGACCGTGCGCCAGGTGAAGTCGACGCCGTCCGTGCCGTTCCAGCCGGCGATCGTGCGCTGGATGTGGGTGAGGGATTCGTCGTCCACCGGGGCGTACGACAGGCCGTCCTGGCCGATGACTTCGAGGGTGACGCCCTGTGCCGCCTTGGCCGTGTGTTCCGGGTCCCGGAGGAGGGCCAGGTCGCTGTGGGCGTGCATGTCGATGAAACCCGGGGTGAGGGTCAGTCCCTGGGCGTCGAGGGTTCGGGTCCCTGTGGGGCGGGGGCCCGTTCCTTCTTCGCGGATCTCGGTGATGCGGCCTGCGTGGACGGTGACGTCTGCTCTGCGGGCGGGGGTTCCGGTGCCGTCGATCAGTTGGGCGTCGCGGATGACTAGGTCCATGGGGGGTCCTCCGTGCCGTTGGCTTGTTGTGTCTCCCACCCGCCCACCCGTGCGGACCGTGGGCGGGTGCGGGTGGCCCCTTCCGGGGTGGACCACCGTCGGCGGCTGCGGGTCCGTGCGTGGTGCTCCCGGCCTTCGGCCGGATCGTGCTCCCACCCGCACCACCCGTGCGGACCGTGGGCGGGTGCGGGTGGCCCCTCCCGGGGTGGACCACCGCCGGCGGCTTCCGGTCCGTGGGTGGTGCACCCACCGTGCAGGTCGTGGGCGGGTGCGGGTGGACCCTCCCGGGGTGGAGCGCCGCCGGCGGCTGCGGGTCCGTGCGTGGTGCGTTTTCGCACCCGCCTGGCCCCATCCGTTCCGGTGGGAAATGAGGGTGGGTGGGTGGGGAAAAGAATTAGAAGAAGGTGCGGATGTAGTCCGTTACCGTGCCGTCCTGTTCGGTCAGGGGGATCAGGTTCCATTTGTCGAAGGTTGTGCACGGGTGCGAGAGGCCCAGGCCCACCCAGTCGCCGACCGCCAGGTCAGCTCCCGGTTCCGTGCGGAGCCACCCGTGTTGGTCCGAGAGGGCCGTCAGCTCGATGGCCGTCGGGTCCGCCTCGCCCCGTACCTCCCGTACCGCCGGCAGGTCCAAGTCGTAGGCCGCGTCCCGCTTTCCCGCGTTCACGAAAGCCTGGTCCGGGGACGGGCGGGACACCACCTGGGTCCAGAGGCGGAAGGCGGGGTGCAGCGCGCCCTCCTCCGGTACCCGGTTGAACGGCGTCAGACGGAGGTAGTGGCCCTCGTCGTGTGATACGTACGCACCGGAGCGCAGCAACTTCAGGACAGGGAGGGAGAGTTCCGGGGTCTCCTCGAAGACCTCCGCCACCGCGTCGAACCACGCGCTTCCCCCCGCGCTCACCACCACCTCGTCGGCCCCCGCGAACCGCCCCTCCCCGTCGAAGGCGACCGCGAGCCCGACCAGCCGGCGCAGCCACTCCCGTACCCGTTCCGATGTGGCGCCCGGTACCTCGCCCTCGTATCCCGCCACGCCCACCAGCCGTAGCGTCGCCGCATCCGCCACCGCGTCCGCGACCGCCGTGCAGTCCGATTCCGTGCGGGCGCCGGTCCGGGCCCCGGGGCCCGCGCCCAGTTCCACCACCACGTCCACCGGCCGCCCCGCCCCGGCGTCCCGCAGCGCGGCGTCCATCAGCTCCACGCCCCGTACCGAGTCCACGTAACAGATGAAGCGGAAGTCGGGGTCCCGGTCCAGTTCGGTGGAGAGCCAGCGCAGGGCCGCCGCGTCGACGAGTTCGTTCGCCAGGAAGATCCGGCCGACCCCGAACGCCCTTGCCACGCGCACCTGGTGGGGCACCGCCAGTGTGATGCCCCACGCCCCGCGGTCGAGCTGCCGCGCGAACAGTTGCGGCGCCATCGAGGTCTTGCCGTGCGGCGCGAACGCCAGCCCGTGCCGAGTCGCGTACGTCTCCATCAGCGCCAGGTTGTGTTCCAGGCCCTCGGCGGACAGGGCGAGGACCGGGGTCGTGAAACCGCCCGTGAAGAGGTTCCGGCGCTGAGCCGCCAGCTCGCCCACCGTCAGCCCGTCGGCGTCCGGCGGCAGCCCCTTGAAGCGGTGGTCGATCCGTTCGTCGGCCAGAGCCGCCAGGGCGGCCGGCGCGGACGGAGCGGCCAGCGGGGTCCGAGCAGTACGTGCTTCGGCGGCCATGGAGCCTCCTCGATAGGCGGTCGGGCACATAACGGACGAACGTATCGCGTTGCATTATGCGCAACACCGATTGCGCATGTCGCTCACCGCTGTCTAACATCCCAGCGGACGCCGGGTCAACGGAGCCGGGCGCCTCCCGGCGACGGGAACCAGCGAGGAGCCAGACTGCCGTGACCGCCGTGACCGCACCCGGAACCACCGCCGGAGCCACCGCCGATGTCGAGGCCGACGTCGTCGCGCTCGGCGAGTCCATGGTCACCTTTCTGCCCACCCGGCCGGGCCGCCTCGCCGACGTACCCTCCTTCGAGCGCGGCATCGGCGGCGCCGAGTCCAATGTCGCCTGCGGCCTCGCCCGCGCCGGACACCGCGCCCGCTGGGTCAGCCGGGTCGGCACCGACGGCTTCGGCACCCACCTGGTCGAGGAGATCGCCTCGTACGGGGTTGACACGAGCGCCGTCCGCCGCGACCCGCACCGGCCCACCGGCGTCTATTTCCGTACGGCGGGGGAACGGCCGACTGAACCGGCCGGCTCCGAGCCCGCCACCCCCGGCCCCGGCGGCCCCCCACCCCTCGCCGAGGTCGTCTACTACCGCGCCGGTTCCGCCGCGTCCGCCATGTCCCCCGACACCGTCGACCTCGCAGCCGTCCTCTCCGGGCGCGTCCTGCACCTCTCCGGCATCACCGCCGCGCTCTCCGCCGACTGCCTCGCCCTGCTCCGCGCCCTCACCGCGCCCCGCCCCGGCCGCCCCCTCGTCTCCTTCGACGTCAACTACCGCGTCAGCCTCTGGCGCGACCCGGCCGCGGCCGGCGAGATCCTGCTCGGCCTGGCCCGCGCGAGCGACCTCGTCTTCGTCGGCGAGGACGAGGCCCGCGCCGCCTGGGGCATCACCGGCGGCCCCGCCGCGATCCGCGCGGCCCTGCCCGAACCCCGCCTCCTCGTCGTCAAGCAGGGCGCCCACGGCGCCACCGCCTTCGACGCCGCCGCCACCGTCACCTCCGTACCCGCCCTCCGCGTCGACGTCGTCGTACCGGTCGGCGCCGGGGACGCCTTCGCCGCCGGATTCCTCTCCGCCACCCTGCGCGGCCTCCCCGTACGCGACCGGCTGCGCCACGGCCATCTGATGGCCGCCGCCGCGCTCACCGTCCCCGGCGACCTCGGCACCCCGCCCGCCCGCGACCACGCCGACCGCCTGGCCGCACTCGACGACACCGCGTGGGGGACACTTCGACTCGGCCCCGGCTGGACAGAGGCAGCCCGGAGTGCCGACGAGGAGGTACGTACGCCATGAGCCAGACCGTCGACCGCGCGCTGTCCATCCTGCCGCTGCTCGCCGAGGGACCCGCCGACCTCGGCCAGGTCGCCGAACGCCTCGGGGTGCACAAGTCGACCGCGCTGCGGCTGCTGCGCACCCTCCACGAACACGGCCTCGTCTACCGCCAGTCCGACCAGCGCTACCGGCTCGGCGCCCGCCTCTTCGCGCTCGCCCAGGAAGCCGTCGAGAACCTCGACGTCCGCGAGATCGCCCACCCGCACCTCCTCGCCCTGAACGAGAAGTGCGGCCACACCGTCCACCTCGCGGTCTACGAGGAGAACGAGGTCCTCTACATCGACAAGGTGGAGAGCCGCTATCCGGTACGGATGTACTCGCGGATCGGCAAGCCCGTCGCCCTCACCGTCGCCGCCGTCGCCAAGCTGCTCCTCGCCGACCTCCCCGAGGCCGAGCGCCGCGCCCTCGCGGACAAGCTCGACTACCCCCTGTACACAGCCCGTTCGACACCGAACGCCGCCGCCTTCCTCAAGGAGCTGGCGACCGTACGCGAACAGGGCTGGGCCACCGACCTCGGTGGCCACGAGGAGTCCATCAACTGCGTCGGCGCCCCCATCCGCGGCGCGGACGGCCGGGTCGTCGCCGCCATGTCGGTGTCCGCGCCGAACGTCGTCGTCACCGCCGAGGAACTCCTCACCCTGCTGCCGCTGGTACGCCGTACCGCCGACGCCATCAGCCGCGAGTACTCCGGCAGCACACCCGCCCCGCCCAGTGAACCGAAGGACCGTCCATGACCGACCAGACCGGCACCGAGACGACCGGCGCCGAGAAGATCGCCCTCACGCCCGCCACGCACACCGTGCCGCCCGCGAAGTTCTCGCACGGCGTCCGCAAGGGGAACATCCTCCAGGTCGCCGGGCAGGTCGGGTTCCTGCCGGCCGTCGAGGGGCAGCCGTCGACGCCCGCCGGGCCGACCCTGCGCGAGCAGACCCTCCAGACCTTCGCCAACGTCAAGGCGATCCTCGAAGAGGGCGGCGCGACCTGGGACGACGTGATGATGACACGCGTCTACCTCACGGACGTGGACCACTTCGCGGAGATGAACGAGATCTACAACGCGTACTTCGAGGAGCAGGGGCTGACGGCCCCCGCCTCCGCCCGTACGACCGTGTACGTCGGGCTGCCCAAGGGTCTCCTCATCGAGATCGACGCCCTGGCCGTCCTGGGCTGACGCCCCTCCCCGCCCGCCCGAACACGGCGCGGTGTCCCTTCCCGGGGCGCCGTGCCGCGATCCCCCCTGCCCGAAAGCCCCACTGATTGCCGAGGCCCCCCATGTCCCTCCTCCTCGCCGCAACACCCGCCGCCGAGACCCCACCCCACACCGGCGGTCTGCTCGCCCTCATATCCGGCACCGCCGGACTGCTGACCGTCGCCGCGCTCGGCATCCTGCTGCTGCTCTTCCTGATCATCAAGGTCAGGCTCCAGCCGTTCGTCGCGCTGCTCGCCGTCTCCATAGCCGTCGGCCTCGCGGCCGGACTCTCCGTCACCGAACTCTTCGGCACCGTCCAGAAGTCGGACGCCGTCTCGCTCATCGAGAGCGGCATGGGCGGCATCCTCGGCCATGTCGCCATCATCATCGGCCTCGGTACCATGCTCGGCGCGATCCTCGAAGTGTCGGGCGGCGCCGAGGTGTTGGCGTCCCGGCTGCTCAACCTCTTCGGCGAGCGCCGCGCCCCGCTCGCCATGGGCCTCACCGGCCTCATCTTCGGCATCCCGGTCTTCTTCGACGTCGGCATCTTCGTCCTCGCACCGATCGTCTACGCGGCGGCCAAACGCTCCGGCAAGTCGATCCTGCTGTACTGCATGCCGCTGCTCGCGGGTCTGTCGATGACACACGCGTTCCTGCCGCCGCACCCCGGCCCCGTCGCCGCCGCCGCACTGCTCGACGTCGACCTCGGCTGGGTCATCCTCATGGGCGTCGTCTGCGGTCTGCCCGCCGTCGTCGTGGCGTGGGGGTACTCCGCGTGGATCGGCAGGCGGCTGTTCGTCGCCGTACCGCAGGACATGGTCGAGGCCGCCGACGAGGCCAAGAAGGCCGTCGCCGACGAGCAGCGCGCCGAGGGAGTGACGCCCCGCGAGAAGCCCGTACCGCTCGGAGTGGTCCTCGCCATCATCGGTACGCCGCTGCTCCTGATCCTCCTCGCCACCTTCTCGTCCATCGCCCTCGACCCGTCGACGCTCCGCTCGGTCGTCGAGTTCTTCGGGCACCCCTTCGTCGCCCTGACGATCGCGCTGCTCCTCGCGTACTGGCTGCTCGGGCTGCGCCGCGGATGGTCCCGCAAGTCCCTGGAGACGGTGTCCACTTCGTCCCTGAAGCCGGTCGGCAACATCCTGCTGGTCGTCGGCGCGGGCGGGATCTTCGGTGCCGTGCTGAAGGGCAGCGGGGTCGCGCAGGCGCTTTCGGACACCTTCAGCGATGTCGGTCTGCCGATCATCGTCCTTGCGTATCTGATCTCGCTGGTGCTGCGGGTCGCCCAGGGCTCCGCGACCGTCGCGATCGTCACGACCGCCGGGATCGTGCTGCCGCTCCTGGAGAACGGCGGCCACTCGCAGGCGTTCGTCGCCCTCGTCATCATGGCCATCTCGGCGGGCTCCATCTTCGCCTCGCACGTCAACGACGGCGGGTTCTGGATGGTGGCCAAGTACTTCGGCATCAGCGAGCGCGACACGCTCAAGTCGTGGACGGTTCTTGAGTCGGTTCTGTCGGTGGCCGGTTTCGCGATGGCGGCGCTGTTGAGCCTGTTCGTCTGAGCGGCCGGGGCCCGTCGTACCTGCTTCTTCGGGGGACTCGGGCCGCCTCGGGCCGGGCTTGGGCCGGGCTTTACTTCGGCCTGGTCCGGCCTTTACCGGACAGCCGGGGGCGCCGAATGTCCACCCCGGTCCTGCGCGTCACAGGATCGTCGGCCATACTGCGGTGCCGTGGAGCAGCCCATAGGCAAGAACCCCTCGCTCGTCGACGCCGCCGCGCTCGATCCGGCGCACGTCCCCGGCCTCGTGACGTCCTCGGCCGGCGTTACGGCCGCCAAGGCCCCGGCACCGAAGGCTCAGGAAACTGAGCGGTCGGAGCCGGAGCCGACGGAACCGGAGGTACCGGCCGAGCCGGATGAACCGGTGGCGGAGACCGACGTACCGGAGTCGGAGCCCGAAACCGATGCCGAGCCCGAAGCCGATGCCGATACCGATGCCGAATCCGGCAAGGCGGTGGACGGCGACGACGACGCTGACGATGAAGGCACCGCTGACGCCGATGCCGATGCCGACGACCCCGTCTTCGCCGTCTCCGACCGCCGAGGTTCGATCACGGTGGACCGGGACGGCGTACGGTTCGAACTGGACGACCAGACCGCCGAATGGCGGTGGGACGAGATCGGCGCGGTCGAGTACGAGACGCCCCGGTTCGGGAAGCGGTTCACCGTCCTCGTCCACACGCCGGACCGACGCTGGTACCCCAACGAGGTCGAGGCACCGGCGCGTTCCGACCTCAAGGAGTGGACGGCACGCCTGGACAAGGCGCTGGACGCGTGGTTCGAGGACGAGTGACCTGTGCCGGCTGACCGCCGACCTGTGTGCGCTACGGACTACGGGGTCGCGCAGTACTGCTGCTGCTTCCCGATGGACCGGTACATGCAGTCGGCGTTCTCCAGGAGTTGCAGGACGGCGTCCCGGTTGCGGCTGGTCTCCCGCTCGATGACCTCGTCGGGCGGGTAGAAGCCGCCGCCGCCGGACGACGACGGATACATCTCGAAGGTGTAGCCGAAGATCTTCTGGTTGCCCCACAGCCAGTCGTCGATCGAGCCGTCGGTGATGTACAGGTCGCTGGACTGCTGCGCCGTGTAGCCGTTGCTGGCGGCCATCTTGCGCCCGACGGCGGCGAACGCGTCCCGGTCGTCCTGGGTGAGCTCGGCGGCCGTGTCGCTGTACGTGTAGCCGAAGGGCCACAGGACGAGTTCGCTGTAGGTGTGGAAGTCGATGCCGGCGGTGATCTGCTGCTTGCCGCCGACGACCCGGGACCGTACGAAGTCGGCGACGACCTTTACCTCCGGCGCCGACTCGGCGGCGGGTCCGCGGTAGGTCTCGGAGCCGGTGGAGCCCGAAGAGCCGCCGCAGCAGCCGAACTTGAAGTTCCAGTTGCGGTTGAGGTCGGTGCCGACATTGGTGGTACCGGTGTTGGGCTGGCGGTTCTTGCGCCAACTCCGGTACGCGCCGGTGGCGATGTCGTACTCGCCGCCGTCCGGGTTGAGGTCGGGGACGATCCAGATCTCACGGGAGTTGACGGTGTTGGTGATACGCGAGTCGGAGCCGTAGCCCGCGCCGAGTTCGCGGAGCAGGTAGAGCGCCATCTCGACGGTGAGGTGCTCACGGGCGTGCTGATGGAAGGTGAACAGCACCTCGGGCTCGTTCTCGTCGGTGGCGACGTTGTCGCTGACCTTGATGGCGACGATGTCGCGGCCCTGGTACGACTTGCCGATGACGCGCTTGCTCATCAGGCTGGGGTACTGCCGGAGCCGCTGGTCGATCTCGGCGTTCATCTCCGCGTAGTTGTGGTACCGCGAGTCGGCGGAGGGAAAGTCGAAGGGTGTGGCCGCCGCGCCCCGGCTCCGGTCGGGCGCGGCACCGAGCGGCTGGACGTCGTACCCGAGGGCCCGCAGCTTGTCGGCCTGCGCCTTGCGCCCCGACACAACGACACTCTCGGCGTCGGCCTCGTCGAGGGAGACACCGGTGGCGGCGATGGCGGTCCGCTCGGAGGCACTGGACGGCCCCTGGATCTCGTACTGCCGTATCTCCTCGGCCGGAGCGGGCGCACCGGCACCGGCACTGTTGCTGGTCGCGGTGGCAGTGATGGGTGCCGCGAGCGCGGCGGCCAGCACGACGGCGAGCGTCACCGACCGTCTGCCACGAAAGCGTGATCGCATGAGATCTCCTGATGGGAGGTGGGGGGTCACCCGGCCGGTACGGGGTGATCACCGGCGGGGTGCGATGCGATGGAGCGATGTGATGGCTGTGCTTCGCCTGTGCGTTCCCTGTGCGGGAAGCCACGGGGTGGCGCTCATGGTCGGGGTCCCGCGTGGGCGCGTCAAGGGAGGTACTTCGGCCATGCCCGGCAACGCAACAGCGCCGCCGGGGGAGCGGCGGCGCTGTTGGTGGGGGTGTCGGGTGTGGTTACGGGTTACGGGAGGGCGTGGACGTGGGCTCCCACACCGTTGGACCAGACGTTGCCGGCGGTGGCGTCCCAGTTGGTGGACCAGGTCATCGCGCCGCGCAGGTCCGGGTACGTCCGCGACGGCTTGAACGTGCCGCAGTTGGTGCCCTTGGTGAGGCAGTCGAGGGCGTTGTTCACGATCGTCGGGGAGACATAGCCGCTGCCCGCCGCGCGGCTCGACGCGGGGAGGCCGAGGCCGACCTGGGACGGGGCGAGGCCGCCCTCCAGCTGGATGCAGGCAAGGGCGGTGAGGAAGTCCACCGAGCCCTGGCCGTACACCTTGCCGTCGCAGCCGAGCATCGTGCCGCTGTTGTAGTACTGCATGTTGACGACGGTCAGGATGTCCTTGATGTTGAGCGCCGTCTTGAAGTACTCGTTCGACGTCGACTGCATGTCGATCGTCTGCGGGGCCATGGTGATGATCAGCGACGAGCCCACCTTGGACGACAGTGAGCGCAGTGCCTGGGTCATGTACGTCGCGTTGAGGCCGTTCTCCAGGTCGATGTCGACCCCGTCGAATCCGTAGGTCTGCATCACCGAGTAGACGGAGTTGGCGAAGTTCGTCGCCGAAGCGGCGTCGTTCACGCGGACGGTGCCGGTCTCGCCGCCGACGGAGATGATGACCTTCTTGCCCGCCGCCTTCTTCGCCGCGACATCGGCCTTGAACTGGTCGACGGTGTAGCCGCCGAGGCCCGCCGAGTCCAGGTTGAACGTCACCGTGCCCGGTGTGGCGGTCGCGTCGGCGAAGGCCACCGCGATGATGTCGTACTGGGACTGGACCTGCGAGAGGCGCTGGACCGTCGCGCCGTTGTTGAAGTTCTGCCAGTAGCCCGTCACGGCGTGCTTCGGGACGACCCCGCCGCCCCCGCCGCCGGTGGCCGTCCGCCCGGTCACGGCCGCCGACTTCGGCGACTCACCGGCCGCGTTCGTCGCGGTGACCTGGAAGGAGTACGACGTGTCCGCCGCGAGCCCGGTCACCGTCGCCGACGTACCCGACACGGCCAGGACCTTCGTACCGTCGCGATAGACGTTGTAACCCGTCGCGCCCGACACCGTGTTCCAGGAGAGGGAGACGGAGGAGGAGGTCGTCGTGCCCACTGCCGGGGTCGCGGGGGCCGCCGGGATCGTCGGGGTCGGGTCACCGCCACCGCCGCCGTCCGGGCCGAACACCGAGATGTCGTCGGCGTAGTACGCGGCCGTCCCGTACCAGCCGTGCGTGTACAGCGTCACGGACGTCGTGGACGCGCCCGTCGTGAACGTCGTCGACAACTGCTTCCACGAGGCGGAGTCGGGCGTCCACGTCGACACGTCCGTGGTGCCGGTGCCGCTCGCGCCGAGATAGGCGTAACCGCCCTGCACCCAGGCGCTGACCGTGTACGTGGAGCTGGGCTTCACGGCGACCGTCTGGGAGCACTTGGCGTTGTCCTGCCCGGCGGGCGTCGCCTTCAGCGCGGCCGAACCGCCGTGCACGGGCGAGGAAACGGTCGCGCCGCTGTTCGCGGAACACGTCCAGTTGGCGAGACCCGACTCGAAGCCGGCGTTCTTGGCGTTGTTGACGTCCGCTGCCGCGGCGTCCGTGGCGAGTCCGGTGAGCGTGAGCGCGGACGCGGCGAGGACGGCGGCCAGCGCACCGGCCCAGGTTCTTCTGGCTCTGCCGGTGACTCTGCCGGACAGGGTGGATCGGCGGTCCATTACGGCCTCCGTGGGGGTGACGAACGGGGCAACTCCCGCGTGGGGCACGGGAACACCTCGGGGGGCATCAGCGAGTGCGGCAACGTGCGGAACGGTGGCCACCGTTGGCGTACAAGCTGGTCCAGACCAATTCGGTTGTCAAGACCTCTGACGGCACTCACAGCCGTCAACCCGCCCCTCCCGCAGGGGAGTTGCCGATCACGCGCCGGGCCCCCGGTTCACGCTGTGTTGATCAGCTTCCTACCGGCGGTGAGGTCATCTGATGAGATCGGGTGTTGAGCGGGCCACACCGTGGATATGGTGCAGATGCAGGAGGACGTCACAGTGGCGATGCGAGGCGGTCGTTGACCACGCCGCCAGAAGGATTCGGGGGTGTGCCGCGTGCCGACCGCCATAGCCGTCACGAGCCCGGACCTCGTGCTGCCCTCACCGGACCGGCACACGCCGTCCGCGGCCGTACTCCAGTCCGCCGTACGGGCCGACCGCGCCGCCGACCGCAAGGGCGCCGCCACCAAGGCGAACCCGCGGGCCGCCGCCAAGGCCGCCGACCGCGCCGCCGACCGGGCAGACCGCGCCGTCAAACAGGGCAAGGCGCCCCAGGGTTACACCCTCGACCAGTCACTCGCCGAGATGCACACCCTCATCGAGCACCACGGCTATGTGATCGTCCTGTGCCCCGCGTCCGCGCCCGACGCCGTCGTGCACCGCCTGCACACCGTCCGCTCCGTCCTGGAGAGCGACCGCATAGCCCTGCTCCGGCCCGACCTTCCGCCGCTCGGCCTCGCCGTACTCGCGCTCCAGCTCCGCCAGCTCACCATCTGCGACTTCAGCCCCGGCGTCCTCGCCTCGTCCGCCCGGCTGCTCGCCCACTACATCTACGCCGGCGCCCTCCTCGGCTCCGTCGCCAAGCTCGACCGGGTCCCCGTCGGGCTCAAGGCACACGCCAAGTCCTGGGTGCCCGGCAGCCAGTTCGCGGTCCTCGCGACCCCGCAGCCCGAACTCGTCCGGGTCGCCGGATCCGGCGCCGGAACCCGCGGCGCGGACGGCGCCCACGCCGAACCCGCCCTGTCCGGACCCGCCTTCGCCACCCGCATGTTCACCGCGTCCGGCCAACTCGCCACCGACTGGGTCACCTCCACCCTCGCCCCCGCCTGGCGCGTCCAGGGCGTCACCGAGACCCGGCTGCCCGCCGAGTCCGCGCGCTGGTGGGCCACCGGCCGCATCGTCGAATTCGCCGCGGCCATCCCCGACATCTCCGTCCTCTACCAACTCGTCTCGTCCGTCCGGCGCGAGCGGTGCCACTGGTGCGGTCTCGAACTCATCGGCGACCGCTGCGGGTTCTGCTCAGCGCCCCTCGGCCCACCGCCCGAACGGATCCCCGCCGTCGCCACCCGCCGCGGTGCGACGACACCCACCACCGTCACCGGCGTACGCGGCCCGTCGAACGCCACCCGCGCCCTGCGCGCACCCGCCGCCGACGCCCGCGCACCCGGCCCGCCGAACGCCCCGGCGCCGGCGGCCCGCGCCCTGCCCCCCGGAGTCACCTGACCCGGCCCCGGCGGGAGGATCCGCGCCGACGCCGACGCGGCCCCGCCCACCACCCGTCACCACTCGCCCCCGCCCCCGCCCCGATCGAGGTAGTCCGGCCATGAACTCACGCCAGCGCCGCGGCGTCATCCTGCTGGTTCTCTCGGTGCTGTGCGCCCTCGGCGCCTTCGCCGGAGTCCTCGCGGTGATCCGCGACGTGAACTCCAAGGTCGGCCCGGAGGTCACGGCGTACCGCCTCAAGAGCGACATCGCGCCCTACAAGGAGCTGAACGCCGACCAGTTCGAGAAGATCGAGATGCCCGAACGGTGGCTGTCGACGAACGCCGTCACCAGCCTCGGCCAGATCCGCGGCAAGATCGCCGTCACCCAGCTCCGCAAAGGCTCCCTGCTCCAGACCGACATGATCGTGGCCCGGCCCCAACTCTCGCCCGGCCAGCAGGAGATCGCCATCATGATCGACGCGGCCACCGGAGTCGCCGGGAAGATCACACCCGGCTCCACCGTCAACATCTACGCCACCTTCAAGGCCGCCAACGACAACGGCAAGGACCAGTCCAAGGTCATCGTCGCCAATGCCAAGGTCATCGACGTCGGCAAGCTCACCCCGCTCGACCCGAGCCAGGACAGCCGCAGCCGCCAGACCACCGAGGCCGTGCCGATCACCTTCGCGCTCGACACCGGCGACACCCAGCGCGTCGCCTACGCCGAGTCCTTCGCCACCCATGTCCGGCTCGCCCTCGTCGCCCCCGGCGGCGACGCGACCGTACCGCCCGGCGACCGTACGTACACCCTCGACGAGGACAGGTAGGAGGCGCGGCATGGGTCGTCGCCGTAACGGGCCCGCGCGGACGCGAGGCGGCCCCGGGGGTACGGGAGCGCGCCCGATGGGTACGCGGACGGGTGTGCGAAGTGGCCTGATGGATACGGAACATGGAGCGGTGGGCGGGTCCGGGCTGCCCGGAGCGCCCGGTGCGTCCTGGGGGTCGTCATGAGTGTGCGCGTACTGCCCGCCGTGCCGGACCTGGAGTCCGCGCGCGCCCTCTCCACTCTCCTCAGCCAACTCCCCGACGCCGAACCCGCCCTGCCCGTCGCCGACTCCACCGCCCTCCTCGACACCCTGGGCCGGCTCGCCGCCGAATCCCTCGACGAGGTGCCCGAGGTCGTCCTCGTCCATGAGCGGATCGGGCCGGTGCCCGCGCTCGACCTCATCCGTGAACTCGTGCTCCGCTTCCCGGCGGTCGGCGTCGTCCTCATCACCGCCGACACCAGTACCGGCGTCCTCACCGCCGCCATGGACTCCGGCGCCCGCGGCATCGTCGGCCTCCCTCTCGGATACGACGCGCTGGCCGAGCGGGTGCAGGCGGCGGCGGCCTGGTCCGGCGGGATGCGGCGCCACCTCGGCAGCGGCGGCGACACCCTGTACACGGGCCCCGGTGGGCTCCTCGTCACGGTCACCGGCGCCAAGGGCGGCGTCGGAACCACCCTCACCGCCGTCCAACTCGCCCTCGCCGCGAAGGCGTCCGGGCACAGCGTCGCCGTACTCGACCTGGACCTCCAGTCCGGCGACGTGGCGTCCTACCTCGACGTCCAGTTCCGGCGGTCCGTCGCCGACCTCGCCTCGATCAGCGACATCACCCCCCGGGTCCTCCAGGAGGCCGTGTTCACGCACGAGACCGGGCTCGGACTCCTGCTCGCGCCCGCCGAGGGGGAACGCGGCGAAGAGGTCACCGACCGGGTCGCCCGGCAGGTACTCGCCGCGCTGCGCAGCCGGTACGAGATCGTCGTCGTGGACTGCGGCTCCCAGATGAGCGCCGCCAACGCCGTCGCCGTCGAACTCGCCGACCAGGCCCTCCTGGTGGTCACCCCCGACGTGATCGCGGTCCGCGCGGCCAAGCGGATGGTACGGCTGTGGGACCGGCTCCAGATCCGCAAGGCGGAGGAGACGGTGACCCTGCTCAACCGCAACGCACGCGGTACGGAGATCCAGTCGGCCCTCGTCGAACGGGTCACCGGGACCCGGGTCGCCCGTACCACGGTGCCGTCCCACTTCAAGGAACTCCAGTCCGCCGTGGACGCCGGCCGGATGCAGGACCTGGACAGCCGGTCCACGGTGAAACAGGCGCTGTGGGGACTCGCCGGAGAACTGGGCCTGGTCGCGACGGACGGGCAGCCGGTGCCCGCCTCCGGCCGCCGCAAACGCGCCGCCCTCGACCGCGGGGCCCTCGACCGCGGCGCCGTGACCCTGGAGTTCGCGGGCATGTTCCCGCTGCTGCTCGTCGTGATGGCGATCCTGTGGCAGTGCGCGCTGTGGGGGTACACGTTCTCCCTGGCCGGGAACGCGGCGGACGAGGGCGCCCGCGCTGCCGTCGCCGCGGCGGCGGCCGGGGGCGGAGCGCAGGCCGCCTGCGAGAGCGCCGCCCGCTCCCACCTCCCGAACGCCTGGCAGGACGCCACGGTCACGTGCAGCCCCCAGGGCCTGGTCTGGCGCGCCCAGGTCAGCGCGGACGTCCCGGTGTTCTTCCCCGGCGTGAACACGGGCTGGACGGTCGACGCGAACGCGGGGGCGGCGACTGAGGGGGATGCGCCATGAGGGGCCTGAGGTCCCTGAGGTCACCGGTACGGGGGGAGAGAAGCCTGCTGCGGAGGTTGGCTCGGCGACGGCCCTCCGGGGACCGGGGTGTCAGCATTCTCGAATTTGTCGGGTTTCTGCCCATCCTGCTGTTCATCGGGCTCGCCACCATTCAGCTCGGGCTCGTCGGGTACGCCGTCAGTCAGGCCGGGTCCGGGGCTCGGGCCGCCGCCCGGGTGCAGTCCCAGGGCGAGGACGGCACCGCGGCGGGCCTCGCCGCGATGGACGGCCGCCTGACCGCCGACGTCAATCCCGGCGGCGGCCCCGGCACCGGCGACACCACCACCGCCACGGTCACCGTCCAGGTCCCCCTCCTGCTCCCGTTCGTCGGCTCCGGCTGGGAAGTCGAGCGCAGCGTCACCATGCCCAACGACCGGAGGGAGTGAGGACGATGAGCCTGAGGTCCCGTATCGCCACCCCCGACGAGGGCGGCGGATCCGCACGCGAAGACGGCCACCTCGTCGCCGTCTACCGCGCGAAACTCCTCGAAGAGATCGACCTCGCCGAGATGTCGTCCCTCGCCGCCGCCGAACGCCGCGTACGCCTCGAACGCGTACTCGGCCACCTCATCAGCCGCGAAGGCCCGGTCCTGTCGACCGCCGAACGCACCCAGCTCATCCGCCGCGTCGTGGACGAGGCACTCGGACTCGGCGTCCTCGAACCGTTGCTCGCCGACGCGTCCATCACCGAGATCATGGTCAACGGACCGGATTCCATCTTCGTGGAGCGAGCGGGCCGCGTGGAGCAACTGCCCCTGCGCTTCGCCTCGACCGAACAACTGATGCAGACCATCGAGCGCATCGTCTCCACCGTCAACCGCCGCGTGGACGAGTCCAACCCGATGGTCGACGCCCGCCTCCCCACCGGCGAGCGGGTCAACGTCATCATCCCGCCGCTCTCCCTCACCGGCCCCACCCTCACCATCCGCCGCTTCCCCCGCGCCTACACGCTCCCCGAACTCATCGGCCTCGGCACCCTGGACGAGCAGATGCTGATGCTGCTCTCCGCGTTCGTCCGCGCCCGGTTCAACCTCATCGTCAGCGGCGGCACAGGCTCCGGGAAGACCACCCTGCTCAACGCGCTCTCCGGCCTGATCCCGGCCCGTGAACGCATCATCACCGTCGAGGACTCCGCCGAACTCCAACTCCAGCAGGAACACGTCATCCGCCTGGAGTCCCGGCCCCCGAACGTCGAGGGCAAGGGCCGCATCACCATCCGCGACCTCGTCCGCAACAGCCTCCGGATGCGCCCCGACCGCATCATCGTCGGCGAGGTCCGCGGCGGCGAGACCCTCGACATGCTCCAGGCCATGTCCACCGGACACGACGGCTCCCTCGCCACCGTCCACGCCAACACCGCCGAGGACGCCCTGATGCGCCTCCAGACCCTCGGCTCGATGTCCGAGGTCCAGATCCCCTTCGAGGCACTCAAGGACCAGATCAACTCGGCCGTGGACGTGGTCATCCAGCTCACCCGGCACATCGACGGCTCCCGCAAGATCACCGAGGTCGCCCTGCTCGTCTCGCACGGCCGCGAACAGTTCCGTATCGCCACCGTCTCCCGCTTCGTCCCCCGCCCCGTGGCCGCCGACCGCATCGTCCACGGCCACTTCGAACACCTGCCCCTGCCCCGCCCCGTCGCCGAGAAGCTGTACGGCGCGGGCGAACCGATCCCGCCCGCGTTCGGCGTCGTCGAGAGCCTCGACCTCCTCCCCACCCGGCAGGCCATCGGATGAACCGTCGGATGACCTACCGGAGACGTCAGCGCATGCACCCCACGCACGACTGGATGAACCCGCGCATGCACCCCACGAGCCCGGCGGCACCCGCCGCCACCCCGGCCAGGAGCCCGGCATGAATCACCCCACCCTCCTCGCCCTCGGCGCCACCGTCCTGTGCGGCACCCTCGCCGTCGCCGGCGTACACAGCTACGCCTCAGGGCGCGCCCAGCGCCAGGCCCTCGTGGACCGGCTCTCCGGCACCGGACCGCTCCGTACCGGCACCGGCCGCGTACGCCGCTTCGCCGCCGTCGACCGCAGGCTCCGCCGCACCCGCCTCGGCCGCGCCATCCACCTGCGGCTCTCCGCCACCGGACTCGACCTGACGGCAGGGGAGTTCTTCACCTACGTCACCGCCGTGGTCGTCGCCCTCTGGCTGATCGCGTCCTCGGTACTCGCCCCGTTCTTCGGCCCGATCGCCGGGCTCGTCGGCGTATGGTGCGCCGTGTTCTTCCTCAACTGGCAGCGCCAGAAACGCATCGAGGCGTTCATCAACCAACTCCCCGACGTGGCCCGCCTGCTGGCCAACGCCACCGCCGCCGGACTCGCCCTGCGCACCTCGCTCGCCATGGCCGCCGAGGAACTTGAGGCCCCGGCCGGTGAGGAACTCTCCCTGGTCGCCGACCAGTTGACGATGGGCCGCTCGGTGGACGACGCCCTCGGTGAACTCGCCACCCGCCTCCCGTCCCGTGAGCTGATCGTCCTCGTCACCACCCTCGTCCTCGCCAACAAGGCGGGCGGCACCGTCGTCAGCTCGCTGCGCAACCTCACCCAGACCCTGGAGGACCGCAAGGAGACCCGCCGCGAGATCCGCACCATGCTCTCCGAGGTCAACGCCACCGCCTTCACCGTCCCGCTCCTCGGCCTCGGCTCGCTCCTCCTCGTCAACTCCTCGAACGAAGGAGCCCTCGCCCGGGTCACCGGCTCCCCGGTCGGCCAGGCCCTCGTCCTGATCTCCCTCGGCCTCTACGGCGTCGGATTCATCGTCATCCGCCGCCTCGGCAAGATCGAGGTGTGAGCCGTGAACACCGCGCTGACCGGCCTGCTGCTCGCCGCCCTCATGGGCGCCGCCGTCCTCGGCGTCTGCGTCGGCGTCCGCATGTACCGCGCCGATGCCAAACTCCCCGGCGACCTCGCCGTCGCCCTCGAAGTCGGCGCCTCCCGTGTCTCCAAGGCCGACTCCGCCGTCGACCGCCTCGGTATGCGCCTCGCGCCCACCGTGCTGCGCCTGATGGGCCGCCGACGGGTCGACGCCAAACGCCGCCGTATCGACATGGCGGGCAACCCGGGCGGCCTCACCATCGACCGGTACGCGGCCCGCCGCGCGGTCTACGGCATCTTCGGCGTCGTCCTCGGCCTGGTGTTCCTCAGCAACGGCCAGACCCTGTTCGCCGCCTTCACCCTCGCCTTCGGCCTGTTCGCCGCCGACGCCCTCATCTGGCAGGCCATCCGCGAACGCCGCGCCGTCATCGACCGCGTCCTGCCCGACTTCCTCGACGTACTCGCCGTCGTCGTCTCGGCCGGACTCGGCTTCCGCCAGGCCCTGGACCGCGTCGCCGAGCGCTACGAGGGTCCCTGGGCGGACGAACTCCGCATCACCCTGCGCCAGATGGACATGGGCGTCAGCCGCCGCCAGGCGTTCGACGAACTCCGCCGGCGCAACGAGTCCGAACAGGTCGCCCAGTTCGTCTCCGCCCTCCAGCAGGGCGAGGAACTCGGCTCCCCGATCGCCGACACCCTCATCCAGATCGCCACGGACATGCGCCGCACCGACGCGCAGAACGCCCGCCGCCGCGCCGCCAAGACCATCCCCAAGGCGACCATGGTCACCCTCGTCTTCATGCTCCCCGCCACGATGATCCTCATCGCCACGGGCATGTTCCTCGGCTCGGGCACCGACTTCGGCTCGATTCTGGGGCGGTGAGGGGCATGAGGGCGGTCAGGGGGGCGAAGGGGGTCGGAGCGATGCGGGCGGTACGGGAGGTACGGGCCGTACGAGGTGGGGTGGCACCGGGCGGTTCGGGCGCGGGTCCCGGGCGGTGGCGCCCGCTGCGGTACCGGCTCCGGCTCCGGCCGCGTTCCGCGACCTCTCCGCTGGCCACCCGCCCCGGCCCGTGGCCGTCCGCCATCGAGGACGACGCGCCCGCGCCCAGCCTCCGTATCCAGCTCAGCGCCCTCCAGGCCCTGTGCCGCCAAGTGTGCGGCGTACGCCTCGCGATGATCGCCCTGGGCACCCCTTTCGCGCTGACCGGCGCCGCGGACGGCCACCCGCGCTACTTCGTCCTCGCCGCCGCCGTGTTCAGCTTCATGGGCTCGTACGCGATGCTCCGCGACTGGGAACGCTTCGGCCCGCGCCTCCTGGCCCACCCCACCCTCCTCGGCGTCGACCTGCTCCTCGGCTCGGTCCTCCTGCTCGCCGCGTCCCCGGCCTCCCCGCTCGGCTACGCGGCCGTCTGTACCCCCCTCCTGTCCGGCCTCCTCTACGGCTGGCGCGGCGCCGGAGTCTTCACGGGCATCCAGATCGCCCTGCTGATGTCGGTGTACCGCGCCTGGGAGCACCGGCCGGGCGCGGGACCCAGCGCCCTGCTCCTGGCCGGGTTCTGCGTCGGCGCCGGCATCATCGGCGTGACCCTGCGCAACCTGATGTTCCGCTTCGGCGCGGCAGGCCAGGCGCTCGCCGAGGCCAACGCCCGGCTCGCGGTCCGCGACGCCGTCGAGTCCGAACGCGCCCGCCTGGCACGCGAGATGCACGACTCGGTAACCAAAACCCTCTACGGACTCGCCCTTTCGGCGGACGCCCTCGCCGCGTCCGCCGACCGCGAGGACCCGGCGGCGCTGCGGCACCGCGCCGACCTGGTGGCCCGCTCGGCCCGGCACGCAGCCGCCGAGTCCGGCGCCCTGCTCGACGGTCTACGCCACCACACCGAGCCCGGGGCGAACGGCGCCGACCCGGTGGACCTACTCTCCGAACTCACCGCGTACGCCGAGGACTTCACGGCCCGTACCGGTCTGCGCACCCGGGTCGTCCGGACCGGCGCCGACCGGGCGTCGCTGCCGGGCTGGGCGGCGCGTGAGGTGCTGACGATCGTGGGCGAGGCGCTGGAGAACACGCGGCGCCACGCGGCGGCGACCCGGGTGGAAATCGCCCTCTCCGGCACGGGCGCCAGGGACATGACCCTGACCCTCACCGACGACGGCCGCGGCCTCCCACCCGACACCACCCTGCCCGCCCTGCGCGCCAAGGGCCACTACGGCCTGATCGGCATGGCGGAACGGGCCGGGGCGCTGGGCGGCACGCTGACGTACGGGCCGGGCGGGGGGCGGGACCCGGGCACGGCGATCACCCTGACCCTGACCCCGGTCCCCTCGAAGGGGGCGAGATCCCATGCCGGATGAGAAGGGCCCCGCGGCGCTGCGGGTCGTGGTGGCGGACGACAACCCGGTCGTACGGGCCGGACTCACCGCGCTGCTCGACGGCCGGGCCGACATCTGCGTGGTCGCCGAGACGGCCGACGGTGCGGGCGCGGTGGCGGCGGTACGGAGGTGGCGGCCCGATGTGCTGCTCCTGGACGTCCGGATGCCTGGCACGGACGGCCTCACGGCACTGTCCGCGCTCGCCGGACATGTACCGGTGCTGATGCTGACGTACAGCGGGGACGCGGGGACCGTGCGGGAGGCGGTGCGGTTGGGGGCGCGGGGGTATCTGGTGCACGGGGAGTTCACGGCGGGGGAACTCGTGGCGGCGGTGCGGTGGACGCGGGACGGGCGAGGTACGTTCACGCCGACGGCGAGGGACGCATTGCTTCAGCGGACGATGCATACGATGCCGTCTGTCTCCGACAGCCCTCCCCTTGGCGGGACATCGTCCGCTCTCCTCGAAACTCCTTCGCAGATGCAACCCATTGTGGGACAGTCGGACCAGGACCGTGACGGGGACCGTGTCGGTACCCGGGACCGCTTCGACCGGCGTGCGTACGGGCTGAGTTCTCGGGAGGTGGAGGTCATGGATCTCATCGCGTCCGGCATGAACAACCGGCAGATCGCGGCGGCCTGCTTCATCAGCGAGAAGACGGTCAAGAACCACATCAACCGGATCTTCGCGAAGGTGCAGTGCGCGAGCCGCAGCGAGGCGATAGCACGGTGGCTGGGCACGGCACACGCGGCAGTGGGGGAGGCCCGCCACCGATGACACCCCACCACACCCCCTCACAAACCGGCCAACTTGCCCTATGGGGGGAGGGTTGGGCCCCCAGGCCCACGAGGGAGACTCACTTCATGGCCTACGTTGCCAGGGTAGGCGCGGGGTTTGTCTTTGAGGGAGGGGCTCACAGTGGCGGAGCTGTCGTTGAAAGTCGCTGTAGCGCTGAGCAGTTGGATGCGCACGATTTCCCTGCGGATGCGCGAGAGGGAGAAGGACGCGGGGGCGGGGTTTGTCGAGTACGCGGGTCTGCTGATCATCATCGCGGGCATCTTCACAGCGATCGACCAGTTGGGTCTGGACGGCAAGATCGCCCAGGCGATCGGGAACACCGTCGCCAAAGTCATCGGCGGAGGCTGACGCCTGGCCTTGCCGACGGCGACCGAGGGCAGACTCTCCCGATCTATATCTGGCTCACAGGCATTCTGCTCTTCGTCGCGTTCGCTTTCTTCGCCTTCGCCCAGGCCGCCTCCGCACGCAACGGCGCACAGTCCGCCGCTGATGCGGCGGCGCTGGCGGCTGCCCAGGACTCCCGGGACGAGCTGATGCTCGGCCTGGAGACCGCGATCGGCGAGGACGATCAGTGGCTCGACTGGTTGAACGGCGATCTGTTCCAGGGGGCCGGCGCCCCGGCCGCGGCCCAGCGACTGGCCGACCAGAACGACTCCGACGTCACGGCCTTCGCCTCGACCCAGGTCAACAGTTACCCCGGATACCGTGTGGAGATCGAGACCCGCTACACCGTGGGTGACTCCATCATTCCGGGTACCGAATCCCAGCATGCGAAGGCGCATGCCACGGCCGTCATCCAACCGCGTTGCGACTTCGACACGGCCGCCGATTCAGAGAAGCCCGTCGAACTGAACTGTGACGGCGAGTTGGTGAACATCGATCCGGGGGACTTCGACCCGGAGGATCTTCCCGACGCGTCCGTCCTGTTCTCCGTTCATCTGGCTGAGTGAGAGGAAGCCGTACCGATGCACATTCGGCACACCATGAAGGCCCGCAGGGCACTGACCGCGGTGGCGATCACGACTGGGCTGGTCCTCACGGTGGCCGGTTGCGGCGGTGGAGGGGATGACAAACCGAAGTCCGGGGCCGACACCTCGTCCGCTGCCACCAACGACGGAACTGACGAGAAACCGCAGGAATCACAGGCACCCGCCGATGAGAAGGTGCTGGCGGAGGTCAAGAACAACGGGATCACTCTGACGGTGACCTCGGCTGTGCGCGACGCTGGTGGGTTCCTCACAGTCCAGGGGAAGGTCACCAACGGCACGTCAGGAATCTGGCTTGGAACCGAGTGGAAGAGTGACGAGACCGAACTGAGCGAGAACGGAGGCTCCCTGGCAGGTGCCGGTGTCATCGATGCCACGGCGAAGAAGAGGTACCTCGTGCTCCGGGACACGGAAGGTCGCTGCCTGTGCACCAAGTTCCAAGGAGGGGTCAATCGGGGCCAGACCGTCGAATGGTTCGCTCAATTCCCCGCACCCCCGGAAGGCACGACCAAAGCGGAATTCCAGGTGCCCACCATGCCCCCCGCCCCCATCGAAATCTCCGACGGCGAGTAACCCCATGACCGCCTCATGCCGGCGCCCCATCCCGCGCCCCGCCACCACCGCCCTAGGCATGTTCACCCTGGTGATCGGCTTTGTCGTTGCCGGGGTCGAACCCGCTCAAGCCGATGACCCCACCCCCAGCGTCCCCCCGGGCAGCGTCAGCAGTGCTGTTGTGCCCGAGGTGGACGCCAACAGTCCGGGGCTGCGGTTGGCCGACGGGGCCACGCTGGCGGATGCCAAGGTGCTCGACATCAAGTCCGTCGTCGAGGACATGGGCGGCGAGGAACGCCGCGAAGACACCAACCAGGACGTGAAGTTCGCACTCCAGGCCGAGGTCCTGTTCCCCAAGAACAGCGGCAAACTGAACCCGGACGCCCTGTCCCGTATCCGCGCCATCGCCGACGAGATCAAGAGCCAACAGGCCACGAACGTCCGCGTGTTCGGCTTCACGGACAACCTCGGCTCCTACGCCCACGGCAAGGTGCTGTCCAAGCAGCGGGCCGATGCCGTCCATGACGCGCTGGCCGCCGACCTCGGCCCCGAGATCACCTACGAGGTCCGCGGATACAGCGAGGACTACCCCATCGCCGACAACTCCTCCGAACAGGGCCGCAGGAAGAACCGCCGGGTCGAGGTCTCCTTCCAGCGGGGCGAGGGACCCGCCGCTTCGGAGTCCGGAGGTGACACCGCCGCCGGGTCCAGCACCCCCTGACACGAAGTACCCCTGACCTCCGTCACGCCGCCCGATGGTCGCCCGTCGACCCGTCGATCAGTTCCCGCATGACATCCGCGTGCCCCGCGTGCCGTGCCGTCTCCTCCACCATGTGCAGCAGCACCCACCGCATCGACACCGTCGCCCCGTGCCATGCCGTGCCCAGCGCGTCCAGCTCCGTCTCCTCGACGGCGGTGTCCGCGGCGGCGCGGGCCCGGCCGTAGAAGGCGAGGATCTGCTCGGGCGTCTCGTCCGGGCCGAGCGCCATGTCCTCGGTCTCCGAGTCGAACCAGAGCGGTTCGAAGTCCCGCCCGAATGTCTCGCAGAACCACCCGTACTCGACCGTCGCCAGATGCTTCACCAGACCGATCAGTGTCAGCCCGGACGGCAGTACCGTACGCCGCACCTGCTCGTCGTCCAGTCCTTCGAGCTTCCACAGCACCGCGTCCCGATGCCGGTCCAGGCTCACCCGCAGGCTTTCCTTCTCGCCGCCGGTGTAGGGCACCTGTTGCGTCTGTTTCGTCATGCCCGGAAACGTAACAGCGGGCTGCGGCATCCGCCCCGCGATAAACGGTTCGCCAGGTCACGGCGCCTCTGGGACCATCGGGGGATGTCCCCAGTCGATCCCCGTACCTACGACGATCTCGTCGCCGAGGCCGACGCCGCGCCCGTCGACGGGTGGGACTTCTCCTGGTTCGACGGGCGGGCCACCGAAGAGCGTCCCTCCTGGGGGTACGCCCGGCTGATGGCGCGGCGCCTCGCCCGCGCCACGGCCGCCCTCGACATCCAGACCGGCGGCGGCGAAGTCCTCGCCTCCGCGCCCACACTGCCGCCCCTGACCGCCGCCACCGAAGCCTGGCCTCCGAACGTCGCCCGAGCCACCGCCCTGCTCGCCCCACGCGGCGTGGTCGTCGTCGCCTCACCCGAGGACGCGCCGCTGCCTTTCGCGGACGGCGCGTTCGATCTTGTCGTGAGCCGGCACCCGGTGAAGGCGCACTGGCCGGAGATCGCCCGGGTCCTGCGCCCCGGCGGCGGTTATCTCTCGCAGGAGGTCGGCCCGGCGAGCGTGTTCGAGGTCGTCGAGTACTTCCTCGGCCCGCAGCCCGAGGCCATCCGTACCGGCCGCGACCCCGAGCGGGCCCGCCGCGACGCCGAGGCGGCCGGGCTCCGGGTCACCGACCTGCGTGCGGAGCGGCTGCGGATCGAGTTCCACGACATCGGCGCGGTCGTCCACTTCCTGCGCAAGGTCATCTGGATGGTGCCGGGCTTCACGGTCGAACGGTACGGGGAGCGGTTGCGTGAGTTGCATGAACGGATCGTGGCCGAGGGCCCGTTCGTGGCCCACAGCAGCCGCTTCCTGATCGAGGCGCACAAGCCACGCTGAACGTACGGGTGTCCCTGAGGGGCTACGCGTGTGCCCCGACCGTCACCTCGCCCACCACCAACTCCGGTTCCGCCTCCAGTACTTCCCCCACCCGCGCGACCTCCGCCGTCAACTCCCTTGTGTGGGCGGCCGTCAGCCGGCCCAGGGGCTCCACCGTGACCGTCGTCCGGCGGCCCCGGCGTCGCTGGTGCCAGACCCCCGCGACCTCCCCGTCCACCAGGAGCAGTGGAAAGTTCCCGGCCTGCCCGCCCGCGAGGGCACGTGCGAAGGCCCGGCCGGGGAAGAGCCGTGCGCGGGGGTGGCTCGCGATCCCGTACGCGTCGAAGTACGGCAGCAGCCGTACCCCCGGCACCCCGCCCACCGCGTCCCCCGGATCGTCCGGGAACTCCGTGTCGTCCGCCGCCACCCACGCCGTCGCGCCGTCCGACACCGGCTCGAAGGGGACCGGTTCGATCGCGCCCACCGCCGCCAGCGTGCCGAACAGCTTCACGGTCCACCCCTGCGGAGCCGCCGCCCACCGGGCGAAGTCGTGGGCGGTGGCGGGCCCGTAGGCGTACAGATAGCGGCGTACGTACGCGGCGACCGCCTCGTCCCGTGGCATCGGCTCGTGGTGCGGCGGCCGGGTGTACGTGGCCTTGCGGCCCCGGTCGGGCGCGAAGCAGAGGGCGCCGCGCTGCCCGGCGAGGTGCATCACCTGCCGCCAGCGCGGCCACATCCCCTGGAACGCCGGCATCACCAGGTCACCGGCCCACGCCCCGGTACGGGCCACCACCTCGTCGTGGAGTTCGTCGACGGTGAGCCGCGCGCCGTCGAGCGCGTCGCCGATCGCCGCGACGACCTCCTCGGTCTCCTCCGGCGACATCCGTACCCCGGACGCGAACGAAGCCTTCGGCGGGATCTCGGGCAACGCGGCCGACCAGAAGGGGAGTTCGGCGGTGGGGAGCAGATGCAGGGTGCCGCGCGGGCCGAAGGTCTTCACCAGGGTGCCGTCCGTCCACAGCGCGTCGCGGACGGTACGCCGGGTCACGCCGGCCATCCGTACGCCGAGGGAGATCTCCGCCGCGGACAGCACCTGCGCGTGGACGCCGAGCATGGCGCGCGCCACGTCGGCGACCGGTGTGCCCTCGGCCGCGCGGGTCCGCAGGAACTGGCGTTCGGCGCGGCGGGCCCCGGCCCGCGCCCATGTGATCGTCGCTGTCATGGGCGCGAGGCTAGGCGCCGATCAGGTCGGATTCCGTCCGCAATGACCTTTCGTCCGCGATCCCCGACCGGTGACCGGTGACCGGTGACCGGCGTCGGGCTCGGCAGTACTGTCGATCCGGTAAGCGAGGGACGCGTGCGAGGAGTTGGGGATGACCAAGGGCAAGGGTCCGTACAGCTGTGGTCTCGACGCCGCCGTCGATGTCGTCGGCGGGAAGTGGAAGCCGATGATCCTGTGGTCGCTGTACGAGGGCGGGACACTTCGGTTCGGGGAGCTGCGGCGCCATGTGCGGGGCGTCAGCGAGAAGATGCTGATCCAGCAGTTGCGGGAGCTGGAGGCCGACGGGATCGTGCATCGCGAGGTGTACCGGGAGGTCCCGCCCAAGGTGGAGTACTCGCTCACCGACCTCGGCGAGCAGCTCAACACCGCGTTGATTCCGCTCGGGCTGTGGGGGGAGCGGCACATGGACGAGGTCGTCGCCCGCAAGCACCATGACCAGCACCAGCACCCCACGTCGGCCTGACGCGTAGCGGCTCGATCCAGGCGCTCGATGGCCTGAATTCGATCCTCTCGTACGCCGAACTGACTGCCTCTGGCGTATCAGCGGCACCATCCGCCCCAGGGGACGTTTTCCGTATCGTTATCGAGCCTGGCTCGCATCGGGGCGCGGCGCCACGTAAGTTCAGACCAAGGTTATTCGCGTCAGCAAAGCTGCGCGGGCGGTACCGCGCAGTGGAGGGGGCTGCGCGGTGCCGGATCGGAGTCGGTTCGGCACCGGGCCCGTGTCGTATCAGTTTTCGGCCATCTTCAGACGGGTTCCCGGGGTCACTCCCCAGGCCCTCATCGCCCCCGCCTCCGCCTCAAGCATGTACCGCGCCCGCAGTCGCGGGAGGCCGATCCGTCCAGGGCGCATGGTCCGTACGGCGAGCACTCTCAAGTCGCCGTCCAGGTGGGCCACATCGATCGTGAACCGCATCCCCAGGGTGTGTACGGACCGGGTCCTGGTCAGCAGAAGCGCCCCGTCGATGCCCGTACGTCCCAGCAGTCCCCGGCGGCGCGCCGCACCCGTCTCCGCGATCTCCAGCGGGACCGCCGCCGCGTGCCCCGGCACGGTGAAGCTCGTCGCCATGTGCGTGAGGCTAGCGCCGTCCGGGAGGCTCCCGCGTCAAGCGGACGTCCCGCCCCGCGTCCCCCGAGCGGAGTACGGCACGCACGTGCGACACGCCGCCGCTCCACCCCCGCGCACCGGCAGTTTTACCGGCCGGAACCGGCCTGTACCTGCCTCACGGCGTCGTCGGCCAATAACGGAGAGTAGTTGTCCGACGCCAATGCACGCAGCATCACTTACGAAGGGTTATGGTGGAAACCCCCCCTCGGGCCGGTCCGTATCCCCCCCCACGGACCGGCCCGTTTTTTCATGCCGGGAAATCCGGAAGCACGACACCCTCCGCCCCGGGGCCCCTCGAAGGCCACCACCCTCCGCCACCAAGCCCTCCGCCCCGCGGTTCCTCGAAGAGCCCGGCCCTTCGGCGCCAGCCCACGGCCCCGGGGTTCTTCGAAGGGCGCCGCCCTTCAATTCCGCCGCGACGGCGCCCAGCCACCACGACCCTGACCGGCGGCGCCAAGCCCTCCGCCCCCCGGTCCGGGGTACCCCGAAGGGCACCACCCTCCGGGGCCAGCCCTCCGCTCCGGCGTTGCTCGAAGGGCCCGGCCCTTCGATTCCGCCGCAGCGGCGCCCGGCCACCACGAGCCTGACCGGTGGTGCCAAACCCACCGCCCCCAGCGTCCGGGGTTGCCCGAAGGGCACGACCCTTCGGCGCCGGCCCACGGCCCGGGGTCCCTCGAAGGGCACCGCCCTTCGATTCCGCCGCAGCGGCGCCCGGCCACCACGACCCTGACGGCCGGCGCGAAGCCTCCTGCCGTCCGGGGTGGCCCGAAGGGCACCAGCCTTCGGCGCCAAGCCCTCCGCTCCGGCGTGGTTCGAAGGGCCCGGCCCTTCGATTCCGCCGCAGCGGCCCCCGGCCACCACGATCCTGACCGGCGGTGCCAAGCCCACCGCCATCCGGGGGTTGCTCGAAGGGCGCCGCCCTTCGAATCCGCCGCGACGGCGCTCAGCCACCACGAGCCTGACCGGCGGTGCCAAGCCCACACCGCCCCCGCCCCGGGGTTCCTCGAAGGGCACCGCCCTTCGAACCCGCCGCAGCGGCACCGAGCCCCCGACCGCCGGCGCCAGACTCACCGCCCCGCCGGGGGCCCTAGCGTCGGCCGGCCCAAATGTTCGTCCCCGGAGTCGACACCGCGAACGTGTCGATCTCGGCGAGTTCCTCGTCCGTCAGCTTCGGGCCCGTGAGGGCCGCCACATTCGCCTCCAGCTGCGCCACACTCGACGCGCCGATCAGCGCCGACGTCATCCGCTCGTCCCGCAGCACCCACGTCAGCGCGAGCTGCGCCAGCGACTGGCCCCGCCGCGCCGCGATGTCGTTCAGGCCGCGCAGCCTCCGGACCACGTCGTCGCTCAGCAGATTCGGGTCGAGGGACTTGCCCTGCGCGGCCCGGGAACCCTCCGGAATGCCCGTCAGGTACTTGTCCGTCAGCAGCCCCTGGGCGAGCGGTGCGAAGGAGATGCAGCCCATCCCGGCGTCCTCAAGGGTGTCGAGCAGCCGGTCGTCCTCGGTCCAGCGGTTGATCATCGAGTACGAGGGCTGGTGGATCAGCGGACGTACGCCCATGGAGGTGAGGATCCGCGCGGCTTCGGCCGTCTGCTCGCTGGTGTACGACGACACGCCGACGTACAGCGCCTTGCCCTGCTGGATCGCCGACGCCAGCGCGCCCATCGTCTCCTCAAGCGGCGTGTCGGGGTCGAAACGGTGCGAGTAGAAGATGTCGACGTAGTCCACGCCCATCCGCTTCAGCGACGCGTCCAGCGACGACAGCAGATACTTGCGGGAGCCCCACTCGCCGTACGGGCCCGGGTGCATCAGATAGCCAGCCTTGGTCGACAGGACCAGTTCGTCGCGGTACGGCGCGAAGTCCTGCTGGAAGAGCTTGCCGAAGTTCAGCTCGGCGGAACCGGCCGGCGGGCCGTAGTTGTTCGCCAGGTCGAAATGGGTGACGCCGAGATCGAAGGCGCGCCGCAGGATGGCGCGCTGGGACTCCAGGGAGCGGTCGTCGCCGAAGTTGTGCCAAAGGCCGAGAGAGATCGAAGGGAGTCGCAGACCGCTGCGGCCCGAGCGCCGGTACTCCATGGAGTCGTAGCGCGCCGTTGCCGCCTGGTACAGAGCCGTGTCGTTCATGAGTCCGAAACTACTTCAGCGGGCCCGCACCCCACAGCGGCACCCACCCCTCACAGCGGTAGGGTGTCGCCCTCGGGGAAGCCGAATACCAGGGCCCTCGGGGAAGCCGATTGCCCGAGGGGCCGACAAGAGTGTGCTGTGCTCTTCGGGGGCGACCCCCGGACCCCCGGCAGGATCAGCCCTGCGGCCGGCCCCCACGCAACGCGAGAGGTGAGACTCGGTGAACTTGCGCGACCTGGTGTACGGACTCTACGCACGCCGGGTGGAAGGTCGCCTCGACCACGACCAGGTCCCCAAGCACATCGGCGTCATCCTGGACGGCAACCGCCGCTGGGCGAAAGCGTCCGGAGGAACCACCGCGCAGGGCCACCGCGCGGGCGCCGACAAGATCTCCGAGTTCCTCGGCTGGTGCGCCGAGACCGAGGTCGAGGTCGTCACCCTCTGGATGCTGTCCACGGACAACTTCGACCGGCCCGAGGACGAACTCGGTCCGCTGCTCGGCATCATCGAGGACGCCGTCCGCGGTCTCGCCTCCGACGGGCGCTGGCGCGTCCACCACGTGGGCACCCTCGACCTGCTGCCCGGCCGCACCCAGACCGTCCTCAAGGAGGCCGAGCAGGCCACCGACGGCAACCACGGGATACTGGTCAATGTCGCCGTCGGCTACGGCGGACGCCAGGAGATCGCCGACGCCGTGCGCTCCCTGCTCCTCGACCACGCCCAGCGGGGCACCAGCTTCGAGGAACTCGCCGAGCTGGTCGACATCGACGTCATCTCCGAACACCTGTACACCCGGGGCCAGCCCGACCCGGACCTCGTCATCCGTACCAGCGGTGAACAGCGGCTCTCCGGGTTCATGCTGTGGCAGTCGGCCCACTCCGAGTACTACTTCTGTGAGGTCTTCTGGCCGGCCTTCCGCAAGGTCGACTTCCTGCGCGCCCTGCGTGACTACGCCGCGCGCCACCGGCGCTACGGGGGCTGACCGGGGCCCCGGACGAGGTCCGAAGTGAGGTCCCGGGCGGAGCGGGTCACCCGACGTTCACCCACGCGCCGTCATATGCCATGGCATGGCCAGGCGTATTGAAGGGAATAAGCCACCCAGGTCGACATCCCGAGCAGTACCGGAAAGGGATGTCGGATCTCAGCGGACGGCATGGCGTCGCCCGCCCGGGAGGCTCTTTGCACCAGGTGCACCGTACGTACCGTGCGGACGAGGCAGAGGGCCGGAGTTCGGCCGCTGTCTCGCGGCCCGAACCCGGTTCGTTCCTTCCTTTCGGGGTGCCCCGCGCTGCCGTCGCTCCCCGACCTCGTCCGAGGGGGTACGTCCTTCCGTGGTGACCAGCACAAAGCGCCGCCTGCCAGACCGGCGCACCTATGTTCTCGACACCAGCGTCCTGCTGGCCGACCCGAACGCGATGTCCCGGTTCGACGAGCACGAAGTCGTCCTGCCGATCGTCGTCGTCACGGAGCTGGAGGCCAAGCGGCACCATCCGGAACTCGGCTACTTCGCCCGGCAGGCCCTGCGCCTGCTCGACGACTACCGTGTCCGGTACGGCCGTCTCGACGCCCCCATCTCCCTGGGCGACCTGGGCGGCACCCTGCGCGTCGAGCTGAACCACTCCGACCCCGGCGTCCTCCCGGCGGGCTATCGGCTGGGGGACAACGACTCCCGGATTCTCGCCGTCGCCCGCAACCTCCAGGCCGAGGGATACGACGTGACGGTCGTGTCGAAGGACCTGCCGCTGCGCATCAAGGCGTCGTCGGTGGGTCTCCTCGCCGAGGAGTACCGCGCGGAACTCGCCATCACGGAGTCCGGCTGGACCGGTATGTCCGAACTGACCCTCTCGGGTGAGCAGGTGGATCTCCTCTTCGACGGGAACACCCTGTATGTCCCGGAGGCGGCGGAGCTGCCGGTGCACACGGGGCTGACGATCCAGTCGGAGCGGGGCAAGGCGCTCGGCCGGGTGACGTCCGACGGCCAGGTCCGGCTGGTGCGCGGGGACCGCGAGGTGTTCGGCATCAAGGGCCGCAGCGCCGAGCAGCGCATCGCGCTGGATCTGCTGCTCGACCCGGACATCGGGATCCTGTCCATGGGCGGCCGGGCCGGCACCGGTAAGTCGGCGCTCGCGCTCTGCGCGGGTCTCGAAGCCGTCCTGGAGCGCAGGCAGCACCAGAAGGTGATGGTCTTCCGGCCGCTGTACGCGGTGGGCGGGCAGGAGCTGGGCTATCTGCCGGGCACCGAGGCCGAGAAGATGGGCCCCTGGGCGCAGGCCGTCTTCGACACGCTGTCGGCGGTCACCAGCCGTGACGTCATCGAAGAGGTCACCGCGCGCGGCATGCTGGAGGTGCTGCCGCTCACGCATATCCGGGGCCGCTCGCTGCACGACGCGTTCGTGATCGTCGACGAGGCCCAATCCCTGGAGCGGAATGTCCTGTTGACCGTGTTGTCCAGGATCGGGGCGAATTCACGGGTGGTGCTGACCCATGATGTCGCCCAGCGGGACAATCTGCGGGTCGGGCGGTACGACGGTGTGGTCGCGGTCGTGGAGAAGCTGAAGGGCCATCCGCTCTTCGCCCATGTCACGCTCACCCGTTCGGAGCGTTCACAGATCGCTGCCCTGGTGACCGAAATGCTGGAGGACGTGCATATCTGACCCGGAAGCGAGGGTCTGGCCACGAGGTGGGGTGATCGGTCCCGGTCCGTCATCTCGTGGCGACGGCACGTATGTTGGCGCCGTCCGGAAGAGCCTGAGAGCTTAGCCGGGCGGCGCCTTCATGTGCGGGAGATTCCGCGAAACTCTTGAGGCAAACGAGGTGTGAGCTTTCACACGCAACAGGGAATTGCCTTGCGGTGCGGGGCTGCGGCAAAGTCTGGGTCCTGTCAGGTCCCCGCATACGACACATCTGTATCCCCAGCGATACGGCACCACAGAACTCCATAGCGTCGTCGTATGCCGCCCGAGCATCATGTGGCGCTCCCGCCAAGGGAGTTGCCCAGCGGGCCCGTGCCTCCCGTGACCCCGTAGTTCGGAGGCCAGCGCCAGGGGCACGATTGCGTCCGCGAGGGTCACCTAAGCGGGCGATGCTGGAAGGACAACCGTGTGAGCCGGATCTCGGTCCGGGGATTCGCGGTGGCCTCGGCCACCGCGGTCACCACTGTCGGCGCCGTCGTGGGTGTTGCCTCGGGCAACCCCCAGCAGCCCTCGAACGACTTCGAGGCGACGGCCGGCGAAGCGACCCTCCTCGCCGACATTCCCGCGGGCCAGCAGGCCCAGGTGCAGACCGCCTCGCTGACCCAGCAGGCGGACGCCCAGGCCATCGCGGCCGACACCGCTGCCAAGAAGTCCGCGGAGGAGACGGCCCGTAAGAAGGCCGCCGAGGACGCTGTCGCCAAGCAGAAGGCAGCGGAGAAGGCGGAGAAGGAGGCCAAGGAGCGCGCCGAGGCCGAGAAGGTCGCCAGCCGTTCCGCCACCCGCGACGCGTCCAGCTTCTCCCCGCAGAGTTCGTACTCGATCTCGCAGATCCAGGCGATGGCCCGCTCCATGGTCCCCGCGGACCAGTTCCAGTGCTTCAGCAACATCGTGAACCACGAGTCGACCTGGAACTACCGTGCCGTGAACCCCTCTTCGGGTGCGTACGGGCTCTTCCAGGCCCTGCCCGCCTCGAAGATGTCCTCGGCCGGCTCCGACTGGCAGACCAACCCGGCCACCCAGATCAAGTGGGGCCTCAGCTACATGGACGGCCGCTACGGCAGCCCCTGTGGAGCCTGGTCCTTCTGGCAGGCCAACAACTGGTACTAGGAGCCCTGGTTCCGAGTGCGCGCTCGTCGCGTACCGCTCAACCTTCCGAAGCCCCTCGCCGTCCTACGGTGAGGGGCTTCGGCCCTGTACGGTTCTCTACGTTCCGGGGGAGTGGTGAGCGGGAAAAGCGCGAGAAGCGGGGGAAGAGGACAGATCATGGCGCGCGTACCAGGGTGGCTCGACCGGCTCGGGTCGGGTCTCTCGCGCTTCGGCCAGCAACTCGGCGAACAGTGGGACGAACGCCGGGCGCGCGCCGAGCAACGCGCCGACGCCGAGGACGACATGCCGGGGCCCGGCACGGGCACCGACCCGTCGACACCGGACCACGTACCACCGCCCCCGGCCTACGCGCCCGCCGTGGCGCCGCCCACCGACCCGGTCACGGCCGTGCCGTGGGGGCTGCGGGTCGCCGCCGAGGCCAGTTGGCGCCTCCTCGTTCTCGCGGGCACGCTCTGGGTGTTGATGCGGGTCATCAGCTCCGTCCAGCTCGTCGTGTTCGCGTTCGTCGCCGCGCTCCTCGTCACCGCGCTGCTGCAACCCACCGTCGCCCGCCTCAAACGGCTCGGTGTGCCGGGCGGGCTCGCGACCGTGCTCACCGCGATCCTCGGCTTCGTCGTGATGGGCCTGGTCGGCTGGTTCGTGGTGTGGCAGGTCATGGAGAACATCGACGACCTGTCCAACCAGGTCCAGGACGGCATCGACGAGTTGCGCAAGTGGCTCCTCAACAGCCCGTTCCATGTCACCGAGGACCAGATCAACGACATCGCCAAGAACCTGCGGGACGCGGTCGGCGCCAACACCGACTCCATAACGTCCGCCGGTCTGGAGGGCGTCACCGTCATCGTGGAGGCCCTCACCGGCATCCTCCTCGCGATGTTCTCGACGCTGTTCCTCCTCTACGACGGCCGCCGCATCTGGGAGTGGGTCCTCAAGCTCGTCCCGACGGCGGCCCGTCCCGGCATCGCGGGCGCCGGGCCCCGGGCCTGGCGGACGCTGACCGCGTATGTGCGCGGCACGGTGATAGTCGCCCTGATCGACGCCATCTTCATCGGCCTCGGCATCTACTTCCTCGGTGTGCCGATGGCGGTGCCGCTCGCCGTGTTCATCTTCCTGTTCGCGTTCATCCCGCTGGTCGGCGCGGTGGTGTCCGGCGCGCTCGCCGTCGTCGTCGCGCTGGTCACGCAGGGCGTGTTCACCGCCGTCATGACGCTCGCGGTGGTGCTCGCCGTGCAGCAGATCGAGGGCCATATCCTCCAGCCCTTCATCCTGGGCCGCGCGGTACGGGTGCATCCGCTCGCCGTCGTCCTGTCGGTCGCGGCCGGCGGTCTGGTCGCCGGGATCGGCGGCGCCGTCGTCGCCGTACCGCTGGTCGCGGTGACCAACACGGTCGTCGGCTATTTGCGGGCGTACTCCCGCGAGGAGGCGCTGAGACGGTCACCGCAGCCGCACGGCGCGACGGCCGCGGGCGTGGCTCCGGTGGACCTGCCGCCCGCACCGCCCCCGGAACCACCGGCGCCACCGGCGTCACCGCCCGGCACGGGTCCGGAGAAGTAGCGGCGCGACTACGGCCAACTCCCAGGCACGGTACGGCACATGACGAAGGGGCCCGCACGGAGTGTCCGTGCGGGCCCTTCGTCGTACGTCGCCGTCAGACCGTGGCCGTGAGGGCGGCCTCGGCGTCGAGGGTCGTGCCGACCGCCTGGAGCACCGAGGCGATCTTGAACGCCTCCTGGACGGTCTCGCGGTCGACGCCCGCCTTGCGGAGCACCTGCTCGTGCGAGTCGAGGCACTGCCCGCAGCCGTTGATCGCGGACACCGCGAGCGACCACAGCTCGAAGTCGGCCTTCTCCACACCGGGGTTGCCGATGACGTTCATCCGCAGGCCCGCGCGCAGCGTCCCGTACTCGGGGTCCGAGAGCAGATGGCGGGTGCGGTAGAAGACGTTGTTCATCGCCATGACCGCCGCCGCCGACTTCGCCGCGGTGTACGCCTCGGGGGAGAGGTGGGCCCTGGCCTCCGGCTCAAGCTCCCGCAGCACGATCGGGCTGCGGGTCGCGATGGCGCAGGCCAGGACCGTGCCCCAGAGCTGCTGCGCCGGCAGATCGCTGTTGCCGATGACCGAACCGAGGTTGAGCCGCAGGTCCTTGGCGTAGTCCGGTACGGCGGACTTCAGATCGTCGAGGGCCACACTCACTCACCGGCCAGCAGCTTGACCGGGTCGAGAGTGGTCTCGCCCTTGGACCAGTTGCACGGGCACAGCTCGTCCGTCTGGAGCGCGTCGAGGACCCGCAGGACCTCCTTGGGGTTACGGCCCACGGAACCGGCGGTCACCATCGTGAACTGGATCTCGTTGTTCGGGTCGACGATGAACACGGCACGCTGCGCGAAGCCGTCCTCGCCCTCGACACCGCAGTCCCGCATCAGCTCGTGCCGGGAGTCGGCGAGCATCGGGAACGGCAGGTCACGCAGGTCGTCGTGGTCCTTGCGCCAGGCGTGGTGCACGAACTCGGAGTCGCCCGAGGCGCCGAGGATCTGGGCGTCACGGTCGGCGAACTCGTCGTTCAGCTTGCCGAAAGCGGCGATCTCGGTGGGGCAGACGAAGGTGAAGTCCTTCGGCCAGAAGAACACCACGCGCCACTTGCCCTCGTAGGACTTGTGGTTGATCTGCTCGAACTCCTGGCCGCTCTCCAGCGACACACAAGCAGTCAGGTCGTACGTGGGGAACTGGTCACCGACAGTGAGCACGCGCTCTCCTTGCAGCGTAGGAACCCCCGATTTCCAGGGGTTTCCTGTGGGGTTGGACTGCTCACGATGGTGGCACACGGTGCATTGATTCGGGAAATAGCTAGACTCGGTGGTGTTGATCGAGATTGCTTATCAGTGACGGGGAGTGAGTGACGGCCCATGGCCAGGGATACGGGTACGGGTACGGCTACGCGCGCGGCGCGCGGCGGTGTCGCGCGGGGCGGGCGGGGGCGGCAGCCGAGTCTGGCGCAGCTACGGGCCTTCGCCGCCGTCGCCGAGCATCTGCACTTCCGGGACGCGGCGGCCTCGATCGGGATGAGCCAGCCCGCGCTGTCCGGCGCCGTGTCCGCCCTGGAGGACGTCCTCGGGGTGCGGCTCCTGGAGCGTACGACCCGCAAGGTGCTGTTGTCGCCCGCCGGGGAGCGGCTCGCGATACGGGCCAAGGCCGTTCTGGACGAGGTCGGCGCGCTGCTCGACGAGGCCGAGGCGGTACGGGCGCCGTTCACCGGGGCGTTGCGGCTCGGGGTGATCCCCACCGTGGCGCCCTATCTGCTGCCGACGGTGCTGCGGCTCGTCCACGAGCGGTATCCGCAACTCGACCTCCAGGTGCACGAGGAGCAGACCGAGTCCCTGCTCGACGGCCTCGCCGCCGGGCGGCTCGATCTGCTGCTGCTCGCCGTGCCGCTCGGGGTGCCGGGAATAGTCGAACTCCCCCTGTTCGACGAGGACTTCGTGCTCGTCACGCCGATGGATCACTGGCTCGGGGGACGGGAGGGGATTCCTCGCGACGCGCTGCGGGAGTTGAAGCTGTTGCTGCTGGACGAGGGGCACTGTCTGCGGGACCAGGCGCTCGACATCTGCCGGGAGGCGGGGCGGGACGATGTGCCCGTCACGACCACCGCTGCCGGGTTGTCCACGTTGGTGCAGCTCGTGGCCGGGGGGTTGGGGGTGACTCTGTTGCCGCGGAGTGCGGTTGCCGTGGAGACGGCCCGTAGTGGTCAGTTGCTGACCGGGTACTTCGCCGAGCCCGCGCCGGCTCGGAGGGTGGCTTTCGCTACGAGGGTGGGGGCGGCGAGGTTCGGGGAGTACGGGGTTTTGGCTGAGGCTTTGCGGGGGGAGCTTCGGGGGTTGCCGGTTCGGGTGGTTGCTGATGCCCCGGTGCCTGGGTGACCCTGTGAAGTTCGGGTCACCCGGCACCGGGGCGCGGCGTGGTGGTTACTCCGTGCGGAGGCCGTCCGGGCGCATGAGTTTCCATAGTGGGGGGAGGCTCAGGAGGGTGACCAGGAGGACTACTCCCGCTCCGATTCCCGTCATGGACAAGAGGCTTGGCCAGTCGATGGCGACGCTCGCTCCCGTCATCTTGAGGAGCGCCACGCCCAGGGTGAGGCCCACCACCGCCGCCAGGACCAGGCCGAGGGCGATCGGGAGTGCCGTCTGCCACAGGACCGACAGACTCAGCGTCCGGCGCCGCGTACCGAAGGCGATCAGCGCCGACAACAGCTTCTTGCGCTCGCGCAGTTGCTCCAGCTGGGAGACCAGCAGGCTCGCGCCGATCAGCAGCAGCACGCAGGTCGCGCCGACGAACAGGCCCGTACGGATGGACGTGAAGCGATCGTTCCGCTCCTGCGCCACCAGGGTCATGGGCTCGGCGATCGGGCTCAGTGACGCCGCCGCGTTGCGCACGAACTCACGGGAGTCCGCCACCGACGGGTCGAGCTGGAGATAGACCCAGCTCACGATCGCCGGGGCGGCGGCCTTCGGGAGGGCGCTCGGCGTGACGAGGAGGCCGCCGCGCTCGGATCCGGACGGGTCCGTACGGGTGTCGACCCACTTGATGTTCTTCGGCATCGTCCAGGCCACCCGGGCGCCGCCCCAGCCGCCGTAGGAGGGGTCGACGTACAGTGTCTGGCCGGACTTGGCGAGCAGGGGCGTGTTCGTGTCGTACTCGGCGTTCCGTACGGCGAAGACGTCCCCGTCGCGGCACGACGTCACCTTGGCGACCTCGCGCAGGGCGTCGCAGCCACCGACGGTCAGCTCGCTCGTGCGGTCCGGGTCGTTCTTCTTGTCGCCCAGTGAACCTCCCCCGAGCGGTGTCGTGTGGGTCACGCCCCGCGTGGCCGCCAGGACGCGGGCGCCCTCCGCGAGCGGGACGTCGCCGGGCAGCGAGACGTTCATCTGGGCGCGTGACAGGTCGTTGGTCGTCATCTTCGTGTAGTCGCCCTCGACGCCCGCGAACAGCATCTGCAGGGCGATGGCGCCGGCCACCGCGACCGCGATGCCGTTGACCATGCGGGCCGCCGGACCACTGCTCAACTGAAGCCTGCGGATCGCCAGTTGCCAGGAGACCGAGCCACCGTCCAGGCGGGACACGACGGCTTCGACGACCCAGGGCAGCAGTGCCGTGACCCCGATCAGGAGCAGCACTGTGCCGCCGGTGACCAGCCACTGGTTGAAGTACCCCTGGTCGGTGCCCTGGCCGATCATCGGGTACAGCATCGCCAGACCGCCGAGCGGAAGCAGCAGACGCCACCACAGCCGGCGGCGCCGGGGCTTGGCCGAACGGACCACGCCCAGCGGTTCGATGACGACACCGCGCAGCGCGAACAGGGTCACCGCGACGGCGGCGGCCGGTACGGCGAGGGCGACCAGGAGCGCCAGCAGGGGCGACGGGTTGAGGTCCTGGGGGAAGGCGGAGATGTCGTAGACCTGGAGGCTGCCCGCGAACTCCCGTCCCGTCAGGAAGAATCCGGTGCCGAGTACCAGCCCGAACAGGGACCCGGCGACCGCCTCGCCCGCGGCGATCCTGCGGGTCATCCGGCCGTCGGCGCCGACCAGGCGCAGCGCGGCGAGCCTGCGGTCCCGGCGCTCGCCGCCGAAGCGGACCGCCGTCGCGATGAACACGGCGACCGGCATCAGCAGCACGATGAACACCATCAGGATGAGCAGCATCAGAACCGGGTCCAGCGGCTCGGACTCGCGGTCCACGCCGAAGCGGTCGATGCGTTCGACCCGGATCGAGCCCCTGTTCTGGGCGGTCAGCCGGTCGGAGCCAGCGTAGTAGGCGAGTTCCTGCGAACCGATCAGACCGCTGTCGCCGATGCTGCCGGTGATCGTGTACGGAAGGCGTTCGCGCAGCAGCTTGCCCGCGTCGGACTTCAGCAGCTCCGCGAGTGCGGGGGAGACGACCATCTCGCCCCGCGCGGGGAAGGTGCCGACGCCCGGCGGCAGCGGTGCGCGCGGGCCCTCGGCCTGGATCAACCGCCCGCGGATCTCGTCGCCGCGGTACGTCGAGTCGGCCCGAGCGATGAGAAGCGTGTTGTCCGCCTTCGGCGGGATCTCCTGGGCGTAGGTCATGTCCTGGCGGTCACGCTCACGGTTGTGGCGTTCGCCGAGGGCGCTGGGTAGGGCGGTGGTGAGCAGCAGCAGCGCCACACCGAGGCCGACGCCGACGGCTGTGAGCGCCGTCCGCATCCAGCCCTCGCGCCCGCCCGTGACGGCGAACCGGGCGCCCATCGTGAGGTCCCGTACCCAACCGGTCGTACCCGTCGGGCCCGTGGGGCGGGGGTCGGGTCCCGCGCCGGGGGTTCCGAGGCTCATACGACGCGCTCCATGTCACGCGACTTGCCGTCACGTACGACGATCTCGCGGTCCGAGTACGCGGCGACCCGGGCCTCGTGCGTGACGAGGACGACCGCCGCGTTCGCCGAGCGGGCCGCGTCGGTCAGCAGCTCCATCACGCGCTCGCCGTTGAGGGAGTCCAGGGCGCCGGTCGGCTCGTCCGCGAACAGCATGCGCGGAACGGTGACCAGGGAGCGGGCCACGGCGACGCGCTGGCCCTGACCGCCGGAGACCTCACCGGGGCGCTTGTCCTTCAGGTCGTCGACCTCCAGGCGCTCCATCCACGCCACCGCGGTCCGCTCGGCCTCCTTGCGGCTCGACCCGTTCAGCCGCAGCGGCAGCGCCACGTTCTCCACGCAGGTCAGTTCCGGTACGAGCTGGCCGAACTGGAACACGAAGCCGAACTCGCTGCGGCGCAGGGCGCTGCGCTCGGCGTCGTTCATCGCGGTCAGGTCACGACCGGCGTACGTGATGGTGCCCGAGTCGGGTGTCACGATGCCGGCGAGACAGTGCAGCAGCGTGGACTTGCCGGAGCCCGACGGGCCCATCACGGCGACGACCTCGCCCGGGTGGATGGAGAATCCGGCGCCGTCGAGCGCGGGCGTCGGACCGTACGCCTTGCGCAGGTCGACAGCGGTGAGCAGGGAGCCTGCGGGGGTCATGGGCGCACTTCCTGGGCGAGCTTGTCGAGACGCGCGGCTGTCAGTTCCAGCCAGCGCAGATCGGCTTCGAGATGGAACAGGGCGTGGTCGCAGATCAACTGGTCGGCGAGGTCACCCTTGCGCTTGCGTTCCGTGAGCATGCGCATCATGCGCAGATGCTCCGCGCGCTGGGTGTCGAGGATGTCGGCGGCGTTGCGGTGGGTGAGCAGCGCGAGGACGACCTTGGTGTAGAGCGTCGACTGGAGGTACGGCTCCGGCTTCTCGGGGGTCGCGAGCCAGCGGCGGACATCCGTGATGCCCGCTTCCGTGATCGCGTACCGCTTGCGCTCGGGGCCGCCGCCCGCCTCTATTCCGTCGACCTCGACGAGACCGTTCTTCAGGAGACGGGACATGGTCGAGTAGACCTGGCCGTAGTGGAGCGGCCGGTCGTGCCCGAAGCGCTCGTCGAAGGCTCGCTTCAGGTCGTAGCCATGGCGGGGCCCTGACTCCAGTAGCCCCAAAAGAGTGTGACCGATGGACATGCGAGCACTCTACACACCATGTATACCCCCCGTGTATAGCCACCGGAGGGGGAACCTTGACGACCAAAGGTTCCCCCCGCTGTGCCCAAGTACCGGGCGCCCCCGAAGGAAGTTCAGCCGTCCTCCCCGGCCGGAGGCCGCCCCCGCCGGGGAATCGGTTTCGCCGAACCCGGCAGGCGGCCCGCCTCCGCCAGAGCCCTCCGCAGGAGGAACTCGATCTGGGCGTTGGCGCTGCGCAACTCGTCCCCCGCCCACCGCGCCAGCGCCTCGTACACCAGCGGATCCAACCGCAACAACACCTGCTTCCGCTGCTGCGGCGTCACTGGTACAGCGAACCCGTGTTGAGTACGGGCTGCGCCGCCCGGTCCCCGCACAGCACGACCATCAGGTTGGACACCATCGCGGCCTTGCGCTCCTGGTCCAGCTCGACGATGTCCTGCTCGGTGATCCGCGCGATGGCCGCCTCGACCATCCCCACCGCGCCGTCCACGATCTGCCGCCGCGCGGCCACCACGGCCCCGGCCTGCTGCCGCTGGAGCATCGCTGACGCGATCTCGGGCGCGTACGCGAGATGCGTGAAGCGGGACTCGATGATCTGCACCCCGGCGGCCTCCACACGCGCGTGCAGTTCGACCGCCAGCTTCTCGGTGATCTCCTCGGCGTTCCCGCGCAGCGACAGACCCTCCTCGTCGTGCGCGTCGTAGGGGTACTCGATCGCGATGTGCCGTACCGCCGCCTCGGTCTGCGTCGCGACGAACTCCAGGAACTCGTCCACCTCGAACGTGGCCTGCGCGGTGTCCTCGACCCGCCAGACGACGACCGCGGCGAGTTCGATCGGGTTGCCGTAGGCGTCGTTCACCTTGAGGACCGCGGTCTCGTGATTCCGCACCCGCGTCGAGATCTTCGTGCGCGATGTGAGCGGATTCACCCAGCGCAGCCCGTCCGTGCGGATCGTGCCCCGGTAGCGGCCGAAGAGCTGGACGACCCGGGCCTCGCCGGGCGCCACCATGTTCAGACCGCCCATCGCGACGAGCGACGCGATGACCACCACCACGCCGAGCACGATCAGCGTGGCCTTGGCGCCGGTCGCGTCGACCCCCGCACCCACCGCGAGCAGCCCCGCTCCCACCAGGAGCCCCGCCAGACCCAGGAGCAGGGCGAGTCCCCCGCCGATGCTGCGCGCCGCGAACTCCCGCACCCGGGGCGCCGGCATCTCGGGCATCCCCGCGCCCCCGTCGGACCCTCCCGCCGCCTTGGTGACGGCCATCTTCTCCGATGCGGATATATCAGGCGTATCGGACATAATCGCGCCCCCGTCTCTCTCGGTTTCCCTTGCCCCGGGCCCCTGTTGGGCCTAGCAAAGTGATATCAGATTAGCGCAAGCGGCAACCTTCCGCACCTCTCGCTCGTCGGTTCCCATGGGGCTTGGTGCTCATTGTCACGTCCGGAAAAGGCCGGATCGGCAGTCCTTTGTCCCGCCCTGCGGTGTTAGCTTGCTGAGCTGACCTCACGGGTGAGGCACCAGTGAGAAGCGAGCAGGAACGAGAAGGAAGCGGAGCGATCGGACCCATGGGACGAGCCGAAGACAGACGGGCACGGCAGCACGGCGCGCGCCGCGCGCCGCGCGGGCGCTCGTCCGACGGCGGGCGCCGGGGCATACGCCGCTTCTTCACCTGGAAGAAGATCCTCGGCACCTTCTTCGGCCTCTGCCTGCTCGGCATGGCCGGCTTCATCGTCCTGTACATGCTCGTGGACATACCGGCGGGCAACGCCGACGCGCAGAAGCAGAGCAACGTCTACAAGTACAGCGACGGCTCGATCCTGGCCCGTACCGGAGAGTTCAACCGTGAGGTGGTCGACCTCGACCAGGTGCCGATGGACGTCCAGCGGACCTACGTCGCCCTGGAGAACAAGACCTTCTACAGCGACCAGGGCATCGACTTCAAAGGCACGACACGCGGCCTGATCAACACCCTGTCCGGCAAGGGCAAGCAGGGTGGTTCGACCATCACCCAGCAGTACGTCAAGAACTACTACCTCACGCAGGACCAGACCGTCAGCCGCAAGCTGAAGGAACTGGTCATCTCGCTCAAGGTCGACCGCCAGTCGTCCAAGGACGAGATCCTCGCGGGCTACATCAACACCAGCTACTACGGCCGGGGCGCCTACGGCATCCAGGCCGCCGCCCAGGCGTACTACCGGGTCGACGCCAAGGACCTGAGCGTCGAGCAGGGCGCCTATCTCGCCGCGCTGCTCCAGGCGCCGGGCCAGTACGACTGGGCCACCGCGACGGACACCGGCAAGCGGCTGGTGCAGGGGCGCTGGAACAAGAGCCTCGACAACATGGTCGAGCAGGGCTGGCTGGACGCCGGGAAGCGGCAGGGCCTGAAGTTCCCGGTGCCGAAGGATCCGCGGCCCGCGCCCGGACTCAGCGGCCAGACCGGATACCTCGTCAAGGCGGCCAACGACGCGCTCCAGAAGCAGCTCGTCGCCCAGGGGCTGTCCGCGTCCGACGCCGAGGCGCAGGTCGAGGCGGGCGGCTGGACGCTCACGCTGAACATCGACAAGACGAAGCAGCGGCAGCTGGAGCAGGCCGTCAAGGCGAAGCTCACCAGCAAGCTGGAGCCGAAGACCCGCAAGGTCGACGGGGACGTCCAGGCGGGCGCGGTCTCGGTCGACCCGAAGACCGGCGCGGTGCTGGCGATGTACGGCGGCCAGGACTACGTCAAGCACTTCACCAACAACGCGACCCGGCGCGACTACCAGCCCGCGTCGACCTTCAAGCCGCTGATCCTCGCCGCGGCCCTGGAGGAGGGCGCCAAGACCCAGACCGGCAAGCCGATCACGGCGAGCACGGTCTACGACGGCACCAGCGGGCGTCCGGTCAAGGGCAGCGACATCGCCTTCGCCCCGCCGAACGAGGACAAGGTCGACTACGGCCAGGTCACCGTCCAGAAGGCCATGAACAAGTCCATCAACTCCGTCTTCGCCCAGATGGGTGTCGATGTCGGCATGGACCAGGTCATGAAGACCGCGGGCGTCCTCGGCATGGACGTCAAGGGCCTGGAGGCGGTGCCGGCGCAGACCCTCGGCTCGATGGGCGCAAGCCCCCTGGAGATGGCCGGGGTGTACGCCACCCTCGACAACCACGGCAAGAAGGTCACCCCCGCCGTGCTGAAGTCCGCCGAGCACAAGGACCGTACGGTCGACCTGCCGAAACCGATCGGGGACCAGGTGGTCGAGCGCACCACCGCCGACTCGGTCACCTCGGTGCTCACCGGTGTGGTCGACGACGGCACCGGCAGCGCGGTACGCAACTCCCGGCAGGACGTGGCGGGCAAGACCGGTACGTCCGACGAGAACAAGTCGGCCTGGTTCACCGGTTACACACCGGACATGGTCACCTCGGTCGGCCTGTTCGGCGAGGTCTCCAAGGAACGCAAGGACACGGACGGCAAGACCCTCGCGAGCGGCGCGCACACCACGCTCCAGGGCGCGGCGGGCGGCGGCCGGGTCAACGGCGGTGGCTTCCCCGCCGAGATCTGGGCCGCGTACACCTTCGACGTGATGGGCTCGCCCAGCGAGTTCGACCTCGACACGGACATGGGCGCCGCCGTGGCGCCGCCGGCCGAGCCGACGCCGTCGCGGTCCCAGGAGTCGAGCCCGCCGCCGCCCTCGTCCGAGCCGCCGTCCAGCCCGCCGCCGTCGACCCCGGAACCGCCGTCGAGTCCGCCGCCGTCGTCCGAGCCGCCGCCGTCGGACCCGGCGACGATCAAGCCGCCGAGCCCGGACCCGACGTCGTCGGACCAACTCCCGCAGAACCCGGCGGCGCCACCGCCCGGCTAGTCGGCCACCTTTGACTAACCGCCGTTGAACTTGGCGGCCACCCGGTCGCCGAGGGTCTTGTCGACGTTGCGCCAGTACTGGATGGCACGGTTCAGGACCGGACGGGACACCCCGTCGGCGAGGTGTCCGCTGATGTTCGACACCAGCCGGTCGCGCGCCGCGTCGTCGAGCACCTGGCGCACCTGCGTGCCCGCCTGGCCGAAGTCGTCGTCCTCGCGGTGCAGCTTGTACGCCTCCCGGACCATCTCGCCGGCCGTGGCCCAGCCCGCCGGGTCGCCGTACCGCTCCACGTCCGCGGCCGGACCTCCGTACGAGTTCGGCGCGTACACGGCACCGACATGCGCCGGCTCGTACCGCATGGGGCCGTCCTTGGCGTACGAGCTGACGCGGGAGTGCGGCCGGTTGGGCGGCAGTTGCGCGTAGTTCGGGCCGATGCGGTAGCGGTGTGTGTCCGGGTACGAGAACAGCCGGCCGAGCAGCATCTTGTCGGGGGACGGTCCGATGCCGGGCACCATGTTCGACGGCTCGAACGCGGCCTGCTCGATATGGACGAAGAAATCCTCCGGGTTCTTGTTCAGCGTCATCCGGCCGACCTCGATCAGCGGGTAGTCGCCGTGCGGCCACACCTTGGTCAGGTCGAACGGGTTGAAGCGGTAGTCCGGAGCGTCCTCGAACGGCATGACCTGCACGTTCATCGTCCAGGACGGGGCATTGCCGGACGCGATCGAGTCATACAGATCGCGCCGGTGGACATCGCCGTCCGTGCCGGCCAGCGCGTCCGCGTCGGCCTGGGTGAGGTGGTCGATGCCCTGGTCGGTCTTCATGTGGTACTTGACCCAGAACCGCTCGCCGCCGCCGTTGATCCACATATAGGTGTGGGAGCTGTAACCGTTCATGTGGCGGTACGTCTTCGGGATGCCGCGGTCGCCCATCAGCCAGGTCACCATGTGCGCGGACTCCGGGGACAGGGTCCAGAAGTCCCACTGCATGTCGTGGTCGCGCACCCCGCTGTCCGGGCGGCGCTTCTGTGAGCGGATGAAGTCCTGGAACTTGATCGGGTCACGGACGAAGAAGACCGGTGTGTTGTTGCCGACCAGGTCGTAATTGCCCTGTTCCGTATAGAACTTGAGGGCGAAACCGCGCGGGTCGCGCCAGGTGTCGGGGGAGCCCTGCTCACCGGCGACGGTCGAGAAGCGGGCCAGCATCTCGGTGCGCTTGCCCGGCTGGAACAGGTCGGCCTTGGTGAACTGACTCACGTCGTTGGTGACTTCGAAGACTCCGTACGCACCACTGCCCTTGGCGTGCACCACCCGCTCGGGAACCCGTTCACGGTTGAACTGGGCCATCTTCTCGATGAGGTAGTGGTCCTGGAGCAGGATCGGGCCGGTGTCGCCGACGGTCAGCGAGTGTTCGTCGCTCTCCACGGGGATCCCCGCGTTGTTCGTCGTGAAGGGAACCTTCGGGGATGCGTCGGTCACGAGCGTTCTCCCGTCATGCAGGGGGCTGACGGGGGACATGGGGGATATGTCCCCCGATATGTGGTCGCTTCGGCCACGACGTCAGTCAACTCCGCCGACGGAAGGTCGGCAACATGTGGACCGGGTCCACGTCAGGTCTGATTCCGGTTCAGCTCGAACCAGACCACCTTCCCGGTGGACAGCCGGGTCGCGCCCCAGCGCCGCGCCAGCTTGTTGACCAGGTAGAGCCCGCGCCCGCCCTCGTCCGTGGCCCGCGCCTGCCGCAGCCTCGGCAACTGCGGAACGTCGTCGCCCACCTCGCAGCGCAGCACGTCCGTACGGAGCAAGCGCAGCGTCACCGGGCGTGACGCATAGCGCACCGCGTTGGTGACGACCTCGCTGACCAGCAGTTCCACCGAGTCCGTGAGGTCCTCCAGGTCCCAGCGGGCCAGCGCGCTGCGCGCGAGACGCCGGGCGCGGCCGGGGGCCGCGTCCTCGGGTTCCAGGAACCAGTACGCCACGTCGCTCGGCGCGATCCCGTCGAACCGGGCGGCGAGCAGCGCGATGTCGTCGTCCCGGTCGCCGGGGCCCAGCATGTCGAGCACGTCGTCGCACAGGGCCTCAAGGGGCGGCGGATGGTCCGCGCCGGTCAGCCGCGCGGTCGCCGCGAGCCGCTCCCTGAGCTGCTCGATACCGGCCCACACGTCCCGCAGCCGGGACTCCACCAGCCCGTCCGTGTACAGCAGCAGGGTCGCCCCGGCGGGCGCGTCCAGCTCGACCGCCTCGAAGTCGACACCGCCGACACCGATCGGGGCGCCCGGCGGCACCCGCAGCACCTCGGCACGGCCGCCCAGATGGAGCAGGACCGGCGGCGGATGGCCCGCGTTGGCGATGGTGATGCGGTGCGATACCGGGTCGTACACCGCGTACAGGCAGGTCGCCATGCGGTCGGTGCCAAGCCGCTGGGCCTGCTCGTCCAGGTGGTGCAGTACCTCCTGCGGCGGCAGGTCGAGGCCCGCCAGGGTCTGCGCGGTGGTGCGCAGCTGGCCCATGATCGCGGCCGACGTCATCGAGTGACCCATCACATCACCGACGACGAGGGCGACCCGGCTGCCCGGCAGGGGGATCGCGTCGTACCAGTCGCCGCCGACCCTGGCGGTCTCGGCGGCCGGGAGATAGCGGCTGGCGAGCCGGACCCCGGTCGGCCGGGGCAGCGTCTCGGGCAGCATGGTGCGCTGCAACTCGTCGGCGATGTACGCCTCGCGCCCGTACAGGACCGCCTTGTCGATGCCCAGGGCGCTGTGCGTCGCGAGCTGCGCCGCGACCAGCAGGTCGTCGCCCTCGAACGCGGCACGGTCGGCACGGCGCAGGAAGATCGCCGCACCGATCACCCGGCGGCGCCCGCGCAGCGGCGCCAGGATCGCCCGCCGCCCCTCGGGCACCGTCCGGAACTCTCCGAGCAGCTCCGGCAGCGCGGCGTGCGCGGTGGGCGCGTCCGCGAAGACCGGGCGGACCCCGCGCAGCACCTCGGCGAGCGCGCCGCCCGGCCGGACCGTGCACAGCTCCGTGGTGCCGATGACCTCGGGGTCGAGCTGCGGCATGGGCAGCGGACCGCCCTCGGTGTCCCGGTCCTCCGGGATGCGGTCGGTGCGGCGCAGACGCAGCACCACAGGTCCGGTCGGCCGCTCGTCGCCGACCGGCAGCGGGTCGCGCAGATAGACGAGGATCGCGTCGGCGAACGTCGGAACCGTGGCCCGGCACAGGCCCATCACGATCTCGTCGAGGTCCATGCCCCGGGCGATCCGCCGGGTCGCGGCGCCCACGAACCGCAGCCGGTCGCCGTCCCTGCGCATCGCGGCGGCACCCGCCGACAGCGGCGCCACGGCGGCCGTACCGGTGTGCGCGACGGGACCCCCACCCGGTGCCGGAGTGGGGTCCGGGACGACGGGTCGGGTGCGGTGCGGGTCGGGCTCGGCGGGGGACGACTGGGCGTGCTCGGCCCCGGGGGCCGGCTCCGTACCAGGGTCGGCCGCCGGTCCCGGGCAGGATGCCGCCGCGCCGTGCGGGGAGTCGCCGGAGCGGCCCTGCGCGGGCAGCGCGGCGGCGGTCGGGCCGGCCAGCGGCCCTGTCCCCGTCTCCGGGGATCTCGGCTGCTTCGGCGGCTTCGGGGTACGCAGCAGCGCCCCGCGAGGGTCCGCGGGTGCGGGAGGGCTGGCAGCGCCGCTCGGGCGGCCCTCCTGGGAGGTGGGGTGCTCCGTCACGCGTGTCGAATCCGTCCGTCCGGGGCTGCGCGCGGCGCGCGCGGTCAAGGCGTCACCAAGTGCGTCACGCGATGATCAGGTGCGTCGGCAGTTGAGGAAGAGCTGATGCTCGGGTGGTGCGTCTGCCCTCGCCGGGGCGTACGAGAGGGTGTCCTCGTCCGTGATCTCGAAACCCGCGTCCCGCACGATCTGGCGCAGTTCGTCCCGCAGGAATCCCGATACCCGGATCGACTGTCCCAGGAACGGAATCTCCGCGTCATCCAGATCTGCCTCCACCATCGAGAGCGCCAGCAGGCCCCCCGGCCTGAGCAGCGTACGGAACTGCCGTAGTGCGTACGGTATTTCAGCACGGGGCAGCATCAACAGCGTGAAAAAACAGGTGATCCCGTCGAAGTGGCCGAGCCCGTCGGGACCCTCGGCCCGCAGCGCCGCCAGATCATGCCGCAGGAACGTGGCGCCGGGCACATTCTTGCGCGCCAGCTCCAGCATGCCCTCGGACAGGTCCACACCGGTCACCGTGAGCCCCGCCTCGACCAGCCCGCGTGCCGTGGGCAGCCCGGTGCCGCAGCCCACATCGAGCACCCGCGCACCCGGCGGCAGCCCGGCCACCAGCCGGGCACCCGCTCCGATCTGGCCCTCCTTGTGCGGGAACGCCTCGTCGTAGCGCCCACCGATGACGTCGAACGCCTGGGCCTGACCCGTGCGGTCCGGGGCCGTGGTGCCATACGCGGTATACGCCTCGGAGCCCGCGTACACCGCCCGCGCCCCGCCGTCCGCCTCGCTCTTCTCGCTCACGTCCTGCCACCCCTCGATGACATCCTGTCAGACCCCGCGCAAGCATTAGGAGTTGCTGCTGTGCGCCGTTGCGGAGGACGATCCTACGTTTGAACCATGGGGGCGCATCAAGGGTCTCATGAGGACACATGCGCGGGCGTACGGTCCCAGTCATCCGGCAAGACCGGAACCGGCCACACCGGATCCGGTCTCCAACTCTGCCAGCCGTCCGAGAACGGGCGCCCCCAGGCATGGATCACCTCGATCACCGCCTCTCCCGCATCGCGCACCTTGCGGGCCTGCGCCGCATCCATCAAACCGGCGCGCTGGGCCTCGGTGAACTCGTCCTCGTCGTGCCACCGCCAACTGCGGTCGGGACGTACCGAGATGTCCAGGAAATGGTCCTCCGAGTCGACACCGCCGACCCATCGCGCGCGCGGCTCCTCCAGGTTCACGTACCAGTTCTTGAACCGCCAGTCCCGCTCCCAGAACAGCCACACCGACCACGGCTCCCCGGGCCGCGCCAGCTTCAGGACACCCGTCCCCGACCAGCGGGCGGTCTGTACGGTACGTGGCTTGGTGTAGCGGGTGCCGAGCGGTTCGGCGTGCACGGGGGTGCCGTCGGCGAGCACCGGGCGTACACACTCGGTACCCGGCGCCATCCACACCGCGAGCAACTCGCCGGTGTCCTCCACGACGGTGACGGGGCGACAGATGTGATAGCCGCCGCCGCTCCCGTTCTCCCGATAACGCCAAAGAATCGGGCTCCCCGGAGCCCACCTCCCACTCTCTGTCATGGCCAGATAGTAGGTGCCACAGTCATAAGACACGCCACCACACATAACGATTCAGGCCACCAAGGGCTGCGCCTAAGGTCGCGTCATCCCCAGGACGTCCAGCGCGGCATCCAACTGCTCCAAGGAAAGCTCGCCCCGATCCACGTACCCACCCTCCAGCACCACCTCACGAATGGTCTTCCGCTCAGCGAGGGCCCGCTTGGCGACAGTCGCCGCCGCCTCATACCCGATGTACTTGTTCAACGGCGTCACCACGGACGGCGAGGACTCCGCGTACTCAAGGGCCCGCTCCCGATCCACCGTCACCCCGTCCACCACCCGATCGGCCAGCAACCGTGCCCCGTTGGCCAGCAACCGCACGGACTCCAGCACATTCTTCGCGATCACCGGCATCATCACGTTCAACTCGAAGTTGCCGGACGCCCCCGCCACCGTCACCGTCGTGTCGTTGCCGATCACCTGCGCCGCCACCATCAGCACGGCCTCCGGAATCACCGGATTCACCTTGCCCGGCATGATCGAGGACCCGGGCTGGAGATCGGGCAGCGCGATCTCGGCGAGCCCGGTACGCGGCCCGCTCGCCATCCACCGCAGATCATTGGCGATCTTCGTCAGCCCGACCGCGATCGTCCGTAGCTGCCCGCTGGTCTCCACGACCCCGTCCCGCGCGCCCTGCGCCTCGAAGTGGTTCCGCGCCTCCGTCAGCGGCAGCCCGGTCGCCGCCGCGACCTCCGCGATCACGGCCGCCGAGAACCCGGGCGGCGTGTTGATCCCGGTACCCACGGCCGTACCGCCGAGCGGCAGCTCCGCGAGCCGGGGCAGCGAGGACCGCAGCCGCTCGACGCCGTACCGCACCTGCGCCGCGTATCCGCCGAACTCCTGCCCGAGCGTCACGGGCGTGGCGTCCATCAGGTGCGTACGGCCCGACTTGACGACGTCCGCGAACTCGGTGGCCTTGCGCTCCAGGGCTGCCGCCAGATGCTCCAGGGCGGGGATCAGGTCGCGTGTCACGGCGGCCGTGGCCGCGATGTGCAGCGAGGACGGGAAGACGTCGTTGGAGGACTGCGACGCGTTCACGTGGTCGTTGGGGTGCACCGGACGGCCCAGCCGCTCGGACGCCAGCGTGGCGAGGACCTCGTTCATGTTCATGTTGGACGAGGTACCGGACCCGGTCTGGAAGACGTCCACCGGGAACTGGTCGTCCCAGCGGCCATCGGCGACCTCACCGGCCGCGTCCGCGACGGCGTCCGCGATGTCCTGGTCGACCACTCCCAGCTCGGCGTTCACCCGGGCCGCCGCCGCCTTGATCCGGGCCAGCGCCTCGATGTGCGCCCGCTCCAGGCGCTGCCCGGACACCGGGAAATTCTCCACGGCCCGCTGCGTCTGCGCCCGCCACTTGGCATGCGCGGGCACCCGCACCTCACCCATGGAGTCGTGCTCGACCCGATACTGCTCAGCCTCGTCCATACCTCAAGCATCGCACCGGGCCCGTCGAGCCTCTCCAGCCCGATCTCCGGCACACCGATCAGCCCGTCCGGCGTTTGAGGACAAGGCCGTCCAGGCCGACAGAAGGGGGCCGGGGGCAGCCCCGGACCTACCCGACCCCAGGCCCCCGTACCGGAATGCTCGTGAAGGTCGGCTGGGGTGCCGGGTCCTGGAAGAAGTCGTTGCCCTTGTCGTCCACCACGACGAACGCCGGGAAGTCCTCGACCTCGATCTTCCAGACCGCCTCCATGCCGAGTTCCTCGTACTCGACGACCTCGACCTTCTTGATGCAGTCCTGGGCGAGCCGGGCGGCGGGTCCGCCGATGGAGCCCAGGTAGAAGCCGCCGTGCGTCTCGCACGCCGAGGTGACCTGCTGGGAGCGGTTGCCCTTGGCCAGCATCACCTTGGAGCCGCCGGCCGCCTGGAACTGCTCGACGTAGGAGTCCATGCGCCCGGCCGTGGTCGGCCCGAACGAGCCGGACGCGTACCCCTCGGGCGTCTTCGCGGGACCCGCGTAGTACACCGGGTGGTCCTTGAGGTACCGCGGCATCTCCTCGCCCGCGTCCAGGCGCTCCTTGATCTTGGCGTGCGCGATGTCACGGGCCACGACCAGCGGCCCGGACAGCGAAAGGCGGGTCTTCACGGGGTACTTGGTCAGCTCGGCGAGGATGGCGTCCATCGGCTGGTTGAGGTCGATCCGTACGACATCGGCCGACGCGTCGTCCAGGTGCTCGTCGGTCGTCTCGGGCAGGAACCGCGCCGGGTCGGTCTCCAACTGCTCCAGGAACACACCCTCGGCGGTGATCTTCGCGAGGGCCTGCCGGTCGGCGGAGCAGGACACGGCGATGGCGACCGGGCAGGACGCGCCGTGCCTCGGCAGCCGCACCACGCGTACGTCGTGGCAGAAGTACTTGCCGCCGAACTGCGCCCCGATCCCGATCCGTTGCGTCAGCTCGAAGACCTTCTGCTCCAGGTCCTTGTCCCGGAAGCCGTGGCCGAGCGCGGACCCCTCGGCCGGGATCTCGTCGAGGTAGTGCGCGGACGCGTACTTCGCGGTCTTCAGCGCGTACTCGGCGGAGGTGCCGCCGACGACGATCGCCAGGTGGTACGGCGGACACGCGGCCGTCCCCAGCGAACGGATCTTCTCCTCCAGGAACTTCATCATGGAGGACTCGTTCAGAACGGCCTTCGTCTCCTGGTACAGGAAGGACTTGTTCGCGGAGCCGCCGCCCTTCGCCATGAACAGGAACTTGTACGCGCCGCCGTCCGTCGCGTACAGCTCGATCTGCGCGGGCAGGTTGGAGCCGGTGTTCTTCTCGTCCCACATCGTCACCGGCGCCATCTGCGAATAGCGCAGATTCAGCCGCGTGTACGCGTCGAAGATGCCGCGCGACAGGGCCTCCTCGTCGCCGCCCGAGGTGAGGACGTGCTGCCCGCGCTTGCCCATCACGATCGCCGTACCGGTGTCCTGGCACATCGGCAGGACGCCCGCCGCCGCGATGTTCGCGTTCTTCAGCAGGTCAAGGGCGACGAACTTGTCGTTGCCCGACGCCTCCGCGTCGTCGATGATGCGCCGCAACTGCGCCAGGTGCGCGGGCCGCAGATAGTGCTGGATGTCGTGGATCGCCTCTTCGGCGAGCTTGCGCAGCGCCTCCGGCTCGACCTTGAGGAAGGTCCGTCCGTCGGCCTCGAAGGTCGACACGCCCTCGGACGTCACCAGCCGGTACGGCGTGGTGTCCTCGCCCTGCGGGAGGAGGTCCGTGTACGCGAACGCGGGACCGGAGGAGCCGGAGGAGCCGGGGGCGGCGGAGCCCGAAGCGGCGGATTTGGGCGTGCGGGCGACAGGGGGCATTGCGGCCATTCCTCACTCGGCGGACAGCGGCGCGACCTCCGTTGGCGGCGCCAGGTCCAGCGTAGAACGGGCTCCGGGACGCGTTCTTGTGAGGTAAGGCTCAGTTTGCCACCGGACCGACACCCCGGACCGGACACCACCAGAACGGACACCACCTGGCGGGCGCATGGGGTAGTCGCGATCTATCGCGTTTCGGTAGGGTGGTGGCCGTGGACCTCGAAAAGCGACCGACCCAGCCGGAAACGGCCCAGCCGGAGCCGACACCGCAGCCGCAGCCCACGGGGCTCCGCGCTTCCGACGCCGAGCGGGACCGCGTGGCCGACATCCTGCGCGAGGCCCTCGCCGAGGGCCGCCTCACCGCCGACGAGCACGCCGAGCGTATCGACGGGGTGTATCGCGCCAAAACCGTCGCCGAATTGCAGCCGTTCGTCCAGGACCTGCCCGCCACCGGTGAGTTCGGCCCGCAGGGCACCTCCCGGTCGGTGCCGAGCCGGCCGGCCGACGGCGCTGTGCCGGCGGTCGCCGACGAGAACCTGGTCGCGGTGTTCAGCAGCTCGGTCCGCAAGGGCCGCTGGCGCGTCGGCCGCAGGACCCATGTGTACGCGATCTTCGGCAATGTCGAGATCGACCTCAGCGAGGCCCTGTTCGAGCACCAGCAGGTCGTGATCAAGGCGATCTCCGTCTTCGGCAATGTCGAGATCCAGGTCCCCGAGAACATCTCGCTGCGCGGCAGCGGCGGCGGCGTCCTCGGCAACTTCGAGGTCGACACCCTGGACTCGCGGGACGCCGACGCGCCGGTCGTCTTCGTCGACGGCATCGCCGTGCTCGGCAACATCGAGGCACGGCCCAAGCGGGGGCGCCTCATCGGCGATCTCCGGCACCGCATGCACAAGCACCTCGGGCACTGATCTCCGGCATTTCCCGGCGGCGGACAGTGGTGAACGGACATCTCCGCACCTCAGGACCGTCGCGCCGGGCGCCGCGCACCTGACCGAGAACGCCCGTGCACCGGAACTGAGTGCATAGGCGCGCGCACAGCGGGTAGGGCTTGCTGCATCGCCGCTCCCTCGCGAAGCCGTCGTCAGGAGTAGACCGTGCTGCATCCGCCGCATCAGTCCCTTCAGGTCGCCGCCGTCCCCACACAGCGGGTGCCCGTTCAGGATCGGGACCAGGACGCCCCATGGCACACGGAAGCGGTTTGCCGCCGTGACGAAGCCGGGCTCTTCTTCGCCCCGTCCAAGGAACCCACGGCCGCGAGACTCTCCCGTGAGGAGGCCGCGAAGCGGGTCTGCGCCCGCTGTCCCGTCATGGTCGAGTGCCGAGAGCACGCCCTGCTCCAGCCCGAGCCGTACGGCGTGTGGGGCGGCCTCACCGCCGCCGAGCGCCGGGTGGTGCTCGCCCGGCGCCGCCGGCGCGACCTCGAACTCAACAAGGCCCGCACGGTCGACCCCATCGCGGCAGCCGGCTGACGGACCTCTGCCGTACGAAGGGTCCGTACGAAGGGTCCGTACGAAGGGTCCGTACGAAGGCCCGCATGAACGTCCGCCGTACGGCGACGGGGGCGCCCTCCCCGCACAAGGAGGGCGCCCCCGTCGCCGTACACGCGTCGTGTCGCGCCCGGCGGGCCACCGCGCTCGGTCGGCCGACTGTGCTGGCTCGGCCTACTTCGCGCGGTCGAAGTCGACGGCGCTGTACGCGCGCAGCTTCGACAGCCGGTGCTCCGAGTCGATCTGCCGGATGGTGCCGGACTTGGAGCGCATCACGAGCGACGAGGTGGTGGCGGTCTCGGCGCGGTAGCGCACCCCGCGCAGCAGTTCGCCGTCAGTGATGCCGGTGGCGACGAAGAAGACGTTGTCGCCGGAGACCAGGTCGTCCGTGGCGAGTACGCGGTCGAGGTCGTGGCCCGCGTCGAGCGCCCGCTGCCGCTCCTCGTCGTCCTTGGGCCACAACTTGCCCTGGATCGTGCCGCCCAGACACTTGATCGCACAGGCCGAGATGATGCCCTCGGGCGTACCGCCGATGCCGAGCAGCAGATCGACCCCGGTCCCCTCGCGTACGGCGAGTACGGAACCGGCGACATCGCCGTCCGAGATCAGCTTGATCCGCGCGCCCGTGTCACGGACCTCCTTGATGATCCCGTCGTGCCGCGGCCGGTCGAGGATGACGACGGTGACGTCCTCCGGCGAGGACCGCTTGGCCTTCGCGATCCGGCGGATGTTGACGGACACCGGGGCGTCGATGTCCACGAAGTCCGCGGCGTCCGGACCGGTGACCAGTTTGTCCATGTAGAAGACGGCGGACGGGTCGAACATGGTGCCCCGGTCGGCCGCCGCGAGGACCGCGATCGCGTTCGACATGCCCTTGGCGGTGAGCGAGGTCCCGTCGATCGGGTCGACGGCGATGTCGCACTCGGCGCCCGTGCCGTCACCGACGCGCTCGCCGTTGAAGAGCATCGGCGCCTCGTCCTTCTCGCCCTCTCCGATGACGACGACGCCGTTCATCGAGACGGTGGAGACGAGGGTCCGCATGGCCCGTACGGCCGCGCCGTCGGCGCCGTTCTTGTCGCCGCGGCCGACCCAGCGCCCCGCGGCCATCGCGGCGGCCTCGGTGACCCGGACCAGTTCCAGGGCCAGGTTGCGGTCCGGAGCCTCGGAGGGGACCTCAAGTTCGGACGGAAGTTGATGATGCTCGGTCATCGAGACGCACCTTTCTGATACGACGACGGCCGGATGAGGGTATGTCCCGACTCTATCCGCCGATCGCCAGAATGAGCAGAGGGCCCCACGCATGAGCGGACCGCCGCCGGAACCACGGCGAGCCTCCGGACGGGGAGCCGGTCGGACGGCGGGCGAGCCGCGGGGACGGCGTCCCCGGCCGGGTGGCGAGGGTGGTGACGGCTCGCGGAACGGCACCTGAGACCATGGTGGCGTGGCTGGTAAGCAGGGCACGAAGAACGTGCGGAACATGATCCTCTCGCTGGGCGTGACGGTACTCGTCGCGGGATTCATCTGGCTCTTCATCCCGCACGACGAGACCCAGGCGCCCGTCAAGCGGGTGGACTACCGCGTCGAGCTGCTGACGGCGCGCCGCGCGGCGCCCTATCCGGTGGCGGCCCCCGAGGGTCTGTCCCAGGACTGGAAGGCGACCTCGGTGCGCTACCGGGGCGACAACTTCAACGCCTGGCACCTGGGCTTCCACGACCCGGACGGCCAGTACGTCACCGTGGAGCAGTCCACCGAGAAGCCGTCCACCTTCGTCGACCGGGTCAGCCGGGGCGCCCGTGAGACGGAGCGGACCACGGAGATCGACGGCCGGACCTGGCAGCGGTACACGGGCGAGCAGTTCGACGCCCTCGTGCTCACCGAGAAGGACGCGACGACGGTCGTCACGGGGACGGCGTCGTTCGACGGTCTGACGAAGATGGCGCGGGCTCTGGCGACGGCTTCCTGAGCCGGTAGCCCGGCGCCGGTGTTCCGGCCCCGGAAAACAACCCTCTTGCGGTGTGAAGTGGATCACGATGGTCCGGTTTTGATTGAATCTTCAACCTAAAAGTCGTAGCGTCGATGCCGACCGCCCGATCCCCCCATTTCGCATCGAGAAGGTTGCTTCCATGTCTCTCGTGCTTGACCCCGCCGCCCAGGACCTGCTGTTCCGTGAGGCCCATACGGCCAACACCTTCACGGACGAGCCGGTCACCGAGGAGCAGGTCCAGGCGATCTACGACCTGGTCAAGTTCGGCCCGACCGCCTTCAACCAGTCGCCGCTGCGCATCACCCTCGTCCGCAGCCCCGAGGCCCGCGAGCGTCTGGTGCGGCACATGTCCGAGGGCAACCAGCCCAAGACCGCCGCCGCGCCGCTCGTCGCGATCCTCTCCGCGGACAACGAGTTCCACGAGGAACTGCCGCAGTTGCTCCCGCACTTCCCGCAGGCCAAGGACGCCTTCTTCGCCGAGCGCCCGGTCCGTGAGCGCGCCGCCGCCATGAACGCCGCGCTCCAGGCCGCGTACTTCATCATCGGCGTCCGTGCCGCCGGACTGGCCGCGGGCCCGATGACCGGCGGCGACCTCGCGGGCATCCAGAAGGAGTTCCTGGACGACGACCACATCCCGCTGATGATCGTCAACATCGGCCGGCCGGGCGAGAACGCCTGGTTCCCGCGCTCCCCGCGGCTCGCGATCGAGCAGGTCGTGACGACCGTCTGAGGTGGTCTGAGGTGGCCTGAGGCGAGAGCCCCCGGCGGTCGGGCGGAACCGGGGGCCGGCTAGTCCCCGGAACCTTCCGCCTTCGGGTCCTCGTCCTCCTCCGCGAGTGCCGCGTCGAGGCGGGCGCGTGCGCCGTCCAGCCAGCGGCGGCAGACCTTCGCCAGTTCCTCGCCGCGCTCCCACAGGGCGAGTGACTCCTCCAGGGTCGTCCCCCCGGTCTCCAGGCGCCGGACGACCTCGATCAACTCGTCCCGCGCCTGCTCGTACCCGAGGCTCGCCTCGTCCGCCTTGCTGGTCATGCGTCCACCCTATGTGTCGGCTCCGACTCCACCCGTACCGTGAACTCGCCGTCCGCGACCCGCGCGCGCAGCTCCTCGTCCGCCGTCACGTCATCCGGCGTACGCACCACATGGCCGTCCGCGCGCTGGAGCACGGCGTACCCCCGGCGCAGGGTCGCGGCGGGGGAGAGCGCCACCACGCGCGCGTGGGTGTGCGTCAGCTCCGAACCGGCGCGGTCCAGCAGGTGATCCAGGGTGCGGCGGCTCCGGTCGACCAGGCCGCCGACATGGTCGGCGCGCTCGTCGATCATGCGGTGCGGATCCTCTATCACCGGACGCGCCAGCGTCTGCGCGAGCCCGCGCTCCTCACGGTCGACGAACGCCCCCACCGTGCGCCGGGCCCGGTCCCGCAGCCAGCGCACCCGCTCGTACTCCTCGCCGACGTCCGGTACGACCTTCTTCGCCGCGTCGGTCGGCGTGGACGCGCGCAGGTCGGCGACATGGTCCAGGAGGGGATTGTCCGGCTCGTGCCCGATCGCCGAGACGACCGGCGTACGGCACGCGGACACGGCCCGTACGAGTGTCTCGTCCGAGAACGGCAGCAGGTCCTCCACGCTGCCGCCACCGCGCGCGACGACGATCACGTCGACCTCGGGCAGCTCGTCGAGTTCCTTGACCGCCTGGACGACCTGCGGCACCGCGTGCACACCCTGCACGGCGACATTGCGGACCTCGAAGCGGACGGCGGGCCAGCGGTGCCGGGCGTTCTCCAGGACGTCGCGCTCGGCCGCCGACGCCCGGCCGCACACCAGGCCGATGAGCTGCGGCAGGAAAGGCAGCGGCTTCTTGCGGTCCGCCGCGAACAGTCCCTCCGCCGCCAGGGACTTCTTCAACTGCTCAAGCCGGGCGAGCAGTTCCCCGACGCCGACCGGTTTGATCTCGGCGGCCCGCAGCGAGAGCTGGCCCCGGGGCGCGTACCACTCGGGCTTCGCGTGCACGACGACGCGCGCGCCCTCGCTCACGACATCGGCGACCGCGTCGAACACCTGCCGGTAGCAGGTGACGCTCACCGAGATGTCGTACGACGGATCGCGCAACGTCAGGAAGACGACGCCGGCACCGGGACGGCGGGACAACTGCGTGATCTGCCCCTCGACCCACACGGCACCGAGCCGGTCGATCCACCCACCGATGAGACGCGAGACGTCACCGACGGGGAGCGGATTCTCCGGAGACGTGTTCACAGCCATGCGCCGAGCGTAACGGCCGCCACTGACAGGCCGGGTCAGTCCGTGGGCCGGCCTGGCCGGTTCGCCTCGCGGAGGGCCTCCCAGGCGTCCGCCACGGGACCGACGTGCCCGAGCTTGTCGGGGTTGTTCACCGTACGGATCGTCTGGATCCGCCCGTCAAGTACGTCGAGCGCCCAGGTGCTGAGGACCTGGCCGTTCCGGTCGCGGAAGATCGCGCCCGGCTGGCCGTTCACCTGCCGCGGCTCCACCACGCCGGCCGCCCTGATGACCAGGGGGGCGAACGCCGCGAGCGCCCGGACCACAGCCTCGGCACCAAGGAGGACGGGTTGGAACTGCGGGGCCTTGCCGCCGCTGTCGCCGATCATGTGAACGTCGGCGGCGAGCAGTTCGGCCAGCCCGTCGACGTCCCCTTCCCGGAAGGCGTCGAAGAACCGTTCTGCGAGTTTCTCGCGTTACTTCCGGTCGGCCTCGAACCGGGCCCGGCCCGCGTCCATGTGACGGCGTGCCCGCACCGCGAGCTGGTGACACGCCGCCTCCGACCGTCCCACGGCCGACGCGATCTCCGGGAAACCGAAGGCGAACACCTCCCTCAGCACGAAGACCGCGCGCTCCAGCGGGGTGAGCCGCTCCAGCAGGAGCAGGGCCGCCATCGACAGCGAGTCCGCCAGCTCCGCCGACCGCGCCGGATCCTCGTACGGGTCGGTCAACAGCGGTTCGGGGAGCCACGGCCCGACATATTCCTCCCGCCGGACGCGGGCCGAGCGGAGCACGTCGATCGAGATCCGGGTGACGACGGTCGACAGGTACGCCTTGGCCGACCCCGGCCGGGTGGCGGTGGCCTCGTAGCGCAGCCAGGTCTCCTGGACCGCGTCCTCGGCCTCGCTCACACTGCCCAGGATCCGGTAGGCGATCGAGAACAGCAGCGGTCGCAGTTCCTGGAACTCTTCGGTCTTCGTCACGTCGGCTCCTCCTTGGATCTGTACCGCCACGAGGGCCGGCACCTGCGGATCGGGGCACCGTCACCAGGGCACCGAGCCCTCCTCGCTGAAGAACCCCGCGGTCTGTCCGTCCGCGCCGAGCGTGGCCAGGCGCACCACGACCGCTGCGCCCTGCTCGACCGTGAGGAACCCGGCGTGGTTGTTGCTGTCCGTGGCGACGAAGCCGGGGGCGACCGCGTTGACGAGGACACCGTCCTTACGCAGCTCATTGGCGTACTGCACGGTCAGCGCGGTCAACGCGGACTTGGACGGCGTATACGCGGCCGACGGCAGCAGCGCCGCGAAGGGACCGTCCGGATCGCTGGCGAGAGTCAGCGACGCCGCGTGACTGCTGACGTTGACGACGCGTGGCGCCGGTGACCGCCGCAGCAGCGGCAGCATGGCATTGGTCACCGCGATCACCCCGAAGACGTTGGTCTCGAACACCGCCCGGACCATGTCCAGATCGACGGTACTGGGGACTTGATCGTGGGCGTCTTCCGGCGAGACCTGCCCGGAGCCGGTGATGCCGGCGTTGTTGACCAGCACGTCGAGGTGGCCGAAGCGCTCCCCGATCTGCTGCGCTGCCTCCTGGACGGTGGCCTGGTCGGTGACGTCCAAGGCGAGGGCGTACGCGTCGCCGCCGGCCGCGCGCACCGCCGCGGCGGCCTCCTCGCCTCGCCGCGGGTCCCTGGCGCCGATAAGGACCGTCATGCCCAGCGCGGCGAGCCGCTCGGCAACCCCACGGCCGATGCCCTTGTTCGCCCCGGTGACCAGCGCGACCTTCTGACCTGCGGTCTCCTCGTTCATGACCAGCTCCTTGTCGTCGAGGTGGGCTCTCCGCAGCCTCCGCGGAACCCGTCTTCACCACCTGGGACGAGACAGCCCGGCCATCTCTGACATGCGGACAGCGATCAAGGAGTTCGCGGCGGAGCACCGGGTACGGCGCGTGATCGACGGCGCGCTGACGGAGCCGTTCGACGCCTATGCGCGGCGGGAGTCCGAGCCCCTGATCCGGGAGACCGCCGCCGAGGGGTGAGGGTCGTGGATCGCCCGGGTGTTGATCGGGGAGGCCCTTCACCGGCACGGCTGCTTTCTGTTCCGGCGTGGGACCGAGTCGGCGACGAGCGCGTCCAGCCGCACGGTCGGCTACCTCGAAAAGTCGCGGCGGGCGGGCGGCGAACCTGTCGCAGCGGGCATGCCATGCAGCGGGCGCTTGTCTGTCCGCCGCGACGGCGAGTCGTTCCGTGCTGCGGGCCGGCGGTGCCGAGCCTGCCCGTGGGGCCCGGACGCCACAGGCGGCACGGTCGGCCGGGGAGCGAAGCCGGCGGGGGCGGGGGCGCCGCGCAGCGGAAAGGGTGGGCGGGTGGGAGATCAGGTGCTCGCAGTGGTCAGTCGCGGCCCGTTGCCTGTCGGCCGCGCCACTGGGCCGCGAGGACCACCAGACCCGCCACCAACCAGACGGCGCCCACGACTTGGGCCGTGCGGGACGCCTCCACGATCACCGCCACGGTGATCGCCGCGCCGAGCACCGGGATCAGCACATGCCGCCACCAGCTCACCGGCCCCCCGAGACGGCGCACCGCGAACCACCCCACCACGCTCGCGTGCAGCAGCGTGAACGCCGTCAGCGCCCCGACGTCGACCACCGACACCAGCTTGTCCAGACCGTCGGCCCGCCGCGCCGCCCACACCGCCGCGACCAGCGTCACGACCGCCGCGACGAGCAGCGCCACACGTGGCGTACCGGTACTGGTCTTCGCCAGGGCACGCGGCAGCCGCCGGTCACGCGCCATCGCGAACAGCAGCCGTCCGGCGGCGGCCTGCCCGGCCAGCGCCGCGAACGCCGCACCGATCGCCTTGCTCACCGCCACCAGATCGTGCAGCCACGACCCGACGGACACATCCACGGCGTCGTAGAACGCCGACCCCTGCTCCGCCGGATTCGCCGCCAGCTGAGCCGACGTCATCGGTTCGAGCAGCGCCACCAGATACGTCTGCGCCACGAACAGCACACCCGCGAGGACCAGGCAGAACAGCACCGCGCGCGCGACCTTCGCCGAGCCGCCGGTGACCTCCTCCGCGAACGACGCGATGGCGTCGAAGCCGAGGTACGACAGGACCGCCACCGACACCGCCCCGACCACCGCCGACAGCGCGAACGTCGTGTCACCCGTGAACGGCGACCACAGATCCCGTTGAGCGCCATCGCGCGCGAGGACGACGATCGCCGACACCATGAAGACGAGCAGGACCACGATCTCCATGGCCAGGACCAGGAACCCCACGCGCGCGGCGGCCCGTACGCCCCACAGGTTCAGCAGCGTCGTGACGACGACCGCGAGCGCCGTCCACACCCACCGGGACACGTCCGGCACCAGCGCGTTCATGGCGATCCCGGAGAACAGGTAGGCGACGGCCGGGATCAGCAGGTAGTCGAGCATCGCCATCCAGCCGGCGATGAACCCGGCGCCTTTGCCGAGCCCCGCGCGCGCGTAGGCGAACACCGAGCCCGCCTGCGGGACGACCCGCACCATCTGCGCGTAGCTGTACGCCGTGAACGCCATCGCGATCGTCGCGACCACATAGACGAGGGCCACCGCGCCGTGCGACTTGGCGTCGAGGGTGCCGTACACACCGACCGGGGCCATGGGGGCGATGAAGAGGAGACCGTAGACGACGAGGTCGCGGAAGCCGAGGCTCCGGGTGAGCCGTTCGTCGCCGGGCGGTTCGGCTATGCCCCGTGTTCCGGGGCCGCCGGGGGCACCCGTACCGCCCGTACCGCCAGGAGGCGCCGCCTCTCCGCTGCCGTCTGCGGACATCTGCGCCTCCGTGGGGGTCTGGCCCGGTGGTCGGGCCGGTTCCGTCGCCGTGGCGGGGCCGGACCACCCAGTTTCCCCAAGGAGGCGATCTTTCACCTGTCGGGCAGGGCCTTACGATGGGTGCCATGACTGCTTCGCCAGCCCGACGCGTCCTGCTCGCCGCCCCCCGTGGCTACTGCGCGGGTGTGGACCGTGCCGTGATCGCCGTCGAGAAGGCCCTTGAGCAGTACGGGGCCCCGATCTATGTCCGCCACGAAATCGTGCACAACAAGTACGTCGTACAGACCCTGGAGAGGAAGGGCGCTGTCTTCGTCGAGCAGACGGCGGAGGTCCCCGAGGGGTCGATCGTCATGTTCTCGGCGCACGGTGTCGCGCCCGTCGTCCACGACGAGGCCAAGCAGGGCCGGCTCGCCACCATCGACGCGACGTGCCCGCTGGTCACCAAGGTCCACAAGGAGGCCGTCCGGTTCGCCGAGGAGGACTTCGACATTCTGCTGATCGGGCACGAGGGCCACGAAGAGGTCATCGGCACCTCCGGTGAGGCGCCGGACCACATCACCCTGGTCGACGGCCCGGACGACGTCGCCCGTGTCGAGGTCCGCGACCCGTCGAAGGTCGTCTGGCTCTCCCAGACCACCCTCTCCGTGGACGAGACCATGGAGACGGTGGACGCGCTGAAGGAGAAGTTCCCGCAGCTCATCGCGCCCCCGAGCGACGACATCTGCTACGCGACGCAGAACCGTCAACTCGCCGTCAAGCAGATGGGCGCCCAGGCCGACCTCGTCATCGTCGTCGGCTCCCGCAACTCGTCCAACTCCGTGCGGCTTGTCGAGGTCGCCAAGCTCGCCGGCGCCCACGCGGCGTACCTGGTGGACTTCGCCGACGAGATCGACGACGCGTGGCTGGAGGGCGTGAGCACGGTCGGCGTCACCTCCGGTGCCTCCGTACCGGACATCCTGGTCGAACAGGTCCTGGAGCGGCTCACGGGCCATGGCTTCGAGGACGTCGAGATCGTGAAGGCGGCCGAGGAGACGATCACGTTCTCGCTGCCGAAGGAACTCCGGCGTGACCTGCGCGCGGAGGCGGCGGCGCTGGTCTCGGACCGGACGGCTGGGCAGGCCGCGGACCGGGCGTCCGGCGAGGTTGCCGGCGAGGCGACCGGCGAGGTGGCCGACCAGGAGAAGGACCCTTCCGGGAAGTGACTGTCGGTCCCGCGTCGTAACGTAGGGCCATGCAGATCTTCGGTGTGGACATCGGCGGTTCAGGGATCAAGGGCGCGCCCGTGGACCTGGACCGCGGGGACCTGGCGGCAGAGCGGTTCAAGGTGCTGACTCCGCAGCCGAGCACACCCGGCGCGGTGGCCGACGGGGTGAAGGAGGTCGTCGAGCACTTCGGCTGGTCGGGCCCCGTCGGCATCACGTTCCCGGGCGTGGTCACCGGCGGCGCGACGATCCGTACGGCGGCGAACGTCGACAAGGCATGGGTCGACACCGACGCGCGCGCCCTGCTCGGCGAGCGCCTGGGCGGCCTCCCGGTGCTGGTGCTCAACGACGCGGACGCGGCGGGCGTCGCCGAGATGAACTTCGGCGCGGGCCGCGAGCGCCGGGGCACCGTCATCACCCTCACCTTCGGCACCGGCATCGGCAGCGCCCTGTTCATCGACGGCGCACTGGTCCCGAACACCGAGCTGGGTCACCTGGAACTGCACGGCCACGACGCCGAGTCGCGGGCGTCGACCAAGGCCAAGGATGACCACGACCTGAGCTGGGAGCACTGGGCGCACCGCGTCCAGAAGTATCTGGCACATGTGGAGATGCTGTTCTCGCCGGAGCTGTTCATCATCGGCGGCGGCGTGAGCCGCAAGGCGGACAAGTTCCTGCACCTGATCGAGGGCATCAAGGCGGACATCGTCCCGGCGGAGCTGCGGAACAACGCGGGGATCGTGGGGGCGGCGATGGAGGCGGCGAAGTCGGCGGCGTAGGAACGCGTGAGAGGTGCGGGTCACGCCGTGGGTGTGCGGGTCACGGTATGGGCGTCGTGCGTGTGCGGGTCACAGCTTGAGTGTCGTGGGTGTGCGGGTCACACCGGGCGGCGGCGGGGCTGGGGTGCGCGAGGGGTGGTGCGGGGGGAGGTCCGCGAGGAGGTGCGGGGGGAGCGGCGCTGGGCGGCACGCCTGCGGCTCATCAGCCGGACCTTCCGTACGATCACGATGACCCCGGCGACCAGCGTCCCGCCGTACAGCCAGCCCGCGTGCATGGCCAGCGCCGTGAACAGTCCCATGAGCTTCCCGGCGAGCCCGGCCGCGCCGTCCGCGATCGGCAGGATCCCGACGGCGAACGCGATGGGGACGCAGACCGGCGCCGTCACCAGGTCAGCGCGCCGCACCCACAGCGCCGTCAACGCGCTGACCAGCACGAACAGCACCCCGTACACCCCGATTGAGCCGTCGAACAGCAGCTGGTCCAGACAGGCGAGCAGGAACATCGTCCCGATACAGAACAGCGCGCTGCCGAGTCCGGTGAGTCGGGGGTTGGGCAGGCGGCGCAGTCTGCGCGCGAGGGGCGACGCGGGACGCCGCGCGGTCGAGGCGTCCCGGTTGAACGCGTCGGCGCCACTCGGCCCCGCCTGCGGCGGCAGCGGCGCGGTTCGTCGCGGTCGGTACTGAGGAGGACGCGTCCTGGGTTGCTCCACCGGACCAACTTAGGTCGGTTTATGTGTCGAACGGGTCGCTAGACACGCGCTTTGGCCGAGCTTGGCCGTGCGTTCGAGCCGACGGCGGTACGTCGCGGAGCCCCGGTGGTACATCCGGGTGCCGCCCGCGGGTCGCGCGGTACGTAGACTGGGGGATCGGCCCGCGCGCGTACACCGCCGGGCCCCCGCCCAGCCTCCACGGGCCGGGCCTCCGCCGCCCAGCCCTCACGTACGGGAAGTCGCAACGTGTCGCTCACGATCGGAATCGTCGGTCTGCCCAATGTCGGCAAGTCGACCCTGTTCAACGCCCTGACCAAGAACGACGTGCTGGCGGCCAACTACCCGTTCGCCACGATCGAGCCGAATGTCGGTGTGGTCGGCGTCCCCGACCCCCGGCTGACGAAACTGGCGGAGATCTTCTCCTCGCAGCGCGTCCTCCCCGCGACCGTCGACTTCGTCGACATCGCCGGCATCGTGCGCGGCGCGAGCGAGGGTGAGGGCCTGGGCAACAAGTTCCTCGCGAACATCCGCGAGTCCGACGCGATCTGCCAGGTCATCCGGGCCTTCAAGGACGAGAACGTCGTCCATGTCGACGGCAAGGTCTCGCCGAAGGACGACATCGAGACCATCAACACCGAGCTGATCCTCGCCGACCTGCAGACCATCGAGAAGGTCCTGCCGCGCCTCCAGAAGGAATCGCGGATCAAGAAGGACATTCAGCCGAAGGTGGCGGCCGTCGAGGCGGCGAAGGAGATCCTGGAGTCCGGCGAGACCCTGTTCGCGGCCGGGATCCGCCAGGGCACGGAGGCGGCGACCCCCTTGCACGACCTGCACCTCTTGACGACGAAGCCCTTCCTCTACGTGTTCAACGTGGACGAGGAGGAGCTGACGGACGACACGTTCAAGGACGAGCAGCGCGCCTTGGTCGCCCCGGCCGAGGCGATTTTCTTGAACGCCAAGCTGGAGTGCGATCTCGCCGAACTGGACGACGACGAGGCCCTCGAACTCCTCCAGTCCGTCGGCCAGGACGAACCGGGCCTCGCCACCCTGGCCCACGTCGGCTTCGCCACCCTCGGCCTCCAGACCTACCTCACGGCAGGCCCCAAGGAGTCCCGCGCCTGGACCATCAAGCGCGGCGCGACGGCCCCCGAGGCGGCCGGAGTCATCCACACGGACTTCCAGAAGGGCTTCATCAAGGCCGAGGTCATCTCCTTCGCGGACCTGGTCGAAACGGGTTCGGTCCCCGAGGCCCGAGCCAAGGGCAAGGCCCGCATGGAGGGCAAGGACTATGTGATGCAGGACGGGGATGTGGTGGAGTTCCGCTTCAATGTGTAGCGGGTGACTTACCGCCACGTCGCTGATCTGGCGAACATGCAGGTGAGATGGGGTCTGACGCTTCGGGGTCAGGCCCCTTGATTTTTTGCGGTGCTGGATAGGTGCTGGATATTCTGACCTCCCGTCACCTGTCATCACCCCTCTTATCCGTACCGTGCTGGATGAGAGCGCACATGCTGGGGCGTGCACTGTCCAGAGCCGGGCGGCGGTAGGAAGTGCGGGCGGGTCAGCGCTCCCGCCGGTAGGGATCCACGTACGGCTCCATGGACTGGCGGACCTCTTCCCGGACCGGGTCCATGAGGGGGCCTGGGGCGTAGTAGCGGGCTCGGGCCTTGCCGTGGGGGACGAGCCAGCCGCGGGCGACGAGTTCCCGGATGTCGCGGATCGCTTGCTGGTCGCTGAGGTCGGCGTCCTGCTGGTACACGGTGCGGCGGACCTTCGCGTCCGAGAACGCTGGCAGTAGGGCATAGACGACCCGCTCGTCCAGGCCGGCTGCCTCGACGCCTTCGACCAGGCGGGTCCAGGCCCGCGACATCACGTCGAAGCGGCGCTGGGCCTGCTGGGCTTGGCGGTGGTGGGCGGTCAGGCAGAACCGGATCCAGGGCCGGGTGTCCCGCTCCGGGCTCCAGCGCGGGCCGCCCACGTCCTCCAGGATCTGGTAGTAGGCGTACGTGTTCTGCCCCCGGCCGAGCCACTCCTCGATGGACGAGAACTCGGGCGGCATCAGGGCCTCGCGGGAGAACACCAGGGTGGACAGGGCACGGGACATGCGCCCGTTGCCGTCCTTCCACGGGTGGATCTTGACGAGGTTGAGGTGGGCCATGGAAGCGCGGACGTGGACGGGGGCGTCGAGGTCGCCCTCGTTGAGCCAGTTGATGAACTCAGACATCAGCGTGGGAACGTCCGCCTGGTCCGGGGCGGTGTAGGCCGGGACCATAGGGTCGTCGGGGCTGGTGACGTAGACGGGCCCGTCGCGCCAGCGGCCGGGGCGCTTGTCGAGGTGGTGGCCTTGCAGCATGAAGTGCAGGCCGTTGAGCAGGCCGGCGTCGTAGCGGAAGTCGTCACCGGCGTCGGCGAGGGCCTGGATGTAGGTCATACCGCGCTGATAGCCCTCCAGCTCGGCACGCGTCTTCTCCCCGGTCTCCAGCGGTTCCTCGCCGGACATGAGGGCTTCCACGTCATCGACCGTTGCGGCGTATCCCTCGATGGTGTTCGATCCGGCGATCGCGCGGGCGGTGAGGTTGCGGCGCAGCTGGCGGGTCCAGCGCGGGGTGGCCCGGAGCATGTGGCGCAGCGATCGGCGCATGCTCTCGATCTCGTCGAGGGCCCGCTGGTCGTCGGCGTCCAGGGAGGGAGTCGCGTACAGCATGGCTCCATGACATGATAATTGTGTCATTAAGTCAAGCGTGCATGCCTGAATCAGATCACCGTGGACAGCCGTTGTCGCCGCCGATGCCCTCGATCACCTTCCACAGCGACTGCCGTGACGCGTCGACCGTCAGCCGCCGTTCGTCCTCGTAGAGACTGCCGCCGGCCCAGTCCGGGTCCGTGGGCAGCGGATCGCTCGGGGCCCCCGGAACGGCGGCGGACGACCAGCGCGTCGCGACCTCCGCGTCCCGCACCCGGCGCAGGGCCAGCGCAAGCGCCTCGTCGAACGGCAGCGGGTGGCCCGGCGGATCGGGCACGTACCGGGCGATGTCGTGCTCGTGGCACACCACCTCATGACGGAGCGACTCGGTCAGGGGCCGGGCCAGGGCGGCGGGCACCGGGGTCACGAGGCCGACCCAGTGGCTGGACAACCGCGGGGTGAGCACCGGCACCGGCACGATGATCCGGTGCCGCAGGCCGGCGATCGCGGCGTAGCGGCACATCATCTCGCGATAGGTCAGGACGTCCGGCCCACCGATGTCGAACGCCCGGTCGATGTCCGCCGGCATGGTGGCCGAGCCGACCAGATACCGCAGCACGTCACGTACCGCGATGGGCTGCGTCCGCGTGTGCACCCAACGGGGTGTGACCATGACCGGCAGCCGCTCGGTGAGATAGCGCAGCATCTCGAAGGACGCCGAGCCCGAGCCGATCACGACGGCCGCCCGCAGCACCGTGGCGGGCACGGGCCAGTCGAGGAAGATGCGCCCCACCTCGGCACGGGACCGCAGATGCGGCGAGAGTGAGGCTTCGGGAACATCCCGCGGGGTGAGTCCGCCCAGGTAGATGATCCGCCGCACTCCGGCCGCGTGCGCCTGTTCGGCGAAGACGCGCGCCGCCCGGCTGTCGGTGTCCTCGAAACCGGAGCCGGCGCCCAGGGCGTGGACCAGGTAGTACGCGACCTCGATGCCGCGCAGGGCGGCGCCGACCGAGTCGGCGTCCGTGACATCCCCCCGGACCGCCTCCACGTCCGCCGCCCAGGGGTGGTCGCGGAGTTTGCCGGGGGAGCGGGCCAGACACCGGACCTGGTGACCGGCCGCCAGCAGGTCCGGCACCAGACGCCCGCCGATGTACCCGGACGCCCCGGTCACCAGGCAGTGCAGCCGCTCCGGGGCCGGTTCTCCGTCCGTGACCATGATCGGTTCCTCTCAGCGCCCGTTCCGGTGCGGCCCCTGGTACCAGATCATCGCCGCGACAACGTGAGCGCGCCCGCCGACGGCGCGAGATCGACCGGTCAGGGGAAACGCAGGGTGACCGTGAGGCCGCCCTCCTTGCCCGGTTCGGCCCTGAGTTCGGCTTCGTGGGACTTGGCGATGGCGCTGACGATCGAGAGGCCCAGGCCGTGGCCCGTGGTGGCGGTGCGGTCCTGGGTGAGGCGGCGGAAGGGTTCGAACAGGTCCGGTATCCGTTCGGCGGGGATCTTCGGGCCGGTGTTGGTCACGGTCAGGGTGCGGGCTTCGAGGCGTACGCCGACCCGGCCGCCGGGATGGTTGTACTGGACGGCGTTGCCGATCAGGTTCGCCAGCAGGTGGCGTAGGAGGACGGGATCGCCGAGGACGGTCAGAGGGCCGGTCAGGGGGTCGTCCGCCGTGATCTCGATGTCCACCCGTTTCCGTGCCGACCGCCGGGGCAGATCCGTGATCACCAAGCGGGCCGTCGCCTCCAGGTCCACGCTCGTGGTCTCTTCCGGGCCGCGGTCGCCTCGGGCGAGCAGCAGGAGCGCGTTGATCAGCGCCTCGGCCTCGCGGTTGGCGGTGAGGAGGTCCTCGCGGACCTCGGCGAGGCCCGCCGGGAGCGGGTCGACGAGGCCGACCTCAAGGCTGGCGCGCTGAACGGCGAGGGGCGTCCTGAGTTCGTGGGACGCGTTGGCGACGAAGCGCCGCTGGCTGTCGAACGACTTCTCCAGCCGGTCCAGCATCGAGTCGAAGGTGTCGGCCAGGCGGTGCAGTTCGTCATCGGGGCCGCTGAGCGCGAGGCGCTGGTGCAGGTTCTGTTCGCTGATGCGGCGGGCGGCCTCCGTCATCGAGGCGACCGGTCGCAGCGCCCGGCCGGCCAGCCACCGGCCGAGCAGCCCGGCGAGGACGGCCAGGACGAGCAGTCCCACGGCCGACCAGAGCACCATCTGACGCAGCGCGGTGTCCTGGACGGCCTGGACGGTCCGGTCGATCTTCCGGATCATGGCGACGTCCACGTCGCCCCTGGCCGGGGGCCGAGGTGATGCGTCCGGTCGAGTGGGGTGGGCGGGCGCGTAGGACTCGGGGCTCGTCGACGTGGTGCCGTACGTGACCTCGATTCCCTTCACCTGCTGGGCAGTTCCGTAGCGTGCGAGCAGTACGACGAAGGCCAGCAGAGCCACGCCCGCGAGCAGGAAGAGGGCGGAGATGGTCGCGGCGAGACGGACGCGGAACGGCAGCCTCCGCAGGAGCTTGCGCGGGTTCAGTCGCACAGCCGGTAACCCTGTCCCTTGTCGGCCGCGATCAGGCCCGGATCGCCGAGTTTGCCGCGCAGCCTGCTGACGGTGGCCCGTACCGCGCTGGTACGCGGGTCGAGGTTCTCGTCCCACAGGGTGCGGACGAGTTCGTCGTGCGGCACCGCCGTTCCCCGCGCTTCCATCAGCAGTTGCAGGACCGCGAACTCCTTGGGGGTCAGTTCCAGCGGCCGGCCGTCCACGTAAACCTCGCGCCGTGCCCGGTTCAGGGTGATTCCGTGATGGCGCAGGAGGACCGGCGGCGGCTTTTGTACGCGGCGGCTCAACGCCCTTACCCGGGCGACCAGTTCCGCGAAGTCGAACGGTTTGGTCAGATAGTCGTCGGCGCCGAGCGCGGTCAGTCCGTAGACCCTGTCCGTGATCTCCCCGGCCGCGGTCAGCATCAGGATCCGCGGCGGGTCGTCGAGTTCGCGCAGCCGCCTGCACACCTCGTCGCCGGTCAGCACCGGCAGATCGCGGTCGAGGATCAGCACGTCGTATGCGGTGAGCAGACACATCCGCTCGGCCTCGTCCCCCGCGGCGGCGAGATCGACGGCCATCGCCTGCCTGCGCAGGCCGGTGGCGATCGTACGGGCGAGGACCCGGTGGTCCTCGGCAACCAGAACTCTCATGCGATCGGAACTCTCATACGACCAGATCTTTCATGCGATCGGATCTTTCATGCGGCCACGTTCTTCCTACGGCCCATGAAACCAAGTTCACGATTGCGGCCGGATAAAGGCGCAGCCGCCGGCTCCCCGCGTCGGCCGGACCCTCTCCTTATGTCGCCGTAACGCACTTATCCCGCTGCACACCACCGCCTGTTCTTCTCTTCGGCATGAACTTCGTCAAGCGCGCCGGGAAGAGCCTGCGTGCCAGGAAATCCAGGACCGCCGTCCTGCTGGGGATCTTCGTCGTCATCTGCACCCTGTTGTTGGGCGGGTTTCTGCTCCAGGCGGCCACCGCCCGGCAGGAGGCGGACGCGCAGCGCGACATCGGCGTCGATGTGACGGTACGGGGCGACGGTTTCAGCGCGGCGCTGGCGGATCGGCTCGGTGCCTCGCCGCTGGTGCACCGGTACAACCCGCTGCTTCCGCTGACGGCCGGGGCGCGGGGGTTCAAGCCGCTCGTATCCGATCCGCCGAAGCCAAGCGGCACCCGTGACGGGAACGGGGAACAGGGTCCCCTGGCGCTGAACGGCGTGCGCGATTCCGCCCTGCTGCTGCCGTTCTCGTACGGCTCGACCAAGATCACATCGGGGCGCGGGATCACCCCGGAGGACGCGGACCGCCATGTCGCCGTGGTCGAAAGGCGCCTGGCCGAGAAGAACGGCCTGAAGGTCGGCGACACGATCCGCGTACGGTCCGCCGACGGTGAGCGCACCCTGCCGCTGACGATCGTCGGCGTGTTCCGGGACCCTACGCCGGACCCGGTGCCGGACCCGGCGCGGTGGACGCCGCCGCACGAACTGCCAGGCAACGCGGTCTACGTACCCGTCGACACCGTGCGGCAGTTGAGCCCTGGCGCGGCGGACCTCACCGACGCGGTGTTCCGGATCGGTTCGCCGGAGCAGGCCGAGCGGCTGCACGCCGAGGCCGAACGGCTGCTGGGTGCGGGGTCGTTCGACTTCCGTGTCAATGACAAGGCGTACAGGGACCAGGTTCGTCCGATTCAGCGTGTCGGTACGTTCGCCGGGGTGATCGTGCGGCTCATCGCTCTGGCCGGTGCGCTGATCCTCTCCCTCGTCGTGATGCTCCAGATCCGTGAGCGCCGGGCCGAGTTGGGGGTGCTGCTGGCGATGGGCGAGAAGAGGTGGAAGCTCATCGGCCAGCACACCGTGGAGGTGGCGGCCGTGGCGCTGCCCGCCGTGGCCGTCGCCGCCCTGATCGGTCAGGTCGCGGCCCGGCCGACGGGGGACGCGCTCCTTGGCCGCGAGGCGAACGGGCGCGGCGCGGCAGCCGGTGCACCGCGCGCGTCGACGTCGACCCGCCCGCCCGAGATCCACGTACAGCCCTCCGACCTCGGCAAGGTCGCCGGGATCGGCCTCGGCATCTCCCTGGTCGCCACCGTCGTCCCCGGGATCGGAATCCTCCGCCTCCACCCCCGTTCCATCCTCACCGACAGCGAATAGCCGCCGCGGCGACAGCGAACAGCCACCGCACCGCACGGAACCGAACCCCCTCGAACCGGACCGGACCGAAAGAGTCGACCTTCATGAATTTCGTCAAACGCGCGGGGCTCAGTCTGTGGGCCCGCAAGGGCAAGACCCTGATCACCCTGTGCACCTTCCTCGTCATCTCCGTGATGGTCCTCGCCGGCGCCCTGATCAACGGCGCGACAGCGCGGGCCGAGCGGGAGGCCAAGCGCTCCGTGGGCGCCGAGGTCACCTTGGAGATGGACCTGGACCAACTGGGCGGCGCGGGCGGCGGCTTGCAGGCCCCGCAGATCGACGCCGCGACCGTGGACAAGCTGGGCGAACTGCCGCAGGTCCAGAAGTACACGTACTCGATGTGGGACCGAGGCATCCTCAAGGGCGGTACCGAGCTGGTCACCGAGGGTGTGCCGGGCACCATGGGGCCCGGCGGCACCGCGACCGTCGGCGTCCTCGATTCCGCACTGCTGCCCGACTTCCGCAGCGGCAAGTTCACGCTGCTGTCCGGCAAGCACCTCACCGCCACGGACACCGACACGGACACCGACAAGGGCAAGAAGCGGCTGCTGATCGAGGAGCGGCTGGCCGAGAAGAACGGCCTCAAGGTCGGCGACAAGATCACGCTGAGCGGCAACGACGGCAAGGCCACGGCGGACTTCACCGTGGCCGGCGTCTACCGGGACCCCCGCCCCAGCTCCGAACCCGAGCCCGAGTACGGCGTCAACCCGGCCAACATGCTGTACGCGTCCGTGGGCGCCTTCGCCGCTCTCGGCTCCGCCGCTGACGGGCCTTTGCGGGTCGGCAAGGCGACGTTCCTCCTCGACGACCCCGATGACCTGGGCGCGTTCAAGAAGCAGGCCGAGCAGGTGGCGGGCTCCGCGCTCGACGGGTTCGAGCTGGGCGTCAACGACAAAGCCGTCCAGCAGATGACAGGCCCGCTGCACAGCATCCGTACCACCGCCACCGTAGCGATGTGGCTGATCGGCCTCGCGGGCGCCGCCGTCCTCGCCCTGCTCGTCAACCTCGCCGTCAAGCAGCGCCGCAGGGAATACGGCGTACTCCTGGCCATGGGTGAGGGGAAGGGCAAGCTCGTCGTCCAACAGGCCCTGGAGATCGTCGTGGTCGCGGCCCTCGCCATCGGCCTGAGTTCCCTGTTCACCGAGAGTCTGACGCAGAGCGCCGGTCAGTCGCTGCTCGGTCAGGAGGCCGCCTCGGCCCGGAAGAAGCTCGACTCCTGGCAGGCCCCGCCCCCCGGCAGCACCGGAATCGACCAGGGCAGCGACCCGAACGACAAGCCCGTGGAGAACGCCGACCCCATCGACCGGATCACCGTACGGCTCGACCCGTCGGATCTCGCCATGGTGGGCGGCGTCGGCCTCGGCATCGCTCTGCTCGCCACCGCCGTCCCGGCCGCATCCGTCCTGCGCCTGAGCCCCCGCTCCATCCTCACGAAGGGCAAGTGACACCCGCCATGACCGACGCCACCGCCGCCAACGCCACCTCATCGCATGCCACCACGGCCAACACCCGTACAGGCAACGCCACTTCAGCCAACGCCAGCTCAGCCGCAGCGGCCCCGCCCGTCCTGCGCCTAGACGGCGTCAGCCACACCTACGCCGACCAGCGACGCAGGACCACCATCCTCAAGAACATCGACTGCGTCTTCGAGCGCGGCACCTTCACCACCGTCCTCGGCCCCTCGGGCAGCGGCAAGACCACCCTGCTCAGCCTGGCCAGCGGCCTCGACGCACCCACCAAGGGCACCATCAGCTTCGACGGCCAGGACCTCACGAAGCTCGGGCTCGGCCGCTACCGCAACCGGCACGCCGCCACGATCTTCCAGCAGTACAACCTCCTCACCTATATGAGCGCCCTCCAGAACGTCACCACCGCCATGGAGATCACCGGCGTGAAACCCGAAACGGGAAGCCGCAAGTCCCGTGCCCTGCACCTCCTCGAAAGCATCGGCCTGGACAAGGACATGGCCCGGCGCAACGTCCTGCGGCTCTCCGGCGGTCAGCAGCAGCGCGTCGCCATCGCCCGTGCCCTGGCCTGCGACGTCGACATACTCTTCGCCGACGAACCCACCGGAAACCTCGACGAGGACACCGCCCAGGGCATCATCGAAACCTTCCGCGCACTCGCCCACGACCAGGGCACCTGCGTGGTCGTCGTCACGCACTCCGCCCAACTCGCCGCCCAGTCCGACCGAGTCCTCACCCTCCGCAAGGGCAAGCTCACGGAGCAGGTGAACACACGGTGAAGGCAACTACCCTGCTGTGCTGTCGGGTGCGGGCTCAGAGGGAGATGTGGGCCTTGAGTACCTGGCGGTCGGCCATGGCCCGGTACGCGTCAGGGGTCTGGTCGAGCGTGAAGCCGCGGTCGAGGACACGGCCCGGGGTGATGGTGCCGTCGAGGATGTCGGGCAGAAGCTGCTCGATGTAGGCGCGGGCAGGGCTCGCGCCGCCGGTGAGGGTGATGTTCCGCAGGAAGGTGGACGGGCCGATGGGCCCTTCCTCGTACTGCGGGACACCGAGCCGGCTGATCGTGCCGCCGTCGAGGACCGCGCCGAACGCGGTGTCCAGGCTCTCGCGGGTGCCGACCGCCTCGATGACCTTCTCCACACCGTCGCCGGTCGCCTCGCGGACACGGGCGACGCCCTCCTCGCCGCGCTCGGCGATCACATCGGTGGCACCGAAGTCCCGGCCCAGATCGGTGCGGGTGGGGTGGTGGCCCATGAGAAGGACGCGTTCCGCTCCCCGTCGTACGGCGGCGATCACCGCGCACAGTCCGACCGCGCCGTCCCCGATGACCAGCACCGTGTCTCCGGGGCCGACGCCGGCGGTGACAGCGCCGTGGTGGCCGGTCGTCATCACGTCCGACAGGGTCAGCAGCGAGGGCAGCAGGGCCGAGTCCGCGGCGACGGGGAGTTTGACCAGGGTGCCATCGGCGTACGGGACGCGTACCGCCTCGCCCTGGCCGCCGTCGACTCCGTCGAAGCCGTAGCGGCCTCCGTGGCGGCAGGAGTTGTGCAGGCCCTTGGCGCAGTAGTCGCAGGTGTTGTCGCAGTACTTGAAGGGGGCGACGACCAGGTCACCCGCCTTCAGTCCGGTCACGTCGGCGCCGGTCTCCTCGACGACGCCGAGGAACTCGTGGCCCATCGGCCGGCCGGTTTCGGTGGCGGGCATCGACGCGTACGGCCACAGGTCGCTGCCGCACACACAGGACGCGACGGTGCGTACGACGGCGTCACCGGGCTGGACGATCTTCGGATCGGGACGGTCCTCGACGCGGACGTCTCCGGCTCGGTACATCACTGCTGCTCGCATGAGAGGGGTGCTCCTGAAGGGGTGCTTGTGAAAAGGGGGGTGGGGCGCCCGGCGCGACGGTCGGGTCACGGACCGCACGCGGTCAGCGTTCGAGCATCTGCCGTCCGGCCCGCGTGTGGGTCTCGCCCGCCGCCGGAGGCAGGTCGCTCAGCCGGGCGAGCTGCTCGGCGGTCAGCTCGATGCCGTCGGCTGCGGTGTTCTCCTCGACGCGGCGCACCCGCTTGGTGCCGGGGATCGGGGCGATGTCGTCGCCCTGGGCGAGCAGCCACGCGAGCGCGACCTGCGCGGGCGTGGCACCGGCCTGCTCGGCGACGGCCTGGACCTCGTCGGCGATACGCAGGTTGCGCTGGAAGTTCTCGCCGGTGAAGCGGGGGTTTCCATGGCGGAAGTCGCCTTCGTCGAAGCCGTCCGTGGAGCGGATCGTGCCGGTGAGGAAGCCGTGGCCGAGCGGGGAGAAGGGCACCAGGCCGATGGTCAGCTCGCGCAGCACCGGCAGCACCCGCTCCTCCAGGCCACGGGTCCACAGCGAGTACTCCGACTGCACGGCGGTGACCGGGTGCACGGCGTGGGCGCGGCGGATGGTGTCCGGACCGGCTTCCGACAGGCCGAAGGCACGGACCTTGCCCTCGGCGACCAGCTCGGCGACGGCGTCGGCGGTCTCCTCGATCGGTGTGTTCGGGTCGACGCGGTGCTGGTAGTACAGGTCGATGTGGTCGGTGCCCAGGCGCTTGAGTGAGCCCTCGACGGCGGTACGGATGTTGGCCGGGCCGGAGTCCAGGTTCCAGGGACCCTGCCCGGCGTGCGAGACGAGGCCGAACTTCGTCGCAAGGATCACCTGGTCGCGGCGCCCCTTCAGCGCCCGGCCCAGCAACTCCTCGTTGGTGTAGGGACCGTAGATCTCGGCGGTGTCGATGAAGGTGACGCCCAGTTCCAGGGCCCGGTGCAGGGTCCTGATCGACTCGGCCTCGTCGGTTCCGGAGTCGGTGTAGCCGTGGGACATGCCCATCGCGCCGAGACCGATCCGGGAAACCTCCAGGTCACGCAGTCTGATGTAACGCATTTCGATGTCTCCGGTTCGTCGCGTACCGGCCCTGCCCGCGGAGAGGTACGGCCGTTGTCTCGTCGTCCCCACCTTCGCCCGGTTTCGGCCGATGTGGCAGGGCGGGCTCTTCGGGGGTAACGACAGGGCCCCCTTCGCACCCACGCCGCAGGTCGGAGTGGTGTGAGAGTGAGGGCATGGCATCCGACGGCACGGTTTCCCACGGCGGCGGCGTACGCGGCGGCGGCGGCGTGAGTGGCGGCGTCACCAGCGGTACGAGCGGCGGCGTGAGCAACGGTACGAGCGGCGGCGATGGCGCGGAGCTGGGCCGTTTCCTGCGCGCACGCCGCACCCAGACCGGTCCCGAGTCGGTCGGCCTCACCGTCGGTCCCGGAGTGCGCCGCACCCCTGGGCTGCGCCGCGAGGAGCTGGCCACCCTCGCCGGCATCAGCATCGACTACTACGTACGCCTGGAACGCGGCAAGGAGACCCGGCCCAGCCCCTCCGTGCTCGAATCGCTCGCCCGCGCCCTGCACCTGGACGACCAGGAACACCAGCACCTGCGCGAGCTGGCCGCCCGTGCCGCCCGCTACGCTCCCGAGCCGCCACCTGCCCCCAGCCGTACCGTGCGCCCGCACCTCAAGCTGCTGCTGGAGTCGATGCGGCCCAACCCGGCCTACGTCATCAGCCGCAGCATGGACCTGCTCGCCTGGAACTCCGGCGGTCTCGCCCTGTACGCAGGTCTGGAGGACTGGCCCGCGGGGCAGCGCAATCTCGCGCGCTACCTCTTTCTCCACCCCGCCGCCCGGGACCTCTTCCCGAGCTGGGACAGCGTGGTCCGCGGCTGCGTCGCCCGTCTGCGCGCCACCGCCGGCACCATCCCCGACGCCCCGGACCTGACCAATCTGGTCGTTGAACTCCTCCTCAAAAGCCCCGACTTCGCCTCTCTCTGGGAGCGGTACGAGGTGGCCGGCCGCAAGAGCGCGCGGAAAACCTTCCACCACCCGCACGTCGGCACCGTCACCCTCACCTCCCAGTCCATGCAGCTCGAAGGCACTCCGGGGCAGCGGATCGCCGTCTACACCGCCGAACCCGGCACCCCCGACCACGACGCCCTGCTGCTGCTCGACATGACGGCACACTCCGTCACGCGAGGCGTCACGCGATAGGCGTCACGCGACAGGCGGAGCCGCCGTACTGCTGCGGACCACCAGACTCGTCGCCAACTCCACGCGGGTGGTGGTCGGTTCCGGGCCCTCGGTGCGGCCCAGGTCCAGGACCAGCCGTGCCGCCGCCTCGGCCATCTCCGTGAGTGGCTGTCGTACGGTCGTCAGCGGTGGTCCGACCCAGCGGGCCACCGGCAGGTCGTCGAACCCGACCACGCTCAGGTCCTCCGGGATGCGCAGCCCCAGCTCGCGCGCCGCCTCGTACAGGCCGAGTGCCTGGAGGTCGTTCCCGGCGAAGATCGCGGTCGGCCGGTTCTCGCGGCGCAGCAGGCGCAGCCCCAGCCGGTAGCCGGACTCGTGGTGGAAGTCGCCCGGCTCGATCAGGTCGGGGTCGACCGGGAGCCCGGCGGTCTCCAGCGCCGCCCGGTAGCCGTCGATCCGTGCGCGGCTGCACATCATCCGCGACGGCCCGGTGATCGCGCCGATCCGGGTGTGTCCCAGCTCGACCAGGTGCCGGGCGGCGGCGAGGCCGCCCTGCCAGTTGGTGGCGCCGATCGAGGGCACGTCGGTGCCGGGGTCGCCCGCCGGGTCCAGCACCGCGAACGGGATGGACCGGCTGGTCAGCAGCGCCCGCTGGGCGTCGTCCAGTTCGGACAGGACCAGGATCACGCCGTGCGGGCGGCGGGCCGCGACCTGGTCGGCCCAGGTGCGGCCGGGGGTGAGCCGTCCCGCGCTCTCGGACAGGACGACGCTCAGCCCCGCGTCACGGGCGACGTTCTCCACGCCCCGGATGACCTCCAGCGCCCAGGCGCTCTCCATCTCGTGGAAGACCAGGTCGAGCAGGGGTGAGCGGGTCGCCTCGGCCCGGCGCCGCCGGTAGCCGTGGGTGCGCAGCAGTTCCTCGACCCGGGTCCGGGTGGTGGGGGCGACATCGGCACGGCCGTTGAGCACCTTCGAAACAGTCGGGGCGGAGACTCCGGCCTCGCGGGCGATCTCCGCGAGTGTGGCGGTCTGCGCGGACCGTCCTGCCGTCTGGGCTTGAGCGCGTTCCGGGACTGTCATACGGGCGATCGTATCTCCGCGCACCCTCTTGACGGGTCCTAGGTGCGGCCATAGGTTCCCCAAAACATTCGGAGCGCCGTTCGAAAGATTCGTAACACACATTCGCGAGAGGTGCGGTCATGGAGTCCAAGACAGGACAGTCCAGCGGCAGGCAGTCCAACGGCGGGCAGCACGACGGTGGGCAGTCCGACGGTGGGTGGCCCGGAGTCGGGAGCGGGAGCACGGGCGGCCGGACATTCAGCCGGCGCTGGGTCCTGGGGGCCGGCGCCACCACGTTGCTCACCACCGGCCTGACCGCCTGCGGCTCCGGCAGCGGCTCGGGCGGCGGTGACGGCTCCACCCTCACCGCCTTCGTGTACGGAGACGACGCGGCCAAGGTCCAGCAGGCGGCCGTGAACCGGTTCAACGAGTCGGCAGCCGCGAAGAAGGCGGGCGGCAAGGTCAAGCTGGAGCGGATCCCCGGCTCCGACTACGCCCCGAAGCTGCGCACCGCCATGGGCTCGCCCAGTGCCCCTGACGTCTTCTTCAACTGGGGCGGCGGCTCCATCAAGTCGTACCAGGAGGCCGACAAGATCATCGACCTGACCGGCATCATCCAGGACGACCCGGTCCTCAAGGACGGCTTCCTGCCCTCCGTGCTCGCCGCCGGCGACCTGGGCGGACGCCACTACGGCATCCCGATGCGCGGCATGCAGCCGGTGATCCTCTTCTACAACAAGACCGTCTTCGCCGAGCAGGGGATCGAGCCGCCCACCACCTGGGATCAACTCCTCGACAACAACGCCAAGTTGAAGAAGGCGAAGATCACCCCGTTCGCGCTCGGCGGCTCCGACGTCTGGCCGGAACTGATGTGGCTGGAGTACCTGGTCGACCGCATCGGCGGCGCCGAGGTCTTCCGGCGCGTCCAGAACGGCGACGCGGCTGGCTGGGGCGACCCCGCGATGCTCAAGGCGGCCGAACTGGTGAAGCAACTCGTCGACGACGGCGCCTTCGGTGCCAAGTTCACCTCGGTGTCCTACGTCAACGGCGGCGCCCCCGCGGTCTTCGCCAAGGGCCGGGCGGCGATGCACCTGATGGGATCCTGGGAGTACTCCACGCAACTCGGCAAGTTCCCCGACTTCGCCGAGAAGAACCTGGGCTGGACCGCCTTCCCCAGTGTCGACGGCGGCACCGGTGACCTCAGCAATGTCGTCGGCAACCCCACCAACTACTGGTCGGTCAACAGCCGTACCCGCAACAAGGACGCGGCCATCGCCTTCCTCAAGGAATGCGCGTCGCAGCAGTACGCCAAGGCTCTTGTCGCCAACGGTGACGTGCCGACCACGTCCAACGCGGCGCAGCTCCTCGGCGGGGCGCCCAACCCCGAGTTCGCCCGGTTCCAGTACGAGATGGTCGAGCGGGCCGGCGCCTTCACTCTCTCCTGGGACCAGGCGGTCGGCGACGAGTTGGGCACGAGGATGCTGACCGAGATCGGCAAGCTGTTCGCGGGAAAGTCCTCGCCGCGGGAGTTCGTGGACGCCTGCAAGGGGCTGAAGTGAGCGCGACGGTCCACCGGACCGGCAGTTCGAGTGCTCCCGGCGCGACAGGCGGGGCCGACGGAGCCGGCGCCCCAGGCAGGACAGCCACGAAAGGCAGGTCCGACAGAACCCGCCCAACCGACAGGACCCGTAAGACCGGAGGGTCCCGTAAAACCGCCAGAGCCCGGTCAGGGCGTCCGCACGTCGCCTGGGCCCTCCCCGCCGTCCTCTTCTTCGCCTTCTTCGCCGTCGTCCCGATGGCCCTCGCGTTCTACCTCTCCTTCACCCGCTGGGACGGCCTCGGCGCCCCGCGACCCGTCGGCCTCGACAACTGGCGGCGGCTGCTTGACGACCCGCGCATCACCCAGTCCCTGACCCTGACCGTGCTGCTGACCGTCGCGAGCTGGCTCTTCCAGACCGTCGTGTCCCTGCTGCTCGGCGTCTGGGCGGCGGGCCCACAGCGCAACCGGGCGGTCCTGACGGCGATCTACTTCCTGCCCCTGCTGCTGTCCTCGACCGCCATCGCCATCCTGTTCTACGCCCTGCTCGACCCGAACTTCGGCATCCTCCAGAAGGACACCCTCGGCTCGTCCAGCGGCGCCTTCCTCGCGATCGTGTTCGTCGGCGGCTGGCAGTTCATGCCCCTGCACACGCTGATCTACCAGGGCGGCGCCCGCCAGATACCGGCCGTCCTCTACCAGGCGGCGGCCATCGACGGCGCCGGTCGGCTGCGCCAGTTCCTCTCGATCACCCTGCCGCAGCTCAAGCACACCGTCACCACGTCCTCCGTACTGATCGTCGTCGGCTCGCTGACCTACTTCGAGACGGTGCTGATCCTCACCAAGGGCGGCCCCGGCACGGACACCGCGATCCTGCCGTACCTCATGTACGAGGCGGGCTTCAGGAGTTACGACTTCGGCTACGCCAGCGCCATCGCGTCCTTCCTGGTCCTGGTCGCCACCGGACTGTCCCTGCTGCTGGTGCGGTTGACCGGTTTCGGCGCCATGCGCAGTACGCGCGAAGGGATGTGACGGGATGTCACACGACACACTGCCGCGTCCCGCCAGGACCGGCGACCCCGCCCCGGGGCGGAAGCGTCCCGCGGTCCGCCGGCGGCACTGGACCCGGCGCGCCAACCCGCTGGCCGGTATGGGCTCGCTGGTCTGGCTGGTCGTCGTCCTGGTCCCGGTCTACGCCATGCTGTCGGCCTCCCTGACCCGCCGCGACCAGGCACTCACCGGCAACCCCCTCAGGCCGCCCGGCGACCCGACCCTCGACAACTACCGGACCGTTCTCGACAGCGGATTCGGCCACCTCCTCGCCAACACCGCCCTCGTCGCGGTCGCCGTCGTGGCCATCGTCCTCGTCCTGTCCGTGCCACTGGCCTACGTCACGGTCCGCACCCGTACCCGCTGGTCCGGCACCGCCTTCCGGCTGTTCCTGCTGGGCGTCGCCATCCCGGCGCAGGCCGTCGTCGTACCGCTGTACCTGCTGATCGCGAAGCTCAACCTCTACGACACCCTGCCCGCCGTCATCCTGCCGACCGCGGCCTTCGCCATGCCGGTGTCGGTACTGATCCTCGTCGGCACCCTGCGGGACGTGTCGGAGGAGCTGTACGAGGCGATGGCACTGGACGGCGCGTCACCGCTGCGGACGCTGTTCCAGCTCACGATCCCGCTGGCCAAGGGCGGCATCAGCACCGTCGTCATCTACGCGGCGCTCCAGGCGTGGAACGGCTTCCTCTTCCCGCTGATCTTCACCCAGTCCGACGGTCCGCGCGTGCTCACCCTCGGCGTCTTCAACTACGTCAGCCAGTTCGGCGTGGACATCCCCGCGCTGCTCGCCTCGGTCGTCCTGTCCGGCATCCCGATCTTCGCCGTCTACCTGGTGGCACGCCGAGCGCTGGTGAGCGGCCTGATGGGCGTGGGCGGCAAGTAGGCCAGCAGGCAAGTAGGTCGGCCAGAAGGCCAGAAGGCCAGAAGGCAAGTAGCCCCCGTACCCCCACACCGCACCCCGACCGACTGGAGTTCCATGACCACCGCCCCATGGCGCGACCCCGCCCTGCCCGCCGCCACCCGCGTCGACGACCTCATCGGCCGGATGACCCTGGAGGAGAAGACCGCCCAGCTGTACGGGGTATGGGTGGGCGCCGCCACGGACGGCGACGGGGTCGCCCCGCACCAGCACGACATGAGCACCGACATCGGCTGGGACGACCTGATCACCCGGGGCATCGGCCAGCTCACCCGTCCCTTCGGTACCGCCCCCGTGGACCCGGAAACCGGGGCTCGCGCCCTGGCCCTGGCCCAGCGGCGGATCACCGGCGCCGGCCGCTTCGGCATCCCGGCGCTCGCGCACGAGGAGTGCCTGGCCGGCTTCACCGCCTGGCAGGCCACGGCCTACCCGGTGCCGCTCGCCTGGGGCGCCACCTTCGACCCGGACCTCGTCACGGAAATGGCCCGGCGTATCGGCCGCGACCTGCGCTCGGTCGGCGTCCACCAGGGCCTCGCCCCGGTCCTGGACGTCGTACGGGATCTGCGCTGGGGCCGCGTGGAGGAGACCATCGGCGAGGACCCGTACCTGGTCGGCACGGTCGGCGCCGCCTATGTGCGGGGGCTGGAGTCGGCGGGGATCGTGGCGACGCTGAAGCACTTCGCCGGGTACGCGTCCTCCGCCGGCGCCCGCAATCTGGCGCCGGTGCGGGCCGGGGTGCGGGAGTTCGCGGACGTCACCCTGCCGCCGTTCGAACTGGCCCTGCGTGAGGGCGGCGCCCGCTCGGTGATGGCGGCGTACAACGAGACGGACGGCGTACCGGCGTCGGCCGACGCGCGGCTGCTCACCGGACTCCTGCGCGAGGAGTGGGGCTTCAACGGCACGGTCGTCTCGGACTACTTCGGCGTCGGGTTCCTCGAAACCCTGCACCGCGTGGCGAGCACCCCGGCCGACGCGGCGCACGCTGCCCTCGCGGCGGGCATCGACGTGGAGCTGCCGAACCCGACGTGCTACGGCGACCCGCTGACCGAGGCCGTCCGCGCGGGCACGGTCCCGGAGCGACTGGTCGACCGGGCGGCGCGGCGCGTCCTGACGCAGAAGTGCGAGCTGGGCCTCCTCGACCCGGACTGGCGGCCTGAACCGGACGGTCGCGTCGACCTGGACTCGGCGGCCAACCGCGACCTGGCCCGCCGCATCGCCGAGGAGTCGCTGGTGCTCCTCGACAACCCCGACGGGCTGCTGCCGCTGCCGCCGGACGCCCGGATCGCGGTCGTCGGGCCGCGCGCGGCGGACCCGCTGGCGATGCTCGGCTGCTACTCCTTCCCGTCCCACGTCGGCACCCACCACCCCGACAAGCCGATGGGCATCGACATCGAGACGGTGTTCCAGGCGCTGCGGGCCGAACTGCCGGACGCCAAGGTGACGTTCGCCGAGGGCTGCGACGTCTCCGGTACGGACACCTCCGGCATCGAGGAGGCGGTGGCGCGGGCGGCCGATGCCGATGTGTGCGTGGCGGTGCTCGGCGACCGGGCGGGCCTCTTCGGCCAGGGCACCTCCGGCGAGGGCTGCGACGCGGCGGACCTGCGGCTGCCCGGCGTCCAGGGCGACCTGCTCGACGCGCTGGTCGCGACCGGTGTGCCGGTGGTCCTCGTGCTGCTGACCGGGCGCCCCTACGCACTCGGCCGCTGGGACGGCCGGCTCGCCGCCGCCGTGCAGGGGTTTTTTCCGGGGGAGGAGGGCGGTCCGGCGGTGGCGGGGGTGCTGTCGGGCCGCGTCTGCCCCTCCGGCCGCCTCCCGGTCAGCGTGCCACGCGACCCCGGCGGCCAGCCCTGGACCTACCTTCAGCCCCCGCTCGGCCTCGCGGGCGAGGTCAGCAGCCTGGACCCGACCCCGCTGTACCCCTTCGGACACGGCCGCTCGTACACGACGTTCGCGTGGACGGACGGCACCGGCGACCCGGACCGCACGACGGAGATCCCCACGGATGGCTCCTTCGATGTCGGAGTCACCGTGACCAACACCGGCGACCGCGAGGCCGCGGAGGTCGTCCAGCTCTACCTGCACGACCCGGTGGCGTCCGTCACCCGCCCCGACATGCGCCTCATCGGCTACCGGCGGGTGCGGCTGGCCCCCGGCGCGGCGGCCCGCGTCACCTTCCGCTTCCACACCGACCTGTCCGCCTTCACCGACAGAACCGGCCACCGGACGGTCGAGCCCGGCACCCTGGAACTACGCCTGGCGGCCTCCAGCACCGACATCCGCCACACGGCCCGACTGACCCTGACAGGCCCACCCCGCGAACCGGGCCCGCACCGACACCTCATCTGCGAGACAGAGGTGACGCCGGTCCTCTGAGCCGGGGCCCGAACAGCGTCACGGTCCCAGCTTGTCCAGATCGAGGCTGATCTCGAAGGGCACGGGGCGCTTCAGGACGCCCCGGAAGATGCCGGCGGGCGCATAGGCGCTGGTCGCTTCGTCCAACTCGTAGACGTGGACGACGGGGGCGCCGCTCTCGTCCTCGACGCACCAGTAATGCCGGATGCCTGCCTCGGCGTACTTGCGGAGCTTGACGGTGCGGTCGCGGTGGGCGGACTCGGGTGACACGACCTCGATGACGAGTCGCACCTCGTCCGGTGTGAACCAGGTCCGGTCTCCGTCGTGGTCGGCGGTCGTCACCAGCAGATCCGGTGCGAGTCGGTTTCGTTCGTCGAGCTTTACGGTCATCTCACGGCCGACCCTGACATGGGAGGGCACCTGTTCCCTGAGGGCGGCGGCGAGCAGGGTGACGACCTCTCCGTGCCGGCAGGGCAGGGGCGCCACCAAGAAGACGAGCGCTCCGTGGATCAGCTCGGTGTGACGGGGTGCGTCCGGGAGGTGGTCCAGGTCCTCCGCCAACCAGCCTTCCGCGCGCGGCGGATGCATCCAGTCGGGCAGTTCGGTCATGGCGCATCCGTAGCGGGTGTTCGGGGTGGGGTTAGAAGTAGGTCGTACGGCTCGTTGTGTTCTGTTGACGTCGGGATGTGGTCCGGGGCCGTGTGGGTCGCGCAGGTGTGGAGGTGGGTCAGGGTCTCGGGGACGGTGAGGGGGGTGAGGTTCAGGGTGGTGAGGACGGCGGTGCGCCGGGCGTCGAGATCCGGGTGGTCCTCCTGGAGTTCCGCCTCCAGTTCCGCCGGCGGGAAGCCCCGGCCCAGGTCACGCCAGTACGGGAAGCTCGCGATCAGGCGTACCGCTTCCGTCAGGTCCTCGCCGATCAGCGTCGCCTGGCCCTCCGAGTCCGCGTACAGGACCGGGCGGTGCGCGGTGTGCGGCGGGCCGCAGAGGAAGTAGGTGCCGCCCGCGCCGCAGCCCGCGATCGGGTACAGCGGTCTGCCCGTCGGCAGCCGCAAGTCCTCGACGGGGTCGCGGCGTTCGATGTCGAAGTCGCCCGGCCAGGCCAGGAAGTCCGCCAGGGCCCGGTCGCTCGCGATACGGGCCAGGAGGGCGCCGGAAGCGTCAAGTGCCGTGTCCGGTGCTGAGTCTGGCCCCTGGGGTGCGGTCATGGGGCGAACGTAACAGGCGGCTACGACATCCCCTTGTCCGCCAGTTCCGCGATCACCTCCGCGTGGCAGCGCAGCGGCACGCACCAGCAGCCCAGGCGGTGGCCGCGCAGATCGGGGAGCAGGGCGAGGAGTTCCGGGTGGGCCAGCAGGTAGGCGCGGTAGCGGGTGACGATCTCCTCGCGGGTGCCGTCGCGGCCCGGCCGGTACGGGCAGTACAGCGGGGAGCCCGCCAGGTGCCAGCCGCCCCGGTGCATGGGGCGGCCGACGTAGACGACATCCTCGTACGCGGGGTCGTCGCGGTGCCCCTTCAGATTCACGACCGTCGTGCGCCGGGTGCTCATGGTTCTCGTGGCCTCCCTCCTCCTCGCCATCGTCCTCCTGCCGACGGCCGGCGGCACGTTGTCGGTGCGGCGTGGAAGCATGGGGCGACGTGACGGGCAGGGGGGTGGAGACGACGGTGACCGGTGGTGGTGTGCCGCTCACGCGGCGGCAGAGCAAGGCCCTCATCGCCGGGGCGGAGCGGCTGCACGGCTCCGCCCGGACCCTCCTCGCCGACCACGAGCACGCCCGCGCCCGTGTCCGCGCGGCGCTCACCCCGATCCGGGACGGACTCGTCGCCGAGGAGCTGGGCGGCATACCGGTCGGCCGGCTCAAGGACGTCACCGAGGGCCGGCTGCGGCTGACCGCCGTCGAGGCCGCCGGCTTCGCCACGGTCCGCGCGGTGTACGAGACGAGCCGGCACGAGCTGCGGCAGATCCCCGGCGTCGGCCCGCAGACCGCCGACCAGGCGCTCGCCGCCGCCCGGCGGATCGCCCGCGCGGTCGAGGAGACCGTATCCGTACGGGTCGACGTCGACGCCCCCGACGAGCGGACGACCGCCCTGGTCACCGCCCTGCACCGACTTGTCGAGGCGGGCCCGGGGCTGCGGCGCGCCGTGGACGCGGCCGAGCGGCTCGACACGCGTCTCGCCGCGCTCGTACCGCAGGCCCGGCCCGCGACCCGGCGGCTGCGGATGCTGTTCGCGCGCCGCGCCACCCGCGAGCGCGCGCTCGCCGCCGTCGCCGAACTGCGGCAGCTCGCCGCCGAGTCCGCCGCCCGCGAACTGCCCCTGCTGATCGGGCAGTCGACCGTCGACCTGCTGCGCGAGCCCGCGTCCGACGTAGCGGCGTGGGTCGACTTCGAGCTGCGGTCGGCCGAGTACTACAGCCTGCTCGCCGAGGTCTCCGGCGGCGGGCCCGACCCGGAGGCCGCCGAGGGATTCCTGCCCGCCGAGGTCGCCGAGCGGGTACGGGCACAGCCACTGGACGACACCCACCGCCGGGTCTCCCTGCGCGGGTACCAGTCCTTCGGTGCGCGCTTCGCGCTCGCGCAGCGCCGTGTCGTACTCGGCGACGAGATGGGTCTCGGCAAGACCGTGCAGGCCATCGCCGCGCTCGCCCATCTCGTGACCGAGGGACACCGGCACTTCCTCGTCGTCTGCCCGGCGAGCGTCCTCATCAACTGGACGCGTGAGGTACGGGCCCGCAGCGCGCTGAAGGCGGTGCCGGTGCACGGCCCGGACCGCCTTGACGCGTACGCGGAGTGGCGCACGGGGCGGGGTCGCGATCACGACCTTCGACGTACTGCACGGGCTGCCGACCGGTGACGGTGACGGTGACGGTGACACGGTCCGGTCGGACGGTGCCGCGTCCCGGTGGCCGGTGCCCGCGCTGCTCGTCGTGGACGAGGCACACTACGTCAAGAACCCGGACGCCCGCCGCTCCCGAGCCGTCGCCGCCTGGGCAGGCCGCTGCGACCGCGTGCTGTTCCTCACGGGTACGCCGATGGAGAACCGCGTCGAGGAGTTCCGCAGCCTGGTCCGTCAACTCAGACCCGAGCTGCTGAAGTCGGTGCAGGGCAGTGACGCCGCCGCCGGTTCGCAGGCGTTCCGCAAGGCGGTCGCGCCCGCCTATCTGCGCCGCAACCAGCAGGACGTCCTCACCGAACTGCCCGCGCTGCTACGGGTCGACGAGTGGGAGGAGTTCAGCGCGGCCGACCAGGACGCGTACCGGACGGCGGTGGCCGAGGGGAACTTCATGGCGATGCGCCGGGCCGGGTACGCCCGCGCGGAGACCTCCGCGAAGCTGGCGCGGCTGCGCGAACTCGTGGACGAGGCCGCCGCGAACGGTCTGAAGGTCGTCGTCTTCTCCTACTTCCGCGATGTCCTCCGTACCGTCGAACAGGCCCTGGTGGACGAGAAGTTCGGGCCGGTGTTCGGGCCGATCTCCGGTGACGTGGCCGCCGCGCGGCGGCAGCGGATCGTGGACGACTTCACCGCCGCCGACGGGCACGCGGTGCTGCTCTGCCAGGTCGAGGCGGGGGGCGTCGGGCTCAATCTCCAGGCCGCGTCCGTCGTCATCCTGTGCGAGCCGCAGGTCAAACCGACCCTGGAGCATCAGGCGGTGGCCCGCGCGCACCGGATGGGGCAGGTCCGGCCGGTCCAGGTGCACCGGTTGCTGGCGGCGGACTCCGTGGACCAGCGCATGCTCGACATCCTGGAGAACAAGTCCCGTCTCTTCGACACGTATGCGCGCCGCAGTGACGTCGCGGATGCGGCGCCGGAAGCGGTGGATATCTCGGACGGGGCCTTGGCTCGCCGCATTGTGGAGGAGGAGCAGCTTCGGCTGGCGGGCGTGCGGGACTGAGTGAGCTGATAACTAACGAACCGTCAACTCCGTTACCTCCTCCGGCTTTACGCCCGTCTCCGTCACCCGTACCCACCGTGCCGTGTTCCCCGGCGCGTACGCCGTCCAGTGTTTGCCGTCCGTCGATGTCTCCAGCCGGTACGCGTGTGTGCCCGTCACTCCGATCGTCGTGACCGGGGCCGTGCGGCCGAGGTCCACGGTCAGGGACGCGTGTGCGGTCCCCGGGCGCCAGGCCGTCGTCGGATTGCCGTCCACGGCTGCCGCCGCGTACAGGCCCGGCTCCTCCGATGTCGCCGTCGCCGGGCGGCAGCGCGCCAGGTCGGGCGTCGGTGTGAGGTCGGGCCGGCGGGTCTTCAGTACGGCGGGCTCGCCCGGCGCGACGGTGAAGCGGCCCTGTGGGCTGTCGACCTCGAAGGGCGCGCCGGACACCAGCCGGACCGTCGTCTCGTGCGGCCCGATCTCGATCTCGTACGTCCGACCCCGCCACCGCATCCCACGCAGCGTCACCCCCTCTTCCCCATGGGCGAGTTGGGGCGGCAGCGTCGGGTCGAGACGCAGAACGGCGTCCTCGCGCAGCCGTAGGCCCGTCAGACCGTGGGTGAAGACCTGGAGGAAGCCGCCCTTGCCGGTGAGGAAGTCCTGCGCCGGTGTGCCGGCGAGCGGGTCATTCGCGCCCGCCTTCGTGCCGCGCGCCTCCGAGAACAGCGCGAACGGGCCCCGGTAGAACGGCCGCGAAGCGCGCTGGAGGAACGTCCAGGTGACGCAGCCCGGTTCGCCGATCGCGGCGGCGTCGATCGCGTGCACCGAGTCCGTCATCGCGGGACCGTCCGGGTCGGTGCGGGCGGTGTAGTAGTCGAGGGTCGCCGCCGCCGCGCCTTCCGGCATCGGCCACTCCAGCGGGTAGATCAGCAGCACGGTGTCCGCCTGCTTGATCTGCGTGCCCTTGTAGCCGTCGTACTGGAGGAACACCTTGCGTGCCGGGTCGTACGGGATGCGCAGCCGGTCCGCGATCGTCGTCCAGGCGGCGGGGGCCGTGGTGCCGGTGGTGCGGGCCGCGCGGACGGCGGCGCGCAGCGCGGTGGCGGCGACCGCGTTCGTGTAGACGCCGTCGTTGACGCCGTTGCTGTACTCGTCGGGTCCGGCGATGTCCTTGATCGAGTAGCTGCCGTCGGTGTTCGCGGTCACCCTGGACGCCCAGTACTCGGCGATCCCGCGCAGCAGCGGCTCGCCGTGCTCGCGCAGCCAGGTGCGGTCGCCGGTGGCGAGGTAGTACTGCCAGGCGGCGAGCGCGATATCGCCCTGGAGGTGGTTCTGTGTCACGCAGTGCGGCGGGTACCAGCTCTGGCACTCCTTCCACAGGTCGCCGTCGCGGGCGCTGGTCCACGGGTAGAACAGGCCCTTGACCCAGGTCTTCGCCGCGTTGTCGGCGGCGGCCGGGCGGGTGCGGTCCCGGTAGTCCAGGATGGGCCGGGCGAGTGGGGGGTGGGTCGCGAGGAGGGCGGGGAACATCCAGGTCTCGGCGTCCCAGAAGATCTGCCCCGCGTAGTTGTCACTGGTCAGTCCGGCGGGCGCGACACTGTTCCGGTTGCCCTCGCGCAGCGACGCCAGAAGGCCGTACTGGGCGGCGCGCAGCCAGAGTTGGAGGTCGGGGCGGGCCGGCACTTCGATGTCCGATGACCACAGGTCGCGCCAGGCGGCGGTGTGCGCGGCGAACAACTCGCCCCAGCCCCGGGCCGCGGCCCGCTGCGACGCTGCCCGTGCGTCGTCGCCCGGTGACCGCGAGGTGAGCGCCGTGTCGACGCCGACGTACTTCGTCACCTCGTACGTCTTGCCCGCGCGTACCGGGAAGACGGCGGACTGACTGACACTCAATTGCTCTGCGGGGCGGGCTGCTCGGGTGCGCCCGGGGGCCCGCAGCGTGGAGACGACGGCGCCGTCCGTCTCCCCCACGCCTTCGGTACGGAACGTGACCGCCATCGACCGCTTGCCGGCCGCGCCGCCCCCGGTCTGGGTGATCCGCCGCGCGCCGCGCCCGTCGATACGGTCCGTGACGGTGGCCTCGCCGTCCCAGTGCGGTGTCATCCGCAGCCGTACGGCGCCGGTGTGCGGCGAGGTGCGGTCGGTGAGGACGTCGTACTCCAGGTCCGTCCTGCGGCCGTCCGCCGCCGTCCAGGTCATCGACGTACGGACGAATCCGCAGCGCAGGAACAGCGTCTGCCGGTAGTGCGACACGCGGCTCCTCGGCCCGTACGTGTCGTCGCCCGCGGTGACGTCGAGCCCGGTCCAGTTCGGCAGCGCGGCGATCGCGTCCCGCCCGGCGGTGTTCTTGGGGCCGCGCCCGTACAGGCCCGACACGAACGCGCCGTCGTAGCGCGGTGTGTACAGCGGCCAGCCCGTCTTCCCGCCCGACGCGGCGTAGCCCGTCCCCGCGGGCGGCACCCTCACGCCGAGATAGCCGTTGCCGACGTACGCGTGGTAGGTGTCCGCCGCGTCGACGCGGGTGGTCGAAGGGGACCAGCCGGGGGAGCCCGGGGCGCAGGCGCCCGCGTCGGGTTCCGGTGTGCCGGCGGACGCGGCGGGCGCCGGCAGGAACAGGGCGAGGGCGGCGGCGACGGCCGGGGCGAGTGGACGGTGGATACGCGGCAGGGTCACCGTCCGACCCTGGGCCGGGGGCGGCGCGCGTCGCCGCACGCGCGCCGGGGCTGTCCCACGGACGGGCGCCGCCTTCACCCTCGCGAACGTTCCGGAGTCCGTCCCGGGTCACCCCTGGGCGAGGCCGGTCTTCACTCCCGCCCCGCACAGCGGAACCACGGCGGTACGGGTGCCGAGTACCCCGTCGCGTACCGCCGCCCAGCACGCGACGCCCGTCGACTCCACGTACAACCCCCTTGAGGCCAGGTCGAGTTGGGCGTGCCGGAGCTGGTCCTCGGTGACGGTGAGGAAGGTGCCGCCCGACGCGCGGACCGCGCGCAGGATCTGCCGGGCGCGCGGGGGACGGGTGATCGCGATGCCCTCCGCGAAGGTCGGCGCCGCCGGGGTGACGCCCACCAGGTCGTCCGCGCCCGCGTGGAACGCCTCGGCCAGCGGCGCGACCGCCCCGGCCTGGACCGCGTACAGCGCGGGCCGCCGGTCGATCAGTCCGGCGCCGTGCAGTTCGGCGACGGCGAGGGCCGCGCCGAGGAGCAGCGTGCCGTTGCCGACCGGGACGACCAGCACCTCGGGCAGCCGTCCGCCGAGGTCTTCCCACAGCTCGTGGACGTAGGTCTTCGTGCCGTGCAGGAAGTACGGGTTGTAGATGTGCGAGGCGTAGAAGGTGCCGGGCTCGTCGGCCGCCGTACGGGCCGCGGTGGCCGCCGCCTCGCGGTCACCGGGGACGATCTCCAGGCGGGCGCCGTGCGCGCCGATCTGCTCCAGCTTCTTCGGCGACGTGCCCTCCGGGACGTACACCGTGCAGGGCAGCGCGGCGCGGGCGCAGTACGCGGCGACCGATGTGCCCGCGTTGCCGCTGCTGTCCGTGATCACCCGGTCGGGCCGCAGCCGGGTCGCCAGCTCGGCGAGGAGAACCGCGCCACGGTCCTTGAACGACAGTGTCGGCATCAGGTAGTCGAGCTTCGCCGAGATCCGGTCCGTCAGCGTTACGAGCGGGGTGCGGCCCTCGCCCAGGGAGACCGAGGGCGATGCCAGGGGCAGTACCTCGGTGTAGCGCCACAGGGAGTTGACGCGTCCGGCGAGGGAGCTGAGCGGTGCCGGGTTCGGCGAGAAGTCCAGGTCGAGGGGGCCTCGGCAGACCGGGCAGCACCAGGCGGGCGAGGCGCCGGGGACGCGGGTGCCGTCGGCGGGGCAGAAGCGGTCGGGGAGGGCGGTGTGCGGGGGTCTGCTGCCGGTGCCGTCGGGTGGGGAGGGGGTGCCGGGGGTGGACGGTGGGTCGGACATCGGTGTCATGAGCGCAGCGTAGAGGCGGGGGAGGTGCGTGGTGACTGTGTGTCATGGCGTGTATGTGGCACGTGTGTTACGTCTCCCAGGGCCTCTTGTGGATTTCCTGTGTGACCGTCAATCTTTCGCAAAGCGGCCGGTGTTGGCATGACCCTGACGTCGATCGCTCCGCTGTTCCGCGCTCGGCACACCCATGTTCCGCGCCCAGCGCACCCGCATGTTCCGCGCACAGCACACGCACCTCCCCCCACCAGCGCACCATCGACGAGGAGGACCCCTCAGATGGCAGTGATGCGTCATGCCCGCGCCCAGTCGGGCGCCCGTTCACGACGAAGACTCCCCACCGTCGGCGTACTCGGCGCCACGGCCGCCGCCCTCGTACTCGGCGCCGTCTCCGCACTCCCCGCGAGCGCGGCCCCCCAGCAGCAGGAAGGGCGCATCCAGTACGCGGGCGCGCCCGGCGCGATAGCCGACAGCTATATCGTCACCCTCCGCGACAGCGCGGCCCGTTCGGGTTCGAGCGAGGGCAAGGCGCTCGCGAAGGAGTACGGCGCGACGATCGAGCGCACGTACACCAAGGCCCTCAACGGCTATGCCGTACGCCTCTCGGAGGGGCAGGCCAAGAAGTTCGCGGCCGACCCGGCGGTCGCGTCGGTCGTCCAGAACCGGACCTTCCACATCGACGCGACCCAGACCAACCCGCCGTCGTGGGGCCTGGACCGTATCGACCAGAAGTCGCTGCCGCTGGACAGCAAGTACACGTACCCGGACGCGGCGGGCGAGGGCGTCACCGCCTATGTCATCGACACCGGTGTCCGGATCAGCCACAGCGACTTCGGGGGCCGCGCCTCCAACGGGTACGACGCGATCGACAACGACAACGTCGCCCAGGACGGCAACGGCCACGGCACACATGTCGCGGGCACGGTCGCCGGAAACTCCTACGGCGTCGCCAAGAAGGCCAAGATCGTCGCGGTCCGCGTCCTGAACAACGCGGGCTCCGGCACCACCGCGCAGGTCGTCGCCGGTATCGACTGGGTGACCCGTAACGCGGTCAAGCCCGCGGTCGCCAACATGAGCCTCGGCGGCGGCGCGGACACGGCCCTCGACACGGCCGTCCGCAACTCCATCGCCTCCGGTGTCACCTACGCGGTCGCGGCGGGCAACGACGGCCTCAACGCGTCCAACTACTCGCCCGCGCGCGTGGCCGAGGCCATCACGGTCGGCTCGACCACCAGCACCGACGCCCGCTCCAGCTTCTCCAACACCGGCACCTCGCTGGACCTCTTCGCGCCGGGTTCGTCGATCACCTCGGCGTGGAACACCAGTGACACGGCGAGCAATACGATCTCCGGTACGTCGATGGCGTCGCCGCATGTGGCCGGCGCGGCGGCGATCTACCTCGGCGCCAATCCGGCGTCGACGCCCGCCCAGGTCAGCGCCGGTCTGGTCGCCGCGTCCAGTACAGGCGTCGTCACCAACGCCGGCACCGGCTCGCCCAACCGCCTCCTGAACGTGGGCGGTGGCACCACGAACCCGCCGGGACCGCGGTTCGAGAACACCACGGACTACGCGATCGCCGACAACGCCACGGTCGAGTCCCCGATCACCGTGACCGGCGTCCCGGGCAACGCCCCGGCCGCGCTGAGCGTCCCGGTGAACATCGTGCACACGTACATCGGTGACCTCCAGGTCCAGTTGATCGCCCCGGACGGCTCGGCGTACACGCTCAAGGCGTACGGGACCGGCGGCAGCACGGACAACATCAACACCACGTACACCGTGAACGCCTCGTCCGAGGTGGCCAACGGGACGTGGAAGCTGAGGGTCAGCGACAACGCGGCGCAGGACACCGGGCGGATCGACTCCTGGGCGCTTCAGTTCTGACCGCCGCATTCTGACCGGTTCTGTTCTGACCGGTTCTGTTCTCCTATCGCGGCGGCGGGACCGGGAGTGCGAGGTCAGCCCGCGTTCCGTCGCCGCCCGTGCCCCGCATACGATGCGCGCAGCCGTCCGCAGGAGCGGAGGTCGCCGGTCGTAGGAACCACCACCAGGAGCACGGTACCCGTGGACATACCCCCGCCGCCCGGCTCGGGCGCGCCGCAGCAGCCCGAGGGGCAGCCGAATCCGTACGCGCCGCCGCCGACGGATGGCGGTCCGCAGGGGCCTGGTCCGTACGGTCCTGGTCCGGGGGGTGCCGCTCCGCAGGGTCCTGGTCCGTACGGCGCGGGTCCTTACGGTGCCGGTCCGCAGGGTCCTGGTCCTGGTCCGCAGGGTCCGCCCGGGTACGGGTATCCCGGGCAGCCGCCGGGTCCGTATCCGCCGTGGGGTTACGGGTATGTGCCGCAGCAGCCGCCGCCCCCGCTCAACGGCTTCGCCATCACCTCGCTGGTCTTCGGCATCCTGTGCTGCCTCCCGCTGGTCGGGCTGATCCTCGGGATCGTCGCGCTCGCCCGGATCAAGAAGACGGGGGAGCGGGGGAAGCCCATGGCCATCACCGGCATGGTGCTCTCCGGCGCCGGCTCGCTGCTCATGGTGCTCATGCTGGCCACGGGCGGGGTGGGCGCCTTCGTGGACGGGTTCCGTGAAGGTTTCGAGGACGCCGCGCGGGACAGCGTCACGTTCTCCGTCGCCAAGGGCGAGTGCTTCAACACCCCGGACGGCAGCCTGGAAGGCGTCACCTACGACGTCGAGACGGTGTCCTGCGAGGGGAAGCACGACGGTGAGGTGTTCGCGAACTTCTCCATGCCCAAGGGGAGTTACCCCGGCGACGAGCGGATCACGGACACCGCCGACGAGAAGTGCTATGCGCTGATGCCCACGTACGCGATGGACGCCTGGGCCGTTCCGGAGTACGCGGAGGTCTACTACTTCACGCCCACCCGTGACAGCTGGTCCTTCGGCGACCGTGAGATCACCTGCCTGTTCGGCAACACCGACGCGGGTGCCCAGCTCACCGGGTCGCTGCGCAACGACGAGACGACGCTCGACCCCGACCAGGCCGCCTATCTGAAGGCCGCGCGAGTGCTGAACACGGCGCTCGACTCCGCGCCCGAGGAGGTGTACGTCGAGAAGGATCTGCCCGGCCACAAGAAGTGGGCGACGCGGGTCGCGGACGCGCTCGACAAGCAGGCCGGGATGCTCCGGGACCACGACTGGCCCTCGGACAGCGCCGGGCCGGTCGCCGCGCTGATCCGTGACCTGGACGCGGCCCGCAAGGAGTGGGAGCGGGCGGCGAAGGCGTCCGACGCGGACACGTTCTATGTCCACTACGACAAGGGCGCCGCGCTGATCGACAACAAGAAGACGGTGCCGGTGCGCGAGGCCCTGTCGCTGGAGACGACACCGCCGAGCGATGGCGCGAACGGGGATACGGGGGGTGGCTCCGGGGGCGGGAGTGGCTCCGGTGGCTCCGGTGGCGGTTCCGGTGACGCGGTGGACCCGGGCGCGGGGGCCGATGTGTGACGCGGACCCGTGTGATGCGGGTCGGCGTGTGACGCGGCTCGGTGTGTGACGCGGGTATACCTGCGGAAACCCGCTGGGTAAAGGCCCGTCATCACTTCGAGTGATTCTTTGGCCTCCGCTTGCGGTCAACAACCCACGGTTGCCAGGCTGTTGCTGTCTGTCAATCTGATGGGAGTGGCCAGTGACATTCGGTGAACAGCCGGCGTATCTGCGCGTCGCGGGGGATCTGCGCAAGAAGATCGTCGACGGTTCGCTGCCGCCCCTTACCCGGCTCCCGTCGCAGGCCCGCATCCGCGAGGAGTACGGCGTATCGGACACCGTCGCGCTGGAGGCCCGCAAGGTGCTGATGGCCGAGGGGCTGGTCGAGGGCAGGTCGGGATCCGGCACCTATGTACGGGAGCAGCCCGAGCCGCGGCCGATCTCGCGGTCCGGGTATCGGCCGTCGATCGGGGCGACGCCCTTCAAGCAGGAGCAGGCGGAGGCCGGTGCGCGCGGGACCTGGGAGTCCCGGAGCGAGCAGGCCGAGGCGGACCGGGCCGTCGCCGACCGGCTCGGGATCAAGGCGGGGGAGCGGGTGATGTGTACGCGGTATGTGTACCGCGACGCCGGTGAGGTGATGATGCTCTCCACCTCATGGGAGCCGCTCGCCGTCACGGGACGCACCCCGGTGATGCTCCCCGAGGAGGGTCCGCTCGGTGGGATGGGGGTGGCGGAGCGGATGGCCGCGATCGACGTGGTCGTGGACAACGTCACGGAGGAGGTCGGCGCGAGGCCCGGTCTGGCCGAGGAGTTGATGGCGCTAGGGGGGGTGCCGGGGCATGTGGTGATCGTGATCAGCCGGACGTTCTACGCGTCGGACCGAGCGGTCGAGACGGCGGACATCGTGGTACCGGCGGATCGGTACCGGATCGCGTATCACTTGCCGGTGAAGTAGGCCGACTCCCTCAACGCACTCTCCCGGGGCTCAACTGCCGTTGTGCGTAGTCGAATCGTTGTGCGTGGTCGAATGAATCTGGCCGTTTCTTGAGGGTGTTCCCCGACCGGTCCGACTCCCTTCACTCGCCCCGCCTACCCGGGGAGCGGGGTGCTTCGCGTGGCGTCCCGGGGGCGCACGCGATGTTTGCGCCCCCGTGGTCTGGCTGGTTGCGTACCTCTTTGTGCAAACCCGCATCCGCTGAGTGAAGGTCGGGCGTAGGCTCGGGCATATGCGGAGTGCGGTTTCCTTAGTGAGCGGGGCGCTGGGCGGGGTGTGGGTGGCATGGGAAGAGGTGCGATGACCGACGGCACGTCCACGCTTCCCTGGCTCGTCATACGGCAGGACGACAACGGCAACACGTATCGCGTGGGGCGGTACGCGACCAGGGCGGAAGCCCAGAAAATAGCCGACAGCCTCGATGACCGGGGGCACAAACAGCTCTACTGGGTCGAGCGGATCGGGCAGAACGGCACACGCTGACCGGCGCCCGGTCCCCGTAGGCTCCCCGCATGACCGAACCGATCGTGGTCGTCGCGGCTGCCCTGTACGACGCCGGACGCCTCCTCGCGGCGCGCCGAAGTGCGCCCCCCGAAGTCGCCGGCCGCTGGGAACTCCCCGGTGGCAAAGTCGAGTCCGGCGAACTGCCGGCCGACGCCCTCGTACGCGAACTGCGGGAAGAGCTGGGGGTCGAGGCGGAGGTCATCGCCCGTGTTCCCGGCGAATGGCCCGTCCGGCCCGGTCTTGTCCTTCAGGTGTGGACCGCGCGGTTGATCTCCGGGACCCCCGCGCCCCTTGAGGACCACGACGACCTCCGCTGGCTCGGCCCGGACGAGATCTGGGACGTCGACTGGCTGGATCAGGACATCCCCGCGGTGAAGTCCTGGGTGAAGACCTCGGAAAAATGAGGGCACGGTAAGAGGGCGGGCGCTCTTTCTTACCTCGGTACGCCCCCTCGATGGGGTAATACCCACTCAATTCCGGGTATGGGGCCATTAACCCCATGAAAATCAGACATGGTCGTGTGGTCGGCCCGGGAAGTGATCCGTGTGATCGACACCGAAGGTGCCCGCGCCGAGTGGATCTTCCCGGCCGACCCCGGTGCCGTACGGACCGCGCGCGTAGCGGTGCGCAGGCAACTCGGCGACTGGGAGCTGGACGTACTCGGCGACATCACGGTCCTGCTTGTCAGTGAGCTGGTGACCAATTCCCTGCTCTATGCCGCGGGCCCGATCGGCGTATGCCTCGTACGTCCCACGGGCACCCCGGGCGCCCTGCTGGTGGAGGTTTCGGACGAACTCGCCGATCCGCCGCACGAGCGCAGCGCCGATCTCGACGACGAAGGAGGCCGCGGTCTTCAACTGGTCGCCTTCTCGTCGCGCCGCTGGGGGACCCGTCCCGGCGGATCCGGCAAAACCGTGTGGTTCGAGCTGGCTCTACCGGGTTAGAAGACGGGAGGTGCCGGTCCTGACCGGTCCAAAAACTGTCGGGACCGAGCTGTGATCGTGAACACCGTGTCGTGCGGGGCCGTAGTGCTGGATACTGCGGGCAGCCGCCACTGGTGACCGGTACCGGGCGCGGTGAGCTGGAGGGGACGGTTCGCGTGAGCGAGATACCAGCGAAGGCCATGGCGTCGGGAAGACCGTCGGAGGGCGCGATGGATGACGCGATGTGGCAGAACAGCCCACCGGGTTCGATCTATGACTACATCAAGGTGGCCTCGTTCTCGCTCGGCCCCGACGGGCTCATCGACCAGTGGAGCACCCGTGCCGAGCAGTTGTTCGGCATATCCGCCGAGGACGCCGTCGGTAAGGACCCCATCGAGGCATTCGTCCCGCCCCATCTGCGCGAACGCGGCCAGCGCAAGATGGCCGAGATTCTCGACGGGCGCGAATGGACCGGGTCGGTGCCCTTCCGGCTGCCCGCCGGGGAAGGGGGCGACGACGGAGGTGGCGCCGGGGCCATCGGGATCGCCGAGGTCTACGTCATGCCCACCGAGAACGAGACCGGCGAACGCGCCGCCCTCTGCATCGTCGTGGACGTCCGCGCCCTGCGCCGTATCGAGACCGACCTCGCCGCCTCACAGGCGATTTTCGGTCAATCCCCGTTCGGCTTCCTGCTGTTCGGTACCGACCTCAAGGTCCAGCGCGCCAACAAGCGGTTCGCGTCCGTCTTCGGCGGCCATGCCGACGACCACCGCGGCCGGACCGTCCACGACTACCTCCCGCGCCATGAGGCCGACCGGCTGACCGCCGCGCTGCGCCGCGTCCTCGACACCGGCGAGGCCGTCAACGAGATGCAGATCGTCGGACCGTCCCCGCACTCCTCCGAACGCCGCCACTGGTCCGTCAACCTCTACCGCGTGCACAGCGGTTCGGGCCGGCCCATCGGCGTCGCCGGAATCGGCACCGACGTCACCCGCCGCAACGCCGCCGCCCGCGAGGCCGCCCTCGCCCGCCGCAACCTCGCCCTCCTCAACGAGGCCGGATCCCGGATCGGCAACTCCCTCGATCTGGAGACCACCGCCCGCGAACTCCTCGACGTCACCGTCCCCGGCTTCTGCGACCTCGCCTCCGTCGACCTCTACCAAGGGCTCCTCGAAGACGACGACACCCCCACCGGCATCGGAGGCGCCACCCGCGCCGACTCCGGCTCCGGAAGCGCCGCCCTGCGCCGCGTCGCCTTCGCCAGCGCCGTCGCCGACGCGCCGTTCACCGGCGGACCCGCACCCGTCGCCGTCGGCGCGATGCACCAGTACGCCTTCAGCTCGCCGTGCGCCGAGGCCCTGCGGACCGGCCGCCTCAAGTACGTGCCCGGCGAGGGCGGCCAGCTCATCCAGTCCACGCTCGCCGTGCCGATGGTGGCCCACGACACCGTCGTCGGCCTCGCGCAGTTCTCCCGGACCAAGGGCAGCGAACCCTTCGGCGATCGGGACCGCGCCCTCGCCGTCGAACTCGCCTCACGCGCCGCCGTCTCCATGGACAACGCCCGCCTCTACCGCCGCGAACACCAACGCGCCCTGATCCTCCAGCGCTCCCTGCTGCCCCCCGGCGCCCCGGTCGCCGCCGGCCTCGACATCGCCTGCCGCTACCTCCCCGGGAACGCCGCCACGGAGGTCGGCGGCGACTGGTTCGACGTCATCGAACTCCCGGGCCACCGCACCGCGCTCGTCGTCGGCGACGTCATGGGCCGCGGTCTGCGCGCCGCCGTCGCCATGGGCGAACTGCGCACCGCGGTCCGGACCCTGGCACTCCTCGACCTCGAACCCGCCGAAGTCCTCTCCGCGCTCGACGAGATCGCCCGCGGCCTCGGCACCCCCGGCGGCGTCCAGCAGGCCACCCGCGTCGCCGCCCGCCCCGCCCAGGACGCCGACCTCTCCGAGGTCTACCTCGCCACCTGCGTCTACGCGGTCTACGACGCCGTCACCCGCCGCTGCACCTTCGCCAACGCCGGCCACCTCCTTCCCGTCATCCTCGAACCCGGCGAATCCGCCCTCATGCTCGACGTGCCCCCCGGTATGCCGCTCGGCGTCGGCGGCGAACCCTTCGAAGAGGTCGCGGTCGACCTCCCGGAAGGCGCCCTCCTCGCCCTCTACACCGACGGCCTTGTCGAATCCCGCGACCAACCCCTGGACGAGGGCCTGCACGCACTCGTCGGAGCCCTCACCGACCCGGAACGGCCCCTCGAAGACGTCTGCGACCATGTCCTGGGCACCCTCGACACCCACCACGGCGAGGACGACATCGCCCTCCTCCTGGCCCGCGTCCAGGGCCTGCCCGCCACGTCCGTCGGCGACTGGACCCTGCCCCGCGAGCCGCGCGGCGTCGGCCACGCCCGCGAGTTCGCCCGCGCCAAGCTCCTCGGCTGGGACCTCGAACCCCTCGCCGACACCACCGAGTTGCTCGTCAGCGAACTCGTCACCAACGCGCTCCGCTACGGCGAGGGCGAGATCCGGCTGCGGCTGCTGCTCGATCGGACCCTGGTGTGCGAGGTCTGGGACTCCGGGCTCGTCCAGCCGCGCCGCCGCCGCGCCCGCGTCACCGACGAGGGCGGCCGGGGACTCCAGCTCGTCGGACTGCTCAGTGCCGCGTGGGGCTCGCGCCGTACACCGCGCGGCAAGACGGTCTGGTTCGAACTGCCGCTGCCGAACGGGGACAGCGCGGGGGTGGACGCGACGGAGGCGCTGTTGAGCATGTTCTGACCCGCACGTGAGCTTTCACGGGAGACCTCGCCGAAGACCTCGCGGGACAGTGGCGGTGGGTGCCGGACCCGCCGTCAGCTCATGACTTCAGTTCATGGCTTCCGCTTATGGCTTCAGCTCATGACTTCAGCGCCGCGAGGCGCGCCTCTATCTCCGCCGCGTCCCCCAGACTGTCCAGCTTCTCGAACTGCGCGTCCAGCGACGACGCGGCGAGTTCCTGCTTGCCCACGGCCTTCGCCTCCTCCCGGCGTACCTTCTCCTCGAACCGGCTCAACTCACTCGTCGGATCAAGGACGTTGATGTTCTTGGCGGCGTCCATCATCTGGTTCTGCGCCTGCGCCGTCTTGGCGCGGGCCACCAACTGGTCCCGCCTCGACTGGAGTTGGGTCAGCTTCTGCTTCATCTGGGCCAGCCCCGACTTGAGCTTGTCGACCACCTCCGTCTGCGTGGCGATCGTCGGCTCCGCCTCCTTGGCCTCACGCTCCGACTCCAACTGCCGTTGCAGCGCGACCTTCGCGAGGTTGTCGAAGGTGTCCGCCTCGGCGCCGTCGCCCGACCGCCGCAGCTCGTCCCCCTTCTTGCTCGCGGCCAGCGCCTTCGTACCCCACTCGGCCGCCGCGCCCACGTCCTCGCGGTGGTCCTGCTCCAGCATCCGAAGATTGCCGATGGTCGTCGACACCGCCTCCTCTGCCTCCCTGATGTTGTTCGTGTAGTCGCGGATGAGTTGGTCGAGCATCTTCTGCGGATCCTCGGCCTGGTCGATGAGGGCGTTGATATTGGCCTTCGCGAGCTGGGCGACACGGCCGAGGATGGTCTGCTTGCTGGTCATGATCGGGCTCCTTGGATGGTGAACGGCCGGACAGGTGCGGGGAGTTCCGTACACCTGCGATAAATTCCGCATAAGGGCTGAATTCTGCTGAAGACCCGAGTTCTGCTGAAGACCTGATCTCAGAACCGGCCACCCCCGCCCCTGCGGCCTCGGGTCCCGCCCCCGCCGAAGCTGCCGGGCCCACCGCCGAATCCACCGCCTCCGAAGCCGCCGCCGAAGCCGCCCCGGCCCCCGCTCCGGCCCCCACCCCGGCCACCCATCCCGCCGAGGACCCCGCCGAGGATGATCCCGCCGAGCACGGCACCCCCCATCCCGCCACCGGCCCGCCCGCCGGGCCCGCCCGGGAAACCGCCGTACGGATTCCCGTACGACCGCACGTCCCGCTCCGCGAACTGCCGTGCCTGCCGGGCCATCGCGTCGGCCTGCTGGGCCTCGGCGAGCGCGGCGGACGAATCGCCTCCGGAAGCCGGATCGGCTGCCGCGAGGTGTTCCGCGCGGTCGAGGTGCCGCTGCGCCTCGGTCAGCCGGGTCCGGGCCTCGCTGCCCACGGCGCCCCGGTGCGTCGTGACGAAGTCCGTGGCGGCGGCGACCCCGCTGCGGGCCGTGAGCAGGGCCTGTCCCAGGAGCGAGCGGGCGCGGCTGTCGGCGACCTCGCGGGCGCGCGCACCCGCGAGGGACTCGTCGAGTGCCGCGTCGGCGGCCTCCAGGCGGCGCAGCGCGTCGATGGGGTCGTAGGGGCCCGCCGCCATCTCCCGGTGCACCTCGGCCAGGACCGAGTCGGCGCGGGCGATACGGCCCCGCAGATCCGCCGTGGACACGCCCGGCGCGGTGCCGTCGAGCATGCCCCGGGCATCCGCGAGATCGGTCTCCGTCTCGGTGAGCGCGCCGGGCAGTTTCCTCGCGGCGGCGGCGAGTTCGCCGGCCAGCCGCTCGACGGCGTCCAGGAAGGTGCCCGCCTGGTCGACGGCGCCCTCGGCGGCCCGCAGGAACACCGCGGCCCTGCCGTTGTCGCCCGCCGCGATCGCGTCCCGTGCCTGGTCGAGCCCTGCCGACGCGAACACCAGCCGGTCCCGCGCCTGCTGCGCATGGCCCGCGACGGGCAGCAGCGCGGTGGGCGCGTATGTCCGGCCCAAGTGGGCGAGCGTCTCCTGCGCCGCGCCCGTACGGCCGTCGACGCGGCCGTACGCGTCCCGTGCGCGCTCCAGGGCCTGCGGTGCCGTCCTCTCCAGGGCGCGCAGCCGGTCGAAGTCCGCGGTCTCGGCGTCGAGCCGGCTGTTGGCGTCGGCACAGCGGGCGATGATCTCGTCCAGCATCCGCCGCTTCGTCGGGTCGTCCTCGGGGTAGGCGTCGTCGAGCTGCTGGCGTAACCGGAAGGCGGCCGTCAGCTCGGACTGCGCGTAGGCCAGGGCCTCCTGGAACGGCCGTACCGCGTCGTCGCCGAACTGAGCGGCGGCGAAGCCGACTTCCTCGGTACTCGTCCGGACGGCGTCGTCGGTCTCCACGAGCCGCTGTCTTGCCTCCTTGTCGAGCGCCGGCAGCGGAGTCGGCGCGGGCTGCCCGCCGCCGGAGCCCCACCCGCCGCCGTGGGCCCCGCCTGGACGCGTCCCGCCGCCGCCCTGCCGCCCCCGCCGTGTGAACGCGAACGCCGCCAGGGCCGCGGCGCCGCCGACCGCCACGATCGGCAGGATCAGGTCGCCGGTGCCCGTCTGGTCGCCGCTGCCGACACCGAGGCCGTTCGGGTCGGCGGCGCCCGGGGTGATCGTCGGTGTGGGGACCGGGCGCCCCGCGAGGGTCGCGTTCATGCCGTTGGCGGCGCCGATCGCCGCTCCCGCCCAGTCGTTCTGCCGGAGCGCGGGTTCGATCGCGGTCGTCGCGACCGTACGGAGCTGGGCGTCGGTGAGCCGGGAGTTCTGGTCGACCGAGTACGCGTACTGCCGCGCGTGCGTGCCGACGGCCAGCAGGACGTCGTTCAGCCCGAGGCCGTTGCGGTTCGCGGTGGTGTCGGCCCAGGTCTGCGCGGACTGGCCGGAGAAGTCGCGGACGTAGGCGACGAAGAGCTGCTCGCCGTGGTCGCGGTCGAGGCCGGCCAGAGCGGACGAGACGGCACCCTCGCGGTCGCCGAGCGCGCCCACCGTGTCGGTGATCTGACCGGTACGGGACAGCGGTATCGGCTGGTCGGCGTGGGCGGTGGCGGACGGGATCAGGAGCCAGAGCAGGGTGGCCAGCGTGGCCACCAGTCCGGCTATGTGCGACGGGGCTCGACTCGTGGAGGGCGTCACATTTCGGAGGGTATGGCCCGTTACAGTCGCTCGCGACCCGACGGCGGGTGGGGTGGGTGGGGCGCTTGGTGCGTCTACCCTGCACGGAACGCAGGTGGGGTCCGCACGGGGGTGGGTGGCTGATGGTGTCGGGGTGGGCGCGGAGCGTGGTCCGGGGGCTGCGGCGCTGCTGGGCGATGGTCTGGCGCGAGCGGCGGTGGCCCCGGTGGGTGGCACTCGGGGTGGTCCTGCTACTGGTCGCGCCCGTGCTCGCCGCCGGTATCGCGCTGCGCGTCCATTACGCGGGCGATCCCGCGCCCGGCACCCAGACGCGGGGCCGTGACGCCTTCTGGCTCGGGCACGCCTGGGTGGACGGCCGCAAGGGCGACGCCGACGTGACCGCACTCACCGCGCGCGTACGCGACACCGGAATCCGGGACCTGTACGTCCACACGGGTCCCCTGGAGCACGACGGGACGCTCGACGCCACGCTGTACCCACGGGCCGACTGGTTCGTCAAGGCGGTCCACCGCGCGCTGCCCGGCGTCCGGGTCCAGGCATGGCTCGGCGACAAACTCGCCACCGAGACCCCGGACGGCATGCGTCTGGAGCGGCCGGACACACGGGCGGCCGTCGTGCGCTCCGCCCGGCAGATCCTCGACGTCGGATTCGACGGCGCCCACTTCGACCTGGAGCCGCTGCACTCCGGCGACCGCGACTACCTGGGGCTCCTCGACGACCTGCGCGAGGTCACCCGTGACCGCGATGTGCCGCTGTCCGTCGCCGCCCACCAGATCGACCCGCTGCCGTCCCTGCACTCCGTCGGGGGCGCCCTCGCCAACCACCCCAAGTGGTGGTCCCAGTCCTTCTTCGCCGAGGTCGCCCGACGCGTCGACCAGATCGCCGTCATGTCGTACGACACGGCGATGCCCCTGGAGAGCCTGTACGGCGGCTATGTCGCCCAGCAGACGGCGCTCGGCCTGGAGGTCACGCCGGCGTCGACGGACCTCCTGATGGGCCTGCCGTTCTACTACGACGACACCTTCGGCCACCGCGGCTCCGCCGAGACGGTCGCCGCCGCCGTACGGGGCGTCCGCCTCGGCCTGTCCCGCACCGACCGCGACCGCGAGCGGTTCGGCGTCGCCCTGTACGTGGACTTCGCGGCCCGCGAACGGGACTGGGCGGCGTACCGGGCCGACTGGTCGAAGTGACCCGGACACCGGGTGGCCTTTCGGCGACTCGGTGACCCGGGTGACCTTACGACCCGGTACGCGCGCGTGCCTGTACCGGTGGATCAGATGCTGAAACGCTCCTTCGCGAGCATCGGCCGTACCCGGGACGCGAACCCGCCCGTACGGAAGGGGCGTTGCAGCAGTCCCGGGCTGAGCTGCTGGGCGAGCGCGGCGGCGATCATGCCCTGGTCGAGCGCGAGCACGAAGTCGCTGACGCGGCCCGTGCGGACGTTCACCGAGTCACGGAAGCCGTATCCGTCGTGGTACGCGCCGAAGTCCCGGTCCAGCGCCTTGAGGTTGGCGATGGCCTCCCCGCGCGCGTGGGGCAGCGCCAGGAACGACGCGTGCGGGGTGACGACGCCGAGCGAGTTGTACCCGTCGACCTGCATGCCGATCGCGTCGACGCCGTACTCGCGGTATCCCCCCTCGGGGATGCTGGCGGGCGAGAAACCCCAGTACCCGTACTTCTCCTCGATCAGCCCGTGCTCGATCTGGCTGCGCACATAGCGGTCGTGCGTCGTGCCCCACGCGCGCGGGGACCACTCCGGTTCCGGCACGAACAAGGGCACCATCAGCGCCTCGAACATGGAGCCGCCCCAGGTGGGCACCAGGTCGTGGCCCCGGTGGCTGTAGTGCCCGTTCCACACCCGAACCCGCCCGACCTGCGTGTACGCGCCGCCGGGCGCCTGCTCCTGCTCCCACTCCGGCAGCATGGTGCGGTACATGCACCAGTAGTGCTCCTCGGGCAGGCTGCCGTCCGCGATGCCGAGATAACTCGCCATCCGGGGCTCTGTGTTGAGCGCGCCGTAGTGGTGCCCGGTGGGCTCGCCGTTGTCGGTCCAGAAACCGCCGCGCAGCTGCCCGGGGTGGCGGGCCGTGTCCGCCGGGTCGTAGGGCGTGTAGTAGTACGACCAGTCGGCGGTGGCCAGCAGCCGGGCGACCCGGGGCCGCAGCGAGGGGTCGGCGTCGGCGGCGATCCGCAGCCCCGTGACCAGCCAGGCGTTGTCGACGGACGACAGGAACGGCCGCACCGGGTCACCGCTGTCCGGCCACCGGGTCAGCGTCGAACCGTCGTACGCGTCGTACCAGTTGAGCCAGAAGCCGTGGTGCCGCTCCAGCTTCTCGACGGCGGCGACCGTACGGGCCAGCCGGCGGCGCATGTCGGCGCGGCCGATCACGCCGAGTCCGGCGGCGGCGACCGTCGACCACAGGCCGCAGCCGATGTTGGTCGGCGAGGTCTGCCGCGAGGGCACCGGCGTGCCGGGACGGCTGATGTCGGCCTTGTCGGCGGTGAGCCCGAAGTCGGTTGTCAATGCCTCGATCGAGCGAAACGTGTCGCGGAACCACTTCCGCAGCAGCGGTGTATCAGAGGTATGAGCGGACAACGAGGAACGAGCGGTGGCGGCCCCGGCGGCGGTGGCGGCCGAGGCGGGGCCCGAGGCCAGGGTCAGGGCGGCGGCCCCGGCACCGGCGGCGGTGAGGAACGACCGGCGGTCCAGGCCGAGGCGGCCCGAGCCGGTGGGGTCCGTACCTTCGGCGCGGGCGCCGGTGCCGGTATCGGCTGTGCGGATGCGGTCCGTGCGGGTGCGATCCATACGGTTCCAACTCCTGGAGAGAGGTCGCGGTGTGGAGTGGTGCGCGGGTGGCGGTGCGTCCGTGGGGGGTGCGCCGGATGGTGCGTCGGGGGGTGGATCCGGGGACCGGTCCGGGGACAGGTCCTGGGGTGGATCCGGGTGAGAGTCCGGGGGTCGGCCGTCGTCAGGATCGGCCGGCCCCCGGGGATCGGTGGTGGAGCTGCGGGTCGGTCAGGAACCGGCGCCGGGCAGCTCCTGGGTGCGGCCCATCGCGCCGAGCCAGACGGCCGAGGGCTTGGCGGTCCGCGCGAAGGTCACCGGGTCGACGGCGATCAGGCCGAAGGTCGGTCGGAAGGAGCCCCACTCGTAGTTGTCGAGCGCGCTCCAGGTCAGGTAGCCGCGGATGTCGATGCCGTCCTCCAGGGCGGATGCGACCTCGCGCAGCGCCCCGGTCAGGTAGGCGACCCGGCGGCTGTCGTCGTCGGTCGCGATGCCGTTCTCGGTGACGACGAGCGGTACGTCACCGACGACCTCCGCGGTGTGCCGCAGCGCGTGCCCGACGGCCGCCGGGTAGTACTCCCAGGCGGTCAGGGTGCGCTCGGCGTCCTCGGGCGCCGGGATCGGCCCGTCCGCGCCGATCCGGGTGCGGGTGTAGGACTGGACGCCGATCCAGTCGTCGCCGCGCGCGGCCTCGATGAAGACGTCCTCGCGCGGGTGCCGGTAGGCCGCGGTGACCTCTTCGGCGCCGGGCAGCGCCTGGTAGACCTGGTTGGCGACCGTCCAGCCCACGTTGATCGCGGAGTTGATGCCCTTCACGGCCTTCACGGCCGCGTGGTGCGCGTCGATGATGACGCGCGTGGTCTCCTCGTCGGGCGTCGGCAGCCCGGCGGGCGGGAAGCCGATGTCGCCCGCCTTCGCGGCCCCGGCCATCACGGCGATCATGTTCGGCTCGTTGATGGTGCACACATAGGGCACACCGTCCGCGATGACCGGCGCGGTGGCCTCGACGTACCGGGTGAAGAGGTCGACGGCACCCTCGGCGGTCCAGCCGCCCCGCTCCTCGAACCAGCGGGGGACGGTGAAGTGGTGCAGCGTCACCATGGGGCGCAGCCCGCGCTCGATGGCGCCGTCGACCATGCGCCGGTAGTGGGCGAGTTCGGCGCGCGAGAAGTGACCGGGCGCCGGTTCGATGCGGGCCCACTCGATGCTGAAGCGGTAGTCCGTGAAGCCGAGTTCCGCGAGCAGGTCCATGTCCTCGGGCCACCGGTGGTAGCTGTCACAGGCGTCGAGGCTGGGCTCCTGGACGTGCGAGGTACCGCTGTGTTCCTTCTGCCACCAGTCGCTGTTGGTGTTGTTGCCCTCGATCTGATGGGCAGCGGTGGCGGCACCCCACAGAAATCCGTCGGGGAACCGTGTCGGGGCGTGCGTCATCGTCCTGTCTTTCTGGTGGAAGCGGGCCGCGCCGGTCCGGCGGGCGCGTGCGGTCCCGGATGCGGGGGGCTATTTCATGCCGGCGGTGGCGATGCCCTGGGTGAAGTGCCGTTGCAGGACGGCGAAGACGAACAGGACCGGCAGGACGATCAGGAAGGACCCGGCCATCAGCATGCCGTTGGAGCCCGCCGACCGGACGGGGTCGGTGGCGAAGGTGGCGAGGGCCACCGGGAGGGTGTATTTGTCCGGGTCGTTGGTCGCGATCAGCGGCCAGACGAAGTTGTTCCAGGAGGCGAGGAAGGTGATGATCGTGAGCGTCGCGAGGGCGGGCTTGACCAGCGGCATCACGATGCGCCAGAAGATGTACCACTCACTGGCGCCGTCCATCCGGGCCGCTTCGAGCAGCTCGTCCGGGATCGACTGCATGAACTGCCGCATCAGGAACACGCCGAGGGCCCCGGCCGCGAAGGGCAGGACCAGACCGGCGTAGGAGTCGATCAGGCGCAGCCGGCTCATCAGCACGAACAGCGGGAGCAGCATCAGGTTCCCGGGCACCATCAGCGCGCCGAGCACCAGCCCGAAGATCTTGTTCTTGCCGGCGAACCGCAGCTTGGCCAGGGCGTAGCCGAGCATCGAGCAGAAGACCAGATTGGAGACGGTGACGAAGGTCGCGACGATCAGCGAGTTGAGGAAGTAGCGCGGCAGGTCGAGGCGGTCGAGCAGCTCGGAGAAGTGCGCCAGGGTCCACTCGGTGGGCAGCCACACCGGCGGGCTGGCCGCCAGCTCCTTCGTCGTCTTGAAGGCCGAGAGCGCCATCCACAGGAAGGGCGCCGCCATGACCAGCAGGCCCACGGAGAGCAGGACATAGGTGAGCAGCCTGCGCGGGCCCCGCCGCGCAGCCGTGGCCGTGGCGGGCGGGGGAGCGGCGGCGGGAGGCCGTGCCGCGTCCAGGCGGGGTGCGGCGCTCATGAGGTGTTGTCCTTCAGCAGTCGGAGCTGGAGCACCGTGACGCCCATGATCACCACGAAGAGGACGTACGCCATCGCGCTCGCGTAGCCCATGTGGAAGAAGTTGAAGCCCTCGCGGTACATGTTCAGCGAGACGGTCAGCGTGCTGTCCGACGGGCCGCCCTGGGTCATCACGAAGGGTTCCTCGAAGACGTTGAGGTAGCCGATCGTGGTGATGACGGTGGCGTACAGCAGGGTGGGCCGCAGCAGCGGCACGGTGATCCGGCGGAACTCGCCCCACAGCCCGGCCCCGTCCAGGCGCGCCGCCTCCCGTACCTCGGTGGGGATGGCCTGGAGCCCGGCGATGAACAGGACCATGACGGTGCCGAGGTTGCGCCAGACGGCCATCACGATCAGGGAGGGCATCGCCAGCTTCTCGGAGCCGAGGAAGTCCGGCGAGGTGAGTCCCACCTCGGAGGCGAGTCCGGCGATCAGCCCGTCGGACGGGTCGAGGACGAAGCGCCAGACGACGGCGACCGCGACGATGCTGGTGACGACCGGTGCGTAGAAGCCGACCCGGAAGAAGGTGCGGGCGCGGTCGATGCCGTTGTTGAGCAGGACGGCGACGACGAGTCCGAGCACGATCGTGAGGGGAACCCCGACGACCACGAAGTAGGCCGTGTTGAAGAGGGACTTGAGGAACTTCTCGTCACCGAACAGCTGGGTGTAGTTGTCGAAGCCGATGAAGTTGGCGTCGAGCGGGTTGGTGACGTTGCGCAGCCCGAAGTCGGTGAAGCTCATCAGGAGCGTCGCGGCGATCGGGAAGGCCATGAAGACCGCGAACAGCACGAGGAAGGGGGTCGAGAACAGCCAGCCGGCCAGGTTCTGCACACCCATCCGCGGCCTGCCGCCCCGGCCACCGGGCCCCGCGCCCTTGCCTGCGGGCGGGGCGCCCGCCGGGCCGGGATGTCCCGGCCCGGAGCGCGCGCCGGCCGCGTCGGGTGCGGCCGATCCGGTCGTGGTGCCCATGGCGCCTACTTCACGAGGCTTTCGATCTCGGACTGCGCCTTCTTGGCGGCGTCCTCGGCGGATGACTTGCCCTGTGTCACCGACTCGATGGCGGAGTCGACCTTGGAGGTGATCTCGGTCCACTTGGGAAGCGTGGGCGTGGTCCTGGAGGTCTCCATCTGCTCACGGAAGACCTGGAGGTTCGGGCTGTCGGCAAGCGTGCCGGAATCCCACGCGGAGGTGTTGGCGGGCAGATCGGCGGTCCGCTCGAACCAGTCCGACTGGCCCTTGGTGTCGGTGAGGTACTTGATGAACTCCTTGGCGGCGGCCTTGCGTTCACTGTCCTTGGAGATCACCAGGCTGGAGCCGCCCGCCCAGGACACCGACGCCTGGTCGGCGGGGATCTTCGCGACGGCCCACTTGCCTTCGAGGTCGGGGTAGCTGTCCTTGAGGAGCGTCATGATCCACGGGCCGGAGAAGAACATCGGCACGTCACCGGAGTTGAAGTCCTTGGTCACGTCGTAACCGGGCTGGACGCTCTTCTTGGCGAGGCCCTTGTCGAAGTAGGTGCCGTACTCCTTGAACGCCCGCACCGCGGCCGGGCTGTCGATGACCGCCTTGCCGTCCTTGTCGACGATGTCGCCGCCCGCCGAGAACAGGAAGGGGTAGAAGTTCTGCACCGTGTCCAGGCCGCGCGGCTGGATGCTCAGGCCCCACTTGGTGCCGGCCTTGTCCTGGTAGGCGGTCGCCGCCTGCTGCAACTCGGCCCAGGTGGCCGGGGGCTTGTCGATGCCGGCCTTCTTGGCGAGGTCGGTGCGGTAGTAGAGGACGCGGGTGTCGACGTACCACGGGACGCCGTACGCCTGGCCGTCGACCACGCCGCCCTGCCAGCCCGCCGGGAAGAAGTCCTTCTCGGCGAAGGTCTTGGTGTCGACCGGTTCCAGGACGCCCAGGTCCGCGAACTCACCCAGGTAGGTGCTGCCCATCTGCGCGATGTCCGGCAGGGTGCCCGCGGCGGCGGCCGACACCAGCTTCTGGTGGGCGACGTCCCAGCCGACCGGGGTGACCTTGACCGTGATGTTCGAGTTCGCCTTCTCGTACGCCTTGGCGACGTCGACGAGCTTCTCGCCCTCGGCGCCCATGGCCCAGACGGTGAGGGTCTGCTTCTTGTCGGCGGAGACTCCCTCACCCGCCGAGCTTCCGCATGCCGTGACTCCGAAAGCCGTCGCGAGTGCGAGGGCGGCCGTGGCGGTTCTGGCGGCACGATGCATGGACGGCTCCTCCTTGAGCGTCACCGGAGGCCCGGGGGATTCCTGAACCATCCCTTGGCGCTCCTGATGTATGCGCTGTCTGTAAGCGCATACATCACTCTGCGGCAGCCCGTTCGACCACCGCAAGGGGGGTTCATGTCACACTCCGGTAACGTGCCGCGCCGCGCGGAGCGTGACCGGAAATCAACGGAGGTCAGCTCCCCGACGCCCCGGAATATCCCCTCTCGGTGCAGGTGAGGCCGTTGTGCACGCTAGGCGGGATATGTGCGGACGGAAAGTGAATGTGTCTGATTCCGCACCAGGGCCCAAGGCGGCCGAGGGTGGCCGGAACCAGGTACGGGCGGGCGTGGAGGGCGGGTGCCGGGCTAGGGTCCGGCCCATGTCGCCGCTGCCCGATCCCGTACCGCAGTCGTCACCCCCGCCCCCTCGCGCCGCCCCCAAGTTCCTCCATCCGTACCCCTTCGATCCCGGGTACGGGTACTCCCTCGCGGATCTGCTCCAGGTGGCCGCTCCGGTCGCGCCCCGGGACTTCGACGGGTTCTGGGAGGGGCGGTACCGGGAGGCGCGGGCGGTCGACACCTCGCCGGTCGTGGGCGACGAGGAAGGCGGCCGGGACGGATCCCGGGTGTTCGCGGTCGCGTACGGGTCGGTCGGCGGGGAGCGGATCGGCGGGTGGCTCGTGCTGCCGGCCGAGGGGGTGCCCGTCGCGTACGGATTCGTCGTCGGGCACGGCTACGGCGGGCGTGACGAGCCCGGCCGGGACCTGCCGCTTCCGCTGCCGGGGGCCGCCGCGCTGTTGCCCTGCGTCCGCGGACTCGGCACCCGCAGCGCCCGGCCCACGATCCCCGGGGACGCCGACGGACATGTCCTGCACGGCATCGGCGCACGCGAGCGGTACGTGATCGGCGGCTGTGTGGCCGACCTCTGGTGCGCCGCGTCCGCGCTCCTGGACCTCGTCCCGGCACTGGACTGGCCAGGCGGACCCCGGCTCGGCTACCTCGGCGAAAGTTTCGGCGGCGGCCTCGGGGCACTCGCGCTGCCGTGGGACGACCGGTTCGCCGCGGCGCAACTGACCGTGCCCACCTTCGGTAACCATCCGCTCCGGCTGACGCTCCCCTGCGTCGGCAGCGGTGAGTCCGTGCGCCGCCGTCACCGCACACACCCCGAGGTCATGGACGTCCTGCGGTACTTCGACGCCGCCACCGCCGCCACCCGGCTCCGGACCCCGACACTGGTCGCGCCCGCGCTGTTCGACCCTGCCGTGCCGCCGCCCGGTCAGTTCGCGGTGTACAACGCCCTCGCCGGGCCCCGGGAACTCCGCGTGCAGACGGCCGGGCACTTCGAGCACGACGGTACGGAGGACGAGTACCGCCAACTGGTCGCCGCCCGGCGGGAGTTCTTCGCCCGCCAGCTCGGCCGCCCCGACCTCAGCCGCCCCGACCTCAGCCGCCCCGACCTCGGCTGACCGCGCCCGAGCCGACCCAGCCACCGGAAGGTCAGCCGCAGCCGCAGCTCGCCCGGCGTGCCACCGACACCGGCAGCATCCACGACACCGGCTCACCGGGCCGTACGTCGTCATGGGCGTCCCCCGTGCCGCCGGACGCACCGTTCGAGCCGCCGCCGAGGCGTCGTACCAGCAGGTCCACCGCCTCCTCGCCCATACGGCGCATCGGCTGGCGCACGGTGGTGAGCGCCGGACGGACCAGCCGGCTCAGCGGAATGCCGTCGAAACCGGTCACCGCGACGTCCCCCGGCACCCGTACCCCGCGCCGCTCCAGGGCGTGCAGCGCGCCCACGGCCATCTGGTCGTTGGCGAAGAGCATCCCCTGCGGCGGCGGTTCGCCCCGCCCGGCCGCCCGGTCCAGCAAGGCGTCCGTGGCGAGTGCCCCCTCCGCCTGCGTCATCATCGGCGCCCGCACATCGGGCGCGTCCGGTACGGGAAGTCCGGCCGCCCGGCACGCGGCGCGAAAGCCCCGGAACCGCGCCGCCACGTCGGGCGAGTCCTCGGCGCTGCCCACGAACACGAGCCGCCGCAGCCCGTGGTCCTCGACGAGGTGGCGGGTCAGCTCGCGCTGGCCGTCCTCGTTCGCGACCTCGATATGGTCCAGGTGGTCGAGCTTCTGCGGTTCGCGCGGACCTGCGAGCATCACCACCGGCAGCCGCCGCGAGATGACCTCCAGATCCTCGGTGGGCACGGTCCGCGCCAGGACCGCGAAGCCGTCGACCCGGCCCGCGACCTTGGCGACCTGACTCTCGGGGCCGCCCTTGAGCGAGGCGGCGATCAGCAGCGCGTACCCATGGCGGCGCGCGGCGCGCTCCATGCCGCGGATGATCTGGTCGGAGTAGAGCATCGCGGCATCGTCGTCGTCGGAGTCACCGGCCTCGGTCTCGGCGTCCGGATCCGAGTAGTCCGGGAAACACAGCCCGAGCACCCCCGTGGAACGACTGGCCAGGCCGCGCGCGTTCCCGCTCGGCACATAGCCGAGTTCCCGCGCGGCGGCGAGTACCCGGTCCCGGGTCTGCTGCCGTACCGATTCCGGTGTGCGGTAGACCCGCGACACCGTGGCGATGGAGACGCCCGATCGCTCGGCGACGTCGTACACCGTGGGGGCTGTGCTCACCCGACCGACCGCCTGCCCTGTCCGTACCGATTGCGCCGTATCGGCGCCCGTGGCCGCGGGCCCCGGGACCCGGGACGTCCGGGGCCGAGGGCCCGAGACCGTTGCCCTGTACAAGTGCTCTTGAAAGCGCATTCACCCTAGGCTTGTCGGCGTGCGGGGAGCAAGATGGGGCTCTTGCGCCAGGGCGGGGCACGGGAAACAAGGGGTGGGGAAACGTGCTGGTGGCTTTCGCATGGGCGATGGCGGTGATCGCGGTGCTCGCAGCGGCGGAGGGCGTCGCGGCGATCCGGACCGGCTGGGTGCTGCCCTGGATACGGCGCAGAGTGCTGCGGCCCCGGCTGTGGGGCTACGGGATGCTGATCACGAGCATCGGGGTCCCGCCGGCCCTGACGGCCCCGGTGTTCCTGGGGCGATCCGACGCGCTGCGCGATCCTGTCGTCTTCGTCGGCTATGTCCTGATCATCGGCGGATGCGTCGTCCAGGCATTCGGGCAGCGGCTGGCCCCCGCCGACCGCGCCCCGGAACCAGGGGTCCCGGAGCACGGCGGCGGACTCTGACCGTCAGGACGACGAAGGCCGGCGCAGAATCTTGTTGCCGAGCCAGACCAGCGGGTCGTACTTGCGGTCCACGGCCCGTTCCTTCAGGGGGATCAGGGCATTGTCCGTGATCTTGATGCCCTCGGGGCAGACCTCCGTACAGCACTTGGTGATGTTGCAGTAGCCCAGGCCGTGCTCCTCCTGGGCCGTCGCCTTGCGGTCGAGGCCGGACTCCGCCGCCGCGTCCAGCGGATGCATGTCGAGTTCCGCGACCCGCATCAGGAACCGAGGCCCCGCGAAGGCGGTTTTGTTCTCCTCGTGGTCACGCACCACATGGCACGTGTCCTGGCACAGGAAGCACTCGATGCACTTACGGAACTCCTGCGACCGGTCGACGTCCTCCTGCTGCATCCGGTACTTACCGGGCGCCAGCTCGGGCGGCGGTACGAAGGCGGGCACCTCGCGCGCCTTCGTGTAGTTGAAGCCGACATCGGTGACCAGGTCCCGTACCACCGGGAAGGCCCGCAGCGGAGTCACCGTGATGGTCTCTTCGTGCGAGAACACGGACATCCGGGTCATGCACAGCAGCCGGGGGCGGCCGTTGATCTCGGCGCTGCACGAACCGCACTTGCCGGCCTTGCAGTTCCAGCGCACGGCGAGATCCGGGGCCTGCGTCGCCTGGAGGCGGTGGATGATGTCGAGGACGACCTCGCCCTCGTTCACCTCGACGCGGAAGTCCTTCAGACCGCCGCCGCCGACATCGCCGCGCCAGACCCGGAAGTGCGCCTCATAGCTGGTGGACGCGGGGGTGGAAGCGGGGGTGGATGCGGAGGTCGTCACTCGAACAGCTCCTCTTCGGCGAGGTACTTGACCAGCTCCTCCTTGTCGAAGAGGGCCAGCAGATCGGGCCGGACGGGTTCGGTCTCGACCCGGACCAGGTCGATCTGGCCGCGTGCCGGGTCGGTGGCCGCGAGGCCGCCCGTCGGGTCGGTGAGCTTGCACAGCAGATTCACCCGGCGCCAGGCGCGGTCCATCCCCGGACGGTCCTCACGGGTGTGTCCGCCACGGCTCTCGGTGCGTTCCAGCGCGGCCCGCGCCACACACTCGCTCACCAGGAGCATGTTCCGCAGGTCCAGGGCGAGATGCCAGCCGGGGTTGAACTGCCGGTGCCCCTCGACACCGGCGCGCCGGGCCCGTACCCGCAGATCGGCGAGTCTGTCCAGGGCCTCTTCCATCTCGCCCTCGCGGCGGATGATCCCGACCAGGTCGTTCATCGTCTGCTGGAGTTCCTGGTGCAGGGTGTACGGGTTCTCCGCAGGGCGTCCGTCGTCCTGACCGGCCTCGGGAGCCTCGGCGGAGAACGGGCGCAGGGCCTCCGCGGCGGCGGCGTCGACCTGGGCGTCGTCCACCACCGGCCGGTCACCGGTGAGTTCGGCCGCGTACCGGGCGGCGTGCAGGCCCGCGCGGCGGCCGAAGACCAGCAGGTCGGAGAGCGAGTTGCCGCCGAGCCGGTTGGAGCCGTGCATACCGCCCGCGACCTCACCGGCCGCGAACAGTCCCGGTACGCCATGAGCGGCGGCCGTGTCCGACTCGACGGCGATCCCACCCATCACGTAGTGACAGGTCGGGCCGACCTCCATCGGCTCGGCGGTGATGTCGACGTCCGCCAGCTCCTTGAACTGGTGGTACATGGACGGCAGTCGGCGCCTGATCACCTCGGGGGTCATCCGCGTCGACACATCCAGGAACACCCCGCCGTGCGGGGAGCCGCGGCCCGCCTTCACCTCGGAGTTGATGGCGCGCGCGACCTCGTCACGCGGCAGCAGCTCAGGGGGGCGGCGGTTGTGGTCCGGATCCTCGTACCAGCGGTCGCCCTCGTCCTCCGACTCGGCGTACTTCTCCTTGAAGACATCGGGGATGTAGTCGAACATGAACCGCTTGCCCTCGGAGTTCCTGAGCACTCCGCCGTCGCCGCGCACCGACTCGGTGACCAGGATGCCCTTCACCGAGGGCGGCCAGACCATGCCGGTCGGATGGAACTGCACGAACTCCATGTTGAGCAGCGGCGCACCGGCGAGCAGCGCCAGCGCGTGCCCGTCGCCCGTGTACTCCCACGAGTTGGACGTCACCTTGAAGGACTTGCCGATCCCGCCGGTCGCGACGACCACGGCGGGAGCCTCGATCACGAAGAACCGCCCGGTCTCCCGCTCGTAACAGAAAACCCCGGCGACCCGCCCGTCGGCGTCCTTCAACACCCGTGTGACGGTGCACTCCTGAAAGACCTTCAGCCGTCCCTCGAACTCCCCGGTCTCCTTCTCGTCCTCCTGCTGGAGCGAGACGATCTTCTGCTGGAGCGTGCGGATCAGTTCCAGGCCCGTGCGGTCACCGACGTGGGCGAGCCGGGGGTACTCGTGGCCGCCGAAGTTGCGCTGCGAGATCCGACCGTCCTTCGTACGGTCGAAGAGGGCGCCCCAGGTCTCCAGTTCCCAGACCCGGTCGGGCGCCTCACGCGCGTGCAGCTCGGCCATCCGCCACTGGTTGAGGAACTTGCCGCCGCGCATGGTGTCGCGGAAGTGGACCTGCCAGTCGTCGCGCGAGTTCACATTGCCCATCGCCGCCGCGATGCCGCCCTCGGCCATCACCGTGTGCGCCTTGCCGAACAGCGACTTGCAGATCACGGCCGTCCGCAGTCCCTGCGCGCGTGCCTCGATCGCGGCCCGCAGCCCGGCGCCGCCGGCCCCGACCACGACGACGTCCCACTGCTGTCGTTCCACCTGAGACATCAGAACAACCTCGGATCGTCGAAGGCACCGCTGGCGAGCAGGAACACATAGAAGTCGGCGACCGCCACACTGACCAACGAGGCCCAGGCGAGCTGCATATGACGGGCGTTCAGCTTCCCGACCCAGCCCCACAGCCGATACCGCACGGGATGCTTCGAGAAGTGCTTGAGCCGTCCGCCGACGATGTGCCGGCAGGAGTGGCAGGACAGGGTGTACGCCCAGATCAGCGTGATGTTGGCGAGGAAGATCAGGGTGCCTACGCCCATGTGTCCCCACGCGTAGTGCTCGTCACGGAAGGAGAGCACGGTGTCGTACGTGAGGATGCCGGCGACCAGCAGGGCCGCGTAGAAGAAGTACCGGTGGATGTTCTGCAGGATCAGCGGGAAACGGGTCTCACCGGAGTACTTCTTGTGCGGCTCGGCCACCGCGCAGGCGGGCGGCGACGCCCAGAAGCCGCGGTAGTACGCCTTGCGGTAGTAGTAGCAGGTCAGCCGGAAGCCGAGCGGGAAAATCAGGATGAGCAGGGCGGGGGAGAGGCCCCACCAGCCGCCGAATATCTCCCAGTTGGGCCCCGAGCGCATCGGCTCGCAGTTCTCCGCGAGGCAGGGCGAGTAGAAGGGCGACACATAGGGGGCGGCGTAGTAGTCCGTGTTCGCGAAGGCCCGCCACGTCGAGTAGACGATGAAGGCCAGCAGTCCGGCCGCGGTCGCGGCGGGCGCCAGCCACCAGCGGTCGGTCCGCAGATGCGGTGCGTCGATGGCGGCGCGCGTGCCCGATCGCACGCCGCCGCGGTTCGGATGGGGTTCCGTGCCGGTGGCCAACGAATGACTCCGCTCGGGTCGGGGGTCAGGGGGCGTGCCGGTCCCGGACGCCGAGTCCCTCGTCGTCGGAGTCCGTCCACAGGGAGCTGTCGTACGGGGCGTCGGGGATGCGTACCAGGTCGGGGCGGGGTGGGGCCGGTTGTTCCGCCGCCGTGCTCTCGCTGAGCAGGGCGACGCTGTCCCGCAGGTGGTCGGCGGCGGTACGGACCCTTCTGATGTCCAGGCCCGTGCCCACCTGCTGTTCCAGTCGGCCCACGGATCGGGTCAGGTCGTCGAGGCAGCGTTGGACTGCCGTCAGGTCATCGTGAACGGCCATGACTTGCCCTCACTTCCGCGGTTGCGGCGGCAACGTTCATGCGCCTGCGAGTGTTGCGCGTCACATCGGGGCTTGGGAAGACACCCGCACGGATTACTGGCCGTAAGGCTGACCGGCCCCTACCCGCGGGGCACTCCCGACCGAGGGTTCTCCCTTCAGCGGGGGCACTCCGAGGCGGAGCCTCTTTCCCGCCCACCCGCCCGTATCGGCTCAGGGAACTCCCGGCCCAGCGTCTCCTTGCCGCCCCGTCGTCCTTCAGCGGGGGCACTCCCGGGCGAACCCTTTTTCCCGCCCACCCGCCCTTATTGCGGCAGGGCACTCCCGGGACGAGGTCTCCTTGCTGGGCGCACGACACTCCCCGGGGCGGGGGTCGGCACCCCGGGAGCGGCTACCCGCACGGGGGTGGAGCGGGCGGGATCGCCGTCCCTCTATGGGCCCGCATCCGCCGACGCGTGCCACCCCGTAAGGAGCCACCCGCGCCCGGCGACGAAACCTCCACGGGTGGTGCGGGGGGATCGTCACCCGTCCGCGGGCCCGCAGCCGCCGATGGTGGGTCACGCCGGCGGGGGTCACCCGCACCCGACCGCGAATCCGCACGGGTGGTGCGGGTGGGATCCCCCGGTCCGCGGAGCCGCAGGCGCCGCTGGTGGGGGCGTGATCCGGCCGCAGGCCGGGGCTGGGGCGGGCCCCGGCGGACCCGCAGCCGCCAACGGCGTGCCACCCGGTGAGGGGCCACCCGCACCCGGCGACGAGACCTGCACGGGTGGTGCGGGTGGGATCACCCCCGCCGCAGAGCCGCAGGCGCCGACGGTGTGGGCCCTGCACACGTAGGTCGGGTCGGGGTCGGCCCCCCGACGAGCCGCGGGCGCCGGCGGTGGGTCACCCCGGCTGGGGCCACCCGCACCTGGCAACGAATCTGCACGGGTGGTGCGGGTGGGGTCACCCCCGGCGAGCCGCAGGCGCCGATGGCCGGTCACCCCGGCGGGGGCCACCCGCACCTGGCCGCGAATCCGCACGGGTGGTGCGGGTGGGAGCACCCCCGGCCGCGGAGCGGGTGGGACTCGTGCGGCTGGGCCGCATGGGTGGGGTTCTGCTCAGACGGCGCGTGTCGGCCCCCGTCGACCCTGCCCCATGGCCATAGATGTGATCAGCTCCATATACCGCCATACGTGATCAATCCGGCCAAGGCCCACCCGGAGGTAGCAGCGATGTCCCACGACGGCCTCAGACTGCGCTCGGTGATGCGCTCCGTCGCCTTCCTCACCACGGGCGTGCTCGCGGTCACGACGCTCGCGGCGTGCAGCTCCGGCGACAAGTCCGGGACCCCGAACGCAGGCCAGGACATCGCGCCGTCGGCGCGCGACCTGATCGCGGACGGCGGCACGCTCAATTGGGCCGTCGACTCGGTGCCCGAGACCCTCAACACGTTCCAGGCCGACGCCGACAGCACGACGTCCCGTATCGCGAGCGCCGTCCTGCCGTCGATGTTCCGCCTCGACACCCAGGGCCGCCCCCAGCGCAACGCCGACTACCTGGAGTCCGCCAAGGTCGTCACGCGCGAACCCCGGCAGGTAGTCCTCTACAAGCTTCACCAGCAGGCCGTGTGGAGCGACGGCCGCGAGATCGGCGCCGACGACTTCACCGCCCAGTGGCGCGCCCTGTCCGGCAAGGACAACGCGTACTGGACGGCCCGTAACGCCGGGTACGACCGGATCGAGAAGATCGAGCGCGGCGCGAACAACCTGGAGGTCCGCGTCACCTTCGCCAAGCCGTACGCGGACTGGCGCTCCCTCTTCTCGCCGCTGTACCCGAAGGACGTCATGGGCACCCCGGACTCCTTCAACGACGGCGCCCGGAGCAAGCTGAAGGTGTCCGCGGGCCCCTTCGCGATCCAGGAGATCGACAAGAAGGCCAATGAAGTAACGCTTCAGCGCAACCCCCGCTGGTGGGGTGCCCCCGCCAAGCTCAACAAGATCGTGCTGCGCGAGGTGGCCCGTAACAAGCGGGCCGGCGCCCTCGCCGACGGCAAGGTCGACCTCGCCGACGTCGACCCGTCGGAGGCCCAGCGCGTCGCGCTCGCCGACCGGGACAAGGGCAGTCATGGCCCCCTGACGCACGGCCCCGGCACCGAGATGACCCCGGCACGGGCCCTGCGCTCCTGGGCCCTCGCGCACGGCTCCGACGAGGAGGCCGCGGACGAGGAGGTGACCGCCCGCCGCAAGACCCGTAAGGCCATCGCGCGGTACGCCGACGAGCAGGCGGGCCTGCGCCAGTACGTGATCCGCAAGTCCCTCGAACCCGCGTACACCCAGCTCGCCCTCAACGGTTCCGAGGGCCCGCTCGCCGATGAGCGGGTCCGCCGCGCCGTGGCCCGCGCCATCGACAGGCAGGAACTCGCCCGGGTCGTCCTCAAGCCGCTCGGGCTGCCGGTGAAGCCGGTCGGCAGCCATCTCGCGCTCTCGGGCCAGGCCGCGTACGAGGACAACAGCGGCGCGCTCGGCAGCCAGGACACCGCGGAGGCACAGGCACTCCTCTCCGACGCGGGATGGGTCCAGGGCGGACCCATCAAGGAGGAGAAGAAGGCCAAGACGGCCGGCAGCGAGTCGGACGAGGAGGGCGACACCAGCGACGAGAAGGGGAGCGGGTCGGGGAGCGGGTCGGACGACGGTACGTACATCGTCGGCCAGAGCGACCCGAAGCCCGCGAGCCGCACCGAGCGCCACCGCGCCGCATCGAAAGCCGCATCGAAAGCCGCGTCGAAAGCCGCCGACGCACCGAAGACCCCCGCCGCACCGAAGGCCCCCGACGTCTGGCAAGGCGACGACGGCAAGGCCCTCGACAACGGCACCTCCGTCCTCGCCCCGGCCCCCGCCCCGCACGCCGCCCGCCAGCAGATCGCCCTGCTGCGCCAGGCGATCACCGTGGCGACCCTCGACGACTCCGACACCGGCAAGAAGGAGGCCCGCGCCAAGCAGCAGGGCGGGGCCCAGGGCGCGTACGCCCCGAAGGGCACCGCCGCGCCGCAGAGCGGCTCCCCGGGCCCGAAGGGCGCGGGCGCCCCGGCGGGTCCCCTCGCCAAGGACGGCAAGCCGCTGATGCTCCGCTTCGTCCTGCCGTCGGGCCCCGGCTCCGAGTCGCTGCGGGCGGTCGGTGACCGTATCTCGCGGATGCTGGAACGTATCGGCATCCGTACCGAGGTCTCGAAGGTCGCCGACGAGAGCTACTTCAAGGACCACGTCGCGTCCGGCCAGTACGACATGGCGCTGTACTCGTGGCCCGCGAGCGCCTACCCGGCGACCGACGCCCGCCCCATCTACGCCAAGCCGGTACCCGCCGCCGACGGCTCGCTCAACGTCGAGCAGAACTACACGCGCGTCGGCACCGACCACATCGATCAGCTCTTCAGCCAGGCGATGGGCGAGCTGGACGAGGACAAGGCACGGGAGCTGGTCCGTAAGGCGGACTCCCGGATCTGGGCCGCCGCAGGATCGATTCCTCTCTATCAGCGCCCGCAGCTCGTGGCCGCCAAGACGAATCTCGCGAACGCCGGCGCCTACGGCTTCGAGACCCCGCACTACGAGAACATCGGCTTCCTGAAGGCGGGGCGTCCGGGCGCCAAGTCCGACAAGAAGAAGTAGTCCCGTAAGCCGACCCGTGAGCAGTCCCGTAAGCAGTCCCCAGGAGGAGCCCGCGGTCGCGGTGCCCATGTGACCCGTAGCTCAGAAGTCGCTCAAATCCCTTGCCCGCGGGTCCACCCCGCGGGCAAGGTCATTGATGTCCTTTGACCTGCGGATTCCCCCCAGATCCCGCCCCCACCCCCACAGGGTGTGCCCGGTCCGGCGGCGACGCTCACGCCGTCGGACCGGGCAGGCCCACCCGCCCGCGGAGGCCGTGGTCACCCGGGCCCCGTACGATGGGGTGAGGCCGTGGCGTGTCCAGCCCGGCAGGGCGCGTGTATGACAGTCGTACGCGCAGCCGTCCACTCATCCCGGGAGAAGCGCCGCAATATGGCCACGCGCCACGACATCCGTAACGTCGCCATCGTCGCCCACGTCGACCACGGCAAGACCACCCTCGTCGACGCCATGCTCAAGCAGGCCGGTGCGTTCGCCGCCCACCAGCTGGAGTCGGTCGACGACCGGGTCATGGACTCGAACGACCTGGAGCGTGAGAAGGGCATCACGATCCTCGCCAAGAACACGGCGGTGAAGTACCACCCGAAGGACGGCGGTGATGTCGTCACGATCAACATCATCGACACCCCCGGGCACGCCGACTTCGGTGGTGAGGTCGAGCGCGGTCTGTCCATGGTCGACGGTGTCGTGCTGCTCGTGGACGCTTCCGAGGGCCCCCTGCCGCAGACCCGTTTCGTGCTGCGCAAGGCGCTCAACGCCCGGCTCCCCGTGGTCCTGTGCATCAACAAGACGGACCGCCCGGACTCCCGTATCGACGAGGTCGTCAACGAGACGTACGACCTCTTCCTGGACCTGGACGCCGACGAGGACCAGATCGAGTTCCCGATCGTCTACGCGTGCGCGCGCGACGGTGTCGCCTCGCTGACCAAGCCGGAGAACGGCACGGTCCCGCCGGACAGCACCAGCCTCCAGCCGTTCTTCTCCACCATCCTGGACACCATCCCGGCCCCGTCGTACGAGGAGACGGCGCCCCTCCAGGCGCATGTCACCAACCTCGACGCCGACAACTTCCTCGGCCGTATCGCGCTGCTCCGGGTCGAGCAGGGTGAGCTGAAGAAGGGCCAGACCGTCACCTGGATCAAGCGCGACGGCACCATGGCGAACGTCCGGATCAGCGAGCTGATGATGACCGAGGCGCTCACCCGCAAGCCGGCCGAGTCCGCGGGCCCCGGTGACATCTGCGCGGTCGCGGGCATCCCGGACATCATGATCGGCGAGACCCTCGCCGACCCGGAGAACCCGATCGCGCTGCCGCTGATCACGGTCGACGAGCCCGCGATCTCCATGACGATCGGTACGAACACCTCGCCGCTGGTCGGCCGCGGCGGCACCGGCAAGGGCGCCAGCGCGAAGGCCGCGGTCAAGGACCGCAAGGTCACCGCCCGCCAGGTCAAGGACCGCCTGGACCGCGAACTGGTCGGTAACGTCTCGCTGCGCGTGCTCGACACCGAGCGCCCCGACGCCTGGGAGGTGCAGGGCCGCGGTGAGCTGGCGCTGGCCATCCTGGTCGAGCAGATGCGCCGTGAGGGCTTCGAGCTGACCATCGGCAAGCCGCAGGTCGTCACCCAGGTCATCGACGGCAAGGTGCACGAGCCGGTCGAGCGCATGACGATCGACGTGCCCGAGGAGCACATGGGCGCGGTCACGCAGCTCATGGGCGTCCGCAAGGGCCGGATGGACAACATGTCCAACCACGGCTCGGGCTGGGTCCGCCTGGAGTTCGTCGTCCCCTCCCGCGGCCTCATCGGCTTCCGTACGGAGTTCCTGACCGGTACACGCGGCACGGGCATCGCCCACTCCATCCACGAGGGCCACGAGCCGTGGTTCGGTGTGCTGACGACCCGTAACAACGGCTCGCTGGTCGCCGACCGCGCCGGTGCCGTCACCGCGTTCGCGATGACGAACCTCCAGGAGCGCGGTGTGCTGTTCACCGACCCCGGCACCGAGGTGTACGAGGGCATGATCGTCGGCGAGAACTCGCGCGCCGACGACATGGACGTGAACATCACCAAGGAGAAGAAGCTCACCAACATGCGGTCGGCCGCCGCCGACTCGTTCGAGGCGATCGTGCCGCCGCGCAAGCTCTCCCTGGAGCAGTCCCTGGAGTTCTGCCGCGACGACGAGTGCGTCGAGGTGACCCCGGAGTCCGTCCGGATCCGCAAGGTGAACCTGGACGGCCGTGAGCGTGCCCGTGCGGCGTCGCGCGCGAAGCACGGCTGACGGAGACTGACGGTCCGTCAACCACGCCCGGGTCGTACCTTCGGGGACGATCCGGGCGGACCTCTGTAAAACAGAACTTTCCGGGCACCTTCCCGGATGGCGTTCTACGCGCGGGGATTGAGTACTACTCTGCCGTGCGGCGGTCGGCGCGCGCCCCGGTGGTCGATGAACCCGGGGCAAGTGACGGGTATCTCACCAAGCGCCCGAATCTGCAACAGGTTTTCTTCGCACAGTCGTCCGGAATGCGGACGCAGCTGACCGATAGATATGTAACACGTCCGTTTCGCGGCCATCTATCTCGGATCGGTTTGTCCGGATTTTGGAAGAAGTACGCGTCAGGTGTGATCGAACCGAGACCAAAAGGGTGTGGTCGGGCCGTACCCCATGGCTAATAGTTGAGCCGGAAAGGCTCGGGTCAATGGGTCACGCGCTGTGGGGAGCGCCGACTCACGAGCACACTGGGGCACTCGATCATTACCGTCAGGGGTGGCGGAATGACGACATGTGCCCTCTCTTGTAGTGAACAAGTGGACTCATGAGGAGGAACCCATGCGCGGTGCCAAGAGCGCCAAGTGGGTCGCCATAGCCGCGGTTGTGGCGCTGGGTGCTACCGCCTGTGGCGGCAGTGACAGCGGGAACAAGGACAAGGGTGCCGATAAGGGTGCCGTCAACGCGAACGGCAAGTTCTCCGTTGAGGTGGGCGAGCCGCAGAACCCGCTGCAGCCGGCCAACACCATGGAGTCCAACGGCAGCATTGTCATCGACTCGCTGTTCTCGCAGCTCGTCGGCTATGACACCAAGGGCAACATCACCATGGTGAACGCCGAGTCGGTGGACACCAAGGACAACAAGACCTACACGGTCAAGCTGAAGTCGGGCTGGAAGTTCCACGACGGCACCCCGGTCACCGCCGAGTCCTACGTCAAGGCGTGGAACTGGGACGCCAACGTCAAGAACAAGCAGACCAACAGCTTCTGGTTCTCCGACATCAAGGGCTACGAGGACGTCGCTCCCGCGAAGGGCGACCCGAAGTCCGAGACCATGTCGGGTCTGAAGGTCGTGGACGACACCACCTTCACGATCGAGCTGTCGACCCCGATCCCGTACTACGTGTACAAGCTGGGTTACCAGGTCTTCTCGCCGCTGCCCGAGTCCTTCTACAAGGACCCGGCCGCCGCCGGACAGAAGCCGGTCGGCAACGGCCCGTACAAGTTCGTCAGCTGGCAGCACAAGAAGCTGATCGAGGTCGCCCGCAACGACGACTACAAGGGTCCGAACAAGGCCAAGAACGGTGGCGTTCTCTTCAAGAACTACACCAACCTGGAGACGGCGTACGAGGACCTGAAGTCCGGCAACGTCGACGTCCTGCGTCAGATCGCCCCGAAGGACCTGCCGGTCTACCAGCAGGACCTCGGTGACCGCGCGGTCGACAAGCCGTACTCCGCGATCCAGTCGATGGCCCCGGCGTTCTACGGCAAGCAGTTCAAGGACATCGACCCCAAGGTCATCAAGGGTCTGTCCATGGCGATCGACCGTGACACCATCACGAAGACCGTCCTCCAGGGCACCCGTGAGCCGGCCACCGGCTGGGTCGCCCAGGGTGTGCTCGGCTACCAGCCGGACGCCGCGGGCGACGCCGTGAAGTACGACCCGGCGGCGGCCAAGGCCCTCATCAAGGAGGGTGGCGGCGTCCCGGGCAACAAGATCTCGATCCAGTTCAACGCGGACGGCGGTCACAAGGAGTGGGTGGAGGCCGTCTGCGGCTCCATCACCCAGGCCACCGGTGTCGCCTGTGTCGGCGCCTCGAAGGCTGACTTCCAGGCCGACCTCAACGCGCGCCAGGCGAAGGAGGTCAAGTCCTTCTACCGCAGTGGCTGGGTGCTCGACTTCCCGATGAACGCCAACTTCATCCGCGACCTCTTCGGGACGAAGTCCGACGGCAACCAGAGCGGCTTCTCGAACAAGAAGATCGACGCCGACATCAAGGCCGCCGACTCGGCGCCCACGCTGGAGGAGTCGGAGAAGCTGTACCAGGCGATCGAGAAGGAACTGCCGAACTACATGCCGAGCATCCCGCTCTGGTACTACAAGGTCAACGCGGGCTACTCGGAGAAGGTCAGCAGCGTCGACTACGACCAGAGTGGTGACCCGATCCTGACCAACATCCAGGTCAAGAAGTAACCGCAGACAAAGGACAGCACGTCACGCCGATGGGACCGGCTCGCTCGCCGGTCCCGTCGGCCGGGCGGTCGCGGCCGGGGGGCCCTTTCCGCACGCACCACACGCGGGTGCGCGCGGAAGGGGCCCTGTCGGCTGTCGCTGTGAATGACATGGAGGCATGATGGGGCGCTACGTCGCACGACGACTGCTCCAGATGATCCCGGTTTTCATCGGGACAACGCTGCTGATTTTCCTCATGGTCTACGCCCTGCCCGGTGACCCCGTGGCGGGCCTGTTCGGCGACAAGGGCGGCAGCCCCCAGGCGGTCGCCGCGCTGAGACATGAGTACGGGCTCGACAAGCCGATCCTGGTGCAGTACGTCAACTACATGAAGGACATGGTCCTTCACCTTGACTTCGGCACGCAGATCGCCAGTGGCAGGCCCGTCACGGACATCCTCGGTGAGGCGTTCCCCGTGACGCTGCGGCTGACGGCGCTCGCCTTCACCATCGAGATCGTGCTCGGTCTGGGCCTCGGCATCCTCGCCGGTATGAAGGCCGGCAAGCTCGCGGACACCTTGGTCCTGATCTTCACCCTGCTGATGATCTCGGTGCCGGTGTTCGTCCTCGGCTTCATCTTCAAGACGGTCTTCGCCTTCCAGCTCGGCTGGCTGTCTCCGAACGTCAACGACTCCATGAACTATGGGGAGTTGTTGATGCCGGCGATCGTGCTGGCCGGTCTGTCGCTCGCGTATGTGGCGAGACTGACCCGTTCGTCGGTCGCCGAGAACCTGCGGTCCGACTACATCCGCACGGCCACCGCCAAGGGCCTGCCGCGCCGCCGCGTCATCGGCGTCCACCTGATGCGCAACTCGCTGATCCCCGTGGTCACCTACCTCGGTACCGACCTCGGCGCGCTCATGGGCGGCGCCGTCGTCACCGAGGGCCTGTTCAACATCAAGGGTGTCGGCGGCACGATCTTCGAGTCGATCCAGCGCCGCGAAGGCACCACGATCGTCGGCCTGGTCACCATCCTGGTGCTGATCTATCTCGCGGCCAGCCTGCTCGTCGACCTGCTTTACGCGGTCCTGGACCCGAGGATTCGCTATGCCTGATCTGACCAAGACCGCCGCCGAAGCCTCCGTGCAGGACGTGGCACCCACCGCCGAACCGGCGGAGCAGTTCCCGGTCGGCAAGGACAAGACCCGCAGCCTCTGGGGGGACGCCTGGGTAGACCTGCGGCGCCGCCCGCTGTTCGTCATCTCGGCGATCCTCATCCTGGTGCTGCTGGTCATCAGCGCCTTCCCGGGCCTGTTCACCAGCGCGGACCCGACGGTCGGCGACCTGTCGAAGCACTACCTGGGCAAGCCGGAACTCTCGCACTTCTTCTCACCCGAGTGGCTCGGCTACGACGTCCAGGGCCGCAGTGTCTACTCCCGCGTGATCTACGGCGCCCGTGCGTCGATCATCGTCGGTATCGGCGTGACGGCCCTGGTGACCTTCCTCGGCGGGCTCGTCGGCATGATCGCCGGATACTTCGGCGGACTCGTCGACTCGCTGCTCTCGCGGGTCATCGATGTCTTCTTCGGTATCCCCTTCCTGCTCGGTTCGATGGTCGTCATGAACTCCTTCGCCGAGCGCAAGGTGTGGGTGGTCGTCCTGGCCCTGGCCTTCCTCGGCTGGACCCAGATCGCGCGCGTCATGCGAGGCGCCGTGATCACCATCAAGCAGGCGGACTACGTGCACGCGGCGCAGGCGCTCGGCGCCAGCACCTCGCGCATCCTGTTCCGGCACATCCTGCCCAACGCGCTCGCCCCGGTGATCGTCGTCGCCACGATCGCGCTCGGCGGCTACATCTCCGCCGAGGCGACCCTGTCCTACCTGGGTCTCGGTCTCTCCGAGCCGGCGGTCTCGTGGGGCGTCGACATCTCGGGCGGCTCGAACCAGATCCGCGTGGCCCAGCACATCCTGCTGTTCCCGTCGATCATGCTCAGCATCACGGTGCTGTCGTTCATCATGCTCGGTGAGGCCGTCCGCAACGCCCTCGACCCGAAGCTGCGCTGAGGGAGGCGTACGTGACCACCATCGAGAAATCCGCACCAGTGCCCGTTCCCCGCGACAGCGGTGACCACGGGGGCCCGCTGCTCGACGTGCGCGACCTGCACGTCGAGTTCCACACCCGCGACGGTGTCGTCAAGGCCGTCAACGGTGTCAACTACAACGTCAGCGCCGGGGAGACGCTCGCCGTGCTCGGCGAGTCCGGCTCCGGCAAGTCCGTGACCGCGCAGGCGATCATGGGCATCCTCGACATGCCGCCGGGGCGGATCCCGCAGGGCGAGATCCTCTTCCAGGGCCGGGACATGCTCACCATGTCCGGCGAGGAGCGGCGCAAGATCCGTGGCCGGAAGATCGCCATGATCTTCCAGGACGCGCTGTCCTCGCTGAATCCGGTGCTGACCGTCGGCTACCAGCTCGGCGAGATGTTCCGGGTCCACCAGGGCATGTCGAAGAAGGATGCCAAGGCCAAGGCCATCGAGCTGATGGACCGGGTCAACATCCCCGCCGCCGCGGCCCGGGTCAGCGACTACCCCCATCAGTTCTCGGGCGGTATGCGCCAGCGCATCATGATCGCCATGGCGCTGGCCCTGGAGCCGGACCTGATCATCGCCGACGAGCCCACCACGGCCCTCGACGTGACCGTCCAGGCCCAGGTCATGGACCTGCTCGCGGAGTTGCAGCGCGAGTACAACATGGGCCTGATCCTGATCACGCACGACCTCGGTGTGGTCGCCGACGTCGCCGACAAGATCGCCGTGATGTACGCGGGCCGGATCGTCGAGACCGCACCGGTGCACGAGCTGTACAAGCGGCCCGCGCACCCGTACACCCGTGGTCTGCTCGACTCGATCCCGCGCCTGGACCAGAAGGGCCAGGAGCTGTACGCGATCAAGGGTCTGCCGCCCAACCTGCTGCGGGTGCCGACCGGCTGCGCGTTCAACCCGCGCTGTGACAAGGCGCAGGACATCTGCCGTACGGAGATCCCCGTACTGCACCCGGTGACGGAGCGGGACGGTGGCGAACTGCCCGGTCGCGGCTCCGCCTGCCATTTCTGGAAGGAGACGATCCATGGCTGAGGGCAGCAAGAACGAGGAGCCGCAGGACGCCATGCCGAACGTCTCCGAGGTGGAGACCGTGGACGCGGCGACCGAGGCGGAAGCGGTCGCGGCCGTCGAGGCCCCGGTCGGGCGCGGTGAGCCGATCCTCCAGGTCCGTGGTCTGGTCAAGCACTTCCCGCTGACCCAGGGCATCCTCTTCAAGAAGCAGGTCGGCGCGGTCAAGGCCGTCGACGGCGTCGACTTCGACCTGTACCAGGGCGAGACCCTGGGCATCGTCGGCGAGTCCGGCTGCGGCAAGTCCACCGTGGCCAAGCTCGTGATGAACCTGGAGCGGGCCACCTCAGGCCAGATCTTCTACAAGGGCCAGGACATCACCCGCCTGTCGGGCCGCGCCCTGAAGGCCGTGCGCCGCAACATCCAGATGGTGTTCCAGGACCCGTACACCTCGCTGAACCCGCGGATGACGGTCGGCGACATCATCGGGGAGCCCTTCGACATCCACCCCGAGGTGGCCCCGAAGGGTGACCGGCGCCGCAAGGTGCAGGACCTCCTCGACGTGGTCGGGCTCAACCCCGAGTACATCAACCGGTACCCGCACCAGTTCTCCGGCGGTCAGCGCCAGCGCATCGGCATCGCCCGCGGCCTCGCGCTCAACCCGGAGGTCATCATCTGCGACGAGCCGGTGTCGGCCCTGGACGTGTCCGTCCAGGCGCAGGTCATCAACCTGATGGAGAAGCTCCAGGACGAGTTCAACCTGTCCTACATCTTCATCGCGCACGACCTGTCGATCGTCCGGCACATCTCCGACCGGGTCGGTGTGATGTACCTGGGCCGGATGGCCGAGATCGGTACGGACACGCAGATCTACGACCACCCGACGCACCCGTACACCCAGGCACTGCTCTCGGCCGTCCCGGTCCCTGACCCGGAGGCCCGGGAACACCGTGACCGGATCATCCTCACCGGTGATGTGCCGTCACCGGCGAATCCGCCGTCCGGCTGCCGGTTCCGTACCCGCTGCTGGAAGGTGCAGGACCGCTGCTCGCAGGAAGTGCCGCTGCTGGCGATCCCCGAGCGTTTCAAGGGCACCGACGCGGAGGCGGCCCACGAGTCCGCGTGCCACTTCGCCGAGGAGAAGGACGTCGTGCACGCGGTCTGACCCGAGCCGGCCTTTCCGCGCGACGGATTGGGGGCGCCTGGAACCCATGTGGTTCCGGGCGCCCCTTTCGTATGCCCCCGTTCGTGTCCCCGTTCGTGTGTCCGGGGAGTGCCGGGGGTTTGCCGGTGCTCGTGGCGGTGTCGTCAGGTGTCGGCGTGTCCCACCCACTCGGCCGGAGTAAATATGCGCAAGGTGAGTGATAGGGCGATATTTGGGCCTATGCATCACAGGGCACGGCGACAGAGGCATCCGAGGAGGCACCGCATGCGGGGAGTCACGCGCGCCGGACGGGCCGCATGTGCGGCGGCCGTCGCCCTCGCGGCGACGGCGTGTGGCGGGGGAAGCGGCGGCAGCGTCTCCGGAGTCGCCAGTTCCTCCTGGGGTGACCCACAGAACCCGCTGGAGCCCGCCAACACCAACGAGGTGCAGGGCGGCAAGGTCCTCGACATGGTCTTCCGCGGTCTGAAGCGCTACAACTCCAAGACCGCCAAGGCCGAGGACATGGTGGCCGACAAGATCGACACCTCGGACTCGCAGAACTTCACCATCACCCTCAAGGACGGCTGGACGTTCAGCAACGGTGAGCCGGTCACCGCGCACTCCTTCGTGGACGCCTGGAACTACGGCGCCAGTCTGAAGAACAACCAGAAGAACGCGTACTTCTTCGGGTACATCGACGGCTACGACAAGGTTCACCCGGACTCGGGCGGCCAGTCGGCGGACACACTCTCCGGGCTGAAGGTCGTCAACGACAAGTCGTTCACCGTCAGGCTCAACCAGAAGTTCTCGTCGTTCCCCGACACGCTCGGCTACGCGGCCTTCGCACCGCTGCCCAAGGCGTTCTTCGACAACCACTCCGCCTGGCTCCAGAAGCCCATCGGCAACGGCCCGTACACGATCAGCTCGTACGTCAGGGGCTCGCAGATGTCGCTGCGGAAGTGGGACGGCTATCCGGGTCCCGACACGGCGCACAACGACGGGATCGACCTCAAGGTCTACACCGACAACAACACCGCCTACACCGATCTGATGGCCGGCAACCTCGACCTGGTGGACGACGTGCCCGCGTCCCAGCTCAAGAACGTCAAGGCCGACCTCGGCGACCGGTACATCAACACCCCCGCCGGCATCATCCAGACCCTCGCCTTCCCCTACTACGACAAGGCATGGAACGGCCCGAACACGTTCAAGGTCCGCCAGGGGCTGTCCATGGCGATCAACCGCCAACAGATCACCGACATGATCTTCCACAAGACCCGCACCCCCGCCACCGACTGGACCTCACCCGTCCTCGGCGCGGACGGCGGCTTCAAGGAAGGGTTGTGCGGGGACTCCTGCACCTACAACCCCGGCCAGGCGAAGAAGCTCGTCCAGGAGGGCGGCGGTCTGCCCGGCGGCCAGGTCAAGATCTCGTACAACGCGGACACCGGGTCGCACAAGGAGTGGGTGGACGCCGTCTGCAACTCCATCAACAACGCCCTCGGCAACGACAAGGCGTGCGTCGGCAACCCGATCGGCACCTTCGCCGACTTCCGTAGCCAGATCACTCAGTCCAAGATGTCGGGACCCTTCCGGGCCGGCTGGCAGATGGACTATCCGCTGATCCAGAACTTCCTCCAGCCGCTGTACTTCACCAACGCCTCGTCCAATGACGGCAAGTGGTCCAACCCGGACTTCGACAAGCTGGTCAACCAGGCCAACGCGGAGACCGACCAGGCCAAGGCCGTGAGCCTGTTCCAGCAGGCCGAGGGCGTCGTCAGGGACAACATGGCGGCCATCCCGCTCTGGTACCAGAACGGCAGCGCCGGTTACTCGGCACGGATCTCGAATGTCGCGCTGAACCCGTTCAGCGTGCCCGTCTACAACGAGATCAAGGTCGGCTGACCCGCTCACTCACGGAGGTCCCCTTGGGACGGTATGTGATCCGGCGTCTGCTCCAGATGATCCCGGTGTTCATCGGAGCGACCCTGCTGATCTTCCTCATGGTGAACGTGATGGGAGACCCCATCGCCGGGCTGTGCGGCCAACGGGCCTGCGATCCCGCGACGGAAGCGCAGCTCAAGAAGGAGTTCGGCCTCGACAAACCCGTGTGGCAGCAATACCTGACCTATATGGGCCATGTGTTCACCGGCGACTTCGGCACCGCCTTCAACGGACAGCCCGTCACCGAGCTGATGGCGACCTCGTTTCCCGTGACCATCCGCCTCACCATTGTCGCGATCCTCTTCGAGATCGTCATCGGCATCACCCTGGGCGTCCTCACAGGGCTGCGCCGCGGCCGTCCCGTCGACACCTCGGTCCTCGTCCTCACGCTCGTCGTGATCTCGGTGCCCACCTTCGTCACCGGTCTGCTGCTGCAACTGCTGCTCGGCGTCGAATGGGGCGTCATCCGCCCGTCCGTGTCCCCACAGGCACCCTTCGACGAACTGATCGTGCCGGGTCTCGTCCTCGCCTCGGTCTCCCTCGCCTATGTCACCCGGCTCACCCGGACGTCCATCGCGGAGAACCGCCGCGCCGACTACGTCCGTACCGCCATCGCCAAGGGCCTGCCCCGGCGCCGGGTCATCACCCGGCATCTGCTGCGCAACTCGCTGATCCCGGTGGTCACCTTCATCGGCACCGACATCGGCGCGCTGATGGGCGGCGCGATCGTCACCGAGCGCATCTTCAACATCCACGGCGTCGGCTACCAGCTCTACCAGGGCATCCTCCGCCAGAACACCCAGACCGTCGTCGGCTTCGTGACGGTCCTCGTCCTGGTGTTCCTGGTGGCCAACCTGCTCGTCGACCTCCTGTACGCCGTACTCGACCCGAGGATCCGCTATGCCTGAGCAGCAGCCCGACGGCGGCGCCATCGCCTCGACCGGCGCGGGCGGGGCGATGGACCTCGCCACCTCCGAGGGCACCACGCTGGAGAAGACACCCGGCGGCCCCGAGGGCACAGGCCCGTCCGCCAAACCTCGTAGCCTCTGGTCCGACGCCTGGCACGACCTGCGCCGCAACCCGGTCTTCATCCTCTCCGCGCTCGTCATCCTCTTCCTGGTGTTCATCTCGCTGTGGCCCGGGGCCATCGCCACGCAGAACCCCCTCGACTGCAACCTCGCCAAGTCCCAGGAAGGCTCCCAGCCCGGCCACCCCTTCGGCTTCGACGGCCAGGGCTGCGACGTCTACACGCGGACCGTCTACGGCGCCCGGACCTCCGTCTCCGTCGGCGTCTGCGCCACCCTCGGCGTCGCGATCCTCGGCTCCGTACTCGGCGGGCTCGCCGGGTTCTTCGGGGGCGTGTGGGACGCGATCCTGTCCCGGATCACCGACATGTTCTTCGCCATCCCCGTCGTACTCGGCGGTCTGGTGCTGCTCTCCGTGGTCACCAGCAACACCATCTGGCCCGTCATCGGCTTCATGGTGCTCCTCGGCTGGCCCCAGCTCTCCCGGATCGCCCGGGGCTCGGTCATCACCGCCCGGCAGAACGACTACGTCCAGGCCGCGCGGGCGCTCGGCGCGTCCAACTCGCGGATGCTGCTGCGGCACATCACGCCCAATGCCGTCGCCCCGGTCATCGTCGTCGCGACCATCGCCCTCGGTACCTTCATCTCCCTGGAGGCCACGCTCTCCTACCTCGGCGTAGGGCTGAAGCCGCCCACCGTCTCGTGGGGCATCGACATCTCCACCGCGTCCCAGTACATCCGCAACGCCCCGCACATGCTGCTCTGGCCGGCCGGGGCGCTGGCGATCACCGTGCTCGCGTTCATCATGCTCGGCGACGCGGTGCGCGACGCCCTCGACCCGAAGCTGAGGTGAGCGGCATGCTGCTCGACGTACGCGACCTGCACGTGGAGTTCCGTACACGGGACGGTGTCGCCAAGGCCGTCAACGGTGTCGACCTCGGCGTCGATGCGGGCCGGACCCTCGCCGTGCTCGGCGAGTCCGGCTCCGGCAAGTCCGTGACCGCGCAGGCGATCATGGGCATCCTCGACATGCCGCCCGGCCGGATCACCGGCGGCGAGATCCTCTTCCAGGGCGAGGACCTCCTCACGCTCAAGGAGGACCGGCGGCGCAAGGTACGCGGCGCCGGCATGGCGATGATCTTCCAGGACGCGCTGTCGTCCCTGAACCCGGTACTCAGCGTCGGCGCCCAGCTCGGCGAGATGTTCACCGTGCACCGAGGCATGTCCCGCAAGGACGCCAGGGCCAAGGCCGTCGAGCTGATGGACCGGGTCCGTATCCCCGCCGCCAAGGAACGCGTGGGGCAGTACCCGCACCAGTTCTCGGGCGGTATGCGCCAGCGCATCATGATCGCCATGGCGCTGGCCCTGGAGCCGGACCTGATCATCGCCGACGAGCCCACCACAGCCCTCGATGTGACCGTCCAGGCCCAGGTCATGGACCTCCTCGCGGAGTTGCAGCGCGAGTACGACATGGGCCTGATCCTGATCACGCACGACCTCGGTGTGGTCGCCGACGTCGCCGACAGGATCGCCGTGATGTATGCGGGCCGCATTGTCGAGACGGCGCCCGTCCACGACCTCTACAAGGCCCCCGCGCACCCGTACACCAAGGGCCTCCTCGCATCGATCCCGCGCCTGGACCAGAAGGGCCAGGACCTGTACGCGATCAAGGGCCTGCCGCCCAATCTGACGCGCATCCCGCCCGGCTGCGCCTTCAACCCGCGCTGCCCGATGGCGCGGGACGTGTGCCGCACCGATGTGCCGCCCCTCGCACGGGTCTCCGCCGAGCGCCGCAGCGCCTGCCACTTCTGGAAGGAGACCCTCGATGGCTGAGCCGGCCACGGAGGAACCGGCGGGCCTCGCGGACCCGCCACCCGTCGCCCCGGGGGAGCCGATCCTCGAAGTGCGGGGCCTGGTCAAGCACTACCCGCTGACCCAGGGCATCGTCTTCAAGAAGCAGATCGGCGCGGTCAAGGCCGTCGACGGCGTCGACTTCGACCTGCGCCAGGGCGAGACCCTCGGCATCGTCGGCGAATCCGGCTGCGGCAAGTCGACGGTCGCGAAGATGCTCGTCCACCTCGAACAGCCGACGGCGGGCGAGATCCGCTACAAGGGCGAGGACATCGCGAAACTCTCCGGGCGCGCGCTGCGGGCGGTGCGCCGCAACATCCAGATGGTGTTCCAGGACCCGTACACCTCGCTCAACCCGCGGATGACCGTCGGCGACATCATCGGGGAGCCGTACGAGATCCATCCCGAGGTCGCGCCCAAGGGGGACCGGCGGCGCAGGGTGCGGGAGCTGCTCGACGTGGTCGGGCTCAACCCCGAGTACATCAACCGGTATCCGCACCAGTTCTCCGGCGGTCAGCGCCAGCGCATCGGCATCGCCCGCGGCCTCGCGCTGCGCCCCGAGATCATCGTCGCCGACGAACCGGTCTCCGCGCTCGACGTGTCGGTCCAGGCCCAGGTCATCAATCTGCTCGAACAGCTCCAGAACGAGTTCGACCTGTCGTACGTGTTCATCGCGCACGACCTGTCGATCGTCCGGCACATCTCCGACCGGGTCGGCGTGATGTATCTCGGCCGGATCGTCGAGATCGGTACGGACACGCAGATCTACGACCACCCGACGCACCCCTACACCCAGGCGCTGCTCTCCGCGGTGCCCGTGCCGGATCCGGACGCCCGGGAACACCGTGACCGGATCATCCTCAGCGGTGATGTGCCGTCACCGGCGCATCCGCCCTCGGGCTGCCGGTTCCGTACCCGCTGCTGGAAGGCTCAGGAGCGGTGCGCCCTGGAGGTGCCGCTGCTCGCCGTGCCCGCCGAGTTCCGCTACGCCGGGGGCGAGGCCGCGCACGACTCGGCGTGCCACTTCGCGGAGGAGAAGCGGGTGGTGCCGCCGGAGGAGCGGGGGGAGTCGCCGGGGGTGGCGCCTGACGTGCCGGGGGAGTCGCCGGACGTGCCGCCGACGGAACCGACCTAACGGCTCAAAAGCACACAAATTCCGTTAACACCTGTGCAACTCCGCTGTCGCGGTACCGATATACGGACGCGTCAGGCTGTGCAGCGTACGGCCGTGCGGGTGCCGTAGACCGGCCGGGGCGCGCCATGTCGCCCCGGCCGGTCGCCCGTTCAGGCGCCGGCGCCGAGCGACCGCTTCAGGAAGTCGACCTGGAGCAGCAGCAGATTCTCCGCGACCTGCTCCTGCGGTGTCATGTGCGTCACGCCCGACAGCGGCAGCACCTCGTGCGGGCGGCCCGCCGCGAGCAGCGCCGAGGACAGGCGCAGTGTGTGCGCGGCCACCACGTTGTCGTCGGCGAGACCGTGCACGATCATCAGCGGCCGGTGCGGCTCGGCGGGCGCCACCAGACCGTCGTCGTCCACCAGTGAACTCGCCGTGTACGTCTCGTCGGTGGCCGCCGGATCCCCGAGGTAGCGCTCCGTGTAGTGCGTGTCGTAGAGCCGCCAGTCGGTCACCGGTGCGCCCGCGACACCCGCGTGGAACACATCGGGCCGCCGCAGCACCGCCAGCGCCGCCAGATAGCCACCGTACGACCAGCCCCGGATCCCGACCCGCGACAGATCAAGCGGAAAGCGCCCGGCGAGATCCTGGAGCGCGTCGACCTGGTCATCGAGCGTGATCGTGAAGTCGTGTCGTACGGCCTTCTCCCACGCGGGCGACCGGCCCGGGGTGCCCCGTCCGTCCGCGACCACCACGGCGAACCCCTGGTCGGCGAACCACTGCGAGGTGAGATGGGCGTTGTGCGCCGCCACCACCCGCTGACCGTGCGGACCGCCGTACGGATCGAGCAGCACCGGAAGCGGACCGTCGCCCTCGGCGTAAGCGGAAGGGAGCAGGACGGCGCACGGGATCCGGCGCGTGCCCCCCTCCGTGAGCGTCACGCGCGGGCTGAAACCGGGACGTTCCGCGCAGGAGTCGACTGTGGCCACCTGCTTCCCGTCCCGCAGCACCCGCACCTGGGCGCCCGGCTCCCCGGGGACCGACGACATCAGCACGGTCACCCCGCCCGAGCGGACCGCCGAGTGCACCCCGGGCTCCTGCGAGAGGCGTTCCATGCCCAGCTCGTTGACCCGGTACACATGCACCTCGCCGGTCTCCGGGTCACCCGCGCCCTCGCCCGCCGACGCGGAGATCAGCACATCGTCGTCGGACACGTCCAGGACCGCCCGTACCTGCACCTGGTGGCCCGTCAGCGGCCGGTCGCCCACCGCGAGGACCCGGGCGCCGCCCTCGTCCGCGATCCGCACCAACCGCCCGCTCGGCGACCAGCACGGCACACCCGTGAACAGTTCGAGCCACTGCTCGCTGTCGTCGGCGTGCACCATCCGCGTCGAACCGTCGTCCGGATCGACCGCGAGATGCAGCTGACCGCGCTGGTCCCTGGCCTGCACCAGGAGCAGCGGCGCCCCGGCCGACGACCAGTGCACCCGCGCGAGATACGGGTACCGCTTCCGGTCCCAGTCGACCTCGACGCGCGAGCCGTCGAGCCCCAGCACGAAGAGCCGCACCTCCGCGTTGGGCGTGCCCGCCGAGGGGTACGCGACCCGGGACGGCTCACGGTCCGGGTGCGCCGGGTCCGCGATCCACCAGCGGCGCACCTTGGCGTCGTCCGCGCGGGCGACCAGGAGCCGCCGCGAATCGGGGGACCACCAGAAGCCGCGGTACCGGTGCATCTCCTCGGCCGCGATGAACTCCGCCAGGCCGTAGGTGACCGTCTCCGTCTCCGGCTCGGCGAGGGTGGTCCCAGTACCCCAGACACGCGGCGCCCGGTCGTCCCCGGCCCCGTCAGGACCCTCCTGGCCCCCGACGAGGGCCACGGCGTGCAGGGCGCCGCCGGCCACATACGCGATGTGCCGGCCGTCGGGCGAAGGGCGTGGGTCGATCACCGGTCCCTGGATCGGCAGTTCGCGGGCCGTACCGTCCAGCAACTCCGCCGCGAACAGCCGCCCCGACAGGGCGAACGCCGCCAGCTCCACGGCCGTGTCGGTCGCGTAGCCGACGATGCCCGCGCCGCCCTCACGGCTGCGTTCGCGCCGCGCGCGCTCCGCCGCCGACAGACGCTCCGGCGCGCCCCTCAGAAGCGCCGGCGGATCCGCCGCGACGCGTTCCTCGCCCGTCGCCGGATCAGCCACCCACAGCAGACTCGCCCGATCGGTGCCGGAGCGGGACCGCAGGAAGACGACGCGCTTCCCGTCGGGCGCGACGGTGAACGCGCGGGGGGCACCCAGACTGAAGCGCTGGGTGCGGGCGTGCTGACGCGGGAACGACAGGGGCTCTGTTGTCATCCCTCGACCCTATGGCGCATGCGCCCCCTCGTGCTCCGGTGAGCCGACCCTGTGCGATCCATGCGTACGCACGGAAAGTTATGATCCGTGGCGCTGGGTGGGTATGAACCTGCTGGCGCCCTAAGCATGTCCCGAGACCGGTCTTTTAGGAGGTGAACCGCCGTGGCACTCTCGATTTCGGCGGTGGTGCTGCTGGCGATCATCGTCTTCATCCTGGTCAAGAAGTCCGGACTGAAGGCCGCCCACGCCATCGTCTGCATGCTGCTCGGCTTCTATCTGGCGAGTTCCTCCATCGCCCCGACGATCAGCGAACTCACCACGAATGTGGCGGGGATGATCGGCGGCATCAAGTTCTAGCGGGTCCGGGGAACGCGGGGGCCGCGGAATCGTAGGCTGGGCCTATGACGGAAGCCCCCGAACGTCGGCGCGTGCTGTTCGTGCACGCGCACCCCGACGACGAGTCGATCACCACCGGCGCCACCATGGCCCGGTACGCGGCCGAGGGTGCCCGGGTCACGCTGGTCACCTGCACCCTCGGTGAGGAGGGTGAGGTCATCCCGCCCGGTCTGGCGCACCTGACCGCCGACCGCGACGACACCCTGGGCACCCACCGTATCGGCGAGCTGTCCGCCGCCATGAGGGAACTCGGCGTCCACGACCACCGCTTCCTCGGCGGCCCCGGGCGCTACCGCGACTCCGGCATGACGGGTCTCCCGCAGAACCACCGCGCGGGCTCCTTCTGGTCCGCCGACCTCGACGAGGCGGCCGGACACCTGGTCGAGGTGATCCGCGAGGTCCGCCCCCAGGTCCTCGTCACCTACGATCCGAACGGCGGGTACGGCCACCCCGACCACATCCAGGCGCACCGTGTCGCCATGCGCGCCGCCGACCTCGCCGCCGAAGGGGCCTTCCGGCGCGACCTGGGCGCCCCGCACACCCTCGCGAAGATCTACTGGAACCGGCTCCCGCGCTCCGTCGCCGAAGCGGGCTTCGCCCGGCTGCGCGACGCCCTGCCCGACCTGCCGTACACGTCCGCCGCAGCCGTGGACGACGTACCGGGAGTGGTGTCGGACGAGGTGGTCACGACCGCCGTGGACGGCACCGCGTATCTGACGGCGAAGGCCGCGGCGATGCGCGCGCACGCCACCCAGATCGAGGTCGCCGAACCGTGGTTCGCGCTGTCCAACGGGCTCGCGCAGCCGCTGTTCACCGCCGAGTACTACGAGTTGGCGCGCGGCACCCTCGGCGGCGCGGCCCCGGAGCGGGACCTGTTCGCGGGGCTGTCCCCCGCGACGACGGAAGGGGCGACGGCCCGATGAGTACCAGTCCGACCGGCAAGAGCCCCGCGGGCAAAGGCCCGACGAGCACCGGACCGACCGGCAAGGGCCCCAAGGGCAAGGGGCACCAGGGCAAGGGCGCCGCGGGCCGGAGCCCGACCAGTGACGGCCCGGCGGGCAGCGGCCCGACCCGCACCGACGGCAGCCGCCGCTCCACCCCCGCCCCTCCGTCCCCGGCACTCGGCAGCGCCCTCGCGCAGAGGCCCCGACCGGGGCGGATCCTGCTGTACGTGGTCCTGTTCGTGCTCGGCGCGGTCGTAGGCATGGCGGGCGCCCTGGTCCAAGGGGGCTGGTTCCCGGGCGGGTTGCTGCTCGCGCTCGCCGGTTCCGCCGGGCTGTTCCTCGGCGGATCGGCGCTGGCCGGGTCGCGCGCGGGGGCCGTCGCGTCGGCCGCCGGATGGCTCGTCATGGTCGTCCTGCTGACCTCGACCCGGCCGGAAGGTGACTTCCTGTTCGCGGCCGGCGCGGGCTCCTATCTCTTCCTGCTCGGCGGGATGGCCGTGGCTGTGATGTGTGCCACCCTCGGTCGGCGACCGCAACCGGGCGGCGTTCCTGTCCGACTTGGCAAGTGACGTACCAGTTCGCCGTATCACGTCGGTCCTGAGCCCGCACAGGTTTCGCACGCCACCGCAGTTTGCGGGCCGCCCGTGGCCAGTATGGTGGTGCGCGCCGCCGAGCCTCCCCCACCTTCGGCAGGGGGGACCCCCAGAAGTGAGGTCGAGACGGGCGGTGGAGCCAACCGGGAGATCCTGCCTTGAGTCGTGAAACTGACAGTTCGTCCTCCGGGCCGCATGGGCGCGGTGGAGCCGCTTACCCGTCGGGGACGCCGCCCTACGGCACCCCCATGCAGGGCGCCGCTTCCCCTGATGGAGCGGACGAGGGCCGGCCGGCCGCCGGACCTCCGTCGGAGGAGCGCAAGACCGAGACGACCCTGACCACGCGCATCCGCATCAACATCCCCGGATCGCGGCCGATTCCGCCCGTAGTGATGCGTACGCCGATGTCCGAGGCCGACGCGTTCGCGCTCGGTGACGAACGGGACGGGAACGGCGCGGGCCAGGGCGACGCGAACGGTTCCGGTACCGGCGGGGGAGCGGCGCTCGGCCCGGCCCCCACCGGCGCGCCCCCGTCGGGAAACGGCGCCGGGCCCGCCGGTGAGAAGACCAGCGACTGGTTCGCACCGCGCAAGTCGGGTCCGCCGCAGGGTGGTTCGGGGGCCGGTACGGCGCCCGGTGCGGGGGCGGGAACGCCCCCTTCGGCCAACGGCGTTTCCGGGGGCGGAGGTTCACCGGGCACGGGCGCTGATCCGTTGGGCGGTGACCCCCATCGCGGCGACCTCCCGTACTTCGCGCAGAACAGCACGGGTCCCGGCCCCCAGGGCGGCCCCCACGGCGGCCCTCAGGGTCACGGGCAGGGTCCCGGTCCCGGTGGCCCGAACGGTCCCACCGGTGGTCCGGTCGGCGGGGACGGCCCGTTGACCGCGCCGCGGATGAACGACGACACCGCGATCCTCACTCCGCAGCAGCCGGCTCCCGTACCGCCCGGCGGCGGTCCCGGGATGCCGGGCGGTCCCGGTGACAATGTGTCGGGGCACACGCTCACCAGCGGCATCCCCGTGGTGCCGCCCGCGCAGAACGGGCCGTTCGCGCCGGGCGCCCACCCCGACGGGCCGGTGCCGCACACCCCGCCGAAGCTGCCGGAGCCGGTCCAGCAGAACCTGCCGCCCGCGTCGAACCGGTCATCGCGCCCGAAGAAGAAGGGCCGCAGCAAGCTCGTCCTGCTGGTCGTCGGTCTCTTCGTGATCGGCGGATTCGTCTACGGCGCGGGCCTGTTGCTGAACCACTCCGACGTCCCCAAGGGCACCACGGTGCTCGGCGTCGACATCGGCGGCGGCACCCGTGACGAGGCCGTCAAGAAGCTGGACGCGGCCCTCGGCGACCGGATCACCAAGCCGATGCAGCTCGCCGTGGACGGCAAGAACGTGCCGCTGCGGCCCGACCAGGCCGGGCTCACCCTCGACACCGACGCGACCGTCCAGGCGGCGGCCGTCAGCGACTACAACCCGGTGTCCGTCGTGGGCTCCCTGTTCGGTCAGAAACGCGTCGTCGAGCCGGTCATGCCGGTCGACGTGGAGAAGTTGAAGGTGCAGCTCGCGCGGGCCGTGAACGGCTCGGCGAGCGGCTCGGCGAACGACGGCACCATCGACTTCGTCCCGGGCAAGGCCGTCGCGGTGTACGGGAAGGTCGGCAAGGGCGTCGACGTCGACGGGTCGTCCAAGGCCGTCGAGGAGGCGTACCGCACCCAGGTCGAGACCGGCGGCGGCACGCCCGTACCGGTCGCCCTCACGACCCAGGAGCCGTCCGTCTCCAAGGCCGAGGTCGACCGCGTGATGAAGGAGTTCGCGGAGCCGGCCATGTCGGGCCTGGTCACCATCAAGGCGGGCGCCGCCTTGATCCAGTTCGGCCCGGAGAAGTCGCTGCCGCAGATCCTCAGCGTCCAGGCGATCGACGGCAAACTGGTCGAGAAGTACGACAAGGCCGCACTCAAGAAGCTGTACGGCAACACGTTCGACGGCATCCTGATCACCCGCGCCACCGGCCAGAAGACCGCGGTCACCCCGGAAGACGTCATCGGCGTCCTACGGGACGTCCTCCGCGGCAAGACCCCGGCGGACCGCGTCGGCACGATCAACACGAACCCGACGTAAGCCTCCGGCGGTTCTGGGGTTGTCCCTGGCCGGTACCTACCGCCGGGACAACCCGGGGCCCTGCAACTCCCGGTTCCCCTCTCCGGGACGCGACGGCGAGAACCCCGCCACCGCGTCCCGGCGGCGCCGCGACCCGTTGGCGTAGGCGGAACACCGTCGGTCACCGCGACCTGGCTCGCACGCCGTCGCGGCGGCCGACGGCTCCACCAACGCCGAGCCGGCCGCCCGCAACCGTGCCGAGGCCGTACGCATCCCTCGCGAGAAGGGCCTCCGACCCGAGAGGGTTCAGTTGAGCAGCGCGCGAGCCGCCCGCGCCTGGCCCCGGATGCGCTCCGCCGCCGCGCCGTCCACCGGCTCCACGATCTTGGCGTACGCGTCGAGTTCGGCGGCACCGAGCCGGTACGCGCCCCTCTGCACGAGGAGCTGTGCCCGCTCGTACCGCAGCCGCGCCGGATGTGACGGCAGGAGCAGCGACAGTTCCACGGCCCACAGCGACACGTCGGAGCGCTCGGGCCGGGCGGCGGCCCACGCACGGATGTTGTTGAGGATCCGCAGCACGATGTCCAGCGGATCGGCGGGCACCAGCATCGCCGGGTCGAGCGGCGCGCCGGTGGCTCCGGCGACGAGCAGGTCCGCGTCAGGGCCGGTCAGCACCCGTCCTCCGTCGAACGGATCGGCGAGCACCTGGTCGGCGGGCGGCCCGAACCCGACCACGAAGTGCCCCGGCAGCGCGACCCCGTACACCGGGGCGCCCGCCCGCCGCGCGACCTCCATCCAGACCACGGACAGCAGGATCGGCAGCCCCCTGCGACGCCGCAGCACCTCGTGCAACAGGGACGACTCCAGACGCTGGTAGTCACCGGGCGTCCCATGGAATCCGTGCCGCTCCCCGAGCACCCCGGCGAGCGCGCCGGCCCATTCCCGCGGCCCCCCGGGCCGAAACGGCACCATCCCGGCCAACCGGTCCAACTCGATCTGAGCCCGATCCATGCCGTCGTCGTCCAGCCCGGAATCGGCTGCTCGCCCGATGAGCAGACAGAGCAGCGCGAGATCGGGCCGCTCACTGCGCGCGGCTTCGGCGAAGGACTCCGTCATGTCCACTCCTGTGCGGGCGCACCCACGTGCCGGGTGCGTTCAAGGTCAACGGTCACACAGCCCCGCCCGGCTCCCGATAGTGGTGATACGCGTGATGCAACTGAAACCCCATCCCGTCGTACAGGGCGAGCGCCCCACCGTTGTGCGCCTCCACCTGAAGCCACGCAGCCGATGCCCCCTCCTCCAGCGCGCGCCGTGCCAGGGCCACCATGATCTTCGTCGCCAGGCCGCGTCGGCGAACCGTCTCGTCCACCTCCACCGCCATGAACCCGGCCCACCGCCCGTCCACGACACACCGCCCGATCGCCGCGCACGGCCCCCCGGCCGCACCCGGCACCGAGGCGAACCAGACCGAGGGCCCGGCCCCGAGCACCTTCAGGACATGCGGCCCCGGCACCTGGAACCGCTGATACCGGCGCAGCCACGCCTCGTCCACCGACCGCGAAAGCCGTACCCCGTCCACGTCCGCGTCGAGATCCGCCACCGGCGCGAGCGACGCGACCCGCTGCTCGGCCGACACCTCCCGCGTCCAGCCACGCGCCGCCAGCTCCGCGCAGAGCGCCTCCTGCGTCCCCTCGGCCCCGGTAGCCGTCTGGACGTACGCGGGCAGCCCCCGGCGCCCGTACCAGTCCCGTACCGCCGTCAGAGCCGCGTCCAGCGGGCGGCCCGGATCGCCCAGCGGCAGCACCGAGTTGGCGCGCCGTGTGAAGCCGGACGCGGCCCGCAGCTCCCAGTCGCCGAGCCGCTCGCTCTCCACCGGCTGCCAGGCCCGCGCGGCGACCCGCGCCAGCTCCTCGTACGACGCCGAAGGCCCTCGGCGACGCGCCGGAGCGGCCGGTACGACCTTGCCCGCGACGAGCGCGGACTCCTCGATCCGCACCGCCTCGCCGGTACGCCGGGTGATCATCAGCACACCGTTGTCCCAGGATGTGAGAACCCCGACCGTGTCGGTGAACTTCAGGGGATCTCCCGGTTCCTGGACCACCCGGCGTACCGACACCCGTTTGCCCACGTCAGCAGCGGTGATCCGGACCTCAAGTCGGCCTCCCGCGGCGAAATCCACAGCTCTGCCCACCCCTCCTGTTCGGTTCAAGCCCAGGAACGGAGATACTAGGTGCGGGCATCGACGAGCCGCGCTCCCGCGCGCCAGGCGGCGGAGCCTGTGGAGGCCCGCCGGCGCCCTATCGAGGAGGAACGACAGCGTGACCTACGTCATCGCGCAGCCTTGTGTCGACGTCAAGGACAAGGCGTGCATCGAGGAGTGCCCGGTCGACTGCATCTACGAGGGCTCCCGGTCCTTGTACATCCACCCGGACGAATGCGTCGACTGTGGTGCCTGTGAGCCGGTCTGCCCGGTCGAGGCGATCTTCTACGAGGACGACACCCCGGAGGAGTGGAAGGACTACTACAAGGCGAACGTCGAGTACTTCGACGAGCTGGGCTCCCCCGGCGGCGCCAGCAAGCTCGGCCTGATCGAGCGCGACCACCCCTTCATCGCCGCGCTGCCGCCCCAGAACCAGTAAGAGCGGCCCCGCCCCCGCACCCCGCTTCGCCCGGTCCCGTACGGCCCAGCCGCCGTACGGGACCCAGGCGTTGGCCCGCACGGACCGTGTGGCCCCTATACGGTCCGTACAGGTCCGCGTACGAGAGAGATGAGTCCCGTGTCCGCAGTCGAAGCACCCGTCGACCGTCTTCCCGCCTTCCCCTGGGACAAGCTGGAGCCGTACAAGGCGACGGCCGCGGCCCATCCCGACGGCATCGTCGACCTGTCCGTCGGCACCCCGGTGGACTCCGTCCCCGAGCTGATCCAGAAGGCACTGGTGGCGGCGGCCGACTCGCCGGGCTATCCCACGGTGTGGGGGACCCCGGAACTGCGCGACGCGATCACCGGCTGGTGCGAGCGGCGCCTCGGCGCACGGGACTTCACCCACCGCAACGTCCTTCCGGTGGTCGGCTCCAAGGAACTGGTGGCCTGGCTGCCGACCCAGCTGGGCCTCGGCCCCGGCGACAAGGTCGCCTACCCGCGCCTGGCCTACCCGACGTACGAGGTGGGCGCCCGGCTCGCCCGCGCCGAGCCCGTCGCGTACGACGACCCGACGGAGCTGGACCCCACGGGCCTGAAGCTCCTGTGGCTCAACTCGCCGTCGAACCCGACCGGACGAGTGTTGTCCCGGGACGAGCTGACGCGGATCGTGGCGTGGGCGCGTGAGCACGGCGTCCTGGTCTTCTCGGACGAGTGCTACATCGAACTGGGCTGGGAGGCCGACCCGGTCTCCGTACTCCACCCGGAGGTGTGCGGCGGCTCGTACGAGGGAATCGTCGCGGTCCACTCGCTGTCGAAGCGGTCGAATCTGGCGGGCTACCGCGCCGCGTTCGCGGCGGGCGACGCGGCGGTCCTCGGCCCGCTCCTCCAGCTCCGCAAGCACGGCGGCATGATGACGTCGGCGCCCACCCAGGCGGCCGTGGTCGCGGCGCTCGGCGACGAGCAGCACGTACACGAGCAGCGCGCCCGGTACGCGGCCCGCCGCACCGCCCTCCGCACGGCCCTGGAACACCACGGCTTCCGCATCGAACACAGCGAAGCCAGCCTCTACCTCTGGGCCACCCGAAACGAACCCTGCTGGACCACGGTCGCCCACCTCGCCACCCTGGGCATCCTGGTCGCCCCGGGCGACTTCTACGGAAGAGCGGGCGCCAGCTTCGTAAGGGTGGCACTGACAGCCACAGACGAACGAGTAGCAGCAGCGGTAAACCGCCTGCGACCGTGATCTGACCAGTTGCGGGCAGCCGTCCCGCACGGCGACCCCCACCCCCACCCCGTTGTGGGCAGGCGTTCCGCACGGCGGAACGGGTGGGCACAACCCAAGTACCGGTGCCCCGAAAAAGGGGGCCGGGGAGCCAAGCTCCCCGACCCCCAGGTACCGGCAACGTCAGCCGAGCGGCAACCCATTCACCGGAAGCTGCCCGGTGCCGGGGGCGGCAGCCCCGGTCACCCCACCGATCACCTCACCGGCACTCCCACCAACATCCCCGGCAGCCTTCTGAGCCGCAGGGGCAGCCGTCTTCGCCCCCTTGCCCACGGTCTTACCGGCCGCCGGAACGGCCTTCTTCACGGTCTTGCCACCGGTGTCCCCGGCAGTCCTGGTGACATTCTGAGACGCACCGTCGACGGTGCTGCCGACATTGGCGCCGTCGAGGGCGGTGACCCCGCCCAGGGGTGCGCTGGTGGGGAGATCAACGGCGCTCGCGGAGCCGGCCGCACCGACCACGGGTGCCGCTCCCGCCGCGACGAGCAGCGCGACACGGGCGATCCGACGGGTCAGGGGGAGGGACATGATGCTCCTTAGACGGAAGAGACGCTGGGGTGTCCGGGCCGTTCCGATGACCGCTGTTCGGCCCACCGGCTTGATCGTTCCCGGCCCTCGGACGCCCTGACTACCGCTCGAAGCCGCCGAAGGTTGCGGTGGGCCAACGTAAAGAGTTGGTAATGCATCGCATAATCTGCTGCGGATAAAAACGGGCAAACACCACTCGTACGTAATGCCTGCCGAATCCCTACGGCCCTGTGGTGCCAAGGGATCCGCGCGCCCCGCCGTACGCCCGCCGTACGGGCCCAGAACGCCCCGCCGCGACCCGACCGCACTCCGCCGAACGGGTGAGGGGCCGAACTACTGCCCGGTGACGATACGGACGGCGTCGGAGCCCCCGGACGTCTTCCGCCACGCCGTGTGCGACATGCCGGGCGTCCACTCCATGCCCGCGTACGTCACCCGTTCGATGCGCAGCGCCGAGGAGTTGGCGACCGCCCACTGCGCCAGCTCCCAGCCGCGCTGCCGGGCCGATTCCCCGGGCGATGCGGCGGTCGCGGGCACCGGCACGGTCACGGTCCGCGCCGCCGTGTCTCCGCTCCCACCCGTCGGCGAGGGCGTGGCCGGCGTGTTCCTGCCGGAGGTCGCCGCGATCTCCTGGAGGACGTCCCGCCCGAAGTCCCGGACCAGCGCGGCCCGTACCTCCGAGGGTGAACCCGCCCGCGCGCTCGGCCTGTTCTCGCAGGTGAGGGTGGCCGGGGCGCGGCCGGTCAGCGTGGCGGACAGCAGGGTCGCGTCGGGCTCGTACCGCGCGTACGCCTGCGGATAGGCGCTGTGTTGCACGCGCTGCGCGGCGACCGTCAGCGGCAGCCGCGCATAGCCCGGAACCTCGGCCAGATGCCGGTAGAAGGTGGCCGCCGCGTGCGCCGGGTCCTTGATCTCCTCGGCCGTGCCCCAGCCCTGCGAGGGCCGCTGCTGGAACAGGCCGAGCGAGTCGCGGTCGCCGTGGTCGAGATTGCGCAACCCCGACTCCTGGAGCGCGGTCGCCAGCGCGATCGTCACCGCCCGCTCCGGCATCCCGCGCGCGGTGCCCACGACGGCGATCGTCGCGGCATTGGCGGCCTGCTCGGTCGTGAAGCGGTACGACGCGCCGTCACCCTTGCCCGAGACGACCTCGCAGCGCGGCGCGGGGCGCCCCCCGGTCGCGTACTGCGCGATCAGATAGCCCGCGACCGCGAGCAGCACCGCGCCGGCCACCCCGATGCGGAGGAGGCGACCGCGCCGTGCGGGGGCGGGTGGCTCAGGCACGCGACCCACGCTACTGGAGCCCACCGACAGCGCGGCCGGGCGAGGGTTAGGGTCGGCGGCATGGATCGCACTCCCCTCGACCTCACGCAGGACGCCGCACTCCTCACCGCGCAGCTCGTCGACTTCCCGTCCGAGAGCGGCGCCGAGACACCGCTGGCCGACGCGATCGAGACCGCCCTGCGCACGCTGCCCCACCTCACGGTCGACCGGTACGGCAACAACGTCGTCGCGCGTACGCATCTGGGCCGCGCCGAGCGGGTGATCCTCGCCGGGCACATCGACACCGTGCCGATCGCCGACAACGTGCCCTCGCGCCTGGACGCGGAGGGCGTCCTGTGGGGCTGCGGCACCTGCGACATGAAGTCGGGCGTGGCCGTGCAGCTGCGCCTCGCGCAGAGCGTGCCGGAGCCGAACCGCGACCTGACCTTCGTCTTCTACGACAACGAGGAGGTCGCCGCCCACCTCAACGGCCTCGGGCATGTCGCCGAGGCACACCCCGACTGGCTCCGGGGCGACTTCGCGGTCCTCCTCGAACCCTCCGACCAGCAGGTCGAGGGCGGCTGCCAGGGCACCCTGCGGGTCCTGCTGCGCACCAAGGGCGAGCGGGCGCACTCCGCGCGCGCGTGGATGGGCTCCAACGCCATCCACGCCGCCGCGCCGATCCTCGCCCGCCTGGCCGCGTACGAGCCGCGCTACCCGGTGATCGACGGCCTGGAGTACCGCGAGGGCCTCAACGCGGTCCGCGTCGAGGGTGGCGTCGCCGGGAACGTCATCCCCGACGTGTGCACGGTCACGGTCAACTTCCGGTACGCGCCCGACCGCACCGCCGACGACGCCGTCGCGCATGTGCGCGAGGTGTTCGCGGACTGCGGTGTCGAGGAGTTCGTCGTGGACGACCACAGCGGCGCGGCCATGCCCGGACTCTCGCACCCGGCCGCCGTCGACTTCATCAAGGCCGTCGGCGGCACCCCGCAACCGAAGTACGGCTGGACGGACGTGTCCCGTTTCAGCGCCCTCGGCGTGCCCGCCGTGAACTACGGGCCGGGCAATCCGCATCTGGCGCACAAGCGCGACGAGCGGGTGGAGACCGCCAAGATCTGGGCGTGCGAGGAGCGTCTGCGGGCCTGGCTGACCTCCTGAAACACCCCCACCGGCCCACCCGGAACACCCCCGTCGGGTGCGGAACACCCCCGCAATCCGCTGCTGACATCCCGAATTACGGCGTTCGTCACGCCCGTAGACCTACGCTGAAGTGGCAAGACCGTCAGCGGAAGGGGACGTTCATGGGCAGTCCGGAAGCGCAGGGGCCACCGGAGGAGCAGCACCTCGGACCGGTGCTGCGGCGGCGCGATCAGATCCAGCCCGGCACCACCGACCAGCGGCTGCTCGACACCGAGGGCGACTCGGAGTGGGTGCACACCGATCCCTGGCGAGTGATGCGTATCCAGTCGGAGTTCGTGGAAGGGTTCGGCGCGCTCGCCGAACTGCCCAGCGCCATCAGCGTCTTCGGATCGGCCCGCACACGCGCGGGGACCCCTGAGTACGAGGCCGGCGTCGCCATCGGCAGTGCGCTGGTCGACGCGGGATTCGCGGTGATCACGGGCGGCGGACCGGGAGCGATGGAGGCCGCCAACAAAGGCGCGCGCGACGCCAAAGGCATCTCCGTCGGGCTCGGCATCGAGCTGCCGTTCGAGCAGGGGCTCAACCAGCATGTCGACATCGGTGTGAACTTCCGCTACTTCTTCGTCCGCAAGACGATGTTCGTGAAGTACGCGCAGGGGTTCGTGGTGCTGCCCGGCGGCCTGGGCACGCTGGACGAGCTGTTCGAGGCGCTGACGCTGGTGCAGACCCGCAAGGTGACCCGTTTCCCGATCGTCCTGTTCGGCTCCACCTACTGGGGCGGCCTGGTCGACTGGCTGCGTGGCACCGTCGTGGCGCAGGGCAAGGCGTCCGAGAAGGACCTGCTGCTGTTCCATGTCACGGACGACGTGGACGAGGCGGTCCGACTGGTCACCAAGGAAGTCGGCCGGTAACCGCCCGGCCGGTTACGCCGGTTACGCCGGGGCCCGTCGGTCCCGCCCGTCGATGTGCGGTCACGCCAGACCGCGACGGGCGACCGCCGGGGGCCGGTGGCCCGCGATCGAGGCGACCATGTCCAGCACCTGACGGGTCTCCGCCACCTCGTGGACCCGGTAGACCTGCGCGCCCAGCCACGCCGACACGGCCGTCGTGGCGAGCGTCCCGACGACCCGCTCCTTGACCGGCCGGTCGAGGGTCTCGCCGACGAAGTCCTTGTTGGACAGCGACACCAGCACCGGCCAGCCCGTCGCGACCATCTCGCCGAGCCGGCGCGTCGCCTCCAGGCTGTGCCGGGTGTTCTTGCCGAAGTCGTGCCCCGGGTCGATCAGCACCGACTCACGCGGTACGCCCAGCTCCACGGCCCGCTCGGCGAGCCCGACGGTCACCCCGAGGATGTCCGCCATCACGTCCTCGTACGTGACCCTGTGCGGCCTCGTACGGGGCCGGGCGCCGCCCGTGTGGGTGCACACCAGGCCCACGCCGTACCGGGCGGCGACCTCGGCGAGCTTCGGGTCGACGCCGCCCCACGCGTCGTTCAGGAGGTCGGCGCCCGCCTCGCACACGGCCTCGCCGACCTCGTGCCGCCAGGTGTCGACGCTGATGACCACCTCGGGGAACCGGGCGCGGACCTGAGCCACGAAACCGACCGTGCGGCGGGCCTCCTCCTCGGCGGAGACCTCCTCGCCGGGGCCCGCCTTCACCCCGCCGATGTCGATGATCGCCGCGCCCTCGGCCACCGCCTGCTCCACGCGCGCGAGGGCGGGCTCGTCGCGGAACGTCGCCCCCTGGTCGTAGAAGGAGTCCGGGGTCCGGTTCACGATCGCCATGATCACCGGTTCGTGCGCGTCGAACACGCGCCTGCCCAGCCTGAGCATCCCCTGAGTCCCTCCGGTGTCCGGCCCGTCGATGGGTCGCCTGCGACCTTAACTGTCAGAGGCGCATGGCACGATCGGAGCCTGACAGTTTTCCTGCCGGCCGAACCGGGGCCGGCAGCCGAGCGTGGGGACCGCAGAGATGTTCATGTTCTTGTTCCTGGTGGTCGCGCTCGTCGTGGTGGTCGCCGCGGTGACGCTCGCCGTGGTGGGCGGCGGCGAGAGCGGCGCCCTGCCCGAGGCCGCGCCCGAGCGGTTCGCGGACCCGCTGCCGCCGGACCGCCCGGTCGGCCGCGCCGATGTCGAGGCGCTCCGCTTCCCCGTCGCGGTCCGCGGCTATCGCATGGCCGAGGTCGATGACGCGCTGGGGCGGCTCGGCGCCGAACTGTCCGAGCGGGACGCCCGTATCGGCGAACTGGAATCGGCACTGGCGGGCGCGCGTGCGCAAGCGGGTCGGACCGTCGGACTGGTGAAGCACCCGGTCGAGGACGCCGTGCCGCGCGAGGACCGACCGTGACCGCCGGCGGGGTCGTGGCCGGGCCCGACGGCAAGCTGCGCTGCCCCTGGGGACTGTCCACGGACGACTATGTGGCGTACCACGACGAGGAGTGGGGCCGCCCGGTCCACGGCGACGACGCGCTGTACGAGCGGCTCTGCCTGGAGGCATTCCAGTCCGGCCTGTCCTGGATCACCATCCTGCGCCGTCGCGAGGGCTTCCGCGCCGCCTTCGCCGACTTCAAGATCGCGTCGGTGGCCGCCTTCACGGACCGCGACGCCGAGCGGCTCCTCGCCGACCCGGGCATCATCCGCAACCGCGCCAAGATCGAGGCGACTCTCGCCAACGCGCGCGTACTGGCCGACTGGCCCGAGGGCGAACTGGACACCCTGATCTGGTCCCACGCCCCCGACCCGGCCCGCCCGGCCCCCCGCAAGATCACGGACGTCCCGGCGGTGACGGACGAGTCGACGGCCCTGTCGAAATCCCTCAAAAAACAGGGCCTACGCTTCATCGGCCCGACGACTGCCTACGCCCTGATGCAGGCGTGCGGCTTGGTGAACGACCACCTGAAGGACTGCGTGGCCAGAGGCTCGGAGAGGGCACAGGGGATGTAGCCCGCCCCCAACTCCGCCGACGCCCTTGTTCCGTCGCGACGGGTTCCGCCGCACCTTGTCTCCGGCGCGCCAGGCTCTGTCGGCCCCCATTCACTGCCGCGCCAAGTCTCGCCGCCACCATTTCTCCGCCGCGACGGCGGCGCACCACGACGAGGCTGACCGGCGGTGCTGAGCCGTCCCCGGCGGGGGGCACTCCCGGCGCGGCCGGGCAGGGCCGTGCCGGGGTTTGCCCGGCGGCCCCTTGTCCGCCGCAGTCGAATGACCGCCGCGCCAGGTCTCGCCGCCATCTTGTCTCCGCCGCGACGGCGGCGCACCAGGGCGATGGTGACCGGCGGTGCCGAGCTGTCCGCGGCGGGGGGACGACCGGGGGCAGCCGGACAGAGCTGTGCCGGGGGCTTGCCTGGCGTGCTTTGTTTGCCGTGGCCGGATGACCGCCGCGCCGGGTCCCGGTCGACACCTTTTCTCCGCTGGCACCCTTGTTCCGTCGCGTCAGGTCTCGTCGCCATCTTGTCTCCGCCGCGACAGTGGCGTACCAGGGCGATGGTGACCGGCGGTGCCGAGCCGACCCCGGCGGGGGGACGACCGGCACAGCCGGGTCGGGGAACCGGTCACCGCGTCAGCGGCCCCGGTATTGCGGCTTCTCCTTGGCCAGGAAGGCGTTCACCGCGATCCTGTGGTCCTCCGAGGCGCCGGCGCGGGTCTGGAGTTCGTCCTCCCTCTCCAAGGTCTCCTCCAGCGAGTGCGACAGCCCGTAGGCGAGGGACTCCTTGAGCGCCGCGTACGCCACGGTCGGGCCGGAGGCCAAGGCGCGGGCCACCTTCAGCGCCTCGTCGGCGAGTTCGACGGCGGGCACGACCCGGTTCGCGATCCCCAGCTCGTACGCCTCCGCCGCCTTGATGCCACGAGGGAAGAGCAGCAGGTCGGCGGCGCGCCCCGGCCCCACCAGACGCGGCAGCGTCCATGACATCCCGGAGTCCGCGGTGAGCGCGACGCCGGCGAACGACGTGTTGAAGGAGGCCGTGTCCGCGACGATGCGATAGTCGGCGGCCAGGACGAAACCGAACCCCGCACCGGCGGCGACCCCGTTCACCCCCGCCACCACCGGCTTGGCCATCCCCGTGAGCGCCCGCACCACGGGGTTGTAGTGCTCGCGCACCGTACTCATCGTGTGCGACGTCCCCGACTCCCGGTCCGCCGTCAGCAGCGCGACATGCTCCTTGAGGTCCTGCCCCACACAGAAGGCCCGGTCCCCGGCGGCCGTCAGCAGGACGGCCCGTACCGCGTCGTCGGCCGCCGCCGCCTCCACCGCCTCGCGCAGCGCGACCTTGGCCTCGGTGTTCATCGCGTTCATCGCCTCGGGGCGGTTCAACGTGATCGTCGCGAGTCCGTCGCTCACTTCGTGGAGCACGGTGTCGGCCATGGGGAATCCTCTCCGGCAGGGGCGTCTCGGTCGTCGTCCGAGCCCAGCATGGCGGAGATCGCCGGGCCCGTGCATGTGACCTGCATCAAAGAATTCCGGGCTCCGAAACCTGAAACGGGAGCGGAGTATCGCAGCCACATCGCCGAATTGGGTGGTTTTGCGGGAGCGCGTTGCGTAAGCGATGCCGACTGATGTTGGTCATCGGGTCCCGCGATGCGGGATAATGGCTGGGAAGCAATGTGTTCGATGCCGGACGCGTGCCCTCGACAGGGCGGGGCTGTCGGCTGAGGTGAGCTGGTTTCAGGAAGGGGAACGAGCATGGCGGCCATGAAGCCGCGGACGGGTGACGGCCCGCTCGAGGTGACCAAGGAGGGGCGGGGCATCGTCATGCGGGTTCCGCTCGAAGGCGGCGGTCGGCTCGTCGTAGAGCTGACCCCGGACGAGGCCGACGCCCTCGGCGACGCCCTCAAGAAGGTCGTCGGCTGACGCGGAAGCACGACAATACCCCTCAGTAACACCCGGAGGCCCCGGCACCGTACCTTGGGTTCTAGTAGTCGTCGCAACACCCCAGCTCAGGGGATGCGATGGACTTCGAGATCCGGAAGGTCCGTAAGGCTCACGGGCCGATGAAGT
>NZ_JBHVQT010000002.1:0-714470 GCF_042886315.1 Streptomyces sp. NPDC058001
GTTGATAGGCCAGATCTGGAAGCCCAGTAATGGGTGGAGGTGACTGGTACTAATAGGCCGAGGGCTTGTCCTCAGTTGCTCGCGTCCACTGTGTTGGTTCTGAAACCACGAACAACCCCGTACCCAGGGCCACGGGTATGGTGCGGTATTCACAGTTTCATAGTGTTTCGGTGGTCATAGCGTGAGGGAAACGCCCGGTTACATTCCGAACCCGGAAGCTAAGCCTCACAGCGCCGATGGTACTGCAGGGGGGACCCTGTGGGAGAGTAGGACACCGCCGAACTATCTTTATGGGAAAGCCCCCGCACCTCGGTGCGGGGGCTTTTTCGTTTTCCGGACCCTTTCCAGACCCATTCCGGGTCTTTCCGGGCCGGCCGCCGACCACCTTCTTTTAGAGGCGGCCGGCTGCTTTCAGGGAGAGGTACGCGTCCGCCAGTGCCGGGGCCAGGTTCGTGGGAGTGGCGTCGACGACCGTGACGCCGTGGCGGGTCAGTTGTTCCGCGGTGCGACGGCGTTCCGACTGGGCCTGTGCCGCTGCGGCTGCTTCGTACACCGCATCCGTGTTCCCACGGGCGGACGCCATGGCCTCGATATGCGGGTCCGCGACCGCGGCGACCAGCACGGTGTGGCGCTGCGTGAGGCGGCCGAGGACCGGGAGCAGGCCCTCCTCGATGGGGGCCGCGTCGAGGCTGGTCAGGAGGACGATCAGGGAGCGCCGGGCGGCGGTGCGCAGCGCTGTCGCCGTGAGTCCTCGGGCGTCGGTCTCGATCAGTTCGGGTTCGAGCGGGGCCATCGCGTTGACCAGGGCCGGAAGGACCTCGCCCGCGGCGCGGCCCTGGACCAGGGCCCGTACCCGGCGGTCGTACGCCAGCAGGTCCACCCGGTCGCCCGCGCGGGAGGCGAGGGCGGCGAGGAGCAGAGCCGCGTCCATGGACGCGTCGAGACGCGGGGCGTCGCCGACGCGGCCGGCGGAGGTGCGGCCCGTGTCGAGGACGATCAGGATGCGGCGGTCGCGTTCCGGGCGCCAGGTGCGGACGGCGACCGTGGACTGGCGGGCCGTGGCGCGCCAGTCGATGGAGCGGGTGTCATCGCCGGGGACGTACTCGCGGAGGCTGTCGAATTCGGTGCCCTCGCCGCGGGTCAGGACGCTGGTGCGACCGTCGAGTTCACGGAGGCGGGCCAGTTTGGACGGGAGGTGTTTGCGGCTGTGGAACGGCGGCAGGACACGGACCGTCCACGGGACCTTGTGGGTGCCCTGGCGGGTGAACAGGCCCAGCGGGCCGAACGAGCGGATCGTGACGCGGTCGGCCGGGCGGTCGCCGCGGCGGGTCGGGTGCAGCCGGGTGGTGACGCGGCGGCGTTCGCCCGGCGGGACCGTCAGAGCGTGCCGTGACGCCTCGATTTCGGTGCCGGGCCGCCAGATACTCGGCGGCCATCCGTCGCGGAGCTGGGCGCGCAGCGGGCGGCGGGTGGGATTGGTGACCGTCAGCGTGACCTCGGCGGGATCTCCGAGGCGTACCGAGGTGTCGCCGGAGCGGGTCAGGCCCAGGCGGCGTACGGGGGCGGCGAGCGCGAAGTCGCAGGCGCACGCCAGGGCCAGCGGGACGTTGACGGCAAGGATGCCCGTCCAGCTGGGTTCCCAGAGGCCGACAGGGAGTGTGCCGATGGCCGCGACGAGGGCGGCGCGTCCGGTGAGTGCCATGGATCCTCGGCTCAGCGGGGTACGGGGACGTGGGCGAGGATCGCGTTGATGACGGAGTCGGCGGTGACCCCCTCCATCTCCGCTTCGGGGCGGAGCTGGACGCGGTGGCGGAGTGTGGGCAGTGCGAGGGCCTTCACGTCGTCCGGGATGACGTAGTCGCGGCCCGTGAGCCATGCCCACGCGCGGGCGGTCGACAGCAGGGCCGTCGCCCCGCGCGGGGAGACGCCGAGCGTGAGGGACGGCGACTCGCGGGTGGCGCGGCAGATGTCGACTACATAGCCGGTGATCTCGGGCGATACGGAGGTCTTGGCGACGGCCGCGCGGGCGGCCTCCAGGTCGGCGGGGCCCGCGACGGGGCGTATGCCGGCGGCGCGCAAGTCGCGCGGATTGAAGCCGTCCGCATGGCGCGTGAGGACGGCGATCTCGTCCTGGCGGGCGGGGAGAGGGACCGTCAGTTTGAGGAGGAAACGGTCCAGTTGGGCTTCGGGGAGCGGGTAGGTGCCCTCGTACTCGACGGGGTTCTGTGTCGCGGCGACGAGGAACGGCTCGGGGAGCGGGCGGGGGGTGCCGTCGACCGTGACCTGGCGCTCCTCCATCGCTTCGAGGAGGGACGACTGGGTCTTCGGAGGGGTGCGGTTGATCTCGTCCGCGAGGAGGAGGTTGGTGAAGACCGGGCCGGGCTGGAAGGAGAACTCGGCCGTACGGGTGTCGTAGACCAGGGAGCCCGTGATGTCGCTGGGCATCAGGTCGGGGGTGAACTGGACGCGTTTGGTGTCGAGTTCGAGGGACGCGGCGAGAGCGCGGACGAGCAGGGTCTTCGCGACGCCGGGGACGCCTTCGAGGAGGACATGGCCTCGGCACAGGAGCGCGACGACGAGGCCCGTGACGGCGGGGTCCTGACCGACCACGGCCTTGGCGATCTCCGCGCGCAGAGCCTCCAAAGAGGCCCGTGAGCTGGGGGAATCCCCGGTGGTACCGGCATTGTCAGTGGTCGGGTCCATCATGAAGTGCGTACCTCTCTTTCGAGGGCGTCGAGTTGGTCGGCGAGGGCGATCAGGGCCGCGTCGTCGCCCGGCGGCGGCCCGAAGAGGAGCGGGTGCAGTTCGAGGCCCGGGGTGTGCAGCCGGGTGGTGAGAGCGGGGATCAGGGACTCGGGCGCGTGGGCCTGAGCGGGGGAGACACCGATGAGGGGGGCGAGCCGGGTGCGGGTGGCGGAGCGAAGAGCGGAGGCGGCGCGTTCACGCGCGTTGGCCTTGCGGTAGAGGCGGGCGCGGCCTTCGACGGACTCGGAGGCGCGGATCGCGACGGGGAGACGTTCGGGCACCAGGGGGCCGAGTCGGCGTGCCCGCCAGAAGGCGGCGAGCACGCAGGCGAAGGCGAGTTGCAGGGTGCCCCAGAGCCAGCCGGACGGAATCAGGTCGAAGAAGCTGCGGTCGCCGCCGGCGGTGTCGTCGGACAGTGAGGGGAGGTACCAGACCAGATGAGGGCGGGAGCCGAGGAGTTGCAGGGCGAGCGAGGCGTTGCCGTGCTCGTCGAGACGGTCGTTGTAGAGCAGGCCGGGGGAGCCGAGGACGACGGTGTCGCCGTCGCGTCCTTCGGCGGCCGGGACACGGACCAGCGTGGGCAGGCCGCCGCTCGGGTAGCAGGAGTCGGCGTCGGACACGGTGACGTGGTAGCGGTGGCCTCCGGTGTTCGCGTCGCCCGCGCGCCGCGCGTCGGGCAGGGCGCAGTCCGGGGCGAGCGTCGAGTCGTAGCTAGGGGCCGGGTCCGCCGAGACGCCGGGGGCGAGGGTGCCGACGGAGGGTGCGCCGGGGGCGACCAGGACCGTCCGGCCGCCGGACCCTTCGGTCGCCGACCGGAGCCGGGTCTGCTGGTCGGCGGTGAGCAGGTCGGGTACGGCGACGAGGACGGTGGTGTCGGCGCCTGCGGCAGCGGCGGCTTCGTCGCTGGTGGTCACCACGCGCGTGGACACGCCCCGGTCGGCGAGGAGTTCGCTGACGGCGCGGCTGCCAGACGCGTCGGCGGAGCGCGGGTCGAGCCGGCCGTGCTGTGCGCCGGAGCGGACCATGGCGATGGCGACGGCCGCCGCGAGGACGATCACCAGGGCGAACAGCACTCCCCGCGCGCGTGTCCACACCTGGCGGACGGTGGGGGATGCCGAGGTCGACGGGAGGGTGGCCTCGGTCATTCGGCGGCCCCTCGGGCGAAGGCCGGGCCGGTGAGGACCGGTTTGGTGGCGTCCAGGTCGCGGTCCAGGTCGGAGAGGCGTTCGTATGTGTGCCGGTCGGCGGTGCGTCCGCCGTATGTGACGTCGTCGAAGTCGTGCGCCGCCGCGCGCAGGCGGTCCGCGTGGGACGGCAGGGGGCGGCCTGCTTCGGCGGCGGCCTCGTCGGCGGTGCGGCCGGGGCGCGGGTCGAGGAGGGCCCGTTCCTCCAGGGAGCGCACAACAGCGCGCATGCGTTCCTGGACGGCCTGGTTCCAGTGGCCCTGGGCCGCGTGTGCCTCGGCCGCCGAGCGGTGTTCTGCGGCGCTGCGCGGGCGGTCGTCGAAGAGTGGCGCGGACGACACGGGGGCGCGGCGCGGGGTGCCCAGGCGCCACCACAGGGCGAGGGCGAGCGCCAGCACCGCCAGGACGATGACGATCAGGCCGAGTGTGCCGCCAGGGGCGGCGCCCGACGCCGCGTTGAACAGGCGGTCGACCCAGTCCCAGAAGCGGTTCAGGGCGCGCTGGAGCAGGCTCGGGTCGTTCTCGTGGTACATCGGCTTGGACAGTTCGTCCTTGGCCGCCTCGCGCGCGGGGTCGCGCGGGATCGTCACCGGTGGCGCGTCGTCGCCGGTGCGGGCCCGCAGCAGTGCCGCCGTGACCGTTCCCCCCGTGATGCCCACCCCGTCAGCTCCCCGGTGTGGCGCCGGTCGCCTGGGAGCCGTAGCCCGGGAGGCCCGCCGCGCGCGCGAGTTCGAGGTCGAGGCCCTCGCGGCGGATCCGCCGGTCGATGTAGAGCAGCACGGTGACACCGGAGCTGATCGGGAAGGTCAGCATCGATCCGATCACCGAGCCGATGCCGCTGATGACGAGGAACGTCCAGCCGTAGGTGGCGGTGCTGCTTTCGAGGAAGCCGGTGACGCCGTCGCCGCTCGCGATGCCCGCGATGAGGGTGAAGGGGATGACGATGATCGACGCCAGCACGTTCGCGATGATCCCCGCGAGGAGCTGGATGCCGAAGACGCGCCACCAGGAGCCGCGGACCAGCTTCGCGGAGCGGCCCATCGACTTGCCGACGCCCTGCTTCTCCAGCATCAGCACGGGCGAGGCCAGCGAGAAGCGGACCATCAGCCAGATCGCGACGATGAAGCCCGCGAACCCGCCGATCACGGCCAGGGCGACACCTCCGCCGGTGCTGCCGGCGACGGCGATCAGGATGCCGGGCACCGTGCCGATGCCGATGACGGCCACGGCGATCAGCGGCAGCAGCAGGGTCAGACCGAGCAGTCCGAGCAACTGCGGGCGGGCGTCACGCCATGCCTCGGATGCGCTCACGCCCTTGCCGATGACCGCGCGGCTGGTGACCGTCGTGAGCAGGGCCGTCGCGACGATCGTGCCGAGCAGGGTGACCACCAGGACGAGGCCGGACGTCAGCAGGGCGGTGCCCAGGGCGCGGGTCAGCTCGTCGAGGGAGGCGTTCGGGTCGTCGAGGGCGCGGGTGGTGCTGCTGTCGTTGAGGACGAGGCCCTGGAGCAGGACGACGGCGAGCTGGGTGACCACGGCGACCGTGAGCGAGATGCCGAGGACCGTGCGCCAGTACGTACGCATGGTGGACACGGCGCCGTCGAGGATCTCGCCGACGCCGAGGGGGCGCAGCGGGATGACTCCGGGCTTGGCGGCGGGGGGTGGGCCCTGCCAGCCACCCCAGCCGTAGCCGGGGCCTGTGGGGCCCGGTCCGCCCCATCCGGGGCCGCCTGGGCCACCGGGACCACCGGGACCGCCCCAGCCGGGACCTCCCGGGCCGCCGGGACCACCGGGTCCGGTCGGGCCCTGGCCGCCCCAGCCCGGTCCTGCGGGGCCCTGGCCCCAGCCGGGGGCGCCGCCGGGGCCGCCCGGTGCCTGACCGCCCCAGCCCGGCCCCGCGGGGGGCGGCGGCGGAGCCTGGACCGGTCCCTGCCCCGGAATCTGTCCGGCTCCCTGACCGGGACCGGCTCCTTGGCCCTGGTTCTGGCCCTGACCTTGCCCCTGGTTCTGACCTTGGCCCTGACCTTGATCCTGGCCGCTCGGTGCGGACCACTGGGCGCCCGGGGGCTGCTCCTTCGACCACTTCGAGGCGGGACCGGTGGAATCCGTCGGACCGTCCGAAGGCGCGTCGGGGCGGGGCGTACCCGGCTCCTGGCCGTCGGAGGGGGCAGATCCGGGCGAGGCCCAGCCCGGAGTGTCGTTCATCGTCGCTCCTTCACGGTGCCGGTCCGCGGTTGCGGTGGCAGGTTGGCTGCCATCGTGCCACGCTGCACGCGCGAGGGGACCGGGCGGACCAGGTGCACTGTGCGGACCTGGCGTTCTTGGGGCCGGACCAGGTGCTCTCCAGGTGCTCTCCGGGGATCCGCACCGTGCTCCCAGGAGATCCGCACCTTCTTTTGTCCTACGGGTAAGGGGCAGACTGGGCGGATGGGTGATCAGTACGCGCGCTCGCGCGAGGACGCACGACCACCGGAGACCCCGGCGATCCGCTGGGACGAACCCCCCGAAGGCCCCGTCGTGGTCCTTCTCGACCAGACCAGGCTGCCGGCCGAGGAAGCCGAGCTGGTCTGCACGGACGCGCCGGCCCTCGTCCAGGCGATCCGCACCCTCGCCGTACGGGGAGCACCGCTGCTCGGCATCGCCGGGGCGTACGGGGTCGCGCTGGCGGCGGCGCGCGGATTCGACGTGGACGACGCGGCGAACGCCCTCGCGGACGCGCGGCCCACCGCGGTGAACCTCAGCCGCGGGGTACGCAAGGCGCACGCCGCGTACCGGGCCAGTGCCGAGGCGGGCGGTGACGCGGAACAGGCGGCAGCGGCGGCACTCGCGGCGGCGCGGGAGCTGCACGCGCAGGACGCGGAGGCCAGCGCGCGCATGGCCCGGCACGGTCTCGCACTGCTCGACGAGTTGCTGCCCGGCGGGAATCACCGGATCCTGACACACTGCAACACCGGGGCACTCGTCTCGGGCGGTGAGGGCACGGCGTTCGCGGTGGCACTGGCCGCACACCGGGAAGGGCGGCTGCGACGGCTGTGGGTGGACGAGACACGGCCCCTGCTCCAGGGCGCCCGGCTGACGGCGTACGAAGCGGCCCGCAAAGGGATGGCGTACACGCTGCTGACGGACAATGCCGCAGGGTCGCTGTTCGCGGCGGGCGAGGTCGACGCGGTACTGATAGGCGCCGACCGGATCGCCGCCGACGGTTCGGTGGCGAACAAGGTGGGGAGCTATCCGCTCGCGGTCCTCGCCCGGTACCACCATGTGCCGTTCATCGTGGTGGCGCCGGTGACGACCGTCGATCTGGACACCCCCGACGGCGCGTCCATCGAGGTCGAACAGCGGCCCGGACATGAGGTGACGGAGGTCACGGCCCCACAGATGGCGGGGGCCGGGACGGAAGCGGGGGGCGGGACCCCGGTGGCACCCCTGGGCACCCAGGCGTACAACCCGGCGTTCGATGTGACGCCACCCGAGCTGGTGACCGCCATCGTCACCGAAGAAGGCGCCGTATCGCCCGTGACAGCGGAGGCGCTGGGCGAGCTGTGTGCCAGGTCACGCCAGGTAACGATTAGCTAATGGGATGATGTCGTTTATGAAGGGACGAGTCCTTGTCGTCGACGACGACACGGCACTGGCCGAGATGCTCGGCATTGTGCTGCGTGGTGAAGGTTTCGAGCCGTCGTTCGTCGCGGACGGCGACAAGGCGCTGGCCGCCTTCCGGGAGGCCAAGCCGGACCTGGTGCTGCTCGATCTGATGCTGCCCGGTCGCGACGGCATCGAGGTGTGCCGCCTGATCAGGGCGGAGTCCGGGGTGCCCATCGTGATGCTCACGGCCAAGAGCGACACCGTGGATGTCGTGGTGGGCCTGGAGTCCGGCGCCGACGACTACATCGTGAAGCCGTTCAAGCCGAAGGAGCTGGTGGCCCGGATCCGGGCCCGCCTGCGCCGCTCGGAGGAGCCTGCTCCGGAACAGCTCGCGATCGGTGATCTGGTGATCGACGTGGCCGGTCACTCCGTGAAGCGGGACGGGCAGTCGATCGCGCTGACCCCGCTGGAGTTCGATCTGCTGGTCGCGCTCGCCCGCAAGCCGTGGCAGGTCTTCACCCGTGAGGTCCTCCTCGAACAGGTGTGGGGCTATCGGCACGCGGCGGACACCCGCCTGGTCAATGTGCACGTCCAGCGGCTGCGGTCGAAGGTCGAGAAGGACCCCGAGCGGCCGGAGATCGTGGTGACCGTGCGCGGCGTCGGCTACAAGGCCGGACCGAGCTGACATGCCCCGGGACGACAGTGCCGCGTCCGCCACGGCGACCGGGGTGCCGGGGCCGCGCGCGGGGCGGCCTGTCGGCCGGAGCACCACACGCGCGCGTGTGGCGCGTTTCCTGGACGGCGGGCCGCTGCTCCAGGGCGGTGTGCAGGGCAGCAGCCCGCTGCTGCGGCTGTTCACCCGCTGGGTGCGCCGCCCGCTGCTGCCCGCCGCCCGGCTGTGGCGGCGGAACATCCAGCTCAAGGTGGTCGCGACGACCCTGCTGATGTCGCTGGGCGTCGTCCTGCTGCTCGGCTTCGTCGTGATCGGCCAGGTCCGCAACGGACTGCTCGACGCCAAGGTGAAAGCCTCGCAGAGCCAGGCCGTGGGTGGCTTCAAGGTCGCCGAGTCATCGGCCAAGGACGTCGGCCAGCGCGCCGGACAGGACGGCAACACCGCCGACGGACGCATCGCGCAGAACTCGGCCGTGTGGCTGAACGACCTGGTGCAGTCGCTCTCCAGCGGCGGCCAAGGGGCGTTCAACGTGGTCACCCTCAGCTCCCCCGGCGAGGGCGGCACCGGCAGCAGCGCGCGGGCGCCACGCGGCTCCGGATATGTGGACGCGCCCGCGAGTGTGCCCGAGGCGCTGCGCAGCCGCGTCGACCAGAACACCGGCCCGTCCCAGAGCTATACGCGGATCGTCTACAGCGACGGCCGCCCCTCACAGCCGGGCCTCGTCATCGGCCGCCAGCTCACCAGCCCCTCCAGCGACCGGTACGAGCTGTACTACCTCTTCCCGCTCACCCAGGAGGAGAAGTCCCTCAGCCTCGTCAAGGGCACCCTGGCGACCGCCGGACTGTTCGTCGTCGTCCTGCTCGGCGCCATCGCCTGGCTCGTCGTACGCCAGGTCGTCACGCCCGTACGGATGGCCGCGGGCATCGCCGAACGGCTGTCCGCGGGGCGGCTCCAGGAGCGGATGAAGGTCACCGGCGAGGACGACATCGCCCGCCTGGGCGAGGCGTTCAACAAGATGGCGCAGAACCTCCAGCTGAAGATCCAGCAACTGGAAGAGCTGTCACGGATGCAGCGCCGCTTCGTGTCCGATGTCTCGCACGAACTGCGGACACCGCTGACGACCGTACGGATGGCCGCCGACGTCATCCACGAGGCGCGCGTCGACTTCGATCCGGTGACGGCACGCTCGGCGGAACTGCTCGCCGACCAACTCGACCGGTTCGAGTCACTGCTCGCCGATCTGCTGGAGATCAGCCGGTTCGACGCCGGCGCGGCGGCCCTGGAGGCCGAGGCGATAGACCTCCGCGAGGTGGTACGCCGCGTCGTCGGCGGCGCCGAACCGCTCGCCGAGCGCAAAGGCACGTACATACGGATCCTCGGCGACCAGCAGCCCGTCGTCGCGGAGGCCGACGCGCGCCGCGTGGAGCGGGTCCTGCGCAACCTCGTCGTCAACGCCGTGGAGCACGGCGACGGCAAGGACGTCACCGTCCGGCTCGCCTCGGCGGGCGGCGCCGTCGCCGTCGCCGTACGCGACTACGGCGTGGGCCTGAAGCCCGGCGAGGCGACCCGCGTGTTCAGCCGCTTCTGGCGGGCCGACCCGGCACGCGCCCGCACCACTGGCGGCACCGGCCTCGGCCTGTCCATCGCCCTTGAGGACGCGCGCCTGCACGGCGGCTGGCTCCAGGCATGGGGGGAACCGGGCGGCGGCTCACAGTTCCGCCTGACCCTGCCCCGTACGGCGGACGAGCCGCTGCGCGGCTCACCGATACCCCTGGAACCGGAGGACTCGCGGCGCCACCGCGGCCTCAGTGACGCCGGGCGTCCGCTCGGCGGAAGCGGCAAGACGGCGACCGTACCGGCGCAGGCACCGGCGGGCGGGCCGCGTGGGGACCGGGTGCCGTCGATACCGTCGCGCACCCCGGTCGCACCCCTGCTGACGGCCGCCGGGTCCGCCCCGACCGTGGACCCCACGGCGCTGCCGAGCAGCGGCGCGCGGGTCGTCGCCAGGCCGGGCGCCGAACCGCAGGGCCCGTCCGCGCGCGTACGGAACGCCACTACGGCGACGGGGACGGCGGCGCCTGGGGACGAATCCCCGAAGCAGAGCGAACGTAACGGCGCCGGTGGACTCGACACGGCGGACGCGGCGGAGTTGGCGGACACGGCGGACCTGGTGGGTCGCGTCGGGCGCGAAGGTGAGCCACAGAACGGTCGTGGACCCGAGCCCCGTAACGGGCGGGACCACGAGCACGGGAAACGGCCGAGCGCGGCCGGGAGCGCGGGGAGCGACAGTGGGCGGGGGGACGGATCCCGTGGGCGCTGACAAAGGCCGCCGCACGCGGACGGCGCGCGGCGGAGAGGTGCGCGCGGGAGTGGTGCGCGGGGGTCCGGGGCGTGGGGGTTCGGCGCGTGGCGGAGTCGTACGCGGCGGAGTGGTGCTGGGCTGCTGCGCCGTACTGCTCGCCGGCTGCGCGGGCATGCCCGACACCGGCGACGTGCGCGGCGTGGACGCATCCCAGCTGCCCGACTCGCAGGTACGGGTCTTCGCCATGCCGCCACGCGAGAACGCCGGCCCCGCCGAGATCGTCCAAGGCTTCCTCGAAGCGCTGACCAGCGACGACCCACAGTTCGACATGGCCCGCAAATACCTGACCGACGACGCCGCGAAGAAGTGGCGCCCGGAAGCGACCACCACGGTCCTCAAGGACGGCCCCAACACCGCCGGAGAGACAAGGCCGGGCGACGACGGCGAAGGCGGCCGGGTCTACACCCTCAGCGGGAACCGCGTCGCCACCGTCGACGACCGCCACGCGTACGAACCGGCCGAAGGCACCTACAGCGAAGCCGTCCACCTGACCCAGGACAGCGGCCCCGGCAAGGCATGGCGCATCGACCGGCCACCCGCCGGAGTCGTACTCGGCGAATCGGACTTCCACCGCATCTACGAGCCGGTCAACAAGTACTACTTCGCCGTCGGCACCTCGTCCGGCGGCGAAGGCCAGGAAGGGCTCGTCGCCGACCCCGTGTATGTCCGTCAGCGCATCGACCCGATCACCCAGTCGGTGAAACTGCTCCTGGCCGGCCCGACCCGGTGGCTCGACCCGGTCGTCCGCTCCAGCTTCCCGTCCCGTACACAGCTCAAGGCGGGCACCGCCACACTCACCCCCGACAGCCACAACGTCCTTAAAGTGCCGCTGAATTCGGCGGCCGACCGGGTCGGGCAGGCGCAGTGCACCAGGATGGCCGCGCAGGTGATCTTCACCTTGCAGGACTGGCCGTCCAACGGCATCGAGCAGGTCGAGCTACAGCGCTCCGACGGGTCCCAGCTGTGCGTGCTCAGCGCCGAGAGCGCCGAGGCCATCGCCCCGCAACGGTCCGTGGGGCGCACCGACTTCCAGTACTTCCTCGACGCCAAGCAGCGCCTCGTACGACTGCCGGGCAAGGGCACGAGCACCGATCCGGAAGCCGTCCCCGGACCGTTGGGCGCCGGAACGCAGACGCTCGGCACCGCCGCCGTGTCCCGGGACGAGGGGCGCGCCGCCGGTGTGTCCAGCGACCGGAAGTCACTGTTCGTCAGCGCGCTCGTCGCCGGCGCCTCGCTCGGCGACCCGGTGCTGCGCAGCAAGGCGCCGCTGGAGAAGGACCGCCTGAGCACGCCCAGTTGGGACGGTCAGGGCGACCTGTGGGTGGCCGACCGCGACCCGAAGAACCCGCGCCTGATGCTGCTCGTCCAGGGCGAGGGCGAACCCGTCCAGGTCAAGACGCCCGGCCTGGAAGGCAGTCGTATCGAAGCGGTACGGGTCGCGGCCGACGGCGTGCGGATCGCGCTGCTCGTGGAGGAGGGCGGCAAGCAGACCCTCCGCGTCGGCCGGGTCGAACGCACCGGCGAGCAGGGGAAACCGGCCGAGGTCGCCGTCGTCGAAGCGCGTGCCGCCGCACCGCAGATGGAGGAGGTCACCGCCATGTCCTGGGCAGGCGGCAGCCGCCTCGTCGTGGTCGGCCGCGAGGCCGGCGGGGTCCAGCAGATCCGGTACGTGCAGTGCGACGGCTCGGTACCCACGACACCTGTTCTGCCCGGACTGACCGGGGTACGGGAGATAGCGGCATCCGACGACGACCGGCTCCCGGTGGTCGCGCACTCGGACGACGGCATCGTGCGGTTGCCGCCCGGCGAGCCCTGGCAGATGGTGCTTCGGAAGGGGACGGGGCCGGTGTATCCGGGGTAGGCGCCGGTTCTTTCCGGTCACCGGTGACTGCCGGGCGGCGTCCCCCGGTTGATCCGCTCAGTGGGCGGTGTCCGCTGATCCGTTCAGTGGGCAGCGTCCGCCTGATCGTCGTTGGCGAACCACCACTCGATCCCGTCGGTGCGCGCGGCCCAGGCGTCCATGACCCGCTCGATCGCGGGCAGGCCGACGGAGCGGCTGACGGTGACAACGACGAAGCTCAGGTCCGGCGGCGCCTCGGCCAGACCACTGACATCCCCGATCGCCTTCCTGAGTTCCGCGAACACCTCAGGACTGAAGTGGCCCTGCCGATACGCCTGAACGCACAGGTTTTCACCCTGCGCGACGACCTCGAACTGCTCGTCCTCGCCGATGCGCAGCACATCACCGGCCGCACATCCGAGCACCAGGCCCGGACTGCCCGCCAGTTCGAACAGGTCGGACTCCAGCGCCAGCGCCGGCAACACCTCGAACACCGGGCGCCCTGACGACGCGTGGCCGGCCAGGAGGCGTATGTGAGTGGCGGTGGGCGGCTGGGGATCGGGCGTTGTCACGTGTGCGATCGTCCCACAGGTCCTCTGGGGCTACAGGTCCAACAGGTCTACGGCAGGGCGCCGACCCAGGCCACCCGTACACCGGAAAGAGAGCGCCCCGCGGCACCCCGTGCCCGTTGTCCACAGGCGTTGTCCACAGGGGTGGCCGAATCCCGCCCGGATGGGCACAGTGGTGAGTATGCGCAGGTGGTGGCAGGACCTCGCCGATCTGGTGTTGCCGGCCGAGTGCGGCGGCTGTGGAACACCCCGGGCGGTGCTCTGCGCCGAGTGCCGTGCGGCGCTGACGAGTGCCGGGCCGCGCCGGGTCCGTCCGGTGCCGGAGCCACGCGGGCTACCCGTGGTGTGCGCGGCGGCGCCGTACCAGGACGCGGTACGGGCGGTGCTGCTCGCGCACAAGGAGCGGGGCGCGCTCGGACTGGCGGGACCGCTGGGCGAGAGCTTGGCGGGGGCGGTGCGGGGAGTGGTGGGGAGGGGAGGGGGTGGGGTCCCCAACAGTGGCCACGGCTTCCCCGACCTCTCCCCCCACACCGCCGATGCCCCCGCCCCCCTGATTCTCGTCCCCCTTCCCTCGGCACCCCGTGCCACCCGGGCCCGTGGTCATGATCCGACGCGGCGGATCGCCTTGGCCGCCGCGAGGGTGCTGCGGGGCGCGGGGCAGCCGGTGAGGGTGCTTTCGGTGCTGCGTCAGCGGCGGCCCGTCGCCGACCAGGCCGGGCTCAACTCCCGTGAGCGGCACATGAACATGGCGGGGGCACTGCACGTACCCGCTGGAGGCGCACGGTTGTTGGCCGCCGGAGCGCCATGGCCAACCGGTGCGAGTGACGGCAGTCACGGCAGTGACGTAAGCGGCGCGAGGAGCCGCAGTGACGGAAACAGCCGCGGTGACGGAAGTCGTGGAAGTGGCGAAGGTCGCCGGACAAGCGGTGAAGGTCGGCGGAGAAGTCACGGAAGCCGGGGAACTCGCGGGGGCGGAGGAGGCGGAGGTCCCGGAACTCGCGGAGGTGGCGGAACTTACGGAAGTGGTGTCGGTGGGCGTAGTCGTGTCGTGCTCGTGGACGATCTGATGACCACCGGGGCGTCATTGAGTGAGGGCGCCCGCGCATTACGTGCTGCGGGCACCGAAATGGGGATCAGTGCCGCCGTGATCGCAGCCTCTCCGGATTCCTTCGATATAAACCGGAACTGACTGAGAAGTTGCATCGTTGCAGGTAGTGACGGGTTTAATTCACCTGAACAGAGGTGAGGCACTGGAGAGGGTGACGGCATCAGGCCGGGAGAGATATGTTCGGTTGTGAGGAATGGCCGACGCCGACCCTCGCATATAGGGATGCCCTGTCCGCAGTGTTGACGAGATTTTCACCATCACCCGGGAAGGTGGGGTGTAGATCTTGTCCACGGGGGAGGAGGAGGTGAAAGTCACCGAGTCCGAGGCTCCGGGGTGACCGGGGCCTGGTGCGAAAGGGAGAAGCTCCGCCGGTCGAGCGGAGCTATCCGGGAACGGAGTTCTGCGTGGACATCGTCGTCAAGGGCCGCAAGACCGAGGTGCCCGAGCGGTTCCGCAAGCACGTGGCCGAGAAGCTGAAGCTGGAGAAGATCCAGAAGCTCGACGGCAAGGTGATCAGCCTCGACGTGGAGGTGTCCAAGGAGCCCAACCCGCGACAGGCCGACCGCTGTGACCGAGTGGAGATCACGCTCCGCTCCCGCGGTCCGGTGATCCGGGCGGAGGCCGCGGCCAGTGACCCGTATGCGGCGCTCGATCTGGCGACGGACAAGCTTGAGGCAAGGCTGCGCAAGCAGCACGACAAGCGGCGCACCCGCCGCGGCGCCCAGCGGATCTCCGCTGCCGAGGTCGCCGACCGGGTCCCCGACGCCGCGCGTCTCAACGGGGACGGCACGATCGCCAAGGAGGACCAGTCCGACGGCGGCGTACCGACCAGGAAGATGGGCTCGCTGGAGGTCAAGGGCGAAGGCCCCCTCGTCGTACGCGAGAAGACCCATGTCGCGTCGCCCATGAGCCTCGACCAGGCGCTCTACGAGATGGAGCTGGTCGGGCACGACTTCTATCTCTTCGTCGACTCCGAAACGAAGGAACCGAGCGTGGTCTATCGCCGCCACGCCTATGACTACGGTGTCATCCACCTCACGACCGACCCCATGGTCGCCCAGGCGCCGCCGCCCGGAGCAGGCGGCGCACTCGGCGGCTGAGTAGCCCCGTTCGCACCATGAACCGGTGCCCCTGGAGCGCCTGTGCGCCCCCAGGGGCACCCGCGCGCGACCCCCCGGTGAACGTCACGGTGGTCGCGTCGACGTCCGGGCATGAAATCATGGCGGCCACACGCCAACCGGGTTGCTGCCGCCCCGGGTTGGCGCGAGACGGACCGGGCGGCGCGGAAGAGGGGCCATGGCCTTCAGGGGGAGGAACGATGGCGGACAGCTTCGGACCGATGCGTGACGACGACGCCGGCGACGGCGCCGTCGGCATGGGCCCGGTGGGCTCCCCCCGCAAGGAACCCATCCGGGTCCTGGTGGTGGACGACCACGCGCTGTTCCGCCGCGGTCTGGAGATCGTCCTCGCCGCCGAGGAGGACATCCAGGTCGTCGGCGAGGCGGGCGACGGGGCGGAGGCCGTCGACAAGGCGGCCGATCTGCTCCCCGACATCGTGCTGATGGATGTCCGGATGCCCAAGCGCGGCGGTATCGAGGCGTGCACCTCCATCAAGGAGGTGGCCCCCAGCGCGAAGATCATCATGTTGACGATCAGCGACGAGGAAGCCGATCTCTACGACGCGATCAAGGCCGGTGCCACGGGATATCTCCTCAAGGAGATCTCCACGGACGAGGTGGCCACCGCGATCCGCGCGGTCGCGGACGGGCAGTCGCAGATCAGTCCGTCGATGGCGTCGAAGCTGCTCACCGAGTTCAAGTCGATGATCCAGCGCACCGACGAGCGCAGGCTGGTGCCCGCGCCCCGGCTCACCGACCGGGAGCTGGAGGTGCTGAAGCTGGTCGCCACCGGAATGAACAACCGGGACATCGCCAAGGAACTCTTCATCAGCGAGAACACCGTGAAGAACCATGTCCGCAACATCCTGGAGAAGCTGCAACTGCACTCCAGGATGGAGGCCGTGGTCTACGCGATGCGGGAGAAGATCCTGGAGATCAGGTGACCGTCCCGCTCACCTGATGCTCGCGGTCACCCGAATACTCCCGGTCACCGCCATCCTCCCGGTCAGGCGAGCGCCGCGACCAGGTGGGCGGCCAGTTCCGGGTGGTCGACGCGTTCGACGCGTACGGCGTCGCAGCCCACCCACTCCGCCGCCTCCCGCAGCGCCTGGGCCATTGGGGCCACCGCCTTCGGGGACTCCAGGGACACCTGTTTCGCCACCAGAGTGCGGCCGTCGCGCGCGGGGTCGACGCGGCCCAGGAGCCGGCCGCCGGACAGCAGCGGCATCGCGAAGTACCCGTGGATCCGCTTCGGCCGGGGTACGTACGCCTCCAGGCGGTGCGTGAAGCCGAAGATCCGCTCCGTGCGCGCCCGTTCCCAGACGAGGGAGTCGAAGGGCGACAGCAGTGTCGTACGGTGCCGGCCGCGCGGGACGGTTTCCAGGGCCGCAGGATCGGCCCAGGCGGGCTTGTCCCAGCCCTCGACCCGTACCGGAACCAGGCCGGAGTCGGCGACCACCGCGTCGAACTGCTCGCCCTTCACCCGGTGGTAGTCGGCGATGTCGGCGCGTGTGCCGACGCCCAGCGACTGGCCGGCAAGGCGGATCAGGCGGCGCAGACACTCGGTGTCGCTCAGCTCGTCGTGCAGCAGGTCGTCCGGGATGGCGCGCTCCGCCAGGTCGTAGACCCGCTTCCAGCCGCGGCGCTCGGTGCAGACCACCTCGCCGTACATCAGTGCCCGCTCCACGGCGACCTTCGACGCGGACCAGTCCCACCATTCGCCGCCGTTCTTCGCGCCGCCCAACTCCGTGGCCGTCAGGGGGCCCTCGACGCGGAGCTGCTTGATCACCTGGTCGTAGGCGCCGTCGGGCAGTTCGTGGTGCCAGTGCGGACGCGCGCGGTAGGCGCGGCGGCGGAACGCGAAGTGCGGCCACTCCTCGACGGGCAGGATGCACGCGGCGTGCGACCAGTACTCGAAGGCGTGCGGCGCGGCGCCCCGGGTTCCCGGGGTCCAGTACGCCTGGTCCACGGTGGTGCGGCCGACGGCGCCCAGGCGTGCGTACGGGATCAGTTCGTGCGAGCGGGCCAGGACCGAGATGGTGTCGAGCTGGACCGCGCCCAGGTGCCGCAGCACTCCTCGGACGCCGGCCCTGCGGTCGGGGGCGCCCAGGAATCCCTGGGCCCGCAGGGCGATGCGGCGGGCCTCATCGGCGGAGAGGTCGACGGCGGAGCGCGGCACGGTGGTCATGCCTCGAAACGATAGAGGGCGCCACTGACATCGCCGGTCCCGGTCCCGGTGCCCGCCTTCGTACCGGCCTCCGTGCCCCGTGCGGGCAGGTACGGCTCGGCGGACGGCAGGTCCAGGTCCGAGGGGAGCAGGGAGCCCACCCAGCAGTCCCGCAGGGTGCCCTTGTTCGGCAGGCCCGCGCGCAGCACGCCCTCGACGGTGAATCCGGCGCGCTCGGCGACCGCGCGGGAGCCCGCGTTGCCGACTTCGGCCCGCCACTCCAGGCGGACACAGGCCAGGTCGCGGAAGCTCCAGCGGGCCAGTTCCAGGATGACCTCGGTCATATAGCCCCGGCCGCGGTGCTCCTTGGCGGTCCAGTAGCCGATTTCCCAGGCGCCGGAGCGGGGATGGTGCACGCCGGCGGCGGCGAGGAGCGGGCCGCCCGCGCGGGGGCGTACCGAGAAGGTGTACTCGGTGTCGAAGCGCCAGCCGTCCGGCACCGTCCGCCTGACGAAGTTTTCGGCGTCCCCGCGCGCGTAGGGCGACGGGATCGTCGTCCAGCGCTGGATGTCGGGGTCCTGGCAGGCGGCGAAGACCTCGTCCGTGTCTACGGGCGTGAAGGGGCGCAGAATCAGGCGTTCGGTGGTCAGTGTGAGGGGCTCCATCGCCCGCATTCTGCTCGCGCGCGTAGGGGTACGCCATCGCATTACGGGTACGTGCGCGTGAGCACACCGTCACATTTCGTGCAGGGGTGCGGCACCTTCGGCGCCCCCCGTCCGTTGTCCTGGTGGCTCTCGTGTGGCCACACCTCCCGGTGCGGTGCGGTCCTCGCATACGATGGCCGTTGCTCAACGGAATCCGACCGTGCCAGGCCCGACCGGCAAGGAGATCAACCCCCGTGTCCGTCCTCCAGAAGATCATGCGTGCAGGCGAAGGCAAGATCCTGCGCAAACTGCACCGCATCGCGGACCAGGTCAACTCCATCGAAGAGGACTTCGTGTCCCTCTCCGACGCCGAGCTGCGCGCTCTCACCGAGGAGTACAAGGAGCGGTTCGCGGAGGGTGAGAGCCTCGACGACCTGTTGCCCGAAGCGTTCGCGACCGTCCGTGAGGCCGCCAAGCGCGTCCTGGGACAGCGCCACTACGACGTGCAGATCATGGGTGGCGCCGCCCTCCATTTCGGCTATGTCGCCGAGATGAAGACGGGCGAGGGCAAGACCCTGGTGGGCACGCTGCCCACGTATCTGAACGCGTTGTCGGACAAGGGCGTCCACCTGATCACGGTGAACGACTATCTGGCCGAGCGTGACTCCGAGATGATGGGCCGGGTCCACAAGTTCCTCGGTCTGAGCGTCGGCTGCATCCTGGCGAACATGACGCCGGCGCAGCGCCGCGAGCAGTACCGCTGCGACATCACGTACGGCACGAACAACGAGTTCGGCTTCGACTACCTCCGCGACAACATGGCGTGGTCGCAGGACGAGCTGGTGCAGCGCGGCCACAACTTCGCCGTGGTCGACGAGGTGGACTCGATCCTCGTCGACGAGGCCCGTACGCCGCTGATCATCTCGGGCCCCGCCGACCAGGCGACCAAGTGGTACAGCGACTTCGCGAAGCTTGTCACCCGCCTGAAGAAGGGCGAGCCCGGCAACCCCCTCAAGGGCATCGAGGAGACCGGTGACTATGAGGTCGACGAGAAGAAGCGCACCGTAGCCATCCATGAGCCCGGCGTGAGCAAGGTCGAGGACTGGCTGGGTATCGACAATCTCTACGAGTCGGTGAACACCCCGCTCGTCGGCTATCTGAACAACGCCATCAAGTCGAAGGAACTGTTCAAGAAGGACAAGGACTACGTCGTCATCGACGGCGAGGTCATGATCGTCGATGAGCACACCGGCCGTATCCTCGCCGGCCGTCGTTACAACGAGGGCATGCACCAGGCGATCGAGGCGAAGGAAGGGGTGGACATCAAGGACGAGAACCAGACGCTCGCCACGATCACCCTTCAGAACTTCTTCCGCCTCTACGACAAGCTCTCCGGTATGACCGGTACGGCCATGACGGAGGCCGCCGAGTTCCACCAGATCTACAAGCTGGGCGTCGTGCCGATCCCGACGAACCGGCCGATGATCCGCATGGACCAGTCGGACCTGATCTACCGCACCGAGGTCGCCAAGTTCGCGGCCGTCGTGGACGACATCGCGGAGAAGCACGAGAAGGGGCAGCCGATCCTCGTCGGCACCACCTCGGTCGAGAAGTCCGAGTACCTCTCGCAGCAGCTCTCCAAGCGCGGTGTGCAGCACGAGGTGCTGAACGCGAAGCAGCACGACCGCGAGGCGACGATCGTCGCCCAGGCCGGTCGTAAGGGCGCCGTCACCGTCGCCACCAACATGGCCGGTCGTGGTACGGACATCAAGCTCGGTGGCAACCCCGACGACCTCGCCGAGGCGGAGCTGCGGCAGCGCGGTCTGGACCCCGTCGAGCACGTCGAGGAGTGGGCCGCCGCGCTGCCCGCCGCCCTGGAGCGTGCCGAGGCGGCCGTGAAGTCGGAGTTCGAGGAGGTCAAGGACCTCGGCGGGCTCTATGTGCTGGGTACCGAGCGCCATGAGTCGCGGCGTATCGACAACCAGCTGCGTGGTCGTTCCGGCCGTCAGGGCGACCCCGGCGAGTCCCGGTTCTATCTGTCCCTCGGTGACGACCTGATGCGGCTGTTCAAGGCGCAGATGGTCGAGCGCGTGATGTCGATGGCGAATGTTCCCGACGACGTCCCGATCGAGAACAAGATGGTCACGCGCGCGATCGCGTCGGCCCAGTCGCAGGTCGAGCAGCAGAACTTCGAGACCCGGAAGAACGTCCTCAAGTACGACGAGGTCCTCAACCGGCAGCGTGAGGTGATCTACGGCGAGCGGCGCCGCGTCCTGGAGGGCGAGGACCTGCACGAGCAGGTACAGCACTTCATGAACGACACCATCGACGCGTACATCCAGGCGGAGACCTCCGAGGGCTTCGCGGAGGAGTGGGACCTCGACCGGCTGTGGGGCGCCTTCCGGCAGCTGTACCCGGTGAAGGTCACCGTCGAGGAGCTGGAGGAGGCCACGGGCGACCGTGCGGGCCTCACCGCCGAGTTCATCTCGGAGTCCATCAAGGACGACATCTACGAGCAGTACGAGACGCGTGAGAAGCAGCTCGGCTCGGAGATCATGCGGGAGCTGGAGCGCCGGGTCGTCCTGTCGGTCCTGGACCGCAAGTGGCGTGAGCACCTCTACGAGATGGACTACCTCCAGGAGGGCATCGGTCTGCGCGCCATGGCGCAGAAGGACCCCCTGGTCGAGTACCAGCGCGAGGGCTTCGACATGTTCACGGCCATGATGGACGGCATCAAGGAGGAGTCCGTCGGCTATCTGTTCAACCTGGAGGTCCAGGTCGAGCAGCAGGTCGAGGAGGTCCCGGTCGAGGACGCGTCGCCGACGTCGCTCCAGAAGGGCCCGCAGGACGCCGTTCCGGCCGGTGGTGGGCGTCCGGAGATCCGCGCCAAGGGGCTCGACGCGCCGCAGCGGCCGGACCGGCTGCACTTCTCGGCGCCGACGGTCGACGGTGAGGGCGGGGTCGTCGAGGGCGACTTCGACAACGGCGAAGAGGTCCGTTCCGAGTCGGACGGCCTCACGCGCGCGGAGCGCCGCAAGCAGCAGAAGGGCGGACGTCGCCGCCGCAAGTAGCGCTGTCCACGAGGTGCACGCCGGGATGTGACGTGACGGGGTGTACGCCGTGGTGTGAACGAGGTGAAGGGCCGGACTCTTACAGGGTCCGGCCCTTTGCTGTGCCCGGTCAGGCCGGCGCCCGCTGCCGGTGGGGCATACGGGTGCCGCCGAGTTCGACGGCCGTGCAGCGCCAGCGCAGGTCGACGCCGCGTTCCAGGCGGAACGCCATCGCGCGGAGCTGTTCGCCCGCGGCGATCCGGGCGAACGCCTCGATGGCGTCGGCGCGGGGCACGAAGTAGCCAATGTCGCGGACGACCGGCGCGGGTCCGCGGGTACGCAGCGGGGTGCGTTCGGCGAGCCAGGCCAGCTCGTCGTAGGCGCGGCCGGCGGTGTGGCGCAGTATCCAGTGCACGGGTCGGCGCCCGCTGAGCACCGCGACCAGCCGGTCGGCGAAGAGGTCCGTGGGGCGGGGGCCGCCGTCGTGCGGTGCGGCGGTACGGGCGGGGGTGCCGCCGGAAGTGCCGCCCGAGGTGCCGGAAGTGCCGCCCGAGGTGCCGGAAGTGCCGCCCGAGGCGCCCGAGGTGCCGCCCGAGGTGCCGCCGGGAGTGCCGCCAGGCCGGACGGTACCCGCCCGTGACGTGCCTCCGGGCCCGCCGCCCGGACGGCGGCTGTCGCGGCGCCCAGGGGGGCGCCGGGGGACGGCCCCCGGTGCCCGCGGTGCGGACGGTGTCGGTCGGTTCCTTGACATGACCTTGTGCATGATGGCGCCCCCGATCCGGGGCCCGGCGAAGATACCGAGCAGTAGCTTGTGGTGTGGATCTTGTCTGGGGCGGGGGGTGGTGGTGCAAGGGGCGAGGAGGGCCGGGGCGGGGGCGGGCGGAATCACCTATCAGGGGGTCGGGTGGCCCCGTGTGCGCCTACGGGGGCAGGGTCCGGTGTGCCGTGGGTGGACGGTGCGGTGGTGGGGGAGGCGGCCCCGAAGGGGGACTCCCGCACGTATCCTGTGGACACCTGCCCCAGAAGTGGACCCATCCCCCGACCAGGAAAGCGGTCAGCCATGCGCGTCTACGTTCCCTTGACCCTCCCCGGTCTGGCAGAGGCGCACAAAGCGGGTGAAGTGGGTCCCGGTCCCCTCACGGCGTACGCGGTGACGCCCGCGCTGCGGGAGTGGTACGTCTCGGACGACATCGAGGAGCTGGAGTACGCCGCCCTGAACCGGGCCGCCGTCGCCTCCCTGCGGCTGCTCGCCGTCGACCCCGGTGTCGTACGCCGCCGGGTCGTCGTCGCCCTGGACGTGCCCGACAGTGCCGCCGTCGCCGACCCCGACCGCGGGCTCGACCCCGGTGCGCTGGGCGAGGTCCGGCTCGCCGACGCCGTACCGCTCACCAAGGCCGCGGCCGTGCACGTCGACTCCGATGACGCCGAGCCGGATGTGTCCGCGGCGGCGAGTGCCCTCGGGGCCGCCGACCAGGGGGACGACGACGCCCAGTTCACGGTGGACGGCGCCGAGGACCACGAGCTGCTCTGGTACGCGACCCAGGAGATCCCGCATCTGCTCGGTATCGGCGGCTGACCTGCGGAAACGGTCGCCGAACGGCCCGTTGTCAGTGGCGGCCGGTACGTTTGCGGGTATGGGGAAGCAGACAGCGCACATCATCTGGGACTGGAACGGCACGCTGTTCCACGACATCGACGCGGTCGTCGGCGCGACGAACGCCGCGTTCGCGAAGATCGGGCTCGGGCCGATCACGCTGGAGCAGTACCGCGAGCTGTACTGCGTGCCGATACCCCGTTTCTACGAGCGGCTGATGGGCCGGCTGCCCACCGACACCGAGTGGCAGGCCATGGACGGTGTGTTCCATCGGCACTACACGCGGGAGCGGGAGGGGTGCGGGCTGACGGACGGGGCCGAGTCGCTGCTCGCGGGGTGGCAGGACGCCGGGCACAGTCAGTCGCTGCTGAGTATGTACGGGCACGAGGAACTGGTTCCGTTGGTGCGGGGGTTCGGGATCGAGCGGCGGTTTGTGCGGGTGGATGGGCGGACGGGGCCGTCCGGGGGGAGCAAGGCGGAGCACATGGTGCGGCATGTGGGGGCGTTGGCCGGGGTGGCGCCTGAGCGGATTGTTGTCATCGGGGATGCGGTGGATGACGCCGTGGCTGCCGTAGGGGTGGGCGCGGGAGCTGTTCTTTATACCGGGGGGTCCCATAGCCGGGGGGCGCTTGAAGGGGTGGGGGTTCCTGTGGTGGACACCTTGGCTGACGCCGTTGCCCTGGCGGGGGAACTTGCGGCTTAGCCTGCTTGCTTGCCGTTTCATTCCGGGTGCCCGGCACTTGGCGTTGTGCCCACCCGTTCCGCCGTGCGGAACGCCTGCCCACAACGGGGTGGGTGGGTGGGTCAGGTCGCTGGTGACGTGGCTCGGAGGATTTTCAGGAACTCTCTCATCCAGGCCGGGTGGTCCGGCCAGGCTCGGGAGGAGACCAAGGTTCCGTCGACCACGGCTTCCGTGTCCTGGAATTCCGCGCCCGCCTGCTCCATGTCCGGTTCCAGGGCCGGGTAGGCCGTGACACGGCGCCCCCGCAGCGTGTCGATAGCCGCCGTCAGCAGGGGACCGTGGCAGATCTGCGCCACCGGCTTGTCCGCGTCGAAGAATGACTTCAGGATCTTGCGCAGCTCCGCGTCGCCCCGCAGATACTCCGGTGCCCGGCCGCCGGGGATGACCAGGGCGACGTACTGGCCGGGTTCGACCTCCGAGAAGGCCAGGTCGGCGGGCCAGGTGTAACCCGGCTTCTCGGTGTAGGTGTCGAAGCCCGGCTCGAAGTCGTGGACGACGAATTGCAGCTTTTTGCGGGAGGGGGCGGCGATGTCGACGTCGTAGCCCTCCTCACGCAGGCGCTGATACGGATAGAGGACTTCGAGTGACTCCGCCGCGTCGCCGGTCACGATGAGGATCTTCGCTGGCATGGCCTTCTTCTCCCGTCACGTTCCCCGTAGGTTCCTCGTACGTTCCTCGTACGCCCCTGATGCCTTGCCCGTAGGCCCCCGAGAAGGCGTTTCCCTCCTGCCCACCGTGCCCCCGCCACCGGGAAATGCCAAGCCGACCGCACCGCGGGTACACCGCGAGGTACACCCCGACCGCGTCGGGCCGCACATTCCGCACCCGCGAGACCCTGTGCAGAGTGTCAAAGTTTGACCGCTGGTTTTGTACACATACGGCTCATGACGGCTCCCGGGTGGGGAGCGATAGCCTTGACCCGTGATCAGCGCGATATCTCGCGGGGGCGTCGTTGCCCCTGCCCTGCGCCCGGTGCACATGGAGGACATCCGTGCACGGGCGGTCGCTGATCTTCGCAGCCGGGTCGAGTGGTCGAAAATGGCCGATTCCGCCCCGCGTATCTCTCATCCCGGCATACCGTCGACATCGACCGGACACCCCGCGTCGCGGCGTTACGTCTCTTCACTTTCTTCTACGTCACGCAACGGCGCGCGACAGGAGCCAGAGGACAATGCAGACCAAGCTGGACGAAGCCAAGGCCGAGCTGCTCGCACGGGCCGCCCGGGTAGCTGAGAACAGCCCGGTCGGGGGGTTTCTACCGACTGGGACGACGGACGAGGGCATGCCCGACCAGGACACCGTGCTCGCGTTCCTCCAGCGCTACTACCTGCACACCGCCCCGGAGGACCTCGCCGACCGTGACCCGGTCGATGTCTTCGGCGCCGCCTTCTCCCACTACCGGCTCGGAGAGACCCGCCCCCAGGGCACGGCGAACGTCCGGGTGCACACACCGACCGTCGAGGAGAACGGCTGGACGTGCAGCCACTCCGTGGTCGAGGTGGTCACCGACGACATGCCGTTCCTGGTCGACTCCGTCACCAATGAGCTGTCCCGGCAGGGCCGCGGCATCCATGTGGTGATCCACCCGCAGGTCGTCGTCCGCCGCGACCTCACCGGCAAGCTCCTGGAGGTGCTGCCCGTCGAGCGCGGCGCGGCGCTCAGGAAGCAGGACCTGCCGCACGACGCGCTCGTCGAGTCGTGGATCCATGTCGAGATCGACCGCGAGACCGACCGCGCGGACCTCAAGCAGATCACCGCCGATCTGCTGCGGGTGCTGTCCGACGCCCGTGAGGCCGTCGAGGACTGGGAGAAGATGCGCGACGCGGCGCTGCGCATCGCCGACGAGCTGCCCACCGAACCCACCGCCGACGATCTGCGGGACCAGGAGGTCGAGGAGGCCCGGGAGCTGCTGCGCTGGCTCGCCGCCGACCACTTCACCTTCCTCGGCTTCCGCGAGTACGACCTGCGCGACGACGACTCCCTCGCGCCCGTGCCCGGTACCGGCCTCGGCATCCTGCGCTCCGACCCGCAGCACGGCACCGAGGACCACCACCCGGTGAGCCCGTCCTTCAGCCGGCTGCCCGCCGACGCCCGCGCCAAGGCCCGTGAGCACAAGCTGCTCGTCCTGACCAAGGCCAACAGCCGCGCCACCGTGCACCGGCCCTCGTACCTCGACTACGTCGGGGTGAAGAAGTTCGACGCCGAAGGCAATGTCGTCGGTGAGCGGCGCTTCCTCGGCCTGTTCTCGTCGGCCGCCTACACCGAGTCGGTGCGGCGCGTGCCCGTCATCCGGCGCAAGGTCGAGGAGGTCCTCCAGGGCGCGGGCTTCTCGCCCAACAGCCACGACGGCCGCGACCTGCTCCAGATCCTGGAGACCTACCCGCGCGACGAACTGTTCCAGACGCCCGTCGACGAGCTGCGGTCCATCGTCACCAGCGTGCTGTACCTCCAGGAGCGCCGCCGGCTGCGGCTGTACCTGCGCAAGGACGAGTACGGGCGCTACTACTCGGCGCTGGTGTATCTGCCGCGTGACCGGTACACGACCGGGGTGCGGCTGCGGATCATCGACATCCTCAAGGAGGAACTGCACGGCACCAGCGTCGACTTCACGGCCTGGAACACCGAGTCGATCCTGTCCCGGCTGCACTTCGTCGTCCGCGTCGCGCCCGGCACCGAGCTGCCGCGCCTCAGCGACGCCGACAAGGACCGCGTCGAGGCCCGGCTCGTGGACGCCGCCCGCTCCTGGGCCGACGGCTTCGCGGAGGCGCTGAACGCCGAGTGCGGCGAGGAGCGCGCCGCCGGACTCCTGCGCCGCTACGGAAACGCCTTCCCTGAGGGCTACAAGGCGGACCACACCCCGCGCGCCGCCGTCGCCGACCTGGTCCACATGGAGGCGCTCACCCACGCCGAGAAGGACTTCGCGCTCAGCCTGTACGAGCCGGTCGGCAGCGCCCCCGACGAGCGCCGCTTCAAGATCTACCGCACCGGCGCGCAGGTCTCCCTGTCCGCGGTGCTGCCGGTCCTCAACCGCCTCGGCGTCGAGGTCACCGACGAGCGGCCCTACGAGCTGCGCTGCTCGGACCGCACCACGGCGTGGATCTACGACTTCGGCCTGCGCATGCCTCGCTTCGGCAGCGGCAACGGCGACTACCTCGGAGACGACGGCCGCGAGCGGTTCCAGGAGGCGTTCGCCGCGACCTGGACCGGCGCCGCCGAGAACGACGGGTTCAACGCGCTGGTGCTGAGCGCCGGGCTCAACTGGCGTGAGGCGATGGTGCTGCGCGCCTACGCCAAGTATCTGCGCCAGGCCGGTTCGACGTTCAGCCAGGACTACATGGAGGACACCCTCCGCAACAACGTCCACACCACCCGGCTGCTCGTCAACCTGTTCGAGGCCCGGATGGCGCCCGAGCGCCAGCGTGCCGGTACGGAGCTGATCGACGGACTCCTGGAGGAGCTGGACGGCGCGCTCGACCAGGTCGCCTCGCTCGACGAGGACCGGATCCTGCGGTCCTTCCTCACCGTCATCAAGGCCACGCTGCGCACCAACTTCTTCCAGAGCGCCGACGCCCAGGGCTCCAAGCAGATCCCGGGCGGCACCCCGCACGCGTACGTCTCGATGAAGTTCGACCCGCAGGCCATCCCGGACCTGCCGGCGCCGCGGCCCGCGTACGAGATCTGGGTGTACTCGCCCCGCGTGGAGGGCGTGCATCTGCGGTTCGGGAAGGTCGCGCGCGGTGGGCTGCGCTGGTCGGACCGGCGTGAGGACTTCCGTACGGAGATCCTCGGCCTGGTCAAGGCGCAGATGGTCAAGAACACCGTCATCGTGCCGGTCGGCGCGAAGGGCGGCTTCGTCGCCAAGCAGCTCCCGGACCCGTCCGTGGACCGGGACGCGTGGCTCGCCGAGGGCGTGGCCTCGTACAAGACGTTCATCTCGGCGCTGCTCGACATCACCGACAACATGGTGGCCGGTGAGATCGTGCCGCCCGCCGATGTGGTCCGGCACGACGAGGACGACACCTATCTCGTCGTCGCCGCCGACAAGGGCACCGCGACGTTCTCGGACATCGCCAACGACGTGGCGCAGAGCTACCACTTCTGGCTCGGCGACGCCTTCGCGTCCGGCGGCAGCGCGGGCTACGACCACAAGGGCATGGGCATCACCGCGCGCGGCGCCTGGGAGTCCGTGAAGCGGCACTTCCGGGAGCTGGGGCACGACACGCAGACCCAGGACTTCACGGCGGTCGGCGTCGGCGACATGTCCGGTGACGTGTTCGGCAACGGCATGCTCCTGTCCGAGCACATCCGGCTGGTCGCGGCCTTCGACCACCGGCACATCTTCATCGACCCGCGCCCGGACGCGGCCGTCTCCTACGCCGAGCGGCGCCGCCTGTTCGAGCTGCCGCGCTCCTCATGGGCCGACTACGACAAGTCGCTGATGTCGTCGGGCGGCGGGATCTTCCCGCGTACGGCCAAGGCGATCCAGCTCAACTCGCACATCCGCGAGGCACTCGGCATCGAGTCGGGGACCGCCAAGATGACCCCGGCCGACCTGATGCGCGCGATCCTTCAGGCACCGGTCGACCTGCTGTGGAACGGCGGTATCGGCACGTATGTGAAGGCGTCCACGGAGTCGAACGCCGAGGTCGGCGACAAGGCCAACGACGCGATCCGCGTGGACGGCGCCGACCTGCGTGCCAAGGTCGTCGGCGAGGGCGGCAACCTGGGCCTGACCCAGCTCGGCCGGATCGAGTTCGCCACCGGCGGCGGCAAGGTCAACACCGACGCCATCGACAACAGCGCGGGCGTGGACACCTCCGACCACGAGGTGAACATCAAGATCCTGCTCAACTCGGTCGTCGCGGACGGCGACATGACCGTCAAGCAGCGCAACACGTTCCTCGCCGAGATGACCGACGAGGTCGGCCGTCTCGTCCTGCGCAACAACTACGCGCAGAACGTGGCCCTCGCCAACGGAATGGCCCAGTCCGCCTCGCTGCTCCACGCCCATCAGCGGTTCATGCGCCGCCTCGGCAAGGACGGCGCGCTCGACCGTGGCCTGGAGTTCCTGCCGAGCGACCGGCAGATCCGGGAGCGGATGAACGCGGGCCGCGGTCTGACCCAGCCCGAACTCGCCGTCCTGCTCGCCTACACCAAGATCACGGCCGCCGAGGAGCTGATCGGCACAGGGCTCCCCGACGACCCGTATCTGCGCCGGCTGCTGCACGCGTACTTCCCGCAGGCACTGGTCGAGCGGTTCCCCGAGCAGGTCGACGGGCACGCGCTGAACCGCGAGATCGTGACGACCGTCCTCGTCAACGACACCGTGAACTCCGGCGGTTCGACGTTCCTGCACCGGCTGCGCGAGGAGTCGGGCGCCTCCCTGGAGGAGATCGTGCGGGCGCAGCTCGCCGCGCGGGAGATCTTCGGGCTCGGCGCGGTGTGGGACGCGGTCGAGGCGCTCGACACCGTGGTCGCCGCCGACATCCAGACCCGGATCCGGCTGCACTCGCGGCGCCTGGTCGAGCGCGGCACCCGCTGGCTGCTGAACAACCGGCCGCAGCCGCTGCAACTCGCCGAGACCATCGACTTCTTCCGTGAGGGCGTCGCCGAGGTCTGGTCCGAGTTGCCGAAGCTGCTGCGCGGCGCGGACGTCGAGTGGTACCAGCGGATCCACGACGAGCTGACCGAGGCCGGGGTGCCGGGCGAGTTGGCTACCCGGGTCGCCGGGTTCTCGTCGGCGTTCCCGGCGCTCGACATCGTCGCCATCGCGGACCGGATGGACAAGGACCCGATGGCGGTCGCCGAGGTGTACTACGACCTCGCGGACCGGTTGCGGATCGCGCAACTCATGGACCGGATCATCGAACTGCCGCGGGCCGACCGCTGGCAGTCGATGGCGCGGGCCTCGATCCGTGAGGACCTGTTCGCGGCGCACGCGGCACTCACCGCGGACATCCTCGCCGTCGGCAACGGCGCGTCGACGCCCGAGCAGCGGTTCAAGTCGTGGGAGGAGAAGAACGCGCCGATCCTCAGCCGGGCCCGGACGACCCTGGAGGAGATCCAGAGTTCGGACGCGTTCGACCTGGCGAACCTGTCGGTCGCGATGCGGACCATGCGGACGCTGCTGCGTACGCACACCTGATCCGTACGGGACCCTGCGGGGGCGTCCGGCACCACGCGGTGCGGGGCGCCCCCGTTGGCGTTCAGGGACGGCACTCAGGGACGACGTTCAGGGAAAATTCCGGCATTCCGTTTAAAGTGGACCCGATTGTCAGACTTGAGGGGTGTCCACTTCGTGACCGTCAATGTGTCCGACAGCCCACTGCGGCAACTGCCCGCGGCCGGGCCCGCGCTCGCCCGCCTACGCCGTCTCGCGCTCGAAGTCGTCAAGTTCGGGATCGTCGGCGGCAGTGGCGTCGCGGTCAACTTCGTCGTCTTCAACCTGCTGCTGCACGGCCTGGCGTCCGGCCCGATGACCGCGACCGTCCTCGCGAGCTGTGTCGCCATGGGGACCAACTACATCGGCTTCCGCTTCTTCGCCTACCGCGACCGGGCCTCGCGCACCCGGCAGCAGATCCTGCTGTTCTTCGTCTTCAGCGGCATCGGCGTGTTCATGGAGAGCGTCCTCTTCTACGCCGCCTATCACGGCGCGGGCATGACAGGGCCACTGGAATCCAACGCCGCCAAGGCACTGTCGATCGCCCTGGCCTCCGCTTTCCGGTTCCTGGTGTACCGCACGTGGGTTTTCCAGCACGATGGGTGTCTTGAACCGGAACGCGATGGAGCCTGTGGAGCCCGCGGCTAACCGGTCCGGCGCCGCCCCTGTGGCCGTCTCCTGGACCGCCGCCGGGGCCCTCCTGCTGCTGCTCGCCCTGGTCATCGTGCGGCTGCCGTGGGCCGGCGATCTCGGTATGCACGCCGCCACCCTCGAACGCCTCCGGCACAGCCTCCTCGACCCCGGCAACCCGCTGGTCGACGCGGACACGCCGAGCCCGTACTACTCGCCCTGGACCGTGCTCCTCGGCGCGTTCGCCAAGGTCACCGGGCTCGGGACCTTCACCGTCCTGCGGATCGCCGCCGTCGTCGGGCTGGCCGTGCTCGTCACCGGGGTGTGGCGGTTCGTGCGGACACTGAGCGCGCACCGGGCGGCGCCCGCCGTCGCCGTACTGTGCGTGCTGCTGCTGTGGGGGACGGAGCGGTTCAACTGGAGCGGCTTTCCCGGGCTCGGGTCACTGGCGCTGACGGTCGCGTATCCCAGCACGTTCGCGCTGGGGCTCGCCTTCCATCTGTGGGCCGGGCTGCGGCGCGCCCTGCGGATCGCGGCGTCCTGGTGGGTGTTCCTGGGTCTGGGGCTGCTGTGGGCCGTGGTGCTGCTGTGTCATCAGTTCTCCGGTGTGGTCGCGACCTTCGGGGCCCTCGCGATGCTGCTCGGCGCCCGGCCATGGCCCGGCAGAGCCGTCTGGCTGCGGCTCGCGGCCGGGCTCGTGCTCGGAATCGTGGTGCTCGTCGGCTGGCCGTACTACGACTTCTTCGCGCTGTTGCGTACCGGCGGTGGGCTCGACGCGATCCACCGGTCGCTGTACCGGCAGGTGCTGCCGCACCTCGGGCTCGCGCTGCTCGGGGTCGTCGCGCTCGCCCTGCGCTGGCGCCGGGACCGCAGGGATCCGCTGGTGATCTTCTTCGCACTCGGTGCGGTGGTGTTCGTGGCGGGTGGGGTGACCGGGCACTACGCGTGGGGGCGGGTGTTGCCGGCGGCGCTGATCCCGGCGCAGGTCGCGGCGGCGCTTGAGGTGTTCGAGGTGTCGTCTCTCGCCGTGCGGCGGGCTTTCGGCGGGGTGTTGTGCGCTGCGCTGGCCGTGGGGGCCTTCGCCCAGTCCGGGACGCTCGGGTATGTGGTGCCGGAACGGGTGTTGCCTTCAGTGGTGGCCGAGAAGTACCAGGTGCCGTGGGTGGGGTACCGGTGGATCACCCCGTGGGTGCGGTACGGGGATGTCGTGATGGCTCAGACGTTTCCCGCTCGGCAGATTCCGGCGTACGGGGGGTACACCGTGGCGCCCGGGTATCCGGATGTGTTTCTTCCGGATGAGGGGGTGCGGGTGCGGGACCGGAACCTGTACTACTCGCCTTCGGCTTCGGACGGGGAGCGGGGGAGGGTGCTTCGGGAGTACGGGGTGCGGTGGGTGGTCGGGGGGCCGGAATGGAGTGGGGTACGGGCTGTGGGTACGGGGCCTCAGGGGCTGGTGTTGTACGAGGTTGTCCGGGGCTGAGGGGACCTGTGCGGTCGGTCTGAGGGTCCTGTGCGGGCGGTCCGCGGTTGCCCGTTTCAGTGCTAACGCAGCGCGCTGGCTATCAGTTCCGCTGCCTTGCGCAATTTCGGGACTGCCAGTCTGCGGGCCGCCGGTTGGATCAGGCGGGCTGTGGCGCCCGTAGGTGACCAGTGGATCTGTAGGCGGCCCGGTCCCCTGCCCTCCGGTTCTACCGTGAGTTGGTGGTGGGGTGCCCTTGTCGTCAGGGGCGGAAAGGTCAACGGGGCGAGGAGCAGGCCCGTGTTGCGGAGGCCCTGTTCCTCCAGGATCAGGATCGGGTGGCGGGTGCCGTCGAAGCCCTGGAGGGGGAGCGGGGCCGCTGCCAGGTCCAGGCGTACGCGGCCCTCGAAGACGCCGGGGCGTACGGGGTCCAACCGGAACCGCACCGTCAGGCGGCGTCGGGCCGGGGCCACCGCGATACTCGCCACGCGCGGTCCGACCGGCAGCCGCAGCCCCGGGTCGTAGGTGCGGACGCTCAGGTCGACGTTCGCGCCGGGCCCCCGCTCCACCGACAGGATCTCGTGCCGGAACAGGGCGCTCGGGAACGGCCTGCTGTCCACCCGCTGGTCGGTGAGGTCCAGCGCGGCCCGGCCGTCCTCCGTGTCGGGCACCCGGTCGCCCCAGTAGATCCGGCCGTCCGCGTCCGTGACCGTCTCGCGGGGTGCCACGCCCTGCCCGAGCCCACGTGCCGCGAGCCGGACATCGGCGAAGCGGCCGTCCCGTACGAGCTGGATCACCACCCGTTCCGCGCGCGGCAGTCGGGCGTACGCGGCGGGGGACAGGGTCGCGAGGTACGGGTCCATGATCTCGGCGAAGCCCGCCAGCCAGGCGTCGTCGCGGAACGGCAGGTCGCCCGCGTACATCCGGAAGTCGTGCTTGAGGAACTTGTAGTCCTTGTCCTCGCGGATCGACGCGTGGCCGCTGTCGGTGAGGAAGGCGTCGATGAGGCGTTGGACATGGACGCGGTCGCGGACGTTGGCCAGTCTGTGCCGTTGATTCGATATCGAGGCGTCCGCGGCGGCGACGTACGGCGCGATGTACCAGCGGTACACCGGCTCCGGGACGATCGTGAACGAGCGGGCGAGACAGTACGCCTGGGCCGAGAACAACTGGTCCTCGTAGTGGATGCCCTCGGGGAAGCGCAGGGCATGCCGGTCGAGGAAGTCCTTGCGGTACATCTTGCTGGTCGACAAGTGCTCGAAGAGCAGCCGGGGTTCGGCGTCGATGCCGTCCACCGTGCGGCGCTCGGCGACCAGATGCGGCATCCAGGTGGAGACCCGGCCGGTGTCCGTGCGTACCCGCTCGACCGCGCCCATCGCGAAGTCGATGTCCCGCTCGTGGTGTGCGGCGAGGAGCGACTCGACCGAGTGGGGCGGGAGTTCGTCGTCGCTGTCGAGGAACATCACATAGGGGGCGCGGGCGATGTCCAGCGCGCGGTTGCGGGGCGCGCTGCATCCGCCGCTGTTCTCCGGGAGCCGCACATACGTGATCCGGTCGTCCTCGGCCGCCAACGCGCGGGCCACCTGGGGCGTTTCGTCCGTGGAGTGGTCGTCGCTGATGACGATCTCGATGTTCGCGTGGGTCTGCCGGCGCAGCGACGCCACGGCACGCGGCAGCCGCTCGGCGTCGTTGAAGACGATGACCGTCACGGTCACATCGGGCTCGGGGCGGCTGGTCATAGGGCGGCGGCCTCCTCCGGGGTGGGCGCGGGGACGCGTTGGTCGACCGGGATCACCGGGGGCAGGGCGGACTCGTCCGCGCCGAGGAAGACCCGGCGCACCACCCGCTCGGCGGCCCGTCCGTCGTCGAACTCGCAGAAGCGGCGCCGGAACGCGGCCCGCGCCTTCGCCGCCGACCCGTCGCGCCACGCACCGGACCGGAACACCTCGGTCAACTCGTCCTGGGTACGGGCCACCTGCCCCGGGGCGTTCTCCGTCAGGTCGAAGTACACGCCCCGGGTCTTCGCGTACGTCTCCCAGTCATCGGCGTAGACGACGATCGGGCGGTCCAGGTTGGCGTAGTCGAACATGATCGACGAATAGTCCGTGACGAGCGCGTCGGCGGCGAGTGCCAGTTCCTCGACCGGGTCGTACGCGGAGACGTCGATGATCCGGCCGCCGCGCCGCAGACCGGCGAGCGGGGACGCGGCGCCGCCGTAGAAGTAGTGGCCGCGCACCAGGATCACGGTTTCGTCGCCGAGCCGTTCGGCGAGGTCCGCGAGGTCGAGCCGGGGCGTCCAACTCGCCTCGTAGTCACGGTGCGTCGGCGCGTACAGCAGGGCGGTGCGGCCGGGGGCGATACCGAGGCGCTCGCGGACGGCGAGGATGTCGGCGGCCGTCGCGCGGTGCAGGACGTCGTTGCGCGGGTAGCCGTGGTCGAGCGAGACGAAGTGCGAAGGGTACGCGCGCTCCCACGTCTCGCTGGAGTGGGTGTTCGCCGAGACGCTGTAGTCCCACTTGTCGACACGGGCGAGCAGACCCCGGAAGTTGAGGCCCTTGGACGCCGTCGGATAGTCGAGCTGGTCCAGGCCCATCCGCTTCAGCGGGGTGCCGTGATGCGTCTGGAGGTGGATCGCGTCGGGGCGTTTGACGATCGCGCCGGGGAAGTTGACGTTGTTGACGAGGTACTTGGCGCGGGCCATCACCTCCCAGTACCGCCGGGTGCCGGGCACCACATGGTCGGTGCCGGGCGGCAGCAGCGGCGCGTTCGCGGTCGACACCACCCACACCGGGTGGATGTGCGGGGCGAGTTCGCCGAGCTTCGCCGCGATCGCCGCCGGATTGCAGGCGACGCCCCGGTCCCAGTACGCGGAGAACACGGCGAGGTCCGGGTCGACGGGCCCCGCCAGGGCCTTGCGGTAGCGGTGGTCGCGCAGCGTGGTGCCGACCTTCCGCTTGCGGCGCGCGAACTCGGACCGCAGCTCGCGGCGCTTGTGGTTGACGGTCTGGAACGCGCGGTACCTTTCGTAGGCGTCCTGTTCCAGGAGGGCGTGCCGGATGCCGTCGAGCCCTTCGGGGCGGACATGGCCCTCGGGGCGCCAGCGGGCGGCGGCGCGTGACGCGCGGTGGAAGAACTCCTTGGCGACCGGTCCGGGCAGCGCGTCACGGGCGATGATCCGCAGCCACTCGCCGACCATCACGTCGTAGAACACGCCGCGCGCCGCCCTGGCCGTGCCGAGACCCGCCATCAGGCTCTGCACCGCCTCGTACCGCTCCACGACCGCGAACTGCTCCGCGGGGGTGAGCGGCGGCAGGCTCGCGGTGCGCAGTCTGCGGTCGTCCAGGACGACCTGGTCGAGGGCGGCGACACGGCGGGCGTGGACGAGGGTGGCGTAGGCCAGGGTCGGCTCGTCGTCCAGGGCGGCGAAGGCGTGGCGGGCGTCCTGCCAGAACGTCGCGCGCAGGGTGCGGTTGCCGAGGAGCGGTGCGAGGCGCAGCAGGTCGGGGAAGTCGCCGAGGCCGAGGGGTGAGCGGCCCGCGCGGGCCAGGACCGTGCCGTCGTCGGACGGTACCCCGGAGGTGTGCCAGGTCGAGTGGACGTGGTCCATGACGACGACGTCCACCTCGTCCGGCTGGCCCGCCGTGGCGTCCGCGATGCTCCGGACGGCGCCCGGGGGGAGCCGGTCCTTGGCGTGCGCGAAGTGCAGCCAGGTGCCGCGCGCCCGCTCGGCGCCGGCCGCGCGGGCCGCACCGAGCGAGGTGTCGTCGGACAGCGGCACGGTGACGAAGCGGGGGTCACGGGCGGCGTAGGTGTCGGCGACGCGCCGGGCCGAGGCGCCGACGGCGGCGACGATCACCTCGGTCGCCGTCGACGGCCGGTCGGCGACGGCGTCCAGGCAGGCGCCGAGATGGCCCTGGACATTGCGGCCGTGGACGATGACGCTTAGGCGCGGCTGCTCCGGCATCTGCTCCGGCATCCTCACCCCTCACTCTTTCGGTTGACGCTCCCACAGTGTTCGTAACGGAGCAATTCGTCAGAAAGTTCGTATCGTCAGAAAGTCCGTAACAGGCCGATTCGTCAAGAAGGAAGAAGCACGTCCGTCTTCGGCGGTTCCGCTTTCTGCTGTTTCGGTGGCTTTTTCTTGGGTGCGGACGGCTTGTCCGCGCCGCCGGTGAACGCCTCGTACTCCTTGAGCACGTCGTCCGTGGGGCCGTCCATGCGCAGCTCGCCGCGCTCCAGCCACAGGACGCGGTCGCAGGTGTCGCGGATGGACTTGTTGCTGTGGCTGACCAGGAAGACCGTGCCGGCCTCCTTGCGCAGTTCGCGGATACGGGCTTCGGAGCGGCGCTGGAAGGAGCGGTCGCCGGTGGCCAGGGCCTCGTCGATGAGCAGGACGTCGTGGTCCTTGGCGGCGGCGATGGAGAACCGGAGCCGGGCGGCCATGCCGGAGGAGTACGTCCGCATGGGCAGCGAGATGAAGTCGCCCTTCTCGTTGATGCCGGAGAAGTCGACGATGCCGTCGTAGCGCTCGCGGACCTGGTCGCGGGACATGCCCATGGCGAGGCCGCCGAGGTGGACGTTGCGCTCGCCGGTCAGGTCGTTCATCAGGGCCGCGTTGACGCCGAGGAGGGAGGGCTGGCCGCCGGTGTAGATATGGCCGTTCTCGACGGGGAGCAGGCCCGCGACGGCCTTGAGCAGGGTGGACTTGCCGGAGCCGTTGGTGCCGATCAGGCCGATCGCCTCGCCGCGGTAGGCGGTGAACGAGACCCGCTTGACGGCGTGCACGGTACGGACGCCTGCGGCGCGGTCGCTCTTCTCGCGGCCCGTACGGCTGCGGCGGCGCAGCATACGGCTGAGGGCGGCGGTGGCGGTGCCGCGGCCGGAGCCGGTGCCGTGGACGCGGTAGACGATGTCGACGGCGTCGACGATGACGGTGGGGACGAGGGAGTCGGGGGTGCCGTGGGTTGTGGTGTCGGGGATGCCGGGGGTTTTGGTTGCCCTGGTGTCGGGGGTGCCTTGGTTTGTGGTGTCGGCGGTGCCTTGGGCTGTGGTGTCGGGGGTGCCTTGGGTTGCGGAGATGTCAGCCACGGCCGTAGGTCTCCTCTGCCTTCCAGAAGTAGATGAAGCCGCCGACGCCGGCGAGCAGGGCCCAGCCGAGGGCCCAGGCCCAGACGTGGGCGGGCAGCTGGCTCGCGTGGAAGCTGTCGATCAGCGCGAACCGCATCAGGTCGATGTAGACGGCGGCCGGATTGCACTCCAGCAGGACCTTGACGAACTCCGGGATGTCCCGGCCCGCCACCACCTTCTCGATGCTCCACATCACTCCGGACGTGTACATCCAGGTCCGCAGCAGAAAGGGCATGAGCTGGGCGATGTCCGGGGTCTTGCTGCCCATCCGCGCCACGATCAGCGCGAGGCCGGTGTTGAACGTGAACTGGAGGACCAGGACCGGGGCGACCAAAAGCCAGGCCGGGGTGGGCGGCACGCCAAAGGCGAGCAGGATGACGACCAGCGCGCACATGGAGAACAGCAGTTGCTGGAGCTGTTGCAGCGCGAAGGAGACGGGGAGCGCGGCGCGCGGGAAGTGCAGGGCCCTGACCAGGCCGAGGTTGCCGGAGATGGCGCGGGTGCCGGCCATCACGGACTGCTGCGTGAACGTGAAGACGAAGACGCCGGTGACGAGGAACGGGACGTAGTCCTCGACGCCGCGCCGGGTGTTCATGAGCACGCCGAAGATGAAGTAGTACACCGCCGCGTTCAGCAGCGGGGTCATGACCTGCCAGACCTGGCCGAGCTTGGCCTGGCTGTACTGCGAGGTGAGTTTGGCGGTGGCAAAGGCGGTGATGAAATGCCGCCGCCGCCAGAGCTGTCCGACATAGGCGGGCAGCGTCGGGCGGGCGCCGCTGACCGTGAGACCGTGCCGGGCGGCCAGCTCCGCGGGGGAGAGGGCGCCGGACGAGGGCGGGGTGCCGGGTGAGGCGCCGGAGGGGGTGGCCGCCGGACCGGGCGGCGCGTCGATGACCTGGCTCACAACCGTTGCTTTCGCTCGGGGAGGCTGACGCGGGGATACGGGGGGTGGGGTGATCCCGTGCCGGAACGTGTGCCGGAACGCGCGGGCTGTTCGCTGCTCCGTCGGAACGGACCCGTATCGTCGCAACGTCGAGACTAGGCCGTTAGCACGTCGGAACGCAACCGTATCGTCGTCACGCTTTATGCTGTCCGTATGTCGACGACGAGCGAAACGGCACGTGACGAGCCGCCGCGCCGCCGCCGCGCCCCCGCCGGGGCGGCCGTGCTGCGCGAGGACAAGACCGAGGCGATCCGTGCGGCCGTCTTCGGGGAACTCGCGGCGGTCGGCTACGGCCGGATGTCGATCGAGGGCATCGCGCGCAGAGCCGGCGTCGGCAAGACCGCCGTCTACCGGCGCTGGCGCTCCAAGCTCCACCTCGTCCTGGACGTCGTCTCCGCCGTCGCGGTACAGGGCCTGCCCATGCCGGACACGGGCTCCCTCGAAGGCGACCTGCGCCTGCTGTACGAGGTGATGTCCCGGGCCCTGCGGCACCCGCTGGCCTCGCAGATCCTGCCGGACCTCCAGGCGGAGGCGGCCCGCAACCCGGAGATCGCCGAAGCCCTCCAGAAGGCACTGCGCGAGGGGCAGCACGGGGTGGCGAGCGGCATCCTCCAGGCCGCCACGACCCGCGGCGAACTCACCCCGACCCTCGACGAGTCCCTGGCCCTCGACCTGATCTCGGGCCCCCTGTACTGGCACACAGCCGTCATGCGCGACCCCGTCCCGAAGGGCTACGTACCATCCCTGGCGCGGGCAACGGCAGCGGCATTGAAGTCCCTTTGAGCCGACCGCCCTTGAGCCGACCGGCTTTGAGTCGACCGCCTTTGAGCCGGAGGTCCTTGAGCCGGAGGTCCTTGAGCGAGGGGCCTTTGAGGGCGGCCTCGGAATCGTCAGCCCTTCCGTTCCGTCGGATGGTGGTGGAGCCAGCCCTGCCAGGCTGAGGTGATCATGGCGTCGGTGTCATGGGTGGACTTCCAGTGGAGGGCGTCGGCGATGCGGTCCGCCGACGCGACCACGCTCGGGGGGTCGCCGGGGCGGCGGGGGGCGATCGTGGGGGTCACCGTGTGGCCCGTGATCGTGGTGATCCGGTCGATCATCTCGCGGACCGAAACGCCTTCGCCGCGGCCGATGTTGAGGGTCAGGTCGGTGCCGGGGGCCGCGGCCAGGCGGTGGGCGGCGGCGACGTGGGCCTCCGCGAGATCGACCACGTGGATGTAGTCGCGGACGCAGGTGCCGTCCGGGGTCGGGTAGTCGGCGCCGAAGATCTGTGGGGGTTCGTCCGCCGTCAGCTTCTCGAAGACCATCGGGACGAGGTTGAACACACCCGTGTCGGCGAGTTCGGGCGTCGCGGCGCCCGCGACGTTGAAGTACCGCAGCGACGCCGTCGCCAGGCCGTGCGCCCGGCCCACGGCCCGTACCAGCCACTCGCCCGCGAGCTTGGTCTCGCCGTACGGGCTCATCGGCACACAGGGGGTGTCCTCGGTGACCAGGGTGCCGGGCGCGCCGTCCGGCATGCCGTAGACCGCCGCCGACGACGAGAACACGAACGACCCGACGCCCGCGTCGACCACGGCTTCCAGGAGGACCCGCAGCCCCTCGATGTTCTCGTGGTAGTAGTGCAGCGGCAGGTCAACGGACTCGCCGACCTGCTTCTTCGCCGCGAGGTGCACCACGCCTTTGATGCCGTGCCCGGCGATCGCACGGGTCACCAGCGCCCGGTCCAGGGTCGAGCCGACGACCAGCGGTACGCCGTCGGGGACGCGCTCGGCGACACCGGTGGACAGGTCGTCGTAGACCACGGTCCGTTCGCCCGCCTCGGTCATCGCGCGGACGACATGCGCTCCGATGTAGCCGGCACCGCCGGTGATCAGCCAGGTCATGGGGTCGTACTCACCTTGTCGGGTAGGGGGAGGCGGGCGTCGGGGGCCGCCGCGGTCGGTGGCCTGTCGGGGTCATCGTCTCGCGCGGCCGAGCAGACGTGCCGCCCGGCGTCGTACCACCCCCGCGACCCCGCGCGCGCCCGGCGCGATCCGCACCGCGAGCGCCCCCGCGTGCGTCGCGTACGGCTGTATCAGGAGCACACCTCGGCGCACACTCGGTACTGCCGTGCGCCGCAGCAGTTTCGGTCCCGGCACCGCGTGCGCCGACGCGTCCCGGCTCGTGCCGTCGGCGAACCGCAGCCGCAGCCGGAGGTCCCAGGTGCCCGCGCCGAGCGCCGACAGGTCCACCGTGGCTTCGGCGATCCAGGTGTCGTCCTCGGACACGTCGGCCCCGGACGCCCCGGTCTCCGGGGCGAACGGCACCGTGCGCCGCTGCCCCACCCGCCCGCTCGCCCGGTCCACGAACTCGGCGTCCACCGCCTCGGGACCGGCCTGCGCGACCCGCCCGTACAGCTCGTGCAGACGCAGCCGCAGAACGGACGCACGCGCGCGGGGACGCAGTTCCGCGTCCACCGCGAGCGGCAGCAGATGCAGCGGGCGTACCAGCAGATGGTCGAGGGTGACCTGCGGAAGGTCATCGGACCAGACGGGGGTGCCGTCGGCGGCGCGCGCGTAGGGCGGACGCAACCGCGCGGGACGAGCGGCGATCTCCTTGATACGGGTCAGGTCACGCGGCTCGGGCGACGCCAGGATCACGCGCGCGACGACCCGCCCGGGAGCGGGCGCCCGCTCCAGGTCGGCGGCGTCGAACGTCGACAGGTACGCGCGCGTATGGGCCCACCAGACACGCCGGTACTCGGCGCCGCGCTGGTCGAGTTCCCGCGCGTACATGCGCAGTCCGCGGTCCAGGAACGAGCTACGACTCGCGCGCGCGAGCCGCTTCTCACCGGCCGCGAGAAACGTTTCGACGGCCTGGCGGTGGGCCTCCGTGCGCGCCCGCCAGTTGTCGACGCCGGAGCGGTCCAGCGAGATCGACAGCCGGTCCGCGTCGCGCCGCACATGCCACACGTAGACGGTGTCCGGGATCAGCGCGACGCGCGGCGCGGCGGCGAACACGCGCGCGGTGAACACGAAGTCCTCGTACGGGAAGCGTCCGTCGGGGAAGCGGATGCCGTGCTCGCGCAGGAAGTCGGCGCGGTACAGCTTGTTGACGCAGAGCGTGTCCCGCACCAGACCGGGCCGCCGCACGGGACGCGCGACGACGGTCTCCTTCGCGTAGAGCCGGGGCTGCCAGGGCACCTCGCGCCCGGACGGCAGCTCCCGGCGCACGCACAGCCCCGACGTGACCTCGGCGCCGTGCGCGACGGCGGCGCGCAGCAGCGCGTCCACCGCGCCGGGCGGCAGTACGTCGTCGCTGTCGAGGAACATCACGTACGGGGCTGTGGTGGCGGCGATGCCGTCGTTGCGCGGGGTGCCGCAGCCGCCGCTGTTGGTCTCCCGGCGCATCACCCGCAGGCGTGGCTCGGTCGCCGCGAGGCGGCCCAGCAGGTCCGCGCTGTCGTCCGTGGAGCGGTCGTCGACGGCGACGACCTCGCGGACGGCCGCGCCCTGGGCGAGCGCCGAACGCACGGCGTCCAGCACATGCGCGGCGTCGTTGTGACCGATCACGACGACGCCGACCTGGGAGACGCCGGTCGGCGACGTATCGGCCTGTGCGGAGTGCGGGGAGGAGAGATCCACGGAGCGAGACCTTAGGCGGTGCGGGTAATCATCCGGTAAGTATCGGTTGAGAGGATTCCTACGCTTTTTTTGTTGGACGGCCGAGAGGCCCCGCCGGTTGTGCGGATCCGGTGTTCTGTCCTGAGTCGATGTCGTTTCGTCCGGAGTCGGCTTTTTCGGCGGAGTCGATGCTTTGAGCGGAGCCGACGCTCTGGGTGGACCCCACGCTTTGGGCGGAGCCCTCGGCCGCTGTCGGCCGCCCCGCGCGCGTGGAGTGCCACAGCCGCCGGAAGGACAGCACCGTCGCGGCCGTGAGCAGCCCGTTGCGCAGCAGCATCAGCAGACAGCCGGCCCAGGTGGACGCGATGACCTCGCTGTACAGCACCGGATACACCACCGTGCTGGTGGCCGTCGCGGCGGCGAGCAGGAGCGCGACGGGCCGCTGCGTGGTGTGCCGCGAGGTGAGGCACACGGCCGCGAGGCCGATCAGCCACACCATGTACTGCGGGCTGATCACCCGGCTCGTGACGGTGAACAGGAGCACCGCGGTGAGCGCCGCGTCGAACGGCGTCGCCTCGTTCCAGTGCCGTGCCCGCAGCCGCCACATGAGCAGCAGCCCGAGGGCGGCCACCGTCAGCACGAGCGAGACGCCCGCGACGGCGTCCACGTACGGCCCGGTGAACTCCATCGCCCCGTACCGGTAGCGCACCTCGCCCGGCCAGCCCAGCCGCCGGGCCACGCCGAGCAGCGTGCCGCCCAGGGACTCGATCTGCACCCCGCGCGCGCCCTGCTCGCCCAGGAACTCCAGCGGATGGCGGAAGGTGACCGCGAGGGCCGTCATCGAGGCGCCGACGGCGACGGCCGCCGCCGTCCACGCCGCGCGCGTGGCACGCCCGCGTGGCGTGCCGAGGAGAGTCAGTGCCGGCCACACCTTGATCACTGCCCCGAACGCCGCGAAGACACCGCCCACGCGCGGGGAGCGTGCCGTCACGAGGAGGGCGAGGACGGCGAACGCGGTGACCTGGACGTCGTACCGGGCGAGCGGAACGTGCAGCAGCAGCGGCAGGCCGCCCGTCCACATCAGGGCCCCGGCGAGGGTCCGCCCGGGACGCGTGCCCGCGCGCGCGAGGGCGACGGTGACGATTGCGTCGGCGAGCAGGGTGAGCGTGACGAACGCCTGGAAGTACGTCAGCCACGGCAGCAGTCCCGGCGACAGCAGGACAGGACCCGCGCCCGGCGGGTACTGCCACAGCGGATCGGCCATCGGGAAGCCGCCCTGCTTGAGCACGCCGTACCAGTGGAAGTACAACTGGTGCACCTCGCGCGACACCCCGCCCGAGCCGAGCCATCCGGCGTCGTCCCGCAGCAGGAGCCACAGCATCAGCGCGCGCGTGCCGAGCCATCCGGCGCCGAGTGCCATCAGACGGTGGCGGGTTGCCGGGAGCGGGAGCGTACGGGAGCCCGCGGGGGCGTTCTGAGGGGCGAGCGTCTCGTGCGTCATCGAGCGGAGCGTAAGCCGACAAAGTGTGTGACAGCCTGTCGATACGGCTTAATGAGTCGCTATCGGCACAAAATCGGGCACATGGTGGTTCAGGTCGTTCAGTTGCCGCGGGTGCGGCGTCGGGGTGCGGCCCGTCCCGCGTCCCGCACTGTGGCCGTGCTCGTACCCGCCCTCACGATGCTCGCGCTCGCGCTGTGGGGCATCGACCGGGGCGGCATGTGGCGCGACGAGGCGGTCACCTTCCAGGTGGCGCGGCGGTCCCTGCCGGAGATCTGGCACCTGCTGCACACCGTCGACGCGGTGCACGGCGCGTACTACCTCGCCATGCACGCCGTACTCGCCGTCCACCCCGGCGAGGTGGTCCTGCGGCTGCCGTCGGCCCTCGCCGCGTCCGTCGCGGCCGGCCTGGTCGGCGCCCTCGGCACCCGCCTCGCGCGCCCGCGCGTGGGCCTGTGGGCGGGCCTCCTGTACGCGGTCACGCCGATGACCGGCCACTACGCGCAGGAGGGCCGCTCGTACGCGCTCGTCGCGGCCGGCGCCCTGGCGGCGACCCTTCTGCTGGTACGGGCCGTCCGTACCGGAACGGTCCGCGCCTGGCTCGGCTACGGGGCCGTCGTGGGCGGCACCGTACTGCTGCACGAACTGGCCGTCCTGATGTTGCTCGCGCACGCCGTGACGCTGCTCCTCGCGCGCGTGGCGGGTGACCGGTGGCGGGGGTGGGGGTGCGCGGCGGCCGGTGTGTGCGTGGCCGCGCTGCCGCTGGTGCTCGTCTCGCGCGGGCAGTCCGCGCAACTGTCCTGGCTCCGGCGGCCCACCGGGGGCGACGCGGTCGCCCTGCTACGGGACTTCACCGGGCCCGCGCCGCTGGTCGTCGCGGTCCAACTGGGCCTGGCGGCGCTGGCGGTGAGCGCGGTGAGCGGGGCGGGTGCGGCGGGCTGGGCGGGCGCGTGGCGGTCGTCCAGCCGTCAGGGGCGGCCGACCCTGGTGACGGTCGCCGTGCCGCTCCTCGTCGTGCCGCCGGCGACGCTGCTCTCGATCTCCCAGGTGTGGCCGCTGTACGACGCGCGCTATGTGCTGTTCTCGCTGGCCGGAGCGCCACTGCTGGCCGCGGCGGGCGGGGAGCGGCTGGCCGGGGTGGTACGGGGGTTCCGGCCGCCGGGGCAGGTGCCCCATCGGGCGGCAGGCGCGCTGCTCGGGGCGGCGGTGGTGGGACTCGCCTTCTGGTGGCAGGTGCCGTTGCTGCGGGCGGACCGGCTGGCCACCGAACGGCCCGACGATCCGGCGGCCGTGGCGGCGATGGCGACGGGTGCCCTCCGGGCGGGGGACGCGGTGCTGTACATGCCGTCGATCGGGCGCCGCACGGAACTGGTGTACCCGGAGGGCTTCCTGGGCACCCGTGACGTGGCGCTCCGCTCGGCGGCGGCTGCCTCCGGCACCTTGTACGGGCGGGAGGTCGGGCCGGCCGAACTCCGCCGCCGACTGGCCCCGCTCACCCGGGTCTGGGTCCTGACCGAGTCCTACGCGGCCGGCCCCGACTGGCACCCGACCACTTCGACGGAACGCGCCAAACGGGACGTGCTCCAGAGGGAGTTCGCCGTGCGGGAGGAGCGGCGGGGGCACGGCGCACGACTGCGCCTCTACATCCGCCTGCCGAATACACCCGCGCCCCGGACGTGACCGCCCCCGGACCTGACGGGCTCCCGGAGCTGAGCTTGCTCCTGGAGTTGACCGGCCACCGGACCTGACCGGCCCCCAGACCTGACCGGCCCCTCGCCGGGAGCCGCCACGCATTTCGCCGAGAGAGTCGGCTACTCGGTGCCCACGGTCGCCGTGTCCAGGGCCTGGGTCAGGCGGTCCAGGCGGGTGTGGAGGTCCTGGATCTCCGCCAGGTCGAACCCCGTCGCCTCGGCGATGCGGCGCGGCACGCGGACGGCCAGGGCACGCAGCGCCATCCCCTCACCGGTGAGGTGCACGTGCACCGACCGCTCGTCCAGAACGCTCCGCTCCCGCCGCACGAGTCCCGCCGCCTCCAACCGCTTCAGCAGCGGCGACAACGTCCCGGAATCCAGCCGCAGATACTCCCCGAGCCGCTTCACCGGCTGCTCGCCGTGCTCCCAGAGCACCAGCATCACCAGGTACTGCGGATAGGTGAGCCCCAACTCCTTGAGCAGCACGCGGTACACGCCGCCGAACGCACGCGACGCCGCGTGCAGGGAGAAGCAGATCTGCCGGTCGAGGCGGAGGAACTCCTCCTCGGGCACTTCGTCGAGGTCGTGCGGGGTCGCGGACGTCATGCGGCCAGTGTAGCTCGCCGCACATCACTCGATTTCGCACCATTTGATTTCGCGCTGCTCAGTTTCGCATAGCTCGGTTGTGCACAACTGGGTTGTGTGCTCTACTTGATCCAGAGGGCGGTCCGAGGCGGGCCGCCGACATGAGAGAGGTCTGGTTCCCCATGGACGCGCTGTACACCGCTGTCGCCACCGCCAACGGCCGCGAGGGCCGCGCCGTCAGCTCCGACGGTCAACTTGACCTGGCCCTGGCCATGCCCCCAGCCCTGGGTGGAAATGGCGAGGGCACCAACCCCGAACAGCTCTTCGCCGCCGGATACGCCGCGTGCTTCGCCAGCGCCCTCGGCCTCGTCGGCCGCCAGGCGAAGGTCGACACGAGCGAGGCGTCCGTCACCGCCGAGGTCGGCATCGGCAAGGACGGCCCCGGCTTCGGACTCGCCGTCACCCTCCGGGTCGAGCTGCCCGAATCCCTCGCCGGCGAGGTCGGCGAGCAGCTGGTCAAGCAGGCCCATGAGGTCTGCCCCTACTCCCGGGCCACCCGTGGCAACATTCCCGTCGAGCTGGTCGTCGAGTAGGGCCCGGCGGTCACCCCGCCCTCATCCGGCCCTCATCTCTCCCTCACCCCTCACCCCTCCCTCGGCGCGCCCCCGTTGACCCGCGCCAGCACCTCGCCCGTCTTGCGGCTCCAGGCCACCACGACCGCCTCCGGAGGCAGCCGCTGCCCACGGGTGAGGAGCAGCCAGTGCACGTGATAGCGCCGGGCGATGGACTCCCGTTCGGCGCGGGACGAGGTCGGGGCGAGATAGGTGTGGACGGCGGACATCCGCCGTGACCGTTCACGTTCGTCCAGGGCGGGGTCCGGCCAGGCGGGCGCCACCAGGTTCGGCCCGTACGCCGGCAGCGACCGGGTCGGCCGGTAGCCGTCCGTCAGCACCACCTCGCCAGGTGCGATGTACCGCGCCGCCCAGGTGTACGTCGGCCAGCGCGGCGGCTGGTCGAAACCGATCGGGTCCAGCGCGCGCGGCACCACCGCACCGGCCTGAATGGTCAGGAACCCCACAAGGGCACCGGCCACCGCGGCCACCCCGAGCGCCCGGCGCGCCCTCGACCAGGGCCGGGGCACCGTCAGCTCCACGGCGAGCGCGAACTGCAAGGGGACGAGCGTGAGGCCGATGATCCTGCCGTAGGTGTAGTGGCCGGTGACCCAGCCATAGGCGATGACCGCGCAGTTCAGGGCGAACATCAGGACCAGGGGGTCGCGGCGGTCGCGGTTCCAGCGGAGGTAGAGGGAGGGGAGACCGAGGGTTGCCGCCAGCCAGAAGCGGGCCGGCATCTCCTGGTAGAGCTGCCGGTGCATCGCGTCCACGCTCTGGTCTCCGACCAGGGAGAAGACGGAGTAGTACGGCCAGATCGCGGCGAGGGCGCCCGCCGTGACCAGTGCCAACCCCCACCTCTTGAGCTGTCCGTCCTTACGGCCGGTGCGTCGGGACAGGGCGAACGCCACCACCCCGGTCACCGTTCCCACCGCCGTGATCGGATGGATCAGGAGGGTCAGACCGGTCAGGGCGCCCACGGCTGCGTACTGCCAGAAGGGGGCCGCGTCGGTGCCGGTGCCGGTGCTGGTCTCAGTGCGGGTGCCGGTGCGGGTGTGAGTGCCTGTGCGGGTCTCAGTGCGGGTGAGGTGGGCTGTCCAGGACCAGATCCAGAAAGTGAGGCCGATGGCGAACGTCGAGGGATAGGCCAGGTTGCCCGTCATGGACATCAGACCCAGATAGCCGCTCCACCAGGCCATCCGGGTGCCCCACAGCAGCACCATCGCGTACAGCGCGAACACCGGCGCCCAGCGGTGCGGGGTCAGGGTCCGGACGAAGCGGCCGATGCCGGTGAGGAGGACGAGGAGGTTCAGCGGGCCGGTGAGTTTGACGACCTCCCAGCCGGCGAGTCCGGTCAGCCGGGCGAACAGTGCCTGCGCCACGGCGTAGGGCGAGTAGTAGGGGCTGCCCGCGCCCGGCAGGTCCGCCATCGGGTGCCGGGGGTGCAGCAGATTCGCCTTGAGCCGTTCGACGACCGCCGCGTGCTGACCGAAGTCGCAGCACATCGGCACCCGCCAGTAGGCCAGCGTCATCACCACCCAGAACAGGGCGCCGAACACGAGATAGGGGGAGGGGTGCCACCGGCCGCCCCGCAAGGCGGTCGCGCCCCGCGCACCGCTCTTCTCCAGCAGACCGGAACTCATCGCATCAACCGTTCGACGACCCGGGAGGTGGCCTGACCGTCGTCCAGATCGCAGTACGCCCGGCGGAAGGCCGCGTATGCCTCCGCGTGCCGGGCCGCGGTGCCGTCCAGGTCGCGCAGGGCCGCGATCACCTCGTCGGTGGAGGCGAGCAGCGGGCCGGGGGCGCCCGCCTCGAAGTCGACGTAGAAGCCGCGGACGGTGTCGCGGTAGTGCGCCAGGTCGTAGGTGTGGAAGAGCATCGGGCGGCCGGTGTGCGCGAAGTCGAACATCAGAGAGGAGTAGTCCGTCACCAACACATCGGCGATGAGGAGGAGTTCGGCGGCGCGTGGATGGTCCGTGACATCGCGGACGAAGGGGGCGCGGGCACCGGTCAGCCGGCCCGACGTCAGCGGATGCTTGCGGACCAGGAGCAGATGGTCCTCGCCGAGTGCGCGTTCGGCGGCGCGGAAGTCGAAGGCGCCGTCGTAGCGGAACCGGCCATGGGAGTGCGGGAGGTGGTCACGGTAGGTGGGCGCGTACAGGACGACGCGGCGGCCCGGTTCGATGCCGAGCTTCCTGCGGAGGCGCTCGGCGATCTTGTCGCGGTCGTCGGCGAACAGCAGGTCGTTGCGCGGGGAACCGGCCTCCAGGACCTCCCCTTCGAAGCCGAGGGCGCGGGTGAGACGGGGGGTGGAGAACCGGTTCGGGGAGACGAGGACGTCCCATTGGCGGGAGAGGGCGGGCAGCAGGTCGAGGTGCGCGTGGTCGGCGTAGAGCGTGTCGGTGAGGTCGGCGCCGACCCGTTTGAGGGGCGCCCCGTGCCAGGTCTGGACGACGGTCTGGCCGGTGCGCCGTTCGAACCAGTCCGGCAGGTGTCCGGCGGTGACGATACGGCGGCAGCGGGCCAGCGCCTCGTACCAGGCCGTGCTGTACTCCTCGACGCCCCGGGCGGCGGGCGGTACCGGGGTGCGACGGTCGCGGGTCACCCACAGGTGCTCGACCTCGGTGCCGCGCCGGACCAGTTCGTCGTGGACCGCGCGCGGCGAGTCCCCGTCGAAGTACAGGACCGCGTCCCGCAGCGGCAGGGCGCGCTGGGCGGGATAGTGCAGGGTGCGCAGCCGGTGGCTCCGGTACGCGCCGCGTTCCTCGGGGGCGAGGACCGAACCGGCGAGTACCACCAGGCGGTCGCCGAACCGTACGTCGAGGGTGAACTCCCGTCCGCCGCCGGCCCGTCCACCGCTCGCCCGTCGCACCGGCAACCCCGCGGCGACCGGTGCGAGGAGCCGTACCGGGACCCCGTCCTCCGCACGCGCCGCCAGTACGGCGCCCTCCGCCGCCGGGACATCCCCTGCCCCCGGCGCGTCCCCCACCGTCGTCTCGCGCAGGAACACGTACCAGCTTCCCTCGAACAGCGCCCCGCCGCCGGGGGTGAAGCGGGCCGTGAAGCGGTCGGGTCCGCGTTCCAGGGGGACGGTGATCTCCTCGCCGAGTCCGCTGTGCCGCAGGACGAGTTCGGCGGGGCCCCAACTGGCGTCCGCCATCGGCCCGGACAGGGTGACCGTGCCGTCGTTCGCCCAGGTCAGCTCGGATGCGAAGGGCTGGCGGGTGAGTTCGACGACGAGTTGGCCCCGGTCGTTGGCCATCGCGCAGACCTCGCGGCCCGGCCGGGTCGCGTACCGGCCGGGCGGCAGGGCGAGGGCGGCGGCGACGGACTTCAAGGTCTCGTCGGGCAGGACGAGGTTGACCTGCCAGCGGTCGCCGTGCGGCGGTTCGACCTCCTTGGGCGCCCGGTGCGGGGCGGGAGGGACGTCCTCCAGAGCGGTGACCGGCAGCCGGACCTCGAAGCGTTCCCCGTTGAGGGTGACCGGGTAGTCGAACTCGGTTCCGGCGCCCGGATGGGTGAGCCGCAGCGCGGTCGGCGCGATCCCGCGGACCCGGCCGCTGAGGACCAGGTCGTCGCCGTCCCGCCGGTGGGCCTGGACCAGGGCCGTGTACTCGGTGATGCGCAGGACGAGGCGGCCCCGGTTGTAGCCGAGCGTCAGCCGCATGCCGTTGCCGAGTTCGCGGACCACGGAGCGGGCCGCGGCGGCGTCGATCGCGCGGACGGCGGAGCGGCGGACGGCGCCGTGCCCGGCGACGACCATGCCGAGCAGCCAGGTGCCGGGGCGCCAGCGGCCCCGGATCTTCAGCTGCTCCGGATCGATCGTCATCTCGAAGCCGGACGCGTCGTAACAGTGCAGCCGCTGCCGGGAGTTCTCGGTCGCGACCGGGTCGATCACGGTCCGCACCGGCACCCGGCGCACCTGCGTGCGGTTGCGCGTGGCCCTCAGCAGCCCGGTCCTGACGGAGTGCCCGTTACTGCCGGAGAGTCCGTTCTTGCCGGAGAGCGCGTTCCTGCCGGAGGGTCCGGGCTTGCTCGCTTCCAGGTTGCGGACATAGGCGTAGCCGCTGATCCGCAGCGTGCCGTCGTCCTGCCAGCCGGCATCCCGCACCCGCGCGATCACCGGCAGGTCCCCCCGCCGCAGCCGCGCGGTCTTCTCCGGTACGGGTCCCACGCCCGGGTACTCGGCCCGGCGCCGCACCGATCCGCGTACCCGGAAGGCGTCCTGGCCGCGCTGTCCCGCCGCGAGCAGCGCGACGAGTTCCGGCAGCCGGCGTTCCCGTACCAGCTGCCACTTCACGCGCAGGTCGACGGGCAGGTCGGCGACCACGTCGGGGGCGGCCCGGCGGAGGAATTCGGCGGTGCCGTCGAGGAAGGTGTTCCGGTACTCCGGGCCGCCCATCGGCAGGCCGTCGAGGAAGTACAGGAAGTCGTCGCGCAGACAGGACGCGTCGTAGGTCTTCTTGTGCGCGGGCGCGTGCACGGACAGGAAGCGGCTGACGTGGTCGCAGGCGGCGATCCGGTCGCGGACGCCCTTGACGTCGGTGCGCCGCCGGGTGATCGAGCCCTCGCGCACCCGCCAGTAGTAGACGTGGTCCGCGAGGACGTCCACCGCGCCGGAGAGGAAGTGGGCCGGGATCATCACCGGCGTGTCCTCGTAGAGCTTGCCCTCGGGGAAGGTCAGACCGTGCCGGTCCCAGAACGCCCGGCGGAACACCTTGTTCCAGGCGACCCGGTCGGCGAGCAGATCCGGATCGCGGGTGACATGGGTGGCCTCGCGTGGTGCGGTGAGCCAGGTGTACTGCCATGCCTGGTACCGGCCGCGCTCGCCGAGCCGCCAGACGTTGCCCGTCGCGAAGTCGGAGCCGGTCGTGTCGAGGCTGGTGATCATCCGCTCGTAGGCGTCGTGCACCACGATGTCGTCGCTGTCGACAAAGGTGAGGAACGCGGTGGAACGCGAGGACTCCCGGACCCCGGTGTTGCGCGCGGCGCTCAGCCCCGCGTTCTCCTGGCGCAGATAGCGGAAGCGCGGGTCGCGGGCGGCGAACTCCTGGGCGATACGGGGGCTGTCGTCGGTGGATCCGTCGTCCACCAACAGGCACTCGAAGTCGGGGAAGGTCTGCCCGGCGATCGACTCCAGGCACTCCGCCAGATATTCCTCGACGTTGTAGACGGGTACGACGACGGTGAGACGGGGTTGCGCGGTGACAGTAGGCATTTGTCGCCTTTTCCCGTTTCTGTCACTTTCTTTGCCTCTGATCACCCTTCCGGGTGACGGAAGGTCTTCGACACCTACTCCCTCGCTGACTACCTTCGGGAGATATGTGCCGTTTCTCCGTCGTCGTCCCCGCCCACCGCGTCCAGGGGTATCTGCGGGAATGCCTCGAATCCGTGCTCGGCCAGTCCGCAGGAACCCGAGACACCGTCCCCGGGGAAGGATGGGCCACCGCCCCATCGGACGGGGTGGCCACCGCCCCCTCGGGACCAGACGCCACCGGCCCCTCGGGACCAGACGCCACCGCCCCCTCGGGACCAGAGGCCACCGGCCCCTGCGGAACCGGCGCCGCCGACCTCGAAGTGATCGTCGTGGACGACGCGTCGCCCGACGCGGACGCCGCGATCGCCGCGGAGTATGCGGAGCGCGACCCGCGCGTGCAACTCGTCCGCCTCGACCGGCACTCCGGCACCGGCGCCGCCCGCAACATCGGAGCCGAACGCGCCCGCGGCGACTATCTCCTCTTCCTCGACGGCGACGACCTCCTGCTGCCCGGCGCCCTCGCCGCCCTCGACCGGGCCCTCACCCGCGCCGCCGACCCCGACGTACTGATCTTCGGACACGACACCGTCGACTGGTGGGAGACCGTGCGCCCCGCCGAAGACAACCTCACCGCCGACCCGCTCGCCGTCACCCCCGCCGCCTGGAACCGGGTCGTGCGCCGCGCCTTCTGGACCGCCCACACCCTCCGCTTCGCCGACCACGCCCCCTACGAGGACATCGTCCCCGTACACCGCGCCGTCCTCCTCGCGGGCGAGCGCGTCGCCGTACTCGACCGGGTCTGTGTGCGCTGGCGCAAACGCCGCGGCGGCAGTGTCTCCACCACCCCGGGCCGCGCCCACTTCACCCTCTTCGAGCGGTACGAGACCCTGCTCACCGGCATCGGCGCCGACGACCGCGCCCGCCTCTTCCCGTATCTCGCGGACCGGCTGCTCGCCGTGCTCACCGACACCGGCCGGGTCCGGCAGGCCGACCGGCGTGACTTCTTCCGCGAGGCCGCCCGGCTGCACCGCGCGCACGCCCCCGCCGGACACACCCCCGCCACCGCCGAGGCCCGCGCCCTGGCCGCCGGTTCCTTCCTCACGTACGACAAGCTCCGCAAGGCCGACACCCGGCGCCGGCGGATGGCCGTCCGGCTGAAGCGGCACAAGAAGAAGCTGCGCGGCCAGGTCATGCGGGCCGCCTACCGCGCCGACCTGCGCCGCGGCCTCGACCCCCATCTCGCCGTCTACGGCGCCTACTGGAACCGCGGCATCTCCTGCAATCCGGCCGCCATCCACGCCAAGGCCCGCGAACTCGCCCCGCACATCCGGGGCGTGTGGGTGGTGTCGGGGCAGCACCAGGAGCGGGTGCCCGAGGGCGTCGATTACGTCGTGGAGGGCTCCCGCCGCTACTGGCAGACCATGGCCCGTGCCACGTACCTCGTGAACAACTCCAGCTTCCCGGGCGGCTTCACCAAGCGCCCCGGCCAGATCTACCTCCAGACCCACCACGGCACACCGCTGAAGAAGATGGGCCTCGACCAGCGGCGCTACCCGGCCGGGACCCATGGCATCAGCTTCCAGAAGGTCCTCGACCACACCGACCAGTGGGACTACAGCCTCTCGTCCAACCCGCACTCCACCGAGATCTGGGAGCGCGTCTACCCGTCGACGTCCTACCGCGCCCTGGAACTCGGCTACCCGCGCAACGACGTCTACTTCAGCGCCGGCGCCGACCACCGCGCCCACGTCCGCGCCGCCCTCGGCATCCCGCCCGACCACACGGCCCTGCTGTACGCGCCCACGCACCGCGACTACCAGAAGGGTTTCCTGCCCCGCCTCGACCTGGAACGCTTCGTCCGCGCCCTCGGCCCCGGCCATGTCGTCCTCGTCCGCGCCCACTACTTCTACGGCGCCGGCACCGGCCTGAACGACCACCCCGGACTTCTCGACGTCACCGGACACCCGAGCGTCGAGGACCTCTGCGTCGCCGCCGACGCCCTGATCACGGACTACTCGTCCCTGATGTTCGACTACGCCTGCCTGGACCGCCCGATCGTCACCTACGCGCCTGACTGGCAGGCGTACCGGCTGGCCCGCGGCACCTACTTCGACCTGCTCTCCGGACACCCCGGCGACACCCCCGGAGCCGTCGCCACCTCCGAGGACGAACTCGTCGACCTGTTCCGCCAGGGCGCCTGGAACACCCCGGCGACCACCAAGCTCCGCGAGGCGTTCCGGGCCCGCTTCTGCCCGTACGACGACGGGCGCGCCGCCGAGCGGGTGGTACGACGGGTGTTCCTGGGCGAGGAAACGACCGGCACCTGACAGAGCCGGCACCTGACAGAGCCTCCACTCGACAGAGCCGGCACCTGACAGACACCGCACCTGACAGACACAGCGAGGGAGGGGCGCACCCCGTGGGCACGCCCCTCCCTCACAGGCAGGTGTTACTTGACCGCCCCGGCCATCACCCCGGAGACGAACTGCCGCTGGAAGGCGAAGAACACGGCCAGCGGGATCACCATCGAGATGAAGGCGCCGGGCGCCAGCACATCGATGTTGTTGCCGAACTGCCGGACCTGGGTCTGCAGCGCCACCGTGATCGGCTGGTTCGCGGCATCCGCGAAGATCAGCGAGACCAGCATGTCGTTCCACACCCACAGGAACTGGAAGATGCCGAGCGAGGCGATGGCGGGCCCGCCGAGCGGCATCACCACCTTGAAGAACAGCCGCAGTTCACCGGCGCCGTCCAGCCGGGCCGCCTCCAGGAGTTCCCGGGGGATCTCCGCGAAGAAGTTCCGCAGCAGAAACACCGCGAACGGCAGCCCGAAGCCGACGTGGAACAGCACCACACCCATGATCGAGCCGAAGACTCCGATGTCGCCGAAGAGCTTCGCGATCGGCAGCAGCGCCACCTGCACCGGCACCACCAGCAGGCCCACGACACCGAGGAACCACCAGTCGCGGCCCGGGAACTCCATCCAGGCGAAGGCGTAGCCCGCGAGGGAGCCGATCACCACCACCAGGACGGTCGTCGGGACCGTGATCAGGATCGTGTTCCACAGGGAGTCCGTGATCGCCGGGTTGTCGAGCAGCGTCGAGTAGCTCTCGAAGGTGAGCTTCGACGGCTCGCTGAACACCGTCCACCAGCCGCTGGACGCCAGATCGTCCGGCGCGCGCAGCGAGGAGAACAGCAGCCCGATCGTCGGCACCAGCCAGAACAGGCCGACCACGATCAGGAAGACCCGGACGAGTCCACCGCTGGTCCACTGCGCGATCCGGGAGCCGAGCGACTCCTTCGCCGTGACCGAACCGGCGGCCGGGCCGGGCGCGGTCTTCAGCACCCCACTTTGTGCGGCATCGCTCTGCGTGGTCATCGCCGCCCCTCCCGCCTCAACCGCCGGATGTTGAACAGCATCAATGGGATGACGAGCAGCAGCAGGATCACGGAGATCGCACTCGCGACGCCCGGTCTCCCGTCGTTGAACGCCGACCGGTAGAGCTGGAGCGCCAGCACGTTCGCGTCGTCCTGCGACGAGCCCGGGGCGATGATGAAGACCAGGTCGAAGATCTTCAGCACATTGATCATCAGCGTGACCAGGACGACCGCGAGGACCGGTGCGAGCAGCGGCACGGTGACCTTGCGGAACACCTGCCACTCCGACGCGCCGTCCACCCGCGCCGCCTCCAGGAGTTCCCTGGGCACCGCCGCGAGCCCCGCCGCGATCAGCACCATCGCGAAGCCCGCCCACATCCAGACGTACGACAGGATGATCGAGGGCGTCACCAGAGTCGGGCCGAGCCAGTCGACTCCGTTGTACGGTTCGCGGAAGTTCGAGCCCGGCAGCCGCAGTTGGGCGCCGTCCGCCTTCGCGGAGAGCGTGAAGGAACCGTCACTCGCGGCCTTCGTCGAGTCCACGACCTTGCCGTCCTTGACGGCCTCGATCCGCATCCCGGGATAACCCAGCTCCGCCGCGTCGACCTCGCCGAGCTTGCCCACGCCCTTGCCGCGTGTGAAGTCCTGCCAGGTCGTCCCGGTCACCTTCCCGGGGTCCGCCGCCGGCGCCTTCGCGGCCTTCGCACTGCCCGGCATCTGGTCCGGGGCGACCCCGACCAGCGGCAGCGCCACCGGTACGCCGGCCCGTACCGGATCCTTCGTGACGAACGCGCCGCCGCCCGCGCTCTCCAGCGGCGACTGACGGCCCGGGTGCGCCTTCGGGAACGCCGAGGCGTCGGCGAAGGTGTCGTGCACGCCCACCCACACGGCGTTGGCGACCCCCCGCTCCGGGTCCTGGTCGAACACCAGCCGGAAGATGATGCCGGCCGCGAGCATCGAGATGGCCATCGGCATGAAGATGACCAGCTTGAACGCCGTGCCCCAGCGGACCCGTTCGGTCAGGACCGCGAAGACCAGACCGAGCGCGGTCGCGACGGTCGGCGCGAACACGATCCAGAACACATTGTTCTTGAGGGCCGTGCGAATGCCGTCGTCGCTGAACACCTCTGTGTAGTTGTCGAATCCGGCGAAACCGCCACCGGCGGAGTCGGAGAGGAAACTGCGGACCAGTGAGTACCCGATCGGGTAGACCACGAGCGCGCCCAGGAGCACCACGGCGGGCAGCAGGAACAGCACCGCCACCGTCTTACGCGTACCCGTCACGCTCTTGCGTTTGCTGGAGGGCGGGGGAGCCGCCGGACGACCGGCGACATCCCCCGCGGAAACCGACGTCATCCTCGGATCAGTCCTTGTACGCCTTGGCGGCGTCGGACTCAAGCTGCGCCTGGATCTTCGCGATGTCCTTCGGGTTGCGCAGGAAGTCCTGGAGCGCCTTCCACTCGCCCTTGCCGGGCGTGCCGCCGAACGCCTGCGGGGCCTGGTCCGACATGTCGAAGCGGAAGTCGTCGCCCGCGTCGATGAGCGCCTTCGCGATGTTGCGCTGCACGTCATTGGGGTACGCCGCAAGGTCGGCGTTCTTGTTCGGCGACAGATAGCCGCCCTGCTTCGCCCACAGCTCCGCCGCGTCGGGCGAGGCGAGGAACGTCAGCAGGGCCTGGCCCGCCTTGGAGTCCTTCAGCAGCATCGCCGCCTCACCGCCGCTGATCGCCGGCGACTTGTCACCGACGGCCGGGAAGGGGAACACCTTCGCGTCCACGCCGACCTCGGCCTTCGCCTCGGTGACGTTGATGCCGACGAAGTCGCCCTCGAAGACCATGCCCGCCTTCGGCTGGTCGCCGCCCGTGAAGGTCTGCTCCACGGAGCGCGGGAACTCGACCTGGAGCGCGCCCTTGTTGCCGCCCGCGATGAAGTCCTTCTTGCCGAAGAGTTCACCGAGCGTGGTGAGCGCGTCCTTCACGGACGGGTCGGTCCACTTGATCTCGTGCGCGGCGAGCTGGTCGTACTTCTCCGGCCCTGCCTGCGAGAGGTAGATGTTCTCGAACCAGTCCGTGAGCGTCCAGCCGTCCGCGCCGCCGACCGACACCGGGGTCACACCCGAGTCGTAGACGGTCTGCGCCGTCGTCATGAACTCTTTCCAGGTCTTCGGCTCCGTCGCGCCCGCGTTCTCGAAGACCTTGGTGTTGTACCAGATCAGCGACTTGTTGGCGGCCTTGACGTACACGGCGTACTGGGTGCCGTCGACCTTGCCGAGATCCTGCCAGCCCTGCGCGAAGTTCTTGGTGAGCTGCGCCTGCGCCTCCGCGCCGACCGGCTTGGCCCACTTCTTGTCGACCGCCTGCTTGACGGCGCCGACCTGCGGCACCAGCGCGACGTCCGGCGGCGAGCCGCCCGCGACCTTCGCCCCGATGAAGTTGATGATCGGGTCCGGCGCCGGGACGAACGTCACCTTCGCGCCCGTACGCTTCTCGAACTCCGCCAGGACCTTCTTGAAGTTGGCCTGCTCGGCGCCCGTCCACACGGCGGCCACCGAGATCTCCTCGCCGTCCAGCTTGGGGAGTTGGAGAGAAGCCTTGCTCTCCTTCGGAGTGCTCTTCGCGTCGTCCTTCTTGTCACCGCCGTCACCGCCGCACGCGGTGAGGGTGAGCGCGAGCGCCCCCGCGACGACCGCCGCCCCTACCTGGGCCCTGCCCCTACGCTGCCAATAGATGCTGCGCATCACTGCCCCGCCCAATTCCCGCGCTTCATCGCGCGTACTTGCCTTGCGAACGCTGTCCCGTGGGTCTGGTGTAGTCCCGGCCCGACAGGGGCGGCAAGGGCGGCGGCCCGCTCAATCGAACGGTCGTGACGGGGTCGTTATGGACCCCCCAAACGCCGGGCGGTGCGGCGAAGTCGTGTCCGGCGAGAAGCGTGCCCCTCACGGAGGGTGAGGGGCAACCGCTTTCACAGGAGGGACGTTACCTCCGACGCGTGGACCGAACGGGCCGCCCGCTCCAGGGCGCTGGCGAGCAGCGCCAGGTCGGTCGGGCCGTTGCCCAGCTCCCTGACCGGGCGGCGGGTCGGCGGGTCGCCCATGCGCGCCCAGTCCAGCGCGACGACCGTCGGCCGCAGGGTGGCCGTCCGGGGGATCCGGCCGGTCACCCGACCTGCCTGAAACGCCGTCACCCGGCCGTCCGCGCCCCGCAGTACGCCCCGGCCCGGCGCCGGATCCTCCGGTCCGGCGCCCGGTGCGTCGAGGCCGATCCGCAGCCCGGCCCGCAGCGCCAGCTCCGTACCGGCGACCCGCTCGCCCCGGCCTGCCGCCGCCACCAGATGCACACCGAGCCTCTCCCCGTCCCGCGCCACGGCCTCCAGGGCGCGCACCACGGAACCGGCCGCGGGACGCCCCGGGGAGCCCAACGGCGGTGCGAGCAGCGCGTCGTAGTCGTCGACGACGACGACCAGGCGCGGCAGCGGCGGCCCCGGGTCCGTCCGTGCGGGGGACGCCGAAGGGCGCAGCCGCAGCGTCGCACTCGGCGGCGGGTCCAGGTCAGCGGCGCCCCCGCGCTGCGCCACCATCCGGTTCGTGACCTCGCGCTGTGTGTGCCAGTCGGCGAAGCCGAGCCGGCCGAGGAGTTCGGCGCGGCGCTTCAGCTCGGCGGTCAGGGACTGCGCGAACTCCCGCATCCGCACCGGGTCGTTGGCCGTCAGATACGTCGTGACATGCGGCAGCTCCGTGCACACGCCAAGACCGTCACCCGGCCCGCTAGCACCACCGGACGCCAGCGCGCCCGTACCCCCGCTCGCGCCGCCCGCCGTGTCCCGGCCGTCGATCAGCACGATCGCGAGCCGGTCGGGGCGTTCGGCGGCGGCGAGCGACGCGGCCACCGAGCGCAGGAGTTCGGTGCGCCCGCTGCCCGTGGGTCCCTCGGCCAGCAGATGCGGACCCTCGTGCGCCAGGTCCACGCAGACCGGGCCGCGCGGTCCGGCGCCCAGCACCGCCCAGGCCCGGCCGCCCAGTGCCTCGGTGTCGTCGGCCGCCGCCGCCCACCGCGCCATCAACGACGCCGGGGTGGCCCGCGCGAGGCCCAACTCGTCCAGGAGGCGGGCGACTTGGGGCAGTGGCGTGGACACGCGTGGGTGCCGCTCGGCGCCGGAGCCCTCGGTGCGCAACGGGGCGAGCGCCCGCGCGAAACGCTCCGCCCAGGCCGCCGACACCGCGTCCACCGACGCGACCGTGCCCTGCCCGGCGATCCTGCCGCGTGCGACGCGCAGCAGCCGCAGGGCGGTGGCCACGTCCCCGCTGAGCAGCGCGGCGGCCCCGCAGTCCCGGAAGACGGGCGACACGGCGCACGCCGTCTCGTAGGTCCGCTCGACGGACGAGGCCGCCGTCGCCGGGTCGGTCTCGGCGAGACACACGACATGGATCCCCACCGCACCGCCCTCGGCGCACAGCCGCCCCACGGCCTCTCGCAGCGACGCGGAACCGGGGTCCCCGTCCACGACGAGCACGGTGTACGAGGCGGGCGCGCTCCAGGGTGCCTCGCCGGGACCACGGGCCCCATCGGCACTGCCCGGCGCCGTGCCCCGCTCGGCGCGTTCCTCCAGCAGCCGCAGCAGCTCCGCCGTACGGGCCGCGGCCTGGTCCCGGTCGTACGCGAGCAGCAGCCGGCAGTCCTGGCCGTGTGTGGGCCGCAGATGCGGGAGCCAGCCGAGCCAGGACCACTCGGCGGCCCGCTCACCGGCCGACCGCGAACGGTCCGTGCTGATCAGGACGATGTCCAGGACTTCCGGCGCGTGCAGCGCGGCAAGCTGCGCGACGACGGACCGGGCGAGTCCCGCCAGCCGCGCGCGCGGCCCGGCGAGACCGAGCCCGCCGACCTCACGCAGCCCGACCGTGACCGGCACGGCGGGCAGCGGTCCGGTGCCGTCGGGCGCGTGCCGCTCGGTGGTCCCGAGTCGCACCGCCAGAGCCTCCGGATGTCCGGTGCCGCGCTCCCACAGCCGAGGTCCCGGGCCGATCGCGGTGAGCAGCAGGGCCGCCAGGTCGGGCCAGAGGTCGGCTGGGGTCGTGGCGCCCGGACCGCCGGGTGCCGTCTCGCGCGCGTGCCCCCGTATGTCCGTGCCGTCCCGCTCGTCGGTGCCGTCGGGCTCGCCCCGGCCGCCCGGACCGAACCGCCGCGCCCACGCCGACAGACCGCCCCGCCGGCGCGCGCCCCGGGGCAGCTCGGTCCCGCGCGGGGGAGTGCCCGCCGGGTTCCGTATCGGATCGTGCGCCTGATTCGGGTAGCCCGGGGATGTGCGCTCGGCCGAGGGGGCGCCGCCCTGCTCGGGCACCAGTCGACGGCCCCCGCGCGCGGAGGACCCATCGGCACGGCGCTCGGCCCCCCGGTGCCCGGGTCCCTCGCCGTACGGACCCGCGGGCAGCCGCCCCGAGCCCTCATCGACCGCGCCGGGCCCCCCGCCCTCGCCGTACCCGCCCGCCGTCCTCGCCGTGTCCCCGGACGCGCCCCAGTCCGCCGAGCCGTACGCGTGGTGCGTACCGGCCGCCGGATCCGTGGCTCCCGGGCGCCCCTCGCGCGGGGCGCCGTCCTGGTGCGCGGGCACCCGGACGTGTCCCTCGTTGTCGGGCGTCGTCGGTACGGGCCGCGCCGTCTCACCCGGGGCGGCGAGGCGCAGCGTCGACTCGCCGAGGCGCAGCAGGGCGCCGGGGCGCAGCGGGACCGGCCGGTCGGCGATGGGGGCGCCGTCGAGTGTCGTGCCGTTCGTCGAGCCCAGGTCCTGGACCGTGACCGCGCCGTCCGGCGCCACCGTCACCGCGCAGTGCAGCCGCGACACGTCCGGGTCGTCCAGCGGGACGTCCGCCCCCGACGACCGGCCCACGCGGATCTGCCCGCCGTGCAGCAGATGCACCCCGCCCGCGTCGGGCCCGGCGACGACCTGCAACTGCGCCGCGCCCCCCGACGGATCGGGGCCGGGGTCGGCCGGTGCGCCCAGGGACAGCACGGCGCCGTCGAGCAGCGGTGGCTCGCCGAGGGTGCAGCGCTGCGCGTCGAGCCGGTCGGCCCCCGCGTACACCACGACCGGTCCGTCACCGCCCGCCACGGCCGTGGCGAGGCCCGAGGCCACCGCCGCGAGCGCGGTCCCGGCGGGCGCGGTGACCAGCACGTCTCGCGGCACGGCACGGCCCTGGGCGGCGGGGCGCGCCCCGGTCCAGGGGACGACGGTCAGGCGGATCTGCATCGCCGTCAGCGGTCCCTTCTGCGCGGGTGCCCGGCACGGGGACTGCGCTGTGATTCCCCCCACCGCACTCGGGCACGACGGCCAGTACGGGAGGCATCCTCGCACCTGCCACCGACAACACGCCCGGCGGCCACCCGTTCGTGATCTTGATTGGTCGGCTCTGCCCGCAAAAGTGCCCGCCCGGACGCCTTGGGACCGGTCCCGGCAACCAACCGCCCCGAGCACGCGTCTTCCCCTCGAACACCGATCCGGACCCGGACTCGTACGGGACAGCCGGTACAAACCGTACGCAATCGGGAGGACATCCCACCGGTGCCCGACCCGACGATCAGGCCGGGGCTCCGCGCGGCGGCACTACAGTGGGTCGGAACATCCGTACCAGACGAGTACCGACTAGCAGCACCCGGCCCCTACGACCAGGGCCCCCGGATCGTAGCCAGAGCAGCAGGGAGCGCATGACGTGCGGCCGGTAGGCAGCAAGTACCTCCTGGAGGAGCCGCTCGGACGCGGCGCCACAGGCACCGTGTGGCGGGCCCGTCAGCGGGAGGCCGCGGGCGCCGAGGCGGCCGTCGCGGGCCAGCCCGGCGAGACCGTGGCGATCAAGGTCCTCAAGGAGGAGCTGGCTAGCGACGCGGACATCGTGATGCGCTTCCTGCGCGAGCGGTCCGTCTTGCTGCGGCTGACCCACCCGAACATCGTCCGGGTCCGCGACCTTGTCGTCGAAGGCGATCTGCTCGCCCTCGTCATGGACCTCATCGACGGCCCCGACCTGCACCGCTACCTCCGCGACAACGGCCCCTTCTCGCCGGTCGCCGCGTCCCTGCTGACCGCCCAGGTCGCCGACGCGCTCTCCGCCAGCCATGCCGACGGTGTCGTGCACCGCGACCTGAAGCCCGCGAACGTCCTGCTCAAGCAGGACGGCGGCGCGATGCATCCGATGCTCACCGACTTCGGCATCGCCCGCCTCGCGGACTCACCGGGCCTCACCCGCACCCACGAGTTCGTCGGCACCCCCGCCTATGTCGCCCCGGAGTCCGCCGAGGGCCGCCCGCAGACCAGCGCCGTCGACATCTACGGCGCGGGCATCCTGCTGTACGAGCTGGTCACAGGCCGGCCCCCGTTCTCCGGCGGCTCCGCGCTCGAAGTGCTGCACCAGCACCTCAGCGCCGAACCCCGCCGCCCCTCCACCGTGCCGGACCCGCTGTGGACGGTGCTGGAGCGCTGCCTGAGCAAGAACCCGGACGACCGCCCCAGCGCCGAGAACCTGGCCCGCGCGCTGCGCACGGTCGCCGAGGGCATCGGCGTGCACGCGAACTCCGCGCAGATCGCCGCGGCCGACGGCGTCGGCGCCCTGCTCGCCCCCGACCCGTCGCCCGCGCCGGTCCCGGACACACCGGGCGCCGCCGACCCGACCCAGGTCCTGCCGAGCACCGCGGGCGCCTACGACCCGAACGCCGTCACCAGCTTCCTGCCGGGCGCCGGCGGTGACGCGGACCCGACGTCCGTCATGCCGCACCGGGGCGCCCCCGACCCCACCGCCGTCCTGCCGCCCGTGCCGCGGCACGGGCCCGGCGACCCGGGACAGGGGGGCGGGCCCGAGGACCCGCACCCGTGGCAGAACCAGCTCCGCGCCGCCCGTGACCGCAACGAGCAGACGCAGGTCCAGTACCTCGACCCGGGCGAGGACCCGCTGCGCCGGCGCCCGCAGCGGCAGGTCGCGCGCCCCGAGCCGCAGCGCCGCCAGACCCGGCAGCCGCAGGCCCCGCCGCCCCAGCAGTACGCGCCCCAGCAGCAGCACCAGCCGCAGCGGTACGCGCCCGCGCCCGTGCCCGAGCGGCAGCCCCAGCACTACGCGCCGCCGCAGCAGCCCGCGCCGCGGCCCCCTCGCGAGCCCCGGCAGCGCAGCGCCAACCCGATGCGGATCCCGGGGCTCGGCTGCCTCAAGGGCTGTCTGTTCACGGTCGTCATCCTGTTCGTCGCGGGCTGGCTGGTCTGGGAACTGAGCCCGCTCCAGGACTGGATCGGTACGTCCAAGGGTTACTGGGCCCAGCTCTCCGACTGGTTCACGACGGTCACCGGATGGATCGGGGACCTCGGGAACAGCGGCTCGGGCTCCGGTACGGGCAGCGGCTGAGCGGACGCGATGCCCCAAGGGGGCCGCGACTTCGGTGATTTGTCGACATCCACCGGGTGATTTCCGTCGGTGGTGCGAAGGTTGCCGTCACGGACGCGTAGCTTTGTCGCCAACACGCGTCCGTAGGAGCAGTCTTGGCACGGAAGATCGGCAGCCGCTACACCGCGCACCAGATCCTGGGCCGCGGCAGCGCCGGCACGGTGTGGCTCGGCGAGGGACCCGAGGGGCCCGTCGCCATCAAACTGCTGCGCGAGGACCTCGCGGCCGACCAGGAGCTGGTCGGCCGCTTCGTGCAGGAGCGCACCGCACTGCTCGGCCTGGCCCACCCGCATGTGGTCGCCGTCCGCGACCTGGTCGTCGACGGCAACGACCTCGCCCTCGTCATGGACCTCGTCCGCGGCACCGACCTGCGCACCCGCCTCGACCGGGAGCGCAGGCTCGCCCCCGAGGCCGCGGTTGCCATCGTCGCGGACGTCGCCGACGGGCTCGCCGCCGCGCACGCGGCCGGGGTCGTGCACCGCGACGTCAAGCCCGAGAACGTCCTCCTGGACATGCAGGGACCGCTCGGCCCGGCAGGCGCCCATCCGGCGCTGCTCACCGACTTCGGTGTGGCGAAACTCATCGACTCGCCCCGCCGGACCCGCGCCACGAAGATCATCGGCACCCCTGACTACCTCGCGCCCGAGATCGTCGAGGGGCTGCCCCCGCGCGCGGCCGTCGACATCTACGCCCTCGCGACGGTCCTGTACGAACTCCTCGCCGGGTTCACGCCCTTCGGCGGGGGGCACCCCGGTGCCGTACTGCGCCGCCATGTCACCGAGACCGTCGTACCGCTGCCCGGGATCTCCGACGAGCTGTGGCAGCTGATCGTCCAGTGCCTGGCGAAGGCGCCCGCGTCCCGGCTGCGCGCCTCGGAGCTGGGGGCCCGGCTGCGGGAGCAGTTGCCGTCGCTCGCCGGGATGCCGCCGCTGGACGTGGACGAGCCGGGGGCGGGGGAGGACGGGGGCGCTTCGGCCGAGGAGGAGCCGGTGCCCGAGGCCGGTCCGGCGCCGGCCGCTCGGCGCGGGGCGGTGCCGCTGGTGCCGGGGCACGCCACCGACTCGAACCGGGATACGCATACGAGCATGCGGGTGCCCGCGGCGGACGAGCTGGCCGGGGGTGCGCGGGGCACCGCCCGGGTGCCGCGCGCCACGGGTGCCCCCCGCCCGGGTTCCGCCCGGCACCGGGCCGCCTCCGCGCGCCGGCGCCGGATCGCCCTGGGCGCCGCCGCCGCGGTACTGGCCGCCGCCGGCATCGGCACGTGGCTGGCCACATCGGGCAACGACGCGGATGCGACTCCGCGCGAACCAGGCCACTCAGCCCCGGCAACTCCCTGACCACGGGTGTGGGACTCGCCTACCGACGATGGGCCCCGCACCTTCGCCGCACCCGGCACCTGGGCTGTGCCCACCCGTTCCTCCCCGGTGTCTTAAGGGCCTGGGGGTAATGGGGGCGGGGCGTGCGGGTCGCCTGCCGACGATGGGCCCCCTACCTTCCGCGCACCCGGCACCTGCCGTTGTGCCCACCCTCCCCCACTCTCGGCTTCGCTCGAGCGGGAGGGACCCCCATCGCCGTGCGGAACGCCTGCCCACAACGAGGGCGGGGTAGGGCGCGCCTCGCCTTCCCACAGCGGGGGCGGGGGGTGTGCTTGCCCACAGCGGTGCGGGGTTGCGGCGGGCCTGCTGGCGACGGGCCCCGGCCGACCACCCACCCTCCACCCGGCGCCGGTGCGTTGTGCCCGCCCGCCCACGTTGCGGTGGGGTGTGTCGAGGTGGGAGTTGCTGGTGGTTTTGGGTGGGTGGGTGGGATCGTCGGGTGGGTAGTTGTTTGAGGGTGGGTGGGTGGGATCGCCGGTGAGGTAGTACTCGGGCAGCCGTTAGGCTGGGGGGCGTGGCAGTCGTCGATGTTTCCGAAGAGTTGAAGTCCCTCTCCTCGACCATGGAGTCGATCGAGGCCGTCCTGGACCTGGACAGGCTGAGGGCGGATATCGCCGTGCTGGAGGAGCAGGCCGCCGCGCCGTCCCTGTGGGACGACCCGGACGAGGCCCAGAAGATCACCAGCAAGCTGTCGCACCTCCAGGCGGAGGTGCGCAAGGCGGAGACGCTGCGGGGCCGCATCGACGACCTGAGCGTGCTCTTCGAGCTGGCCGAGGCCGAGGACGACTCGGAGACCCTCGCCGAGGCCGAGTCCGAGCTGGTCTCCGTGCGCAAGGCGCTCGACGAGATGGAAGTACGGACCCTGCTCTCCGGCGAGTACGACGCCCGTGAGGCCCTGGTCAACATCCGCGCGGAGGCCGGCGGCGTCGACGCCGCCGACTTCGCCGAGCAGCTCCAGCGCATGTATCTGCGCTGGGCCGAGCGCCACGGCTACAAGACCGAGGTCTACGAGACGTCGTACGCCGAAGAGGCCGGCATCAAGTCGACCACCTTCGCCGTCCAGATTCCGTACGCGTACGGCACGCTCTCCGTCGAGCAGGGCACCCACCGGCTCGTGCGGATCTCGCCGTTCGACAACCAGGGGCGCCGCCAGACATCGTTCGCCGGTGTCGAGGTGCTGCCGGTGGTCGAGCAGACCGACCACATCGAGATCGACGAGTCCGAGCTGCGCGTCGACGTGTACCGCTCGTCGGGCCCCGGCGGACAGGGCGTCAACACCACCGACTCCGCGGTCCGGCTGACGCACATCCCGACCGGCATCGTCGTCTCCTGTCAGAACGAGCGCTCGCAGATCCAGAACAAGGCGACCGCGATGAACGTCCTCCAGGCGAAGCTGCTCGAACGCCGCCGCCAGGAGGAGCAGGCCAAGATGAACGCGCTCAAGGGCGACGGTGGCAACTCCTGGGGCAACCAGATGCGTTCGTACGTCCTGCACCCGTACCAGATGGTCAAGGACCTGCGTACGGAGTACGAGGTGGGCAATCCGCAGTCCGTGCTCGACGGTGAGATCGACGGCTTTCTGGAGGCCGGAATTCGCTGGCGCAAGCAGCAGGACCGTTAGAACTCAGCTGTCACAGCTTTGTCGACAAGGCAACTGCCGTCCCGAGGGCGGCAGTTGTCGCATGTGTCGGGCTTTTACGTCACCGGCACAAGAACATATGGCGGTCAACTCCCCTTATTCCAGACATCGCGTACGCAACGACCTTGACGCCTTTGCCAAAACTGGGAAGGGTTGAGCGTGGCATGCGTATCTTCGGGGCGCGTGTGACCGGGGGGATGAGAAGTCGCTTCCGAGGACGAAGCCCCGAGCGCTGCTCCATACACCATTAGCTACTGGGGGTAGCAGGCAGATGACCAAGAAGACGCGGATCCGCGTGGCGCGGATCGCCGCCGGCACGCTGATCGCCGCCGGTGCGTCCCTGACCGCCGCGGGCGCCGCTTCGGCTCTCGATGTGAACGTCGGCCTGGGCGGTGTGGGTGTCAACGCCCACGCCGACGAGACCGGCGTCGGCGTCGACGTGGGCGTGAACGACGAGCCGACCGACGGCACCTCGGAGATCCCGACCGACCCGACCGACCCTCCCACGGACCCGACGGACCCGCCGACGGACCCCACGGACCCGCCGACCGAGCCCACGGAGGAGCCGACGGAGCCCACCGAGGAGCCCACGGAGCCCACCGAGGAGCCGACGAGCAACCCGAGCCAGCCGGGCAACGGCAACGGTGGCAACACCGGGGGCAATGACAACAACCCCGACGGCGGCTCCAAGCCGGTCGAGCAGGGCCAGGGCAAGACCGGCCTGACCGACACCGGCTCGGCGCCCGCCGGGCAGGGCGCGGCCAAGGACGAGCTGGCCGAGACCGGCGCGGCGCAGACCACGTTCCTGCTGATCGGGGCCGCCGCGATGATCGCCGGTGGCGTCGGCTTCCGGCTGCTGCCCCGCCTCGCCGGCGGTGGCCGCACCGTCGCCTGATCCGGGCGGCAGAGCGAGTAGAGCGCACGAGAAGGGCCCGGAGCACCCGCTCCGGGCCCTTCTCGGTGTCTCTCGCCGGTTCTCTCGCCGTTCTCGGCCCCTATGCGCCGTTCTCAGGGCCTTACGACCCGGTCCGGCCCCCCGTGGCCCCCTGTGTCCGAAACGCGGCTAGCGGGCCAGCAGGGCCACGGCCGCGATCAGGACCGCGAGGAGCGCGATCAGCATCATGGGGTTCATACCGGACCAGAAGTTGCTGTTTCCGTCCTGCTCCAGCCGCTGACGGCTGGCCCGGCAGACGGGGCACCGGCCCTCACTGACCGGGGACGCGCAGTTCGCGCACACCAATCGGTCATAGGTCATGCGCACTCCTCCTCCCGCGCGGCGGAGCCCTGCCGCAACGACTGTCTCTCCGCACAACGCTCAGGGAAACGCAACCGTTCCCCTCCCACTGTGCCAGCTTCCGCGGATTTCGGCGCGGCCCGCCGTATCCTGCCCGGTCCTGACGGATTCGAGCCGTTCCGTTCCGTGACAAAAAGCGCAACCGGTACGCAACCTCGGTCGCCGACTGCGCTTGTCCACCCGGTTCGCGTATGGTCACGCACACCTACCCCCGGCGACCCGTGGTGCATCCGTGATCCGATTCGACAGTGTCTCCAAGGTCTACCCCAAGCAGACCCGCCCCGCTCTCAGGGAAGTCTCCCTGGAGGTCGAGCGTGGAGAGTTCGTGTTCCTCGTGGGGTCCTCCGGCTCCGGAAAGTCCACCTTTCTACGGCTGGTCCTCCGCGAGGAGCGGGCCAGCCACGGCCAGGTGCACATTCTCGGCAAGGACGTCGCGAGGCTCTCCAACTGGAAGGTGCCGCAGATGCGCCGCCAGCTGGGAACCGTCTTCCAGGACTTCCGCCTGCTGCCGAACAAGACGGTCGCGGAGAACGTCGCCTTCGCGCAGGAGGTCATCGGCAGGTCACGCGGTGAGATCCGCAAGTCCGTGCCCCAGGTGCTCGACCTCGTCGGCCTGGGCGGCAAGGAGGAGCGGATGCCCGGTGAGCTGTCCGGCGGTGAGCAGCAGCGCGTGGCCATCGCGCGGGCCTTCGTGAACCGGCCCAAACTGCTGATCGCCGACGAGCCCACGGGCAACCTCGACCCGCAGACCTCGGTCGGCATCATGAAGCTCCTCGACCGCATCAACCGGACGGGTACGACCGTCGTGATGGCGACCCACGACCAGAACATCGTGGACCAGATGCGCAAGCGCGTCATCGAGCTGGAGAAGGGCCGTCTCGTCCGCGACCAGGCACGCGGCGTCTACGGCTACCAGCACTGACCCGGCGTACGTACCGAAAGGCAGAAAGCACGCGATGCGCGCCCAGTTCGTCCTGTCGGAGATCGGCGTCGGTCTCCGCCGCAATCTGACGATGACCGTCGCGGTCGTCGTCTCGGTCGCCCTCTCGCTCGCCCTGTTCGGCGGCTCCCTGCTCATGCGTGACCAGGTGAGCGTCATGAAGGGCTACTGGTACGACAAGGTCAACGTCTCGATCTTCCTCTGCAACAAGAGCGACGGCGCTTCCGACCCGAAGTGCCCCAAGGGCGCCGTCACCGCCGAGCAGCGGGCCCAGATCAAGACCGACCTGGACAAGATGCCGGTAGTCGACAAGGTGTCGTACGAGACCAGCGACCAGGCGTACAAGCACTACAAGGAGCAGTTCGGCGACTCGCCGCTGGCCAGTTCGCTGACCCCGGACCAGATGCAGGAGTCCTTCCGCATCAAGCTGAAGGACCCCGAGAAGTACCAGGTCATCGCCACCGCCTTCGACGGCCGTGACGGGGTGCAGTCGGTGCAGGACCAGAAGGGCATCCTGGAGAACCTCTTCGGGCTCCTCAATGTCATGAACTGGGCCGCCATCGCCGTGATGTCGCTGATGCTCGTCGTGGCGCTGATGCTGATCGTCAACACCGTGCGCGTCTCCGCGTTCAGCCGCAGACGCGAGACCGGCATCATGCGGCTCGTCGGCGCGTCCGGCTTCTACATCCAGGCGCCGTTCATCATGGAGGCCGCCGTCGCCGGACTGATCGGCGGTGGTGTCGCCTGCGCCTTCCTGGTGCTCGGCCGGTACTTCTTCATCGACCACGGTCTGGCGCTCTCCGAGAAGCTCAACCTGATCAACTTCATCGGCTGGGACGCCGTCCTCGCGAAGCTGCCGCTGATCCTCGCGACCAGTGTGCTGATGCCGTCCCTTGCCGCTTTCTTCGCGTTGCGCAAGTACCTCAAGGTGTGACACATGACCGGGGCGCCGTCCGGGGCAACCGCCCGTACGGCGCCCCGCCTTGTCCTAGACTCACCCGCATGTCAGGTCCCGACCTGTTCGCCGTGCCCCGCCGCATTCGCCGCGGGGCCGCCCTGACCTTGGTGTTCACCAGCGTCCTCGTGACCGGTGCCGCCACGGGATCGTGGACCGGCGGCGCCGACGACAAGACCGCCGCGAAGGCTCCGTCCGCGCGGACCGGCACCCTGTCCGCCGCCCACCAGCAGGACGTCACCGAAGCCGCCGCCGACGCCATGGCCGAGGGAAAGTCCCCCATGGAGGCCGCCGAGCGGGCCGTCAGCCGCAGCGGCGACCGCTGGGGCGCCGTCTACTCCGAGGGCGAGTACGCGGAGTTCGAGCAGGCACTCGACGGCGAGTACACGGGCGTGGGCCTCTGGGCCCGGCGGACGAAGGACGGCCGGATCGAGGTCGCGCGCGTGCAGTCCGGTGGACCGGCCGAGCGGGCCGGCATCCGCACCGGCGACCGGCTCCTCACCATCGACGGACAGCGCGTCGAGAACCGGCCCGTCACCGAGGTCGTCGCCCTGCTGCGCGGCGACCACCCGTCCGGCGACACACCCGTCACCAAGGGTGACGACGAGACCGCCACCGGCACCCCCGTCGACCTGGGCCTCTCGCGCGGCGCCCACCGCTGGACCGAGACCCTGCGCCGCGCCGTCCTGTCCACCGACTCCGTCACCGTCGAACAACTCGGCGACGGCACATCCGGCGCCGTCCTGATCAAGGTCGCCGCCTTCACCAAGGGCTCGGGCGAGCGGGTACGGTCCGCCGTCCGCGCCGCACCGCCCGGCGCCGGCATCCTGCTCGACCTGCGAGGCAACTCCGGCGGCCTGGTCACCGAGGCCGCCACGGCGGCCTCCGCGTTCCTCGACGGCGGCCTGGTCGCCACGTACGACGTACGGGGCGAGCAGCGCGCCCTGCACGCGCGCCCCGGCGGCGACACCGAACGGCCCGTGGTCGCGCTCGTCGACGGCGGCACGATGAGCGCCGCCGAACTGCTCACCGGGGCGCTCCAGGACCGCGGCCGAGCGGTCGTGGTGGGCTCCCGCACCTTCGGCAAGGGCTCGGTCCAGATGCCGAGCCGGCTGCCCGGCGGCTCCGTCGCCGAACTGACCGTCGGGCACTACCGCACCCCTTCGGGCCACAGCGTCGACGGCCGGGGCATCACACCCGACCTGGAGGCCGGAACGGGCAGCGAGAAGCAGGCCGAGACCGTACTGAGCGGCCTCGGCGACACTCCGTAGCGGCCGTGCGGCGGCTCTCGGGTCGTCCGGCGCGGTAAACGGCTGGCCCGACCGCCCCCTCGTAGTGCGAAAATGGCCGCACTATGGCTAAGGAAAAAGGGCGCAAGCTGATCGCCCAGAACAAGAAGGCGCGGCACGACTACACCATCATCGACACCTACGAGGCCGGACTGGTCCTCACCGGTACCGAGGTGAAGTCGCTGCGCCAGGGGCGGGCCTCGCTGGTGGACGGATTCGTCCAGCTCGACGGCGGCGAGGCATGGCTGCACAACGTGCACGTACCGGAGTACAGCCAGGGCACCTGGACCAACCACAGCGCGCGGCGCAGGCGGAAGCTGCTGCTGCACCGCGCCGAGATCGACAAGCTGGTGTCGAAGTCCCAGGAGACCGGACACACCATCGTGCCGCTCGCCCTGTACTTCAAGGACGGCCGCGCCAAGGTCGAGATCGCGCTGGCGAGGGGCAAGAAGGAGTACGACAAGCGGCAGACCCTCCGCGAGAAGCAGGACCGGCGCGAGGCGGACCGGGCCATCTCGGCGGTGAAGCGGAAGGAGCGGGCCAGCCTCCGGTAGGTAAATGGACTGGCTCTCGCCGACGCTGGTCAAGTACCATGGTCATGCGCCCCACCGAGGGTGCGGTACCACCTTGAAAAAACAACATGGGGATGATCGGTTTCGACAGCGGCTGTCGAAGCAGGGGAAGCGTGTCGAGGAAGCGGCAATGATCTCGTAAACCATATGTCGCAAAAAATAATCGCCAATACCAAGCGCGATTCCTTCGCCCTCGCTGCCTAAGTAGCGACTTGCGAAGTGTCAGCCCGGGGCTGTTCCCGACCCGGATCCTGGCATCAGCTAGGGAACTAAACTTCCAGGCCCGGTCACGGGGTCCGGGAGGAAATCAAACAGTGGCTGGGCCCGTCGGCGACTTGTTCGCGTGATCGCCGGGGCCGAGAAAATCGCAGCGAACTGCACACGGAGAAGCCCTGATTCCGCACCGTTGGACGCGGGTTCGATTCCCGCCATCTCCACCAACGCGCCCCTCACTCGTGAGGGAACGCGACCGGAACCCCTTGTTGCGCGGCGCCTTCCTTCGGGAGGGCGCCGTTTTCTTGTCCCCAACAGCGGCGCCGTTCCCGTGTTCCCCGCACCGGAGTTTCTGCGCCAGGCGACGCGGTCTGTTGTCTTCCGGGTGGGTCCGGGATGCTGCTGTGGCATGAGTAGACCTGTGAGACGCGGTGTGCCGCGTCTGCGCCACTGGATCTGGCCCGCCGTCGCCGCCCTCGCCGCGGCCACCCTCACCTGGAGCGCCCCGGCCGGCGCCGACTCCGACCGGAGCGGACTGCCCGAGGCCATCGACGCCGTACTCGGCGATCCCCGCATGGCCGGGGGCGCCGCGAGCGTCGTCGTCGCCGACGCGGAGACCGGCGACATCCTGTACCGGCATCTGCCCACCGGGCGGCTGATGCCCGCGTCCAACACCAAACTCGCCACATCGGCGGCGGCCCTGGACGTCCTCGGCCCGACCTACCGCTTCACCACCGACGTCCTCACCACCGGTACGCGGCACGGCCGGGTGCTCTCCGGTGATCTGTACTTGCGGGGCACCGGCGACCCGACGCTGCTCGCCGCCGACTACGACCGGCTCGCCGCCCAGGTCGCCGCATCCGGGGTCCGGCTCGTCACCGGGGGGCTCGTCGCCGACGACACCCGGTTCGACACCGAGCGGCTCGGCCGGTCCTGGGCCGCCGACGACGAGTCCGCGTACTACTCCGCCCAGATATCCGCGCTCAGCGTCGCCCCGGACACCGACTACGACACCGGCACCGTGATCGTCGAGGCCGCGCCCGGTGCCGCCGCCGGGGACAAGCCCCGGATCACGCTGACCCCCAAGACCGGTTACGTCGACGTCGATGTCACCGCCACCACCGTCGCCGCGGGCGGCGCCGACACCCTCACCGTCGAGCGGCGGCACGGCGGCAACACCGTCACCGTCAGCGGCACCGTCCCCGTCGGCGGCCCGGTCACCAAGGAGTGGGTCAGCGTCTGGGAACCCACCGGATACGCGGCGGCCGTCTTCCGCGACGCGCTCACCGCCCACGGCGTCCGGGTCACCGGACCGACCCGGCCGGGCCGCGCGACGCCCGCCGACGCGCGGGGCATCGCCTCGCACGACTCCATGCCCCTCAGGGACCTCCTGATCCCGTTCGTGAAGCTGTCCAACAACATGCACGCCGAGATCCTCACCAAGGCCATGGGGTACGAGACGGCCCGGCGCGGCACCTGGAGCGCCGGACTCGCCGCCGTCAGCGGCTACTTGAAGGACGCGGGCGTCGACACCGGCACCCTGCGGCAGGTGGACGGCTCGGGGCTCTCGCGGATGAACAGCTTCCCCGCCGACCAACTCGCCCGGCTGCTCGTGTCGGTGCGCTCGGAGCCCTGGTACGCGGACTGGTACCGGTCGCTCCCGGTGGCCTGCGATCCGGACCGGTTCGTCGGCGGGACCCTGCGGTCCCGGATGTGCGGCACCCCGGCCGCGCTCAACGCCCGGGGAAAGACCGGGTCGTTGACCGGCGCCTCCGCGCTGTCCGGGTACGTGACCGACGCGGGCGGACGTGAACTCGTCTACAGCGTCGTCCTCAACAACTTCCTCGCCTCCTCCGTCAAGCCCTTGGAGGACGCCGTGGTGGTGACCCTGGCCCGGTCCGACGCGGAGCGCGCCGTACCGGTGCGGCCCGGCGCCGCTCGGGGTGCCGAGCGGGACGGCGCCCTGGAGTGCTCATGGCGCAAGCCCGCCCTCTGCTGAGCCCGAGCCGTTCCCCTTCGCGGCGGGCGGCGGTGTCCGCAGGGCCCCGTACAGGGCCGGGAGCAGGGCGCAGGCCGCCGCGGCGACGGGGACCGCGTAGGCCGCCGTAGGACCCGCGTGCTCCACCAGCCGGCCGCCCGCAGCCGCGCCGCACGCGATGCCCCCGAGGATGCCGGTCACGGCGAGGGTCATGCCCTCGTTCAACTGGCCCTCGGGGGTGCGCCGTTGGACCAGCGTCATCCCGGTGACCATCGTCGGCGCGGTCGCCATCCCCGCGCACAGCAGGGCGCCCGCCAGCACCACCAGCGAACCCGACAGGGCCGCGGCGAGCAGCGGAAGCGTCATCAGGACCGACATCCCGGCCACACAGAGCAGGAACCGGCGCTCCGCGCGGGCCGCCGGGCGGAGCGTCCCGTACAGGAGTCCGGCGGCGCCCGAACCGGCGGCCTGCAACGCGAGGACCGCGCCCCCGGCCGCCTGGTGCCCGCGCGCGTCCGCGAACGCGACCGTCACCACCTCCATCGACCCGAACACCGCGCCCGTCGCGACGAATCCGACCAGCAGGGTGGGCATCCCGTGTGCGCGCAGCGGCGACTTCATACGGGGACGGTGGTGGACGGGCGGCTCGGTGGACCGCTGCGCCGCGAACAGCAGCACACCCGTCACCAGCAGCACCACACCGACCAGCGTGCCCGCCTCCGGGAACAGCGTCCCGCAGAGGAACGCCGCCAGGACCGGGCCCAGCATGAAGCAGAGTTCGTCGGCGGCCTGCTCGAAGGAGTTCGCGGTGTGCACGGCCCCCGGGTCGTCCCGCAGCAGATACGCCCAGCGGGCCCGGGACATGCCGCCCGTGTTGGGCGTCGTGGCGGTCGCCGCGTACGCCGCGAACAGGGTCCAGTCCGGCGCCCCGTAGCGCACGCACAGCAGCAGGGCGAGGGAGCCGAGTGCGGCGAACAGGGTGGCGGGTACGGCGATCCGTGCCTGTCCGTAGCGGTCGACGAGCCGCGCGATCCAGGGGGCGACGACCGCCATCGTGGCCAGGCCCGTCGCGGTGACGGCCCCGGCGAGCGCGTACGAGCCGCGCGCGCCCGCGATCATCATCACCGCGCTGATGCTGAACATGCCCACCGGCAGCCGGGCGACGAGATTGCCGAGGGTGAAGGCGCGGGCGCCGGGGACGGCGAAGAGCCGGCGGTACGGGTTCCTGGGCGGACGCCTTTCCGGGGTGGTGCCGGTGGTTTCCGGAGCGGTGCCGGTGGGGCGCGGGCGGGGTCGGGTGTCGTGGTCCTGCTGCATGGGGCAACCGTCGCCCGCCGCCCGGCGCGGGGTCCAACACCTGTTCGGTTCCGATTGACGCATCCCTGTTGTAAATTCACCGGATGTCCCGTGAGTCCCGTGAGTCCGGTGAATCGGCGAGCCCCGGAATCGGCGCCGGAATCGACCCCCGGCTCCTGCGTGCCTTCGTCGCCGTCGCCGAGGAACTGCACTTCACCCGTGCCGCGGCCCGCCTCTACGTAGCTCAGCAGGCCCTCAGCCGTGACATCAGACGCCTCGAACGCACCCTGGGCGCCGAGCTGTTCGTCCGTACCACCCGGCAGGTCACGCCGACCGCCGACGGTGAGCGGCTGCTCCCGTACGCGCGCCGGGTTCTCGACGCGCAGGACGAGTTGACGGCCGCCTTCGCGCGCGGGCAGGTGTCCCGGCCCGTCCTGGTGGACCTCAACAGTCCGGGGCTGATCTCCGGACGCATCCTGGAACTCGCCCGTGAACGCGTCCCGGAGCACGAGCTGATGGCGCGTTTCGAGAGCGGTCTGACGGGCGCCGCCACCGAACTCCTCGCGGGCCGGCTCGACGCCTCTTTCGGCCGGTACGGGGGTCTCGCCCCGGCCGTCCGTGCCCGGCTCGACCAACAGCCGGTGCGGTACGAGCCCATGGCGGTCATCCTGCCCGAGGATCACAAGCTGGCCAATTTGGCCGAAGTTCCACTGGACGCACTGGCCGGTGAGCAGATCTACGCCGGTGCCGGGAACCCCCGTACCCCTGAGTGGACCGCTCTCGCGGAACTGCTCTTCGAGGGGCGCGGGATCGAGGTCGCGCCGCCCGCGCCGCTCGCCGTGGGGACCGAGGAGTTCCGGCGCGTCATGGCCAAGTGGCGGAACCCCGTCCTCGTCGTACGAGACTTTCCGGCCATGCCCGAGACGGTGCAGCGCCCGCTGGTCGACCCCGTACCGCTCTCGCCGCTCTCGCTGGTGTGGCGGAAGGGGCGCGTCCACCCCGGGATTGCGGCCCTCCGTGAGACGGCGGCGGCGCTCGCCGAAGCGGAGGGTTGGCTTCAGCGACCGGCCGACAGTTGGATTCCGGCCATCGATTCACGCATCATGACGACCTGGTTCTGACACAGAACCACCCGTGTCACTCGGGTGCGCTACATTCTTGGTCTGGGCACACGTGATAAAGGGGGGCGCTCGGACCGGGTGGGGGCCAGGTTCGAACGACAGGTGCCGAGGTCGCGCGCGCATCCCAGGAAATCCCGTGGGGGGATGTGCGTACGCGTGGAAATTTGGCGAGAAGACGCCCAACCAGGGCAGACACATGACCCGAACGAGGTCACGATCCAGATCGACGGCATAGGCCGTCAGCTGGACGAACTCACCGCCCAGGGCAAGGCCCAGGACGCCGCCGGATCCGACGGACCCGTGTTCGTCGACGAGACGGGCCGGCGCAGCCGCCGCTATCGCACCATCGGTCTCGTCGTCGCCCTCGCCTGCGCGGTGTACGCGGTGGTGATCGTGGCCACCGTCGTCTCCGGCAATTCCAGCGCGCCTTGGCTGCCGATACCGGATCCGGCCGCGGACCAGCCGGCCGGCAAGGTGGACACCCCGCCGCTGCCCGCCGTCTCCGGGTCGCCGTCCGGTTCCCCCGGCGAGAGCCCCGGCGCCACACCGTCGAACAGCGACGGCACCACGCCGTCCCCCGGTGACAGCGCCTCGCCCGGCGCCACCGACGGCCCGTCCGACGCGGCCACCGACGCCGCGAAGCCCGGCACGTCACCCGGCGCGAAGCCGACCAGGGACAACGGCGGGGTCAAGCCCGGCACGCCCGGTGGTGGCGTCGCGTCCCCGCCCGCCGGCGAGCCGAGCACCGACCCCGGCCCCTCCGACCCGGGACCCGGTTCTTCGCCCCCCGATCCGTCGCCCGCCGACCCGTCACCGTCCACGGCCGCGGGCGGCCAGGTCCCCATCGCCCCGGAGGGCGCTCAGTAATGACACCCCGCTCCACCGGCGCCCGGCGACAGAGAACCGCCCGCCGGCGCCGACTTCCCCTGCGCTATCTGCTGCCGGTCACGCTGCTCGCCGCCCTCATGGCGATGCTCATGCTCCGCGGCTACGTACACAGCGAGGTCCTCGCCGACCACCGCATCGCGCCGCCCGCCGCGACCGACAAGGTCCCGCACCGCGTCCTTGAGGGCGGACCCGTCATCGACGCGCGCGAGGGCCACATCAACACCGTGCGCATCCCGCACCACAAGCTGGTCCTCACCTTCGACGACGGGCCCGACCCGGTCTGGACGCCGAAGGTCCTCGACACTCTCAAGGAGCACCACGCCCACGCCGTGTTCTTCGTCACCGGCACCATGGCGTCGCGCTATCCGGACCTGGTCCAGCGCATGGTGGACGAGGGCCACGAGATCGGACTGCACACCTTCAACCACCCCGATCTCGCCTACCAGTCCACGAGCCGTATCGACTGGGAGCTGTCGCAGAACCAGCTCGCGCTCGTCGGCGCCGCCGGTATCCGCACCTCGCTGTTCCGGCCGCCCTACTCGTCGTTCCCGGACGCCTTCGACAACAAGTCCTGGCCCGTCACCCGGTATGTCGCCAGCCGTGGCTACATCACCCTCGTCAACAACACCGACAGCGAGGACTGGAAGCGGCCGGGAGTAGAGGAGATCATCCGCCGCGCCACCCCCAAGGGCGGCAAAGGCGCGGTCGTCCTGATGCACGACTCCGGCGGCGACCGCTCACAGACCGTCGCCGCGCTCGACAAGTTCCTGCCCGACCTCCAGGAGGAGGGCTACCGGTTCACCAACCTCACCGAGGCCCTCGACGCGCCCAGCGCGCACACCCCGGTCACCGGCGCCGAGCTGTGGAAGGGCCGCGCGTGGATCTTCCTGGTCCAGGCCGCCGAGAAGACCACCCAGGTGCTCGGTGTCGGACTCGCCGTCATCGGGGTCCTCGTCATCACCCGCTTCGGCCTGATGCTGCTGCTCTCCTTCACGCACGCCCGCCGGGTGCGGCGCCCCGGTTTCCGCTGGGGACCGGCCGTCACCGAACCGGTGTCGGTCCTGGTGCCCGCGTACAACGAGGCCAAGTGCATCGAGAACACCGTCCGTTCCCTGATGGACAGCGATCATCCCGTCGAGGTCATCGTCATCGACGACGGCTCCACCGACGGCACCGCCCGCATCGTCGAGGACCTGCGGCTGCCGAACGTACGGGTGGTGCGCCAGCTCAACGCGGGCAAGCCCGCCGCCCTCAACCGCGGTATCGCCAACGCCCGGTGCGACCTCATCGTGATGATGGACGGCGACACCGTCTTCGAGCGGGCGACCGTGCGGGAGTTGGTGCAGCCGTTCGGCGACGCGCGCGTGGGCGCCGTCGCGGGCAACGCCAAGGTCGGCAACCGTGACTCGCTGATCGGCGCCTGGCAGCACATCGAGTACGTGATGGGCTTCAACCTCGACCGCCGGATGTACGACGTCCTGCGCTGCATGCCGACGATCCCCGGAGCCGTCGGCGCCTTCCGCCGCTCGGCCCTGGAGCGCGTCGGCGGCATGAGCGACGACACGCTCGCCGAGGACACCGACATCACGATGGCGCTGCACCGCGACGGCTGGCGCGTGGTGTACGCGGAGAAGGCCCGCGCCTGGACCGAGGCACCGGAGTCCGTGCAGCAGCTCTGGTCCCAGCGCTACCGGTGGTCGTACGGCACGATGCAGGCCATCTGGAAGCACCGCAAGGCCGTGGTGGAGCGCGGCGCGTCGGGCCGCTTCGGCCGGGTCGGCCTGCCGCTGGTCTCGCTCTTCATGGTCCTGGCCCCCCTCCTGGCCCCCCTCATCGATGTGTTCCTGCTCTACGGGCTGGTCTTCGGCCCCACCGGCAAGACCGTCGGCGCCTGGCTGGGCGTCCTCGCGATCCAGGCCGCCTGCGCCGCGTACGCGTTCCGGCTCGACCGGGAGCGGATGACCCATCTGATCTCGCTGCCCCTCCAGCAGATCCTCTATCGGCAGCTGATGTACGTCGTGCTGCTTCAGTCCTGGATCACCGCCCTCACCGGCGGCCGGCTGCGCTGGCAGAAGCTCCGGCGCACCGGCGTGGTGGAGGCGCCCGGCGGGCTGCCGGGGCAGCGGGGGCGCGCGAACGATCGGAGGCCGGTGGCATGACGTATCCGACACAGCGGGGCGAGGGCGCCGGAGGGTCGACGCCGTCCTCCGAGTGGGACTGGGAACCGAGCCCGTGGGGTCCGGCGCGACCGTTGCCGGACGGGTCGGTGGGGCCGGGGGAGGCGGAGGTGCCGGCCGCGCGATCGGGGGGCCGCACCCATGCCCGTACGGACAAGCCGGGCGGGGCTTCGAGTGCTGCTGCCCCCGCCAAGGCGCCGGGCCGCGACCGCTACCTGGACCTCCTCCGCACCATCGCGCTGGTCCGGGTCGTCGTCTACCACCTGTTCGGCTGGGCCTGGCTGACGGTGGTGTTCCCGTCCATGGGCGTCATGTTCGCGCTGGCGGGCTCCCTGATGGCGCGGTCCCTGAACAGGCCCGCGCTCGGGGTGATCAGGGGCCGTGTCCGACGGCTGCTGCCACCGATGTGGATCTTCAGCGCGGTCGTCCTCGTCATGCTGTTCATGGCCGGCTGGAACCCGGGCCGCGACCCGGACAACGGCGGTACGTGGGGCTGGGTCAGCCTCTTCAACTACCTGGTGCCGATCGGCGCGCCGACGTTCCCGTGGCACATCGGCGCGGAGGGCGGTCTGCTCGACGCCACGTGGCCCGCGCAGGCGGCGGGCCCGCTCTGGTACCTGCGTGCGTACATGTGGTTCGTGATCGCGTCGCCGCTGCTGCTGTGGGCGTTCCGCCGGATGCCGTGGGCGACCCTGCTCGCACCGCTGGCACTCACCGCGGTCGTCGGCACCGGCGTCGTCACGATCCCCGGCGAGACCGGCAACGCCGTCACCGACTTCGCCGTCTACGGCGGCTGCTGGATCCTGGGCTTCGCCCACCAGGAGGGCGTGCTGCGCCAGGTCCCGCGCTATCTCGCCGTGTCCCTGTCGGCACTGATCATGGCCTTCGGCCTGTGGTGGGCCTCGGGCCATCTCGGCCCGGACGGCTGGGACCTCAACGACATCCCCCTGGCGCAGGCGACCTGGTCGTTCGGCGCGGTGGTGATCCTCCTCCAGTACGCGCCGTCCTGGCAGCAGCTCCCCGATCGCCTGGCCCGCTTCGACAAGGTCATCACCCTCTCCAACAACAGAGCGGTGACGATCTACCTCTGGCACAACCTCCTGATCATGGCGACGGTCCCCCTCATAGACCGCCTCTACGACCTCCCCTTCATGACCGACCGCATGATGTCGGCCCTCGACACCACCTACAACGTCTGGATGTTCGTCCTGGTCTGGCCCCTGATAGCCCTGACGATCCTCGCGGTCGGCTGGATGGAAGACCTGGCAGCCAAACGCCCACCACGCCTGTGGCCGAACGGGTCCAAACGCGCGGGGCGCGGCGGCAAGCGTGACCGGGGACGTCAACCGGCGGGGCGTACGCCCAACTAACGGGCGGTAAGCACCGGTTGGGCTTGGTTCGGACCCCGTTGTTCCGGATAGCGTCGTGCGGGTGGCGGAGCGACTGGCGGTCGACGGGGACGAACTCACGCACTTCATGCGGATGCTGAGGGCGTCGACGGACGCGCTCGCGGATCTCCGCGGGGCCCTGAGCGATGCCACGGTCACCGGGCTCGGGACCCGGGCCCTGGACACGGCGTGCGAGGACTTCCAGGACGACTGGAGATACGGGGCCGAGGAGATCGGCGCGCAGACCGACGCCCTGAGCCGGATCGTCGGCCACAGCAAGGACAGTTACCGCGAACTGGACCAGGCACTGGAGGCCGCCCTGTCCTCGGGCGGAGCCGCACCGGGAGCCGCACGGTGACGGCTTCGGGGTATCCGCATCTCGGGTTCGACCCCGTGCCGGGCAACACCGACACGGTACGGGAGCTGCGGCGGAAGCTGTCCGCTGCCGCGGAGGTCCTGGAGGACACTCATGGCCTGGTCACGCGGCTCACCCAGGGCAGCCACTGGAAAGGCGACGCGGCCGTCGCGTTCCGGGAACAGCTCGACGGCGGACCGCTTCCGCTGAACCTCCGCAACGCGGCGCGTTCGATCCGCGGGGCGGCGAAACAGCTCCACCGCTGGGAGGACGAACTCGCCGATTTCCAGCGGCGGGCCGGGCGGCTGGAGGAGGCCGCGGATGCCGGGGGTGCCGTGGGGGAGCCCTCGGCGGACGGCGAGGGCGACGACGTCCGGCGCCGGGCCCGGAGGCTCGCGGAGGAACACGAGGAGAGGGCGGCGTACCGGGCCCGGAAAATCCGGGGCGCGACGCGTCGGCTCGCGCCGCAGGAACCGGGTTTCCTCGACACCGCGCTCGACTGGCTCACCGAGAACCTCCCGGACATCCTCAGCTGGGCCGCCGCCGTGGTGGGCCTGGCGGCCCTGTTCGTCGTGACGGGCGGGACGGCGGCGGCGGTGCTTCTGCTGTTGGCGGCGGCACTGAGCGCCGGCGCGGCGGGACTGCGGCTTTCGGATCCGCTGGTACGGGCGTCGCTGTGGGACGGGGTGAGTAAGGGGGAGCTGGATGGGGACTTCTGGAGCAACCTGATCGGGTTGGCGGCCGACGGCTTGGGGGTGGTCCCTGGCATCGGCGCCGTGTCGAAAGGGTCCGTCGGCACCCTGCGCGCTGTGGGAGCGTCCGGTGAGGCAGTCACGCTCGGGCGGAGAGCCGGCACCTTCGCGGACGAGACCCTGACGGCGGCCAAGGAACTGTCCGACGCACGGAATCCGTTCATGGAATGGGTCGTCGTCAGGGCTCCCCGACTGACCGGGACGGCTGAGGCAACCGAGGCGGCGGCTCCGTGGGCGGGCGCGGCGACCGCCACGTACGGGGTGGCCTCGACCCTTTTCGAGCCGCTGGAGAGTGACACGGTCGCGGAGGTCGGCACCGCGATCGACGGCACGTTCCTCGCGCCGGTCGATGGCGCGGAAACCGTTGATCTGATCCGCAGGCTTCTCCAGTGATGCCAGTAACGTCAGTGCTGCCAGTGACGGCTTGGCATCACCCGCCCACGCGCGCGGCCTGGACCCTGCATCTGGTCTTCGGCGTCGCCGGGACGGTCGCGTGGGCCGCCGTACAGGCCGGTGTCCTCGTACTCGCCCTTGCCGCACCCGTGTGGACCGTCTGGCTTCTGCTCCCTTGCCTGCTCTACGCCCTGTATCGGTTCGTCCTTCAGGTGTCCCGCGTCCCGTGGGCCTTCCGTATGCGCCGCGTCCTGCGCCACTACCCCTGGCAATTCCTCGAAGGCGTACCGCGTGGACTGGCCAGACATCCGCGGGCGACGGACGACGGGATGTGGTTCGAGTTCCCCGACCCGGTCGGCGGCGAGGACAACATTCCGCTGGTCTTCCTCAACCACCACCGCGCTCACTGGTGGCTGAAGCGCATCGGTGGCCCCCGAACCTCCCCCCACCTCACCGCCCAGCTCACCCCCCTCTGGTTCGCCGGTGATCCCCGGTTTCTCGGTGTTGTCGCTGTGGGCGGGCGGTCGGGGCCCCGGCGGTTGCATCTGCTCTATCAGCGACCCGCGCTCGACAGGCGGTGTGCGCCCGGGAGTTGGGGCGCGACCCCCGTCGATCTCGACCGCGCCCGCCGCGCCGGCGCCCTCGTGCCCGCCGCACCACCCCGGAGGGACCCGTGAACGACGACCCCGGCATCCGCTTCGCCCTCCCACCCGGTTTCACCCCCCTGCCCCTGCCCCTCCCGCCGGCGCCGCCCGAAGCCCTCGCGCACCTGCTCGACACCGCACCGGACGACACGGCCCGGCAGCGCTTCGGCGCCGTGGTCACCGGGGCCGGGGTGCTGCTGGGTGCTCTGTGCGCGCAGGGGACCGTTCACTGTTCGCTCGGGTTGCACCGTGACGACTCGGGGATCGGTGGGGCCGCGGCGCCGCTGCTGTCCCTGTTCACCGTCACCTGGGTGGACACCGCCTGGGCACCGCGGGCCGTCACCGCCGCGCGGGCCGTCGCGTCCGCCGAGGGGCACACACAGGTCGAGTACGCCGAGTTGCCCTGCGGCCCGGCGTCCCTCAGCGAGACCGTCCGGGTCACCGGCCCTCGACCGCTGCTCCAGGTGCACGCGCACGTACCGCACCCCGACGGCACGAGCCTCGCGTACCTCACCCTCAGCACCCCCGCCACACCCCACCGCCCCCACTACCGCGCCCTCCTCCGCCAGGTCGCCGCGTCCCTCCGCTTCGAGGACCACCTCACCGCCCGCCCCACCCCCGAGTGAGAGCAACGTTCCCCGGTGGTCACTCCGGGGCGCGGGGGTGAAACGCGGGGTTTCTAGCTTCGGGGTAGCCGAGGTGTTGGGAGGCCCTGATGGGTGTGAACGGTGGTCGTGTGCGGAGTGGGGGGCGCTGGATTCAGCGGTGGGAACCCGAGGACGAGGAGTTCTGGGCGGGTGGTGGGGAAGGCGTCGCCCGGCGGAATCTTGTGTTCTCCGTCTTGTCCGAGCACATCGGGTTCTCCGTGTGGACGCTCTGGTCCGTGCTCGTGCTGTTCATGGGGCCCGAGTACGGGATCGACCCCGCCGGGAAGTTCTTCCTGGTGTCGATGGCCACGCTCGTCGGTGCCGTCGTACGGGTGCCGTACACCTTCGCCGTCGCGCGGTTCGGCGGGCGGAACTGGACCGTCGTGGCGGCGTCGACACTGCTCCTGCCCACCGTGGCCGCCTTTGTGGTGATGGAGCCGGGGACCTCGTACACGACGTTCATGCTGTGTGCCGTACTCACCGGCGTCGGCGGCGGGAACTTCGCCTCCTCCATGACCAACATCAACTCCTTCTTCCCGCTGCGGAAGAAGGGGTGGGCGCTCGGCCTCAACGCCGGCGGCGGGAACATCGGCGTGCCCGTCGTCCAGCTCATCGGGCTCGGCGTCATCGGCGCCTCCTGGGGACCGCGGGTCCTGCTCGCGATCTACATCCCCCTCATCGTCGCGTCGGCTGTCTGCTCCGCCCTCTTCATGGACAACCTCGCCTCCGTCCGTAACGACGCCGGCGCGGCCCGGGAGGTCGTACGGGACCCGCACACCTGGATCATGTCGCTGCTGTACGTGGGCACGTTCGGGTCGTTCATCGGGTACAGCTTCGCCTTCGGGCTCGTACTTCAGTCGCAGTTCGGGCGTACGCCCCTCCAGGCCGCGTCGATCACCTTCGTCGGGCCACTGCTCGGCTCGCTGATCAGGCCGGTCGGCGGGACGCTCGCCGACCGGTACGGCGGTGCCCGGATCACCCTCTGGAACTTCGTCGGCATGGGCGTCGCCACCGCCGTCGTCGTCCTCGCGTCGCTGCGGGCCTCGCTCCCGCTGTTCACCACCGCCTTCATCGCCCTGTTCGTCCTCACCGGGCTCGGCAACGGCTCCACGTACAAGATGATCCCCGGGATTTTCCACGCCAAGGCGCTCGCGCGCGGGCTCGACGGGGAGGCCGCCGCCACCTACGGGCGGCGCCTGTCCGGTGCCTCGATGGGGCTCATCGGCGCGGTCGGCGCGCTCGGCGGGCTCGGGATCAACCTCGCCTTCCGGCAGTCCTTCCAGACCACGGGCAGCGGCACCGGCGCGTTCGTCGCCTTCCTCGCCTTCTACGCCCTGTGCCTCGGCGTGACCTGGGCCGTATACCTTCGACGCCCCGCCGTCACCGCCCCGCATCCCACCGCCACCGAGGCACCGACCCGGCTCGGGTACGCCAAGGTGTGACCGCGCGCCCCGGACGTAACATCCCGGACATCTCGGGGTACCGGGCCTGTCACCGTCCGTTGGCAGGCTCGGTCGTCCATCACCGGCCACGACGAGGGCACATGGACGTTCACCAGCAGGGCCCCCCGCACGGCCCCCTCGCGGGGTTCACCGTCGGTGTCACCGCCGCGCGCCGCGCCGACGAACTGGGCGCACTGCTCCAGCGGCGCGGCGCCACCGTGCAGCACGCGCCCGCGCTGCGCATCGTGCCGCTCGCCGACGACAGCGAACTCCTCGCCGCCACCAAGGAGTTGATCGACCACGGCCCGGACGTCGTGGTCGCCACCACCGCCATCGGGTTCCGCGGCTGGGTCGAGGCCGCCGACGGGTGGGGCGTGGGGGATGCCCTGCTCGACCGGTTGCGCGGGGTCGAAATCCTCGCCCGGGGTCCCAAGGTCAAGGGCGCCGTGCGCGCCGCCGGGCTCACCGAGGAATGGTCGCCCTCGTCCGAGTCCATGGCCGAAGTCCTGGACCGGCTCCTGGACGAGGGTGTCGAAGGGCGCCGTATCGCGATCCAACTGCACGGGGAGCCGCTGCCCGGGTTCGTGGAGGCGCTGCGGGCCGCGGGAGCGGAGGTCGTGGGCGTCCCCGTCTACCGGTGGATGCCGCCCGAGGACATCGGACCCGTCGACCGGCTCCTCGACACCACCCTCGCGCGCGGCCTCGACGCCCTCACCTTCACGAGCGCGCCCGCCGCCGCCTCACTGCTGCGGCGCGCCGAGGTACGCGGACAGCTCGGCGACCTCGTCGCCGCGCTGCGCCATGACGTGCTGCCCGCCTGTGTCGGACCGGTCACCGCGCTGCCGTTGCAGGCGCACGACCTCGACACCGTGCAGCCCGAACGCTTCCGGCTCGGGCCGCTCGTCCAACTCCTGTGCCAGGAACTCCCGAGGCGCGCCCGTACGTTGCCCATCGCGGGGCACCGGGTGGAGATCCGCGGCCACGCGGTCCTCGTCGACGACGCGCTGCGGCCCGTACCGCCGGCCGGGATGGCGCTGTTGCGCGCCCTCTCCCGGCGCCCCGGCTGGGTGGTCGCCCGCGCCGACCTGCTCCGCGCGCTGCCCGGCGCGGGCCGCGACGAACACGCCGTGGAGACCGCGATGGCCCGGCTACGGAGCGCCCTCGGGGCACCGAAGCTGATCCAGACGGTGGTGAAACGGGGGTACCGGTTGGCGCTGGACCCGACGACGTGACCGCGGGTCCCGTGACCGATCTCCCGCACCGGCAGTCTCCGTCCAGGGCGTTCCCACCCACCCACCCGTTGGCTGGCGTGGATCCCGACCTCACGCCGCACGCTGCCCCCGCCCCCACACCACCAACGCCCGCGTAAGGAAAGCCGTTGCCGCTGTGCACAGGAGGGCTCTTGTGATGTTCCAGGTCAGCCAGGGGGTCTCGAAGTGGTCGCGTAGGGTCCTCGGGTTGCCGGGGCGGGCCAGGGCGTCGTTCAGGGGGACGTTCACCGCCACCGTGATCAGGAAGGCCGCCGCGTAGGTGATGAGGGCCGCGTATACCCAGCGGCTTCGGAGTTGCCATGCCGAGACGGCCGTCAGGGCCAGTGCGCCCAGGAAGCTGACGAAGAACACCGGGTTCTGGATCACCTCGTTGATGTTCCGCATCACCTCCACGTACGTACGGTCGCCGCTGCGTGCCAGCGCCGGCATCACCGCGCACGCGAACACGTAGAAGGTGCCCGCGATCAGGCCCATCGCGACCGTGGCCGCACCCAGTACGGCCCCGGCGGTCCCCGAGGTCCCGGCGGTCCCCGAGGTCCCGGCGGTCCCCGAGGTCCCGGCGGTCCCCGAGGTCCCGGAGGTCCCCGAGGTGCCGGAGGTCCGCCCATCCGTTCTCGTACCCGTATTCGTCCAGTTCCTCGTCATGTCCACCATGACCACCAGTGAAGACGTCCACCCGGGGACCGGAACATGGCCACGACGCGCAGCCGCATACGCACGCGTCCACCCCCGGGCCCCGCAGCAGGGGTTCCGGCCGCGTCTTTGGGCAGGCACTGTAGGGGGACGGCACCCCGAAAACACCCAGGCATCCCACGAACGCACCGACAGGACTCAGCGGTACCCACAAGGCGGTGACAAGCTCATGACATCGAGCGCCCTTGGCACGGCCTCGGTCGGCTCCGAGCTTCGGTTCGATCCAGGTCGGCTCTGTCTGGATCTGGTCGCGACCGGACACCCCGACGACCGGCTCGACTCGGTGGACCGGCTCCGTGCCTGGTGCACCGCCGCCGGACTCGTCCCCGACCCGACCCCGCTGCACGGCGCCCACCCCGGCTGGCTCGTCGACTTCCGCGAACTCCGCGCCCACATCGGCCTGTTGGTCCGCGGCGAACTCGGCGGACGCCCCGCACCCGGCGCCCTGGAACGGGTCAACTCGCTGGCCCGCGAGGCCCCACCGGCCCCCCGCGCCGTCCGCGCGCCCGACGGCACCCTCGCCCGCGCCCTGCACGACGACCCCGACTGCGCCGCCCTCATCGCCGCCGTCGCCCGGGACACCGTCGACCTGCTCACCGACCCCGTCACCCGCGCCCGGCTCCGTCAGTGCGAGGGCGACAACTGCCCCCTGATCTACCTCGACACATCCCGCGGAGGCCGCCGCCGCTGGTGTTCCAGCGAGGTGTGCGGCAACCGGGAACGCGTCGCCCGGCACCGCCGCCGCGCCGCCCTCGCCCGCGCGTGAAGCCACGTAGCCCCACATCAGTACGTCCGTATCGCACGTCCGTTGAACAACTCCCGCCCCGCGTACGTACCCCGTGCTGAGCGATCCCGGCTGGGGGAGCCCAGTCGAATCGGGGACACCGGAGGTAGGCGTGCGCAAGGATTCCGCCGTGGCCGATGAACGCCCGCCAAGGGCCCGACATCGCATGACCCAGTCCTCGTCGGAGCCGGACGAGGAACTGATGCGCGCGCTCTACCGCGAACACGCCGGACCCCTGCTCGCGTACGTGCTCCGCCTTGTCGCGGGAGACCGGCAGCGCGCCGAGGACGTCGTCCAGGAAACGCTCATCCGGGCCTGGAAGAACGCCGGTCAGCTCAATCGGGCCACGGGTTCCGTACGCCCCTGGCTGGTGACGGTCGCCCGTCGTATCGTGATCGACGGCCACCGCAGTCGACAGGCCCGGCCGCAGGAGGTCGACCCGTCGCCTCTGGAGGTCATCCCCGCGGAGGACGAGATCGACAAGGCGTTGTGGCTGATGACACTCTCAGACGCACTCGACGACCTGACCCCTGCCCATCGGGAGGTCCTGGTCGAGACGTACTTCAAAGGACGTACGGTCAATGAGGCGGCCGAGACGCTCGGCATACCCAGCGGCACGGTGCGCTCACGGGTGTTCTACGCCCTGCGCTCGATGAAGCTGGCGCTGGAGGAGCGGGGGGTGACCGCATGACGACGCACGGCATGACTCCGAACGAGGCCCATGACGTCCACGAAACGGTCGGCGCCTATGCCCTGGGCATCCTCGACGACTACGAGGCAACCGCTTTCGAGGCGCATCTCGCGGGCTGCGACTGGTGCGCGCGGCAGTTGGAGGAACTCGCCGGCATGGAACCCATGCTGGCCGCCCTCGCCGATCTCCCCGGCGGCCCCGGGATGCAGTCCGGCACCCCCGCCATCGGCGAGCAGCTCGCCGCCAAACCCAGCAGGCAACTCGCGGACCGGCTGGTCGACGAGGTCGCCGTCCGGCGCGCCAGGAAGCGCCGGCGCGGACTGTATCTGGTGGCCGCCGCCGCTGCCCTGATCATCGGCGGCCCGCTGACCGTCATCGCCGTCAACGGCGACAGCGGCGGCACGACCGGCGTCGAGGCCCATCCGACGAGCCCCGCCGAGGACGCGTTCTTCCACCACATGGACCAGAAGGTCACGGCGACGGACGCGAGCAGCGACGTCACCGCGACGGTGGGCATGGAGAACAAGGCGTGGGGCACCCACACCGTCCTGGAGCTGAAGAACGTCAAGGGCCCGCTGAAGTGCTCCCTGATCGCCGTCGGCAAGAACGGCGAGCGCGAGACGGTCACCACCTGGTCCGTCCCCGCATGGGGCTACGGCATCGAGAACAGCACCAACGCGAACGCCAAGAAACCGCTGTACGTGCACGGCGGCGCCGCCTTCGCCGAGAAGGACATCGACCACTTCGAGGTACGCACCCTGGACGGCAAGAAACTCGTGGAGGTCAAGGCATAGGGCCGGGTGCGGGACACGGCAGGCACCGATCCGGAGCATCTGGCTCCGCCACCGGTGCCGAACGTGGCACCAGAGGGTCCCCTTCGCGTACGGTAGACGGCTGCCATGCACGTCAGAAGGGGGCCCGGTGGCCGCTCAGCACGCCGCTCATGCCGCTCATACCGCTCCTGATTCCCTCCGCGATCGCGAGATCGCGGTCGAACAGGAGCATCTGGACCAGGTGTACCGCCGCCTTGAGGAGAAAATCCACGAGGCGGAGTTCCTCATGCGCGACGCGGCCCAGCGCGGCCAGGTCGGCACCCCCGGCGCGCTCGCCGAGCGCGACGCCCAGGTCTTCCGGGCCGGAATCCACCTCAACCGGCTCAACAACGAGTTCGAGGACTTCCTCTTCGGCCGGATCGACCTCCTGCCGGGCAAGGACGGCAAGAAGGGCCCGGACGGCGCGTACACGGCCGTCGAGCCCGCCGACGGCGCCGTACGCACCGAGCCCACCGACGGCACCGGCACCGAGGGCGCCGACGCCACCCGCCAGGTCGCCGATATCGCGGAGACCCTGCACATCGGCCGGATCGGCGTCCTCGACGCCGACTACACACCGCTGGTCATCGACTGGCGCGCGCCCGCCGCCGCGCCCTTCTACCGCTCGACCCCGGTCGACCCGGGCCGGGTGGTACGCCGCCGGGTGATCCGCTCCAAGGGCCGCCGGGTGCTCGGTGTCGAGGACGACCTGATGCGCCCGGAGCTGACCGCCCGCCTCGACGGCGCCGACCTGCCGGTGATCGGCGACGGCGCCCTGATGGCGGCGCTCGGCCAGGCCCGTGGTCACACCATGCGGGACATCGTCTCCTCCATCCAGGCCGAGCAGGACCTGGTGATCAGGGCGCCCGCCGCGTCGGTGACCCAGGTCGAGGGCGGACCGGGCACCGGCAAGACGGCGGTGGCGCTGCACCGGGCCGCGTATCTGCTCTACCAGGACCGTCGGCGGTACGCGGGCGGCATCCTCATCGTCTCGCCGACCCCGCTGCTCGTCGCGTACACCGAGGGCGTCCTGCCGTCGCTCGGCGAGGAGGGCCAGGTCGCCATCCGCGCGGTCGGCTCCCTGGTCGACGGCGCCGACGCCACGGTCTACGACACCCCGGCCACCGCCCGCGTCAAGGGCTCGTCCCGGATGCTCAGGGTGCTGCGGAAGGTCGCGCGGGGCGCCCTGGAACTGCCGGACACGCCGAACCGGCTACGGGTCGTCGCGTTCAACCGCAGGCTGGAGCTGGAAGCCGCCGAACTGGCCGACATCCGCCGTATCGCGCTCAGCGGCACGGCCCCGGTCAACCTGCTGCGCCCCCGCGCCCGCCGACTCCTCCTGGACACCCTGTGGAACCGTTCGGGCGCCGGCTCCCGCCACAACGACCCGGAACTCGCCGCCGAACTGCGGTCCTCCTTCGACGAGGACATCACCTCCGAGGACTCCTTCCAGGAATTCCTGGACGCCTGGTGGCCCGAGCTGACCCCGCGCGGGGTGCTCGCCGCGATGGGCGACGAGCGACGGCTGGGCCGCTGGGCGCGCCGGGAGCTGAACCAGGGCGAGGTGCGCCGGGTCGCCCGCTCCCTCCAGCGCGACGCGCTCTCCGTGCACGACGTGGCACTGCTGGACGAACTCCAGTCGATCCTCGGCACCCTCGCCCGGCCCAGGCGGCGGCCCGTCGACCTCGACCCGCTGGACCAGCTCACCGGCCTGGAGGAGCTGATGCCGGTGCGTGAGGAGAGCCGCCGCGAGCGGGCCGAGCGGCTCGCCCAGGAACGTACCGAGTACGCGCATGTCATCGTCGACGAGGCACAGGACCTCACGCCGATGCAGTGGCGCATGGTCGGGCGCCGCGGCCGGCACGCCACCTGGACCGTCGTCGGCGACCCGGCGCAGTCCTCCTGGTCCGACCCCCGGGAGGCGGCCGAGGCCCGCGACGAGGCGCTCGGCACCCGCCCGCGCCGCCGCTTCTCGCTCACCGTGAACTACCGCAACCCGGCCGAGATCGCCGAGGTGGCGTCCCGCGTCCTCGCCCTGGCGATGCCCGGCGCGCCCTCGCCGACAGCGGTGCGCTCCACCGGCGTGAAGCCCCGGTTCGCGACCGTCGGCGACGGCGGTCTGGGCCGTACGGTGCGCGAGGAGGCCGTCCGGCTGCTCGACGAGGTCGACGGCACCGTCGGCGTCGTCGTTGCCATGAACCGGCGCGAGGAGGCCGCGCGCTGGCTCGCCGGACTCGGTGACCGCGTGGTGGCACTCGGCAGCCTGGAGGCCAAGGGCCTGGAGTACGACGCGACGGTCGTGGTCTCACCCGCCGAGATCGCCGACGAGTCACCCGCAGGGCTGCGTGTCCTGTACGTGGCCCTCACCCGGGCGACCCAACGCCTCACGGTCGTCTCGGGCCGCCGCGACGACCCCGACGCGGACGGGGTCCCGGACCTGCTGAGGGAGTGACGAAGCCGTCCGCGGACCGTCGCCCGGGGTCGCCGGAACCCGCGCCGCCCACCCCGACAGGGCCACGACTTCGTGTGACGGGAATTGCCTTGCGGGGATCGTTTGTTACCGTGGATGCGACACCGGCCCGATCCAAGCCCCCGGGCCCAACCTTCGTCGCTACGAGCGACCACTTGCCGCGAGGCGAGCATGGCGGGTCGGTGTCACTGAACGGAGGAAAGGCTCGTGCCACCTGGTGGCACGGGTCTTTTTCCCGTTGTGGCCGCAATGAACAAAAGGTTCGCAATCCCAGGGCGGCTACCAGGTACCCGACGGTAGGTGCGACCATCGGATGACGCCGCCCGTGACCTCACGGGCCGTGCGCACGCCGCACACGTGCGCAAGCGACACAGAGGGAAAGCAGAGGAAGTCGGCCATGGCAACGGCGCCCAGCGTCTCCTACTCGATGACGGTCCGCCTTGAGGTGCCCGCCAGCGGAACAGCGGTATCTCAGCTCACCACGGCGGTCGAATCGTCCGGAGGCTCGGTGACCGGCCTGGACGTCACGGCGTCCGGCCACGAGAAGCTCCGTATAGACGTCACCATCGCGGCGTCCTCGACCTCGCACGCCGACGAGATCGTCGGCAAGCTCCGGACCATCGACGGCGTCGTCCTCGGCAAGGTCTCGGACCGTACGTTCCTGATGCACCTCGGCGGCAAGATCGAGATGCAGTCCAAGCACCCCATCCGCAACCGTGACGATCTCTCGATGATCTACACACCGGGTGTGGCACGGGTCTGCATGGCCATCGCCGAGAACCCCGAGGACGCCCGCCGCCTCACCATCAAGCGCAACTCGGTCGCGGTCGTCACGGACGGCTCCGCCGTGCTCGGGCTCGGCAACATCGGCCCGATGGCCGCGCTGCCCGTCATGGAGGGCAAGGCGGCCCTCTTCAAGCGGTTCGCCGGTATCGACGCCTGGCCGCTCTGCCTGGACACCCAGGACACCGACGCCATCGTGGAGATCGTCAAGGCCATCGCGCCGGGCTTCGCGGGCATCAACCTGGAGGACATCTCGGCGCCCCGCTGCTTCGAGATCGAGGCCCGGCTCCGTGAGGCCCTCGACATCCCCGTCTTCCACGACGACCAGCACGGCACCGCCATCGTGGTACTCGCCGCCCTCACCAACGCGCTGCGCGTGGTCGGCAAGTCCATCGAGGACGTACGGGTCGTCATGTCCGGGGCCGGCGCGGCCGGTACGGCCATCCTGAAGCTGCTGATCGCGGCGGGCGTCAAGCACGCCGTCGTCGCCGACATCCAGGGCGTGGTGAACGCGGGCCGCGCCGACCTGGTCGACGCCGCCGCCGACTCGCCGCTGCGCTGGATCGCGGACAACACCAACCCCGAGGGCGTCACGGGCACCCTGAAGGAGGCCGTGCGCGGCGCGGACGTCTTCATCGGCGTCTCCGCCCCGAACGTGCTCGGCGGCGAGGACGTCGCGGCCATGGCCGACGGCGCGATCGTGTTCGCGCTCGCGAATCCCGACCCCGAGGTCGAGCCGGGTCTCGCCCGGGAGACCGCCGCCGTCGTCGCCACCGGCCGCTCGGACTTCCCGAACCAGATCAACAACGTGCTGGTCTTTCCCGGGGTGTTCCGTGGCCTGCTCGACGCCCAGTCCCGTACGGTCGACACCGGCATGATGCTGGCCGCGGCCACCGCTCTCGCCGATGTCGTCAGCGAGGACGAACTGAACCCGAACTACATCATTCCGAGCGTCTTCAACGACAAGGTCGCGGGCGCCGTCGCGGGCGCCGTACGCGAGGCCGCCAAGGCGGCGGGCGCCGCTGTGACGGCCACCACGGCCTGACGGCTGCGGCGCGTCGCGGAAGGCACGTCCCGGAGCCGCCCTTTAGGGTGGCGGGCAGCCAGGGGGTGTCCTGCGGGTGTCCTTTGGCCCGCAGGTCCTGCGGTCCGCTGCCGGGAGCGGACGGAGCGTCACCACGTCGAGGCAGTGGCGCTTTTCGTGTGACTCCTACGAGCGCCGGATTGGCGTTCCCGCCGCAGGTGGGGGCAGGATGCATCTCTGGGCGCGAGGGTCTGGCTACGGACCCGGGTCCGGGGACCAACGAGGGCCCTGGCAGCATCGGCTTCGATCTCACGCCTCAACGGCAAGATGAACACGGGAGTACAAACATGAACCGCAGTGAGCTGGTGGCCGCGCTGGCCGACCGCGCCGAGGTGACCCGCAAGGACGCCGACGCCGTGCTGGCCGCGTTCGCCGAGACCGTCGGCGAGATTGTCGCCAAGGGCGACGAGAAGGTCACCATCCCCGGCTTCCTCACCTTCGAGCGCACCCACCGTGCCGCTCGCACCGCCCGCAACCCGCAGACCGGCGAGCCGATCGACATCCCGGCCGGCTACAGCGTGAAGGTGTCCGCGGGCTCGAAGCTCAAGGAAGCGGCGAAGGGGAAGTAGTCCCTTTGACGGTGATGGGGCGGCACCCGACTCCTCGGGTGCCGCCCCATCTGTCTGTCCGTGGCGCGCTCTGTCCGTGCAGTGTTCTGTCTGTCCGTGTCGTGCGGGCGGTGTCTCAGCCCAGCGGTGTCCTGCCCGGCAGTTCGACCTTCGCGCCCAGCTCCTGGAGCTTCTCCATGAAGTTCTCGTAGCCGCGGTTGATCAGCTCGATGCCGTGCACCCGGGACGTGCCCTGGGCCGCGAGGGCGGCGATCAGATACGAGAAGCCGCCACGCAGGTCGGGGATGACCAGATCAGAGCCCTGGAGCTTCGTGGGGCCCGAAACGACCGCCGAGTGCAGGAAGTTGCGCTGCCCGAACCGGCAGACGGAGCCGCCCAGGCACTCGCGGTAGAGCTGGATGTGGGCGCCCATCTGGTTCAGCGCCGAGGTGAAGCCGAGCCGGGACTCGTACACCGTCTCGTGGACGATGGACAGGCCCGTGGCCTGGGTGAGCGCGACGACCAGCGGCTGCTGCCAGTCCGTCTGGAAACCGGGGTGTACGTCGGTCTCCAGGGCGATCGACTTCAGCTGGCCGCCCGGGTGCCAGAAGCGGATGCCCTCGTCGTCGATCTCGAAGGCGCCGCCGACCTTGCGATAGGTGTTCAGGAACGTCATCATCGAGCGCTGCTGGGCGCCGCGTACGTAGATGTTCCCCTCGGTCGCCAGCGCCGCCGAGGCCCAGGACGCGGCCTCCAGGCGGTCCGGGAGGGCCGCGTGCGTATAGCCGCCGAGACGGTCGACGCCGGTGATCCGGATCGTGCGGTCCGTGTCCATCGCGATGATGGCGCCCATTTTCTGGAGCACACAGATGAGATCCTCGATCTCCGGCTCCACGGCGGCGTTGGACAGCTCCGTGACGCCCTCCGCGAGGACCGCCGTGAGCAGCACCTGTTCGGTCGTGCCGACCGACGGGTAGGGCAGCCGGATCTTCGTACCGCGCAGCCGCTGCGGGGCCTCCAGGTACTGGCCGTCCGCGCGCTTCTCGATCCGCGCGCCGAACTGCCGCAGCACGTCGAAGTGGAAGTCGATCGGCCGGCCGCCGATGTCGCAGCCGCCGAGGCCCGGGATGAACGCGTGGCCCAGGCGGTGCAGGAGCGGGCCGCAGAACAGGATCGGGATGCGTGACGAGCCCGCGTGCGCGTCGATGTCGGCGACGTTCGCGCTCTCGACATGCGTCGGGTCGAGCACCAGCTCGCCCGGCTCCTCGCCGGGGCGGACGGTGACCCCGTGCAGTTGCAGCAGTCCCCGCACGACGCGGACATCACGAATGTCCGGGACATTGCGCAGTCGGCTCGGTCCGCTGCCGAGGAGTGCGGCGACCATGGCCTTGGGCACGAGGTTCTTCGCGCCGCGGACACGGATCTCGCCCTCCAGCGGGGTTCCGCCGTGGACAAGCAGTACATCGTCGGTGACGGTCATGTATCTCCGCGTTCCGAGTTGGGAGGGGCAGGGGCCGAGCAGCAAGCGTAATGGCCGTGGGACCAGGTTCCGTATGCACGTGCGGTTGCCAGGCCGTCCTGACTTCGCCACAACACGCAAGGTGATCGGAAGGGTGCGCACGGTGATGTGGTCGCGGTGTGCGCTCCGGCCGCTCCCGTGCGCCCTGAGCTGCCTTCACACAGGTACGGACGTTGGGTCCCCGTGCGCGGGGAAGATGCGGGATCATGTCTGCCATGACCGAGGTGTCCTCGCTCACAGGGCGGCTGCTCGTGGCAACCCCCGCCCTGGCGGACCCGAACTTCGACCGCGCGGTGGTGCTGCTCCTCGACCACGACGAGGAGGGCTCCCTCGGCGTGGTGCTCAACCGGCCCACGCCGGTGGACGTCGGGGACATCCTCGAAGGCTGGGCCGAACTCGCCGGGGACCCCGGGGTCGTCTTCCAGGGCGGCCCGGTCTCACTGGACTCGGCGCTCGGTGTCGCGGTGATACCGGGCGGCGCCGTCTCGGGCGAACGGGCACCGCTCGGCTGGCGCCGGGTGCACGGTGCGATCGGACTCGTCGACCTGGAGGCCCCGCCGGAACTCCTCGCGTCGGCACTCGGATCGCTGCGTATCTTCGCCGGGTACGCGGGGTGGGGTCCGGGACAGCTGGAGAACGAACTGGTCGACGGCGCGTGGTACGTGGTCGAGTCGGAACCGGGTGATGTGTCGTCGCCGTCCCCCGAGCGACTGTGGCGCGAGGTCCTGCGCCGGCAGCGCAACGAGCTGGCGATGGTCGCCACATATCCGGACGACCCGTCGCTGAACTGACGGCCGCTGAACTGACGGTCGCTGAACCGGCGGTCGCTGATCCGGCGGGGAGAATCGGCCCATGGGAACCGACATCCACGGGTACGTCGAGTGCCGCACCTGGGGCCCCGGCCTCGCCCCCACCGAGACCGCCTGGTACCCGGCCGTCCCCCTGCCGATGCTGGGCGTGGCCCGCGACTACCCGGCGTACGACTGCCTGTTCGGGGTACGGGGAAGCGGGGTGTGGCGCCCGGTCGCCGCCGGGCGCGGGCTGCCGCCGGACGCATCGGAGACTGTCACGGCCGAGATGGCGGACTGGGGCCCCGGGGCCTTCGGCGCGACCTGGCTCGGCTGGCCGGAAATCCTCTCCGTCGACTGGGACGAGCCGGCCGTGCCCCGCGCCACGGACATCGCCCGCTACCGCCGCCTGCCCGACGGCACCCTGGAACTCGTCCACCGCTCCGTCTGGTCCCGAGGCTTCGCCCACGCCAGCGGCATCGACACCCTCACGGTGCCCCCCGACCGCATCGGCGACCTCTACCCGGAGGGCACGGAATGGGACACGGGCCGCACGGTATACCGCGCGGAACGGGCCCGCAGAAGGGACGCGGTACCGGAGGACGGCACGTGGGGGCCGGTGTGGACGGTGATGGGGGCGTTGGCGGAGGTGCATGGGGTGGAGGGGGTGCGGTTGGTGGTTTGGTTCGAGGAGTAGGGGGTGGGGCGGGGAGAGGGGGGCGCGAGGAGCCCACGCACTCGCCGGGCTCGTTGGTCTCAGTGGAATCAGGTGAAGGACTCAGGTGAAGCTCTGGGGGAGTTCCCCGGTCTCCCACAGGCGGTCCAGCGAGCGGAACCATCCGGCGAAGTCTCTGGTCAGGGTGGTCCGCTCGTCCGTCGACAGCCGCTCCAGCGGATCCGTGAAGTCGAAGGTGCCGAGGTCGGGCCCGGTCCACCCCTTGAAACGGCGGCAACTCGCGCACCACATGTAGCTGATCAGGGTGGGCCGCTTCCTGAGATGACTGCGGTACACATAGGTCCGGACAGCACGCTCCCCGCACGCCGGACAGACCCGCTCGGACTGGTCCTCGTAGAACTTCGGGCCTTGCACCAACTGCTTGACCTGGTCGACGTCGAATTCCTGCATTTCCACCCTTTTCTCATCCGCCCCGGCCGTGGAACCGTTCGAGCATTTGCTGCCCGTAGATCTCCGCCATTTCCTCGTCGCCGGGGGTGGTCACGTAACCCCTGCCATTGTGCGCGTCCTGCATTCCGCGTCGCGCCGCCTGCTGCTGATGGTGCATGGTCTCGTGGAAGACCGTGCTGACCGCTTCGTCCATGTCTCGCAGCCCCAGGTCGGAGATCTCGATCATCGGGCGCCCGCGAGGGCCCAGCATCGGGAATCCGTCAGTCGTGTGCGGGCTGTTACCGAAGGCCGGTCCGAGCGGACCGTCGATCTGGGGTACGTGCACGATGTCGTAGTCATCGACCGACATCCCTCGTCTGCCCAGAGCCATCTTCAGCTGCCTGATGCTCACCGCTGGGCCGAGCTGACCGCCGGGAAGGCGTTGTGAGGCTCCGCGATAGTGATTGATGATCCCAGGTCCGCAGGGAGTCAGACCCATCGGGTCGCTCCACACGAGTGGATTGTCGGTGTAGGCGTAATCATTGGGTGCTGGATCGAGCCCCAAGGGGTCCGGGCTCAGATATCGACCGGTGGAGGAGTCGTAGTAGCGATGCCTGTTGTAGTCGAGGCCGGTCTCGGGGTCGTTGTACTGACCGGGGAAGCGGAGTCGGCAGTCGACGTCATCGGTGATCTGAGGCTCCCCTGATCCCCAGACCGTCGGGGCGCGACGCCACGTTACGCGGCCATCGGCGTCAGTGAGTTCGGATGGCGCGCCGATCAAGTCCGTCACGATGGCACGGAAACGTAGGTCGACTTCCTCCTCGCAGAGGCCGGCCGGCTCGTGGCGCTCCAGTTGGGCCAACGGGCGTGGCACCGGTGCGGGAGAGAATTCCCAGGTCGTCACCTGCCTCGAACCGTCCGCTTGGCGGAGACGGATTTCCTCAGCCAGATTGTCCCCGTCCCACACGAAGAGTGTCTCGGCGTGGACGCGTCCACCCTCGTCGGTACGGCGCTTTGACACCCTGCGCCCGAGCGGATCGTAGGCGTATTGCCATACCTCTCCGTTGGCAGTGGTGACCGAAGTCATCCTGCCGAGGGAGTCCCAGCTGTAGCTGTCGGTACGGTGACCCCCCGAGAGCAGTTTCAGCGTCTTCGTGACGAGCCGCCCTTGTTGATCATGAACGTATCGAACACGGTCGGTGTTCTGCAGTCGGGTACCGGCGAACCGCCAGGTGGAGTCTGCGGTGGGAACATCGGTACGGCTCATGTTGCCGGAGCTGTCGTAGGCGTACCGCTCGGTCCAGTCCGGTCCGTTGACGGCGGTGATCCGTCCCGCGGCGTCGACGTCGAGTTGGCGAAGACCTGTGGAGTCCGCGGCAATGGACAGGGGAATTCCGTCTTGCCGATATGTGTAACTGCGCCTTTCAAGGAGTCGGCCGGTCCGAGGCGCGGTCAGAGTCTGTTCTGTCAGCCGGAACGACTCGTCCCAGGTCTGACTGAGGAGAGTTCCGCCGCCCAACTCTCGTTGGGTTTCACGTCCGGCGGCATCGTAAGTGAAACGCAGCGATCCGCCGTTCATGCTCAACGCCGCAGGCCGATGGCCAGGGTCGTACTCCCAACGACTGACGACCTCGGTGGGCGTAGTGCGCTGCGTGAGGCGTCCCAGCCCGTCATAGGCTCGGGTCACCGTACGCCCGTTGCAGGTCTCCGCGATCAACTGTCCCGCGATGTCGTACTGGAAATCCACCGCCGCATGGTCGTTGGCGGCTCGGATCATCCGGCCGGCCGGACTGTATGCGAAGACGGCCGTTTCATCACCGGACCATCGGGTGGTGACATTGCCCGCGAGGTCACGTTCGTATCGCACCTCGTGATCCGGCAACTGACCCTGTGAGATGAGCTGACGTGCCGCGTCGTAGCGATAGGTGCGGCGACGTCTGTTGAAGTCCTCTTCAAGGATCACGTTCCCGATCGGGTCGTACGTGTAGGACCAAACTGCGCCGGCGGAGTTCTCCACCCGTTTCAATCGCAATTCGGTGTCGTACACGAACGTGAGAACTGAACCGTCTGGCGCGGTACGTGTTCCGGGCAGGTCGAAGGATGTGATGGTGAACGACGTCGAACCGCCGGACGCGTTCCGGTGCTCGACGAGATTCCCTTCGCCGTCATACCGCCACGATTCGGTGTGTCCATGGGGCTTCCTGCGCCAGGCCAGTTGGCCCTCAGTTGTCCAGCCGAAGGTAGTGACCCCGCCCAGGGGATCCGTGCTCTGAACGACCCGACCGAAGGCGTCGCGTACGCACGACGACTCGGCGCCGGCGGAGTCGATGAAGCGGATCGGCAGACCCGCACTGTCACGCTCGATGCGTTCTGTGCCGCCCAGAGCGTCGGTGGTCTGGGTCAAGCAGCCGTTCTCGTTGTACGCGAATGCGGTGACCGAACCCATGGGGTCCGTTGTCCGAAGGAGGCTGCCTCGATCGTCATATGTGTGTGTCGCCTCCGCGCCGTCGGGATCGACAGCGGATACGGGGAGCCCAAGACTGTTGTAGGAGACAGTCGCGGATGTGCCGTCGGGGTAGGTGACTCCGGTATTCCGGCCCGAAATGTCGTAGGCGTAGCTCGTGCATCGCCCCAGTGGGTCGGTGACCGACTGGAGACGGTCGTAGCGATCCCAGACGCGGGAGGTCACCTGCCCCAAGGCGTCGGTTTCGCTGATGAGTTGGTATGTATCGGAATAGCGGTAGACCGTGCTGTGGCCCAGAGAGTCCGTAGCCGTCGTGCTGTGGGTCTGAACGTCGTACGCGTATGTGTAATCCAGGATTCCGTTCATGCCATGGGCACGCACACAGCGTCCCTTGACGTCGTACTCGTAGCTGTACCAGGTGTTGTTCCGGTCCTCCCACCGCCTGATGCGGTGTTCCTCGTCATAAGAGAGTCGTAGCGGGAGCCCGGCGGAGTTGAACAGAGCCGCGAGGTTGCCGGCCCCGTCGTATCCGTAACGCATCAAGACGGGCTCGTCGTCGGCGCCGAGGAGTCGGAGTTCGGTGATGCGGCCTGAATCGGTGGTCACTCCGACGCGGTAGCCGCCGTGGTGCGAGATCTCCTCGGGGCTTCCGTCGGCGCGGTAGTGGAATCGGACGGTGTTGTCGTGGCGGTCCGAAATTTCCACGATCGGCAATTCGGCGGATGAATGCCCCGACAGGGGCTCGAAATGGAGTGTGCGGCCTGTTTGCGGCTGGTGCACTGTCATGCGTCCGTCGGTTCCCCCCGCCCACTCAAGAGTCCATCGGGGGCCTTCTACCGGCAGTACGGCGAGGCCGGGCTCTGGAACTGGGTAGATCAGCGTCATGCCGTCGTCAGCGATGAAACGAACGCCGTCCGTGTCCAGCAGCAGTCGTTGATCGACGGTCGAGACCCAACTCGGTCCGAACCACCGTCCTGAGCGCACCCCGGACCGGTGATGGCGCTGCACAGCGAGGGGGAGGACACCGGGGAGCAGGAGGTCGGTCGCGGACATGACCATCTCTCCGGTTGCCATGTCGACGGGATCACCACGGGTGAAGAGTGTTTTGAGCTGCCGTCCGCCTGCCCGAGTGCCTCTGGCGAGGCCCTTGGCTCCGAGCGCCATGCCCTTCAGGCCGACCTTGCTCAGGCCCTTGAGGCCCTTGGCGAGGCCGCCGAGGGTGGTCAGGCCCTTCATACCGGGGATGCAGTCCAGCGCCGCGAAGCCCACGTCCCAGAGGGATGCCTGTCCCTTGAAATATTTGTTGAGGGTGTCCGCGAGGACGATGAGGGCCGCGATGAGGACGATCGCGCCGAGGATCGGGCCGCCGATGATCAGCGCGATGATGCCGAGGACGGCGACGACGACTTTGCAGACGGCGACGATGGTGTCCCAGTTGTCGGTGAACCAGTCGCCGACCTCTTCCCACCACTTCCGGTTGCGGATTCCGGCGTCGGAGGCGTCGTCGAGTTTGTCCTTCGCCTCCCGCGCCGCGTCCTCCCGCATCTTGCGGGCGTCCCCGGCCATCTTCTTCGCCGCGTCCAGCGCGCTCGACGCCGAGGACACATCCGACTGCGCACTCGTACGGGCATCCTTCGCGCTCTGCGCGTCCCGCGTGGCCGCCTTCACCTTGTCCGGATCCGGCTTGGGGACGTCCTTGCCGCCGGTGGGGTCGTCCTTGTATTTGTCGGCTTCCTTGCCGGCGCGGTCCACCCAGGATTCGGCGGAGGTCAGCTTGGACTGGGCGGAGGAGAGGTCGGTCTGTGCTTCGCGGCCCTTGACGAGGGCCTTGTCGGCGAGGGCCTGGGCGCGTTCCAGTTTCGGCCAGTACGCGGCGAGCGCGTCGCCGGCCATCTCGTACGACTTCTTCAGCTTGCGCAGATTCTTGGGCACGCCGGAGAACTCGTCCTGGAACGCCTTGGCGGACTTGCCGGCCCAGACCAGGACCGTGTCCTCCTCGGCCATCCCCTTGATCAGCCGTAACGCCTCGGCGACGTCGTCCGCGAAGTCGTGCAGCCCCTTCGCCAGCGTCCGTACCCGGTCCGGATCACCCGGCGTCGGGTCCTTGTCCAGGTCCAGGACATGCCAATCCGTTGGCCGATTCCCCGCCACTCCGCAACCCCCCGGTTCGCTGCCGTGAACACTTGTTGCCGAACGCGTTCGCGAAGTTACTACGTGGTCGCGTATCCGGGGAAGGGCGTCCGAAGGTCTGCCGAAGGGCGTCTCGGCGGTTAGGGCCGGGCCCTGGGTACCCTGGATCGCATGAGCACTCTTGAGCCCGAGCGCGGGACAGGTACGGGGACCCTCGTAGAGCCGACGCCGCAGACGTCGCACGGTGACGGTGATCACGAGCGCTTCGCCCACTACGTCCAGAAGGACAAGATCATGGCGAGCGCGCTGGACGGCACGCCCGTCGTCGCGCTCTGCGGCAAGGTCTGGGTGCCCGGCCGCGACCCGAAGAAGTATCCCGTGTGCCCCATGTGCAAGGAGATCTACGAGTCCATGGGAGCGGGCGGCGACAAGGACAAGGGCAAGGGCGGCGGCAAGGACAAGTAGCGCGGCCCCCTCTCCGCCGTAGGACACGACCGCGGTACCCCCCGTACGGGTACCGCGGTTTTGTCATGCCCGGACGCGGGGCGGGGCGAGTTCCTGAGGGGCGCGGAAGGGGGTCCGATGCGGGCTCGTGGGTCCTCCTGGGTCACAGAGTGGTCGAGAAGTGGTCGAGACCTCTTGTCGGGGGCGTTGGTCTACTTCTAGCCTCCGTCGTGTTGTGCAGCACGAAACAGTCGTTGCGTATGCTGCAACGCGAAACCCGGAGGACCGCTCGATGAAGCTCCCGAAGCAGCTCTCGACCCGAATGGCCGCCCCGATAGCGGCACTTGTCGTCGCCGGTCTCACCGCGACCGCCTGCGCCCCGCAGACCTCCGACACCAGCTCGGACAAGGACGAGAAGAGCGGCACCCTCCGCGTCTGGCTCTTCCAGGAGGTCAACAACACGCCCAAGGAAGACGTGGTCAAGACCGCCGTCGCTGCTTTCGAGAAGGCGCACGACGGTGCCGACGTCAAGGTCGAGTACATCCCGGTCGAGACCCGCGCCGAGAAGATCAAGGCCGCGTTCAACGACCCCAAGAGCGCCCCGGACATCATCGAGTACGGCAACACCGACACCGCCGGATACGTCAAGGACGGTGGACTCGCCGACATCAGCGAGGAGTTCGGCGCCTGGGACGAGGCCAAGGACACCGACCCCACGGCCAAGGAGTCCGTCACCGTCGACGGCAAGATCTACGGCGCCCCCTACTTCGTGGGCGTACGCGCCCTCTACTACCGCACCGACCTCTTCGAGCAGTTGAAGATCGACGTACCGAAGACGCAGGACCAGCTCATCGACGCCGCGAAGAAGATCCGCAAGGCGAAGCCGGAGCTGTACGGGCTCGCCGTCGGCGGCGCCTACACCTATGGCGCGATGCCGTTCATCTGGGCCAACGGCGGTGAACTCGCCGACAAGAAGGGCGACTCGTACACCTCCGCCATCGACAGCGCCGCCGCCCAGAAGGGCATCAAGAGCTACACCTCGCTCTTCGGCGGCGACAACTGTCCCGCCGCCAAGTGCGCCGGCATGGGCGGCAACGACACCGTCACCGCCTTCGCCTCGGGCAAGGCGGGCATGGCCATCGGCGGCGACTTCAGCCACCAGGCGATGGAGGACGGCGCGGTCAAGGGCAAGTACGCCGTCGTACCGCTGCCCGGTGTGAAGGAGGGCGACATCGCCCCGGCGTTCGCCGGCGGCAACAACATCGGTGTCCTGAAGAGCACTTCGCACCGCACTCTCGCGGTCGACCTCGTCAAGGAACTCGCGGGCAAGAAGACGCAGGGTGAATTCTTCGACGCGATGGGCTTCCTGCCCACCTATACCGATGTCCGCGAAGAGGCCGCGCGCAAGGAGCCGTTCGTCGAGCCGTTCATCAAGACCCTCGGCGCCGGCGCCAAGTTCGTACCCGCCTCGCCCGCCTGGGGCCAGATCGACGCCTCGCTCGTCCTGCCGACGATGTTCCAGGAGATCGTCAGCGGCCGTAAGGACGTGGCGGCGGCCTCCGGTGACGCGGCGAAGAAGATGGACGCCGCGTTCGGCGCCACCGGCTGAGACAGACAACCCTTCCCATGACGCACGACATCTCCCTGGCCACGCCGCCCGTACGCAAGGCCCCGCCGCCCGCACGCAGAACGCGGCGGCAGCCGGCCTGGACCCCGTGGCTCTATCTGGCCCCCGCCCTGGTCGTCCTCGCCGGACTGCTCGTCTACCCGATCTACCAACTCGGCCTGATCTCCTTCCTGGAGTACACCCAGGCCCAGGTCAGCGGCGGCGAACCGACCACCTTCCAGGGCTTCGGCAACTACGCGACCCTCTTCCGCGACGAGCAGTTCTGGCAGGTGCTCCTCGCCACCGTGCTGTTCGCCGGCGCCTGTGTCGTCACCACCCTCGCCGTGGGCTGCGCGCTCGCCGTGCTCCTCACCCGGGTACGGGCCGTGCCCCGGCTCGCGCTGATGCTGGCCGCGCTCGGGGCCTGGGCGACCCCCGCGATCACCGGATCCACGGTGTGGGTGTTCCTCTTCGACCCCGACTTCGGCCCGGTCAACAAGGTGCTGGGGCTCGGCGACTTCTCCTGGACGTACGGGCGCCTCAGCGCCTTCGCGCTGGTCATGCTCGAAGTGGTGTGGTGCTCCTTCCCGTTCGTGATGGTCACCGTCTACGCCGGTATCCGCGCCGTCCCGGGTGAGGTCCTGGAGGCCGCGTCCCTCGACGGCGCCTCGCAGTGGCGGATCTGGCGGTCCGTCCTCGCGCCGATGCTCCGGCCGATCCTGGTCGTCGTCACCATTCAGTCCGTCATCTGGGACTTCAAGGTCTTCACACAGATCTATGTGATGACGAACGGCGGCGGAATCGCCGGACAGAACCTGGTGCTCAATGTGTACGCGTATCAAAAGGCGTTCGCGTCCTCGCAGTACAGCCTCGGTTCCGCGATCGGCATCGTGATGCTGCTGATTCTGCTGGCGGTCACGCTCGTGTATTTGCGGCTGCTGCGGCGGCAGGGGGAGGAACTGTGAGCGCGGTCGCGCCGGTCACATCCGGTCAGGAGTCAGGACCGACGCCGGGTGCGCCGACCGGTCGGCGGCCTGGTCAGGGGCCCGGTCGGCCCGGTCTTCGGGGCCGGCTTCGGATCCGCCGGCCCTGGCGGCTGGCCGCCGAGGCGTCCGCCCTGCTCATCGCGGCGGTCGTCGCATTCCCCCTCTACTGGATGGTCCTTTCGGCGTTCAAACCCGCGGGTGAGATCGAGTCGACCCGGCCCCGGCCGTGGACGCTCGACCCGTCGCTCGATTCTTTCCGGCGCGTCTTCCAACAGCAGGAATTCGGCCGCTACTTCCTCAACAGCCTGGTCGTCGCGGTGTCCGTGGTCCTGGTGTCGGCGCTCATCGCATTCCTCGCGGCGACCGCCGTGACCCGCTTCCGGTTCCGATTCCGTACGACCCTGCTGATCATGTTCCTGATCGCGCAGATGGTGCCCGTGGAAGCGCTTGCCATCCCGCTGTTCTTCCAGATGCGGGACCTCGGCCTGCTCAACACGCTGGGCGCCCTGATCCTGCCGCACATCGCCTTCTCGCTGCCCTTCGCGATCTGGATGCTGCGGGGATTCGTGAAGGCCGTCCCCGAAGCGCTGGAGGAGGCCGCCGCGCTGGACGGTGCGAGCCGGAGCCGATTCCTCTGGCAGATCCTCTTTCCGCTGGTCTTCCCGGGGCTCGTGGCGACGAGCGTCTTCTCGTTCATCTCGGCCTGGAACGACTTCCTCTTCGCCAAGTCCTTCATCATCAGCGACACCTCCCAATCCACCTTGCCGATGGCGCTGCTCGTGTTCTTCAAGCCCGATGAGAACGACTGGGGCGGGATCATGGCGGCATCCACGGTGATGACCATTCCGGTACTGGTCTTCTTCGTACTCGTACAGCGACGCCTGGTGTCCGGACTCGGCGGCGCGGTGAAGGACTGACGTGACTGATCTGATTCCCGCACCTCGACAGTTCTCCGACCACGACGACAGGTTCTTCGAACTGGGGGTGGAGACACGGCTCGTGGCCGACGACGAGGGCGCGCGCGGCGTGGAGCGGTGGCTGCGCGGCGCGCTCGGCGCCGCCACCGGCCTCCCCCTGACGGCGCCCGGCCCCGCAGACGCATCTGCTGCGCCCGGTGCGCCCGTTCCCGACGACACGTCCGGTGCCGAAGGCGCGAACACGATCCGGTTCTCCGTCGACCCGGCCCTCGGCGCCGAACTCGGCGACGAGGGCTACCGGATCGAGGTGACCCCCGACACCGCCCGGCTGACCGGCGGCGGCCCCGCCGGACTGTTCTGGGCCGCCCAGACCCTGCGTCAGCTCCTCGGCCCGGACGCCTACCGCCGGGCGCCCCTCCCGGGCCGCACCTGGCGTCTGCCGGTGACGCGTGTCGAGGACGCGCCCCGCTTCGCCTGGCGCGGCCTCATGCTCGACGTCTCACGGCACTTCACGCCCAAGGACGGCGTCCTGCGCCATCTCGACCTCCTCGCCGCGCACAAACTGAACGTCTTCCATTTCCATCTGACGGACGACCAGGGCTGGCGCATCGAGATCAAGCGCTATCCCAGGCTGACCGAGATCGGCTCCTGGCGGGCCCGCACGAAATACGGTCACCGCGCCTCACCCCTGTGGGAGGACAAGCCCTACGGCGGCCACTACACCCAGGACGACATCCGCGAGATCGTCGCCTACGCCGCCGAGCGGCATATCAGCGTCATCCCCGAAATCGACATCCCCGGCCACTCGCAGGCCGCCATCTCCGCATACCCGGAACTCGGCAACACCGACGTCATCGACACGACCTCCCTCTCCGTCTGGGACACCTGGGGCGTCAATCCGAACGTACTTGCCCCCACTGACAACACCCTGCGGTTCTACGAGGGCGTACTTGAGGAAGTCCTCGATCTGTTCCCGGCAGGGGCGGGCCGTTTCTCGGAGTTCGTGCACATCGGCGGCGACGAGTGCCCCAAGGACCAGTGGAAGCAGTCGCCCACGGCACAGGCCCGTATCAAGGAACTCGGCCTGCGCGACGAGGACGAGTTGCAGTCGTGGTTCATCCGGCACTTCGACACCTGGCTCACCGCGCGCGGGCGTCGCCTCATCGGCTGGGACGAGATCCTGGAAGGCGGCCTCGCGCCCGGCGCCGCCGTCTCCTCCTGGCGCGGCTACCAGGGCGGCATCACGGCGGCCCGCGCGGGCCACGACGTCGTCATGTGCCCGGAGCAGCAGGTCTATCTGGACCACCGTCAGGACCCGGGCGCGGACGAGCCGGTGCCCATCGGCTGGGTGCGCAGCCTGGAGGACGTCTACCGGTTCGAACCGGTTCCCCCGCAGCTCACCCCCGAGGAGGCCCGTCATGTCCTGGGCACCCAGGCCAATGTGTGGACCGAGGTGATGGAGACCCCCGCACGCGTGGACTACCAGGTGTACCCGCGCCTGGCGGCCTTCGCCGAGGTCGCCTGGAGCCCGCTGCCCGCGCCCGCCGACCGTGACTTCGCGGACTTCGACCGGCGGATGGCCACGCACTACCGGCGACTTGACGCCCTCGGCGTCGACTACCGGCCGCCCACCGGCCCGTTGCCCCGGCAGCGGCGCCCCGGAGTGCTGGGACGACCCATCGACGGCGCCCCTCCGGCCGTCTGACAGGCGCCCGCGGGAACTCTCCTGAAAAGTCACACCAGGGTCTCCGAAAGAGTGGCAATGCGCCCGCACCGGGGAGGTCGGTCCAAATCGGGCCATCTCCCTGGTCGGGGGAGGAATGCCTCCTAGCGGACCCCTGCGTCGGGGCCTGGGGAAGATGTGCCAGAGTTGCCACGTCCGGCCTGTGAGCACGTACCGTACGGCAACACAGGCCGACCAGGTGGGACCGCGGGAAGGGGCAGCCGGTTTGACCACGCACGCACCGCAGGCGGCGCAGACGGCACCGTCGGTGAAGCTGCCTGCCACGCTGGACGAGGCAGTCGCGGCACTCGCAGCGACGCCCGCCGCCGTGCCCGTCGCGGGCGGCACCGACCTCATGACCTCGGTCAACTCCGGCCAGCTGCGGCCCGCCGCGCTCGTCGGACTCGGCCGCATCAGCGAGATCCGCGGCTGGCAGTACCAGGACGGGCACGCGCTGCTCGGCGCGGGCCTCACCCACGCGCGCATGGGACGCCCCGACTTCGCGGCCCTCATCCCCGCGCTCGCCGCCGCCGCACGCGCCGCTGGGCCGCCCCAGATCCGTAACGCGGGCACCCTCGGCGGCAACATCGCAACGGCAGCGCCGACCGGGGACGCGCTGCCCGTACTGGCCGCGCTCGAAGCCACCGTCATCGTCGCGGGCGCGGGCGGCGCCCGCCGCGAGATCCCCGTCTCGCACCTCCTCGCAGGCATGGAACTGCTGCGCGGCGGCGAACTCATCGGGTATGTGCGGGTTCCGCTGCTGCACGCCCCGCAGGTCTTCCTCAAGGCGACCGGACGCACCGGTCCCGGACGCGCCACCGCATCGGTCGCGCTCGTCCTGGACCCCGCGCGGCGCGGCATCCGGTGCGCGGTGGGCGCGGTCGCGCCGATGCCGCTGCGCCCGTTGGACGCCGAACAGTGGATCGCGTCGCTCATCGACTGGGACGGGAGCCGTACGGTGGTTCCCGAGGCCCTGGACGCCTTCGGCGAGTACGTCGCCGCGGCCTGCATCCCCGACGCACCGCCCGCCGAGGACGGCTCGCCGCAGTCGCTGCCGCCCGCTGTCCTGCATCTGCGGCGTACCGTCGCCGTGCTGGCCCGACGAGCACTGGGGAGGGCGCTGTCATGACCGGCGAGCAGAACAACACGGGCGGTTGGCAGCCGCTGCCGCAGGGCGAGTACGACTCCGACGCGACCGCCTTTGTGAAGCTTCCCGAAGGCGGCATCGACGCCCTCGCGAACAGCCCGCTGGCCGCGCCGGGCCACGGCTATGTCCCCCCGCAGATAACGGTCACCCCGGCCGCCGCCGAGGCCACCGACCCGGCGGCCACCGGAACCTGGGTCCTGCCGGGCGCGGTGACCGGCGCGGTACGGACGCCGACGTGGCCGGACCCCGAGGCGCTGCCCGACGTGCCGCGGGACGGGACGCTGGGCGGGGCGCAGGGCGGCGGGTACGACACCGGCGCGTACGACCCGAGGTCGACCGGGCAGTGGTCCTTCTCGGACCCGGCCGAGGCGCAGCGGCCCCCCGCCGATGTGACCGGTCAGTGGTCGATCCCCGTCGCGGACGGCGACCTTCCGGAGGAATCGGGCGAGTTCTCGACCTCGTCGCTCGCCTCGCGCTGGGGCGGCACCCCGCCGGCGACCCTGCCGGGCGGCGCGGCGGCCCCCTGGGCGACGGACGCCGGGGCGGGCGATCCGTGGGCGCCGGAGGCACCGGGGACGGCGGAGGCACTGGGCACGGCGGGGCCGCAGGCTCAGGCTCCGGGTGCACCGGGCATGCCGCACGCACCCCACGTACCGCACGCGCCGGGCGCTCAGGGTGTGCCGGGGGCGCACGGCGCTCAGGGTGCGCCGGTGACCGACCCGCGAACCGTGCCCCCGCGCGCGGAGGAACCCCCGTCACCCGATCCGTACCCGTACTTCGAGGAGCGCGCCGTCCCGGCGGAACGGGCCGCGCCCCGCGAGCACCAGCGGCACCCGGGACACGACGTGCACGCGGTGGACGACGACCACGCGGTGCGTGAGGACCGTTCCGCCCACTTCGCGCGCGAGGAGCACGCGGTCCGTGAAGACGGAGTAGGCCACGGGGACCGCACCGAACACGCGGTTCCGGCGGCGCCCTCCGCGCGCGTGCCCACCATCGACGGCATCTCCGATGGCATCCCCGACGGCATTGCGGACCCGCACGCCCCGGCCGACCGGGACGAGACCCCGGCGGACCACGCCCCCGTCGCCGAGCCCACCGAGGCCGACCCGGAGGACGAGCCCGCCGCCGACCGCCCGGCCGACCACCCCGAGGCCGAGGGCGCCGACACCGCGCGCGATGCGGTCGCCGTACCGGAAGCGGAGACGGCACCCGACGAGAACGACGACACGCCGCCCGTCCACCACGACGAACACCCCCTCGTCTCCTACGTCCTGAGGGTCAACGGCACCGACCGGCCCGTCACGGACGCCTGGATCGGCGAGTCGCTGCTCTATGTGCTGCGGGAGCGCCTCGGACTCGCGGGCGCCAAGGACGGCTGCTCACAGGGCGAGTGCGGGGCCTGCAACGTCCAGGTCGACGGCCGGCTCGTCGCCTCCTGCCTGGTGCCGTCCGCCACCACCGCGGGCAGCGAGGTCCGTACCGTCGAAGGGCTCGCGGCCGATGGACAGCCGTCCGACGTACAGCGGGCGCTCGCCAAGTGCGGTGCCGTCCAGTGCGGATTCTGCGTCCCGGGCATGGCGATGACCGTCCACGACCTCCTGGAGGGCAACCCGGCACCCTCCGACCTGGAGACCCGCCAGGCGCTCTGCGGCAACCTCTGCCGCTGCTCCGGCTACCGGGGCGTCCTGGACGCCGTACGCGAGGTCGTCGCCGAGCGCGCGTCATCCGCGACGGACACCGAGCACGACGACGGTGGCGGCGACACCACCGGCGAGTTCCGTATCCCGCACCAGGCGGGCCCCGGCGCGGGCGGCGTCCAACCCACGGCACATGAGACGTACCGCGCGTACGGCCAGGACGGAGGCCCGGCGTGAGCAAGGAAGCCACAGCGTCCACCGCGTCCACGGTGACCTCCGCGAGGCCCGCGCCCGCCCCCGATCCGCTGCCGCACGGCCTGGGTTCGTCGCTCCCCTCGGCGCACGCCCAGGCCATGACGGAGGGCACTTTCCCGTACGCGTCGGACCTGTGGGCCGAGGGCCTGCTGTGGGCCGCGATCCTGCGCTCCCCGCACCCGCACGCGCGCATCGTGTCCGTCGACACCACCCACGCGCGCGGGATGCCCGGCGTACGGGCCGTCGTCACCCAGGAGGACGTGCCCGGCGCCACCGAGCACGGGCGTGGCACCACCGACCGTCCCGTGTTCGCGTCGGAGGTCGTGCGCCACCACGGCGAGCCGATCGCCGCCGTCGCCGCCGACCACCCCGACACCGCGCGGATGGCCGCCGCCGCGATCATCGTCGAGTACGAGGTCCTCGACCCGGTCATCGACCCGGAGAAGGCGTTCGAGGCCGAACCCCTGCACCCCGACGGCAACCTGATCCGCCACATCCCGCTGCGCCACGGCGACCCGGAAGCGGCCGGCGAGATCGTCGTCGAGGGCCTGTACCGCATCGGCCGCCAGGACCCGGCGCCCATCGGCGCGGAGGCCGGACTCGCCGTGCCACGCCCGGACGGCGGCGTCGAGCTGTACATCGCGTCCACCGACCCGCATGCCGACCGGGACATGGCCGCCGCCTGCTACGGCCTCGACCAGGACCGCGTCAAGGTCGTCGTCACCGGCGTACCGGGCGCGACCGCCGACCGCGAGGACCCCGGTTTCCAACTGCCCCTCGGCCTGCTCGCGCTGCGCACCGGCTGCCCGGTGAAACTCACCGCCACGCGCGAGGAGTCCTTCCTCGGCCACGCCCACCGCCACCCCACCCTGCTGCGCTACCGCCACCACGCGGACGCCGAGGGGCGCCTGGTGAAGGTCGAGGCCCAGGTCCTGCTCGACGCGGGCGCGTACGCGGACACCTCGTCCGACGCGCTCGCCGCCGCGGTGTCCTTCGCGTGCGGCCCGTACGTCGTCCCGAACGCCTTCATCGAGGGCTGGGCGGTCCGTACCAACAACCCGCCCTCCGGTCATGTACGCGGCGAGGGCGCCCTCCAGGTGTGCGCCGCCTATGAGGCGCAGATGGACAAGCTCGCCAAGAAACTCGGCGTCGACCCGGCCGAGGTACGGCTGCGCAACGCGCTCGCGACCGGCGACATCCTGCCCACCGGGCAGACCGTCACCTGCCCCGCGCCGGTCGCCGAACTCCTCACCGCGGTCCGGGACTTCCCGCTGCCCGCGCTGCCCAAGGACACCCCCGAGGACGAGTGGCTGCTGCCCGGCGGCCCCGAGGGCGCGGGCGAACCCGGTGCCGTACGGCGCGGTGTCGGCTACGGCCTGGGCATGGTGCACATGCTCGGCGCCGAGGGCACCGACGAGGTCGCCACGGCCACCGTGAAGGTCCATGACGGGGTCGCCACGGTCATCTGCGCGGCCGTCGAGACCGGGCAGGGGTTCACCACCCTCGCGCGCCAGATCGTGCAGGAGACGCTCGGCCTGGACGAGGTGCACGTCGCGTCCGTGGACACCGACCAGCCGCCCGCGGGGCCCGGCTGCCGGGGACGGCACACCTGGGTGTCCGGCGGCGCCGTCGAACGCGCCGCGAAAATGGTCCGTACGCAGCTCCTCCAGCCGCTGGCACACAAGTTCGGCATGTCGACGGAACTGCTCCAGATCGCCGACGGCAAGATCACCTCGTACGACGGTGTGCTGTCGACGACCGTCACCGAGGCGATGGACGGCAAGGAGCTGTGGGCCACCGCGCAGTGCCGCCCGCACCCGACCGAGCCACTGGACGAGGCGGGCCAGGGCGACGCCTTTGTGGGCCTCGCCTTCTGCGCCATCCGCGCGGTGGTGGACGTCGACATCGAACTCGGCTCGGTACGGGTCGTGGAACTCGCCGTCGCGCAGGACGTGGGCCGGATCCTCAACCCCGCCCAGCTCACCGCCCGGATCGAGGCCGGCGTCACCCAAGGCGTCGGCGCCGCGCTCACCGAGAACCTGCGCACCCCGCGCGGTCTGGTCCGCCACCCCGACCTCACGGGGTACGCGCTGCCGACCGCCCTGGACACCCCCGACATCCGTATCGTCAAGCTGGTCGAGGAGCGGGACGTGGTCGCGCCGTTCGGCGCCAAGGCGGCCAGTGCGGTGCCCGTCGTGACCTCTCCGGCGGCGATCGCGTCGGCGGTCCGCGCGGCGACCGGCCGCCCGGTGACCCGCCTACCGATCCGCCCCCAGGCAGCGGCGGTCACGACACCGACGTCGTGACCCGGGGGCAGGCGAATCCCGGGGTGGTGCTCATCACGGGCATCATGGCCGCCGGCAAGTCGACGGTGGCCCAGGCCCTCGCGGAACGCCTCCCGCGCGCGGCACACGTCCGGGGCGACGTGTTCCGCCGGATGATCGTCTCGGGTCGTCATGAGTACGCGCCCGGAACCGAGGACCCGGAGGCCAGGGCCCAACTGTCCCTTCGCCACGGCCTGTCGGCGGCGACGGCCGACACGTACGCGCGCGCGGGGTTCACGGCGATCGTCCAGGACGTGGTGCTGGGCGAGGACTTGGGGAGGTATCCCGGACTGGTGCGGACGCGCCCACTGCATGTGGTCGTCCTGGCACCGGACGCGGAGACGGTCGCGGTACGGGAGTCCGGCCGGGCCAAGACGGGGTACGGGGCCTGGACGGTGGCCGAACTGGACCGGGCACTGCGGGAGGGAACTCCGCGGATCGGGCTGTGGTTGGACAGTTCGGGGCTGGACGTGGACGGGACGGTCGACGCGGTGCTGGGGAGATGGGCGGAAGCACGGGTCGCGTGAGGGCCCGGGTTCCGAGGGTTCCGGTGCGTGTCGGGGCGATTGTCAGTGGCGACCCGTAGGCTGCTGGGCAGGTGGGGAAGCCGGGGATTCGTGGGCGCGGGGGAAGCATGAGTACGACGAAGACGATCACCTTGACCGGGGACGAACTGGCGGAACAGGTCCCGCACGGCGGCACGCGGCGCTGGCTCGCGGGCCCCGGACTCCCGTCGGACAGCGCGCTGTTCGGCTTCGACGCGCTGCGGACGGGCGGGCCGAGGAGCGCGGCGGACCAGGTGGGGGACCCCGACCGACTCCCGGCCGATGTACGGGACCTCCTGGTGATCGGTGAGGTGCTCGCCGGGGGCGAGGACGCGGGGGAGTGGCTCCTGCTCGACGGCGGCACGGGCGAGGTCTCCTCGGTGCCGGTCCTGCACGACCGCCCCGACCTGATGGACCGCACCCCGCTCGCGCCGTCCCTGAGGGCCCTGGTGGAGTGCGCGGAGGCCACCGGTCAACTGCTCGGCACCCGGGGCCAGTTCGCGGCGTACCAGGGGCGGTACGGCACGGAGACGGTGGCCGAGGCGGCCCGGCAGTTGCAGTCGGTCTTCCAGCACGCGATGGAGGGCGCGGCCGAAGTCCCGCTGTACTGGCGGATCACGGCCCTGATCCGCCCGCTGTCCCGGATCGCGGGACCCGGGACGGACCTGGCGCTGGACTTCCCGGTGCGGCTGCTCGACGAGGAGTTCGGGCCCGGCGGGGTGATGCGGTTCGAGGACGTGGACTTCCCAGCGACGCTCACACACGAGCCGACGCGCCGCTTCCTGCGGGACGTGGGGCTGCCCGAGGACGGCGGCATGTTCCAACTCGACACGGATGTGCCGCTGCCGACCCTGACGGAACACCACGAGCAGGAGGACCCGGACGGCCCGCTACCGCCCCGCGCGGACCACCTCATACGCCTCGGCTACCTCATCGAGGACACGGACCTGGTGATCGACGGCACGACGGGCGAGGTACACGCCTGGTCGATCCCCGCGGCGACCTTGAGCCCCCTCAACACCGACATCTCCACCCTGGCCTTCACCCTCTGGCTCCTGCACCGCGAAAGGGAGTTGGACGACGACCAGAACAACGAACTGACCGGGGAGGCATACGAACACCTGGCGTCGACCATGACAGAGGTCCTACGAACGGTCGACCCAAAAGCAGCCCCCCACCCTTCCCAACCCCCCTCGGACGAGGACTGGCGCTACTGGCCGGAGGTCTTCCGGGACGAGGCGGGAGGGGTGCTGTAGCCGTGCTGTAACCGGAAGTGACGCGGCGGGACGGGGGCCGGCGAGAGATCCCAGCCTGAGTGTCACCACCGCCGCGTGGGGCCAGTCCGGCCTTCTCGTCACTCTGACACGGATAGTGCCCAATCCGGCACAGCGGCCCGCGTCGGTCTGAGATCCTGGAGGCCGATCGAGAGGGGCCGCAGGTATGGAGTGGAAGACCCACGGTGAGCGACAGATCTACACCAACAAGTGGGTGAATCTGTGTCTGGTCGACGTTCAGCAGCCTGATGGGCGCAGGTGGGAGTACCACGTCGTTCGCCTGCGGCATCTGGCCGTTGCGGCCGTGGTCAATGATCGTCAAGAGGTCCTGATGATGTGGCGGCACCGCTTCATCACGGACTCGTGGGCCTGGGAGTTGCCCATGGGTCTGGTTGAGGACGGTGAGTCCCCGGAGGAGGCTGCGGCCCGCAAAGTTCTGGAGGAGACGGGCTGGCGCCCCGGCCCCGTCAAGCCCCTGATCTACGCCGAGCCGGCCAACGGGATCACCGATTCGCAGCACCATGTCTTCCGCGCGGACGACGCGACCTACGTCGGACCGCCCACGGAGAAGAACGAGTCCGACCGCGTCGAGTGGATCCCCCTCAGCGAGGTGCGCGGCATGATCGACCGGCGCGAGATCGTCAGTAGCGGATCCCTTGTCGGTGTCCTCTACCTGCTCATGGATGAAGCGATCCGCTGACCGGTGGGACGAGTTCCCGTAGCCGCGCCTCGAAGGCCAGGGCTACGGGTTCTTGCCTGTGCGAACATCTCATCGACCTCGCCCTTGCCCGGGGCGGGCACGTTCCCGAGGGGTACGACTTCCCCTTCTGCGGCTGCCTCGTCCACTACGAGGCACCGGAAACCGCCACTCGCACGGCTGAGGGCGGTGCCCTCAAGAGCGGGTCCGGCTGTAACCCCGGCTTCTTGTCGCCGAAGTGAAGAGGGGTACCCCTCGTTGGAGGCCGTGGCGGGAATTGAACCCGCGTAACTCGCTTTGCAGGCGAGCCCCTGAACCACTCGGGCACACGGCCGTGGCAAGTTCGGTTCGGGTTGTGTTGCCTTGGCCCGTTCCTGGCCTGCTGATCTCGACCGTAGGCGCCCGGGTCCGCCCCCTCAAGCCCCCCGCCCCCGCCGCAACGCGACTGCCACACCGCGTTCATGAAACGGGGCGTGCGAGACTCGCACGCATGGGTTCTGAGACGGTCACCGCGGCGGATGCCGGTACGTGGAAGTTCGGCGATCTCGCCGTCAATCGGCTCGGGTTCGGGGCCATGCGGCTCACCGGGACCGCCGCCTTCGGTCTGGGGGTGCCCCGGGAGCGGGAGCCGTCGATCACCGTGCTGCGTCGCGCCGTCGAGCTGGGCGTCAATCACATCGATACCGCATCTTTCTACTTCTCCTCGCTGCGGTCGGCCAACGAACTGATCAACCGGGCGCTCGACCCGTACCCCGATGACCTCGTTATCGTCACCAAGGTCGGCCCGGGACGGGACCCCTCCGGCGTGTGGCAGTGGGCCACGCCCGATCAGTTGCGCGGGCAGGTCGAGGAGAATCTGCGCCAGCTAGGCCGTGACCACCTCGACGTGGTGAACCTGCGCGCCAAGCGCCCCGGCACCCCGATCGCGGAGCTGTTCGGCGCGCTGGCCGAGCTGCGGGACGCCGGGCTCGTCCGGCACCTCGGCGTCTCCAACGTTGACCACGAGCAGCTCGCCGCCGCACGGGCCATCGCGCCGGTGGTCTGCGTACAGAACCAGTACGGCGTCGACGCAGGCCGCGCCGAGAGCGACGACCTGCTCCGGTTCTGCGGTGAGCAGGGCATCGCCTTCGTGCCGTTCTACGCGCTGGCCGGTGAGGGCCGCGAGACCGGTCCCCGGGGTGACGAGGCCGACCCCGTGCGGGACATCGCCCGCGCGCACGGCGCCTCGGTCGCCCAGGTCCGTATCGCGTGGACGCTCCAACAGGGGCCCCACGTCCTGGCCATCCCCGGCACCGGGAACCCGGACCACCTCGCCGAGAACGTCGCCGCCGCCGGCCTACGCCTCTCGCCCGATGAGATGGCCCGCCTCGACGCCGTCGCCGCGTAGGAGTCGTACGACCTGCGGACCAGGCGGTGCCCATCTCCGGACAGGGGCCAAGCTCCCGTTCGCCCCTTACGCTGGCCTGCATGACCGTCCCCGAACCGCGCGACACCGATGTCGCCGCCCACGCCGAGCCGACCACACCCGACCCCGTACCCACGGATACGGAGACCGGCGTACTGGGCCGGACCTACCGCGCACTGAGCATCGGCATCGTCTCCGTCGTCCTGCTCATCGCCTTCGAGGCGACGGCGGTGGGAACGGCCATGCCGGTGGCGGCGCGGGAGCTGGACGGGATCTCGCTGTACGCGTTCGCGTTCTCGGGGTACTTCACCACCAGCCTGTTCGGCATGGTGCTGTCCGGGCAGTGGGCCGACCGGAGGGGACCGCTCGGCCCACTGACCGCCGGAATCAGCGCCTTCGGCCTGGGGCTGCTGCTGTCGGGGACGGCCGGCGCGATGTGGCTGTTCATCCTCGGCCGCGCGGTCCAGGGTCTCGGCGGTGGCCTGGTGATCGTGGCGCTGTACGTGATCGTCGGCCGGGCGTATCCGGAGCGGTTGCGTCCGGCGATCATGGCGGCGTTCGCGGCGAGCTGGGTGATCCCCTCCGTGGTGGGGCCGCTCGCGTCCGGCGCCGTCACCGAACACCTCGGCTGGCGCTGGGTGTTCACGGGCATACCGGTCCTGGTCGTGCTGCCGCTGGCCCTCGCGCTGCCGCAGATTCGCCGCCGGGCGTCGGGTCCGGCGGCCCAGGACGACACGCAGGGCGACACGCAAGGCAAGACGCAGGGCGACCCGGCCGACGGCACCCAGAAGGCCGCCGCACACTCGCCCCGGCGCCGACTCCGTCTCGCACTCGGCATTTCACTCGGCGCCGGCCTGTTGCAGTACGCGGCCCAGGACCTCCGCTGGCTCTCGCTGCTCCCCGGCATCGCGGGCGCCGCACTGCTCGTACCGGCCGTACTCGGGCTGCTGCCGCGCGGTACGTACCGGGCCGTGCGCGGCCTGCCCTCCGTCGTACTGCTGCGCGGCATCGCGGCGGGCTCGTTCATCGCGGCGGAATCCTTCGTACCGCTGATGCTGGTCACCCAGCGGGGGCTGTCGCCGACGCTGGCCGGGCTGTCCCTCGCGGGGGGCGGCGCGACCTGGGCGCTGGGCAGCTTCATGCAGTCGCGGATACGGGACGAGGTGCGCCGGCAGCGCTGGATGGTCGTCGGGATGGTGCTGGTCGCGGCGGCAATCGCGACGGCGCCGACCGTGCTGGTGGAGTCGGTACCGGTATGGATGGTCGCCGTCGCGTGGGGCTACGGCTGCTTCGGGATGGGTCTGGTGATCTCCTCCACCAGCGTGCTGCTGCTCCAGCTCTCGCCGGCGGCCGAGGCGGGCACCAACTCGGCGGCCCTCCAGATCTCGGACGGCCTGTCCAACGTCCTGCTGCTCGCGGCGGGCGGCGCGGCGTTCGCGGCGCTCGGCGGCGGCGCGGTCGGCGCCCACGGCACGATGACCTCCGGCGGCTCCCATCCCGCGGCCTTCGCGTCGGTGTTCCTGCCGATGGCGGCGGTGGCACTGGTCGGGGCGTGGGTGGCGGGACGCCTGCGCGAGAGGCATTGACCCGGGTACGTCGGAGCGGTCCCGGGTACGTCGGACCGGTACGGAGTGTCCGTTTCAGGGACACCCACGCGTAAGTGGTCTGGCGCCCTACCCTGACGGGGACGAGTTGTGCGGAGAGAGGCAAGGCCATGCCATCTGATGCCACCCCGGCGGACACCCATGACCAGATCGCCTTCGGACAGCGGCTCAAGATCCTCCGCAATCGGCGGGGGCTGACGCGCGATCAACTCGGCGGACTGGTCGGTGGATACTCGGCGGAGTGGGTGAAGGGTCTGGAGACCGGCCGCCGCCGCGTTCCCCGTCTGCCGATCATCCTGCGTATCGCCGAGGCCCTACGCGTCCGCGACTTGGCCGACCTCACGGGCGACCAGACGGCACCTGTTGGACTGTTCGTCGGCCCCGGGCACCCCCGTCTCGCCGCTGTGAAGGCGGCAGTCGACGCGTTCCCCGTCACCACCGGGCGCGAGGCGCCCCCGACCGCCCATCTCGCCGCCCGCCTCGCTCACGCCTGGGCCGCGCGGCACTCCGCCCCCCACCACCGTGAGGTGATCGGCGCACTGCTCCCCGGCCTGATCCGTGACGCGCAACTCGCTGTCCGCCAGGCCGACCGCGCCGCCGACCGCAGAGCGGCGCAGGCCGCGCTCGCCGAGGTGTACTCCCTGTCGCAGTTCTTCATCGCGTACCAGCCCGACGCCTCCCTGCTGTGGCGGGTCGCCGAGCGCGGGCTGGTCGCGGCGCAGGAGTCCGAGGACCCGCACGCGATCGGCGTCGCCGCCTGGCTGACCGCGCAGGCACATCGCGACTCGGGACCGCAGCACTTCGACGCCGCCGACGCCGTGAACCTGGAGACACTCGCCTTCCTCGAACCGCTCCTGCCCGACGCGTCGGACGACGTACTCGCCATCACGGGCGCCCTCACCTTCGAGGCGGGCTACACCGCCGCGCGGCGTGGTGAGACGGGCACGGCATGGCGGTACTGGGACCAGGCCCGCGTCATGGCCGACCGTCTCCCCGCCGACTACTACCACCCGGTCACCAGCTTCTCGCGAGCCGTCATGGGCGCACACGCGGTCACCGTGGCCGTGGAGTTGCATCAGGGCGGCGAGTCGGTACGGCAGGCCGCGGCGGCGGACGCGATCACGATCCCGTCCCGCCCGCGCCGGGCCAGGCACAGGATCGAAGAGGCCCGCGGCTACCAACTCGACGGGCAGCCGGACGTCGCACTCGCGACACTGGCCCAAGCGCACGAGGCCGCCCCGGAGACCATCAAGTACAACGGCTACGCGAAACGGATCATCCTGGAGGAAACCGAGGCGCGAAGCCCCGCACGACGACGCCGCGCATCGAACCTGGCAGTGAAACTGGGCCTGCTCGCCGCGTAGCGAAGGGGTGCACTCCGCACCCCTTTCCGTCCTCGCCCACTCCTACGGTCGCCGTATGACGCCGATCAATGAGGCCGTGGACGAAGACGTGGAGACGCAGAGCGATCCGCACGAGACACCGACGGAGCCGTCCCCCGACGACGCCCCGCCCCTGCTGACTGACCAGCTCACCGCGTGGGTACGGCATCAGCCCCAGTGCGAACAGGTGGCCGTGGCCGCTCTCATTGAGGAGGACGAGTTACTGGCGCGGGAGTGGGTGCGCCGGCTTCTGGTTGCCGAGCACGATGACGGCGGGATCTCGTGTGACTGGCTGGCGTTCGAGGCGCGGTACACCCGGGCCCCGGGTTTGACCCCGGCGGACAAAGCCTTCCTCCGCCTGATCGTCGCAGTCCGTTTCCCCCGTAACGTCTCGCGGTGGAACCTCGAACAGCTGGATGAACGGCGCCTGTGCATCGTGCTCCGAGCCATGGCGAAACTGGCCGGGTCCGACACCGTCGCCGTGGGGACGCGGGTATGACCGGGCCCCAGCTCATGTACGTCACTGAGGACGGCCGCGTCGAGTTCTTTCCGGAGGCTGCCATCGCCTACGCAGCTCTGATCGAGCACACGGTCACCTGCGCGCAGTGCAATGCCGACCAGTCGAAGTGCGTGCCCGGTACGGCTCTGCGCCGCGCGCTGAGGGCGGCCCGCCGGTGAGCGCCGCCGAGGACCACGATCTGGCCGATGTCCAGTTCTTCGAGATCCCGGGCATGCGTCAGCTCACCACCGAACAGAACGCCGGTGCCGCCTGCGTCTGGTGCGCCGATCCCCTCGCACCCGGCACGGGCGTCAACCTCCGGGCCGGTATCGGCTGGGCACCGTACTCCTGCCTCGCCTGCTACCCGATCCGGACCGCAGTCGTCAGCACGTACAGGGACCTCTACCGCCACTGGACCTCCTGCCCGCCCTGCGGAGACGCCGCCCTCGTCGGGGACCGGCTGTGCGCCGAGGCCACGTTCGGACAGGCCGCACTCCTGCGGGCCCGCACGGCGGCCGGCAAGGGCCGACCCGTCTGCGTCTCCTGCCACGAACCCATCACCGAACAGGAACTGAACGACGGCACCTTCGCCCCCCTCGTCTGGATGGGATACAGCTCGCCCCACCGAGGCTTCGTCCACACCGGGGCGTGCATGTGGACCCACTAAGGCCCTGAAGCTGCGGGCCGTGCACCAGGCGCTGGTCCGCGAGGCGGTACGGGAGCAGACCGTCAAATGGGCGGAGCTGCTGGACCGGCTCAAGTGACCTCGTTCCGGCCGGGGTGTGAGCTGTGTCGCACCCCGCGCAGGGACCGGTGTTGACGCGTCGGCCGTTCCGGTCGCGCCGGTAGGGTGGCCCGGTTGTCGTACGACCCCGACCCGTCAACACCGGAGACCGTGACTACCACCGCCCACTCCTCCTCGCACCATCTCTCACCCGCCTTCCCCGGCCGTGCCCCCTGGGGTACCGCCAACAAGCTGCGTGCCTGGCAGCAGGGGGCGATGGAGACGTATCTCCAGGAGCAGCCGCGTGACTTCCTCGCCGTGGCGACGCCGGGCGCCGGAAAGACCACCTTCGCGCTGACCCTCGCGTCCTGGCTGCTGCACCACCATGTCGTGCAGCAGGTGACGGTGGTCGCGCCGACCGAGCATCTGAAGAAGCAGTGGGCCGAGGCGGCGGCCCGGATAGGGATCAAGCTGGACCCGGAGTACAGCGCGGGCCCGCTCAGCCGCGACTACGACGGCATCGCCATCACGTACGCCGGTGTCGGTGTCCGTCCGATGCTGCACCGCAACCGCGTCGAGCAGCGCAAGACCCTGGTCATCCTGGACGAGATCCACCACGCCGGTGACTCCAAGTCGTGGGGCGAGGCGTGTCTTGAGGCGTTCGAACCGGCGACCCGGCGGCTCGCGCTGACCGGTACGCCCTTCCGGTCCGACACCAACCCGATCCCCTTCGTCGCGTACGAGGAGGGCAACGACGGCATCCGGCGCTCGTCGGCCGACTACACCTACGGCTACGGCAGCGCCCTCGGCGACGGTGTCGTGCGGCCCGTCATCTTCCTCTCCTACAGCGGCAACATGCGCTGGCGCACCAAGGCGGGCGACGAGATCGCGGCGCGGCTCGGTGAGCCCATGACCAAGGACGCCATCTCGCAGGCGTGGCGCACCGCCCTCGATCCGCGCGGCGACTGGATGCCGAATGTGCTGCGCGCCGCCGACCAGCGCCTCAGTGAGGTCCGCAAGAGCATTCCCGACGCCGGTGGACTCGTCATCGCGTCGGACCAGGACTCGGCCCGCTCGTACGCCAAACTCCTCCGCGAGATCACCGGCACCAAGGCGACCGTCGTGCTGTCGGACGACACCGGCGCGTCGGGCCGTATCGACGAGTTCAGCGCCAACGACGACCGCTGGATGGTCGCCGTCCGCATGGTCTCCGAGGGCGTCGACGTGCCCCGGCTCGCCGTGGGCGTGTACGCGACGACCATCTCCACGCCCCTGTTCTTCGCGCAGGCCGTCGGCCGTTTCGTACGGTCACGGCGGCGCGGCGAGACCGCGTCCGTGTTCCTGCCGACCATCCCCGACCTGCTCGGCTTCGCGGGCGAGATGGAGGTCGAGCGCGACCACGTGCTCGACAAGCCGAAGAAGGACGGCGAGGAAGAGGACCCGTACGCCGAGTCCGAGAAGGAGATGGAGGAGGCGAACCGGGAGGAGGACGAGGACACCGGTGAGCAGGACATGCTGCCCTTCGAGGCGCTGGAGTCCGACGCCGTCTTCGACCGGGTCCTTTACGACGGTGCCGAGTTCGGCATGCAGGCGCACCCCGGCAGCGAGGAGGAGCAGGACTACCTCGGCATCCCCGGGCTCCTCGAACCCGACCAGGTGCAGCTCCTCCTCCAGAAGCGGCAGGCCCGGCAGATCGCGCACAGCCGCAAGAAGCCGGACGACGAGGCCGACCTCCTCGAACTCCCCGCCGAGCGGCGACCGGTGGTCACGCACAAGGAACTGCTCGAACTGCGCAAGCAGCTCAACGGACTCGTCGGCGCCTATGCCCACCAGAGCGGCAAGCCCCACGGCGTGATCCACACCGAACTGCGCCGGGTGTGCGGGGGTCCCCCGAGCGCGGAGGCCACCGCCGGCCAGCTCCGCCAGCGCGTCGACAAGGTGAGGGAGTGGGCCACCCGTATGAGGTGACCCCCCGCCCGACAACCCGTATGGGGTGCCCCCCGTCCGACAGTCCCCACCTCGCCCCCGGCCCCCCGCACCTCGCCCCGGCGCCCCATGTGTGACCTCTGTGATCATGCGTGTCCGTTTGGTGTGGGGGCGTGGGCGTTACCGGGGCAAGGTGGGCGTCAGATGTGAGTGTCTGACCGGATTCTGGACGGAGTCTTCCGCTGAGCGAACCGGAGTCGCTACATTCCCCGCAACGCACACGCACCGTGGCAGCGCCGCCGCGCAGTGCAGCCGGTACCGGGGGGCTCAGCGCCAGTGCCCCAGGTCGCTTACCTACCGGCGGCTTCTGACGCGCGTCGCCGACGGGACCGGTGACGTGATCCTCCGCAGAGGCCGTCGACCTCATCCACGAAGGAGTGGGCGTCGTGACCGCGGAGACTTCTCAGACGCTCGACCGAGGACTGCGGGTCCTCAAGCTGCTCGCCGACACCGATCACGGCCTGACCGTCACCGAACTGTCCACCAAGCTCGGTGTGAACCGCACCGTCGTCTACCGGCTGCTCGCCACGCTGGAGCAGCACGCCCTCGTCCGCCGCGACCTCGGCGGCCGGGCCAGGGTCGGACTCGGTGTGCTGCGCCTGGGCCGCCAGGTGCATCCGCTGGTACGGGAGGCCGCGCTCCCCGCGCTGCGCTCCCTCGCCGAGGACATAGGCGCCACCGCGCATCTGACTCTGGTCGACGGCACGGAGGCCCTCGCCGTCGCCGTGGTCGAACCGACCTGGACGGACTACCACGTCGCGTACCGCACGGGATTCCGGCACCCGCTGGACCGGGGAGCGGCCGGTCGGGCCATCCTCGCGGCCCGGCAGAGCGGTCTCGCCAAGGGGTCAGCCAAGGGGTCGGCCAAGGGTGCCGACCCCGCGTACATCCTCACCCACGGCGAACTGGAGGCGGGCGCGAGCGGAGCGGCGGCGGCCCTGCTCGGCGTCACCGGGGTCGAGGGCAGCGTCGGGGTGGTGATGCTCTCGGACTCCGTACCGGAACGGGTGGGGCCGCGGGTCGTGGACGCCGCCCGCGAGGTGGCCGACGCGCTGCGGTAGCACCGGTGTCCCGGGCACCCCGTATGTTAGGGGACGTGCTTCGCCTCACTCGTCCCCAGAAGGTCGCCCTCTGCGCCCTGCCCGTCGTCGCGCTGATCGCCACCGCGGCGGCGGCCCCGCTCCCCTTCTCCGTGGCACAGCCCGGGATGACGGCGAACGTGCTCGGTGACAACAAGGGCACCCCGGTCATCACCATCCAGGGCGCCCCGCTCCGCGACACCCGGGGCCAGCTCCGGATGACGACGATCGAGGCGACGGCACCCGACACGACGGTCCGCCTCGGCCAGATCCTGGACGACTGGTTCCGTACGGACCGCGCGGTGATGCCCCACGACGCCGTCTACCCGGCGGGCGAGAACACCAAGGAGATCCAGCAGTACAACGCGCAGGAGATGAAGAAGTCCCAGAACACCGCGACCGCCGCGGCCCTGTCCTTCGTCGGCGACGACCCGTCGAAGGTGAAGGTCACCCTGGAACTCGCCCAGGTCGGCGGCCCCAGCGCCGGGCTCCTCTTCTCACTCGGCATCGTCGACAAGCTCGACGGCGACGGCAGCGGCGGCGATCTGACCGGCGGCCGTACGATCGCGGGCACCGGCACCATCGACTCCGCCGGAAATGTCGGCGCGGTGGGCGGGGTCGCCCTCAAGACGCAGGCCGCGCACCGGGACGGCGCGACCGTGTTCCTGGTGCCGAAGGCGGAGTGCTCGGACGCCAAGGGCGACCTCCCGAAAGGGCTGCGGCTGATCCCGGTCACGGACCTCCAGGGCGCGGTCAACTCGCTGCGCGCCCTGGAGAAGGGCGGCTCGGTCCCGAGCTGCTGAACCACGACGGCACCGGCGACGCCTCATACGCCGGGGCTCAGCCCTCCCCGGGCCGCCCGGGGCGCGGTGGCCAGGCGCAGGCCCACCTCGACCAGGGTCCAGCCCAGTCGTGTACGCAGCCGGGGGCGGCGGCGCTCCTGGATGTACGCGGCGGCCTCGGCCGTCAGCTCGGTGGCCCGCAGCTCGTGCAGACGCAGATGTATGTCGGAGTGCATGGCGGATCGGTCCTCTTGGTAGGCCCTGCGGATGGTCGCGTGCCAGTCCCGCGGACGGTCTAGTCGCGGGAGCGTGGGAAGGCGTGCAGAAGGATGCGCGTCTGCGCGGCCTCATCGGCACCGGCGCCGGACTCGTCGGCGAACTCCCGGTAGCTGTTGATGAGTTCATGGACCCGGTCATTGAGTTCACGGGCCCGCTCCGGGGTCAGCCGCAGCGTGAAGTCGCTGAGGTCGGACGAGCGCTGCCACTCCTCGGACCAACTGTCGCGGGTGCCGAGCCAGTTCGATGTCTCATGGGCGTGCATGCTGGCCACCTCGTGCAGGAACAGGTTGGCGGCGCCCCGCACATGGGGATCGTCGTGGCGCAACAGCCCCTCGCCGAACGTCGTCCCGGTATGTGTCGCGCGCCACCAGCGCTCGCGGCCCTTGCCGTGCTCGGGGTCGTCCTCGACGAAGCCGTGCGCGGCCAGTTGTCGCAGGTGGTAGCTGGTCGCGCCGCTCGACTCGCCCAGGCGGGCGGCGAGTTGGGACGCGGTCGCCGGGCCGTCGTGCCGCAGTGTGCTGAGCATGGCCATACGGAGGGGGTGCGCGAGTCCGCGCAGGGTCCGCGCGTCGAGGGCGCGGACGGATGCGGGTACGGAGGGTTCTTCGGGTCTGTCTGCTGCTTCCGGCATGGGTCCAAAGATAGCCTTGCAAAGAGTTCGATGCAAAGGGATTGATGCAAAGGTTTCTTTGTGACGGCTACCTTTTCTTGACGAACCCCTCCTGGAGCAGCCAGTCCAGTGCCACCTGGTGTGCGTCCTGCCCCTCCACGTCCACCTTGGCGTTGAGAGTCCGGGCCACCGTGTTGTCGAGCTTCTTGGTGATCGGCTCCAGGACCTCGCGGATCCCGGGGTGCTTCTCCAGCGCCTTGGTGTTGATCTCGGGGGCGACGTTGTAGTTGGGGAAGAAGTGCTGGTCGTCCTCCATCACCGTCAGGTCCATCGCCTTGATGCGGCCGTCGGTGGTGAAGACCTCGCCGTAGGTACAGGCGCCCTTGGCGGTCTGCGTGTACGGCGGCCAGGACCGCCGGGAGGATCGTCAGCTTCTGCCAGGTGATCCGGGCCGGCTCCCGGTCCCGTACGGCGGCCGGCGGCGGCTCCTGCTCGGCCTCGCCCGCGTCCCGGAACGACAGACCCTTGACCTCGTGCGAACCCTCGGGCCGACCGGGCCCGCCCCGGTCTCCGCTCGCACCCCCACGTTCACTCACACCGCCACTTTCACTCCCGCTCACGCCTCCGCCCCCGCCGGGCCGCCGCCCTCCTGCTCCCTATGGGTCTGGTGGGCGCGCGTCACCTCCAGTTCGTGCTGGTGCTCCCGGGCCTCCAGGCGGTCCGCCTCCAGGAGTTCCTGGACGGAGTTCATCAGCGTCTCCATGTCCACGACGCCCGTGTACTCGCCCCGGCGCCCGGTGACCGCGACCCGGCCCGCGTTGTCCGTGAGCACCGCCTCCAGGGCGTCCCGCAGCGTCGCGTCCCGGGTCACCGTGTCGTGCACCAGCGTGCCCGCGCGGGCGAGGGAGCCCTTGGCCCGCATCAGGTCGCCCAGGCGCAGCCACTTGTAGGGGCGGCGGCGCTTGTCGAGGAGCAGGATCTCGTTGGTCCCGCTGGACCGCAGCAGGTTGAAGATGTTCTGGAGCGGATCGTCGACGGTCACCGTCGGATAGTCGGTGATCTCCACATCCCGTACGCGCGTCAGGTTGAGCCGTTTCAGGGCGGCGCCCGCACTCACGAAACCGGAGACGAAGTCGTCCGCCGGGTTGGTGAGGATCGCCTCCGGGGTGTCGAACTGGGTGATCCGGGACCGCTCCCGCAGCACCACGATCCGGTCGCCCAGCTTGATGGCCTCGTCGAAGTCATGGGTGACGAAGACGATGGTCTTGTGCAACTCGTGCTGGAGCCGGATCAGTTCGTCCTGGAGATGGTCGCGGGTGATCGGGTCGACCGCGCCGAACGGCTCGTCCATCAGCAGGACCGGCGGATCGGCGGCCAGCGCGCGGGCGACCCCGACCCGCTGCTGCTGCCCGCCCGACAACTGCCGGGGATAGCGGCCCTGGAACTCGCCGGGGTCCAGGCCCACCAGGTCGAGCATCTCCTCGACCCGCGAGGCGACCCGCGCCTTCGACCAGCCGACCATCTTCGGTACGAGACCGATGTTCTGAGCGACCGTCATGTGCGGGAACAGGCCGGACGACTGGATCGCGTACCCGACCTTGCGGCGCAGTTTCACCGGGTCGATGTCCGTGACGTCCTCGCCCGCGATCCGGATCCGGCCGCTGGTCGGCTCGATCAGCCGGTTGATCATCTTCAGCAGGGTCGTCTTGCCGCCGCCGGACGGGCCGACGAAGATGACCGTCTCGCCCGCCTTGATCTCCATGGAGACGTTGTCGACGGCAGGGTAGGAACTGCCGGGGAAGCGCTTGGTCAGATTCTCCAGCTCGATGGTGGCGCCGGTGGTGGCGTTCACGGCGGGCGCGGCCCCCTCGCCGCCGGTGTCCTCCGCGCTCACGGTCGTCTCAGACACGGATCCCCCTCGGAATGGTCAGCCGCCCGATGAGTACGTACGCGGCATCGAACAGCAGCGCGAGGACGATGATCCCGAGCGTGCCGGCGAGTACCTGGTTGAGCGCGTTCCTGCTGCCGAGCGACGAGATACCGCGGAAGATCTCGTTGCCGAGGCCCGGCCCCGACGCGTACGCGGCGATGGCGGCGATGCCCATCAGCATCTGCGTCGACACCCGGATACCGGTGAGGATCGGCGGCCACGCCAGCGGCAGTTCCACCCGCAGCAGCCGGGCGGCGCGGGACATCCCGATGCCCTTCGCGGCGTCCACGAGCGTCGCGTCCACGCCCCGCAGGCCCACGATGGCGTTCCGCACGATCGGCAGCAGCCCGTAGAGGGTCAGCGCGATCACGGTCGGCGCGACGCCCAGGCCGACGAGGGGGATCAGCAGGCCGATCATGGCGAGCGACGGAACGGTCAGCAGCGCGGACGTGGTGGTCGTGGCCATGTTCCCGGCCCAGGTACTGCGGTACGTGACGACGCCGACGACCACGCCGACGAGGGTCGCCACGACCATGCACTGGAACACGGCGGAGGCGTGCTGGTACGCGTCCGTGAGCAACTGCTCGTGACTGCTGCTCAGGTAGCTCCAGAAGTTCACCCGCGTCCCCCTCCTGGTCAGCCGTCGTGGCCCGCGCGCCGCGCCGGTCGCCGTCCGGGGCCCCCGTCAGGTGTCCTCGGACGCCTGTTCCACCAGCGGGATGAACCGCAGCGGTACGGGGTTCTCCATGACGATCGCCGTGGAGGCCCGGACGATGCCATCAAAACCCACGACCCGGTCGATCACCCGCTGGAGATCGGCGTTGGAACGGGCCACCAGGCGGCACAGCATGTCCCCGGTGCCGGTCGTGGTGTGCAGCTCCAGGACCTCGGGCACGGTGTCCAAGTACGCCCGTACGTCCGAACCTTGGCCCTGCCGGATCTGGAGCGTCGCGAACGCCGTGACCGGGTAGCCGAGGGCCGCCGGGTCCACCTGGGGGCCGAAGCCGCGGATGACTCCGTTCGACTGAAGCCGGTCCAGGCGGGCCTGTACGGTGCCGCGCGCCACGCCGAGCCTGCGGGACGCCTCCAGGACGCCGATACGGGGCTCTCGGGCCAGCAGCACGATGAGCCTGCCGTCCAGCTGATCGATCGCCATGGCCGCCTCCCGGGATGGTCATCCTGTACAGATCGCCCGCACATATTGACGTTGTGCTGAACATCTTGCCCACCCAATTCGCAAACTGTTGCGCACCTTGCGGAACGGGGGGAGCCTGCGGACATGGCAGCTACTTCTGCGCACACCCAGCCCGTGTCCCCGTCCACCGCGCGCGAGGCCGACCCCTTCCCGGTGAAGGGCATGGACGCGGTCGTCTTCGCCGTCGGCAACGCCAAGCAGGCGGCGCACTTCTACTCGACCGCGTTCGGTATGCGTCTGGTGGCGTACGCCGGGCCGGAGAACGGCAGCCGCGAGACCGCGAGCTACGTCCTGGAGAACGGCTCCGCCCGCTTCGTCCTCACCTCCGTCATCAAGCCGTCGACCGAGTGGGGCCACTTCCTCGCCGACCATGTCGCCGCGCACGGGGACGGCGTGGTCGACCTCGCCATCGAGGTGCCGGACGCGCGGGCCGCCTACGCGTACGCCACCGAGCACGGCGCCCGGGGGATCGTCGAGCCGCACGAGGTGAAGGACGAGCACGGGACCGTGGTGCTCGCGGCCATCGCCACATACGGCGAGACTCGGCACACACTGGTCGAGCGCACCGGGTACGACGGCGCGTATCTGCCCGGGTATGTCGCGGCGGCGCCGCTGGTCGAGCCCCCGGCTCAGCGCACCTTCCAGGCGATCGACCACTGCGTCGGCAACGTGGAACTGGGCCGGATGAACGAGTGGGTCGGCTTCTACAACAAGGTCATGGGCTTCACGAACATGAAGGAGTTCGTGGGCGACGACATCGCGACCGAGTACTCGGCGCTGATGTCGAAGGTGGTCGCGGACGGCACCCTCAAGGTCAAGTTCCCGATCAACGAGCCGGCCGTCGCGAAGAAGAAGTCACAGATCGACGAGTACCTGGAGTTCTACGGGGGTGCGGGCGTCCAGCACATCGCGCTCGCCACGAACGACATCGTGCGGACGGTACGGACGATGCGGGCCGCCGGGGTCGCGTTCCTGGACACGCCGGACTCGTACTACGACACGCTGGGGGAGTGGGTCGGGGACACGCGGGTGCCGGTGGACACCTTGCGGGAACTCAAGATCCTCGCGGACCGGGACGAGGACGGGTATCTGCTGCAGATCTTCACCAAGCCGGTCCAGGACCGGCCGACGGTCTTCTTCGAGATCATCGAACGCCACGGCTCAATGGGCTTCGGCAAGGGCAACTTCAAGGCCCTCTTCGAGGCAATCGAACGAGAGCAGGAAAGGCGCGGCAACCTGTAGCCCCGCGTTTGGCTCCGCCGGTTCCGCAGTAAGCCAGGAAACCCCGCTAACGCGGGGTTTTCTCGTGTGCGGGGTCCGCTTGGCACCGCCGGTCTGCGCTGCGCGGGTTGCTCGCCGTCGCGCCGGTCTGAAGAACCCCCGGCGGAGTTCTCTTTCCCGCCGCGCCGCCGCGCCGCCGCGCCGCCGCGCCGCCTCCGGCGCTGAGGCTCTCGCCCCGCGCCCAGCGGGGTTTTTCTTTCCCGCCGCAGCGGTGCTCAGCCACTGGTGTGGTGATCGGCGGTGCCGAGCCCTGCGGGGCTTGGGGGCGGTTTGGCGCCGCCGGTACGCGTCGCCGTCCCGGCGGTCAAAAGGCGCTCCGCCGGCGCGGGGGAAGCGCCTCCGGCGTGCGGGTCCGCCCCGCGCCCCAGCGGGGTCCTCCAGGCCCCTGCCCCGCGCCCAGCGGGGTTTTTCTCTTCCGCCGCAGCGGTGCTCAGCCGCTGGTCTGGTGACCGGCGGAGCCGAGCCGCAGTGGTGCTCAGCCACTGGCCTGGTGACCGGCGGTGCCGAGCCGTCCCCAGCGGGGGAGTTTTGTTCTGGTCAGGCCCCGCGTCAGCGGCTCCCCCCGGATGGGGGTGGCATGAACTGGCCAACGTGGGGTCATCGAGACAACCTGTCGTTGCCCCGTATCCGCCCGGAGGGCCCCCGCATTAGCGTGCTGGTGTCGAGCGATCACGTGGGGGCACGGCGGATCCTCGGCACCGTAGTCACGGGGGGTGACTTACGCCGCTTCGGTCCGCGCTGCGCGCATGTCGGGCATCCCCCTTCCGCCCAGGACCCACGACCCGTACCGAGCCATCTCATGTCACGGCGACGCCGCCGTGCCGTTTCGCTTGCCCGGATTCGCTGAACCATCCCTGAAGGGACGTGTCTTGAGACGCAAGAGACGCTTCGTGGGCGGCGCCGCACTGGCCGCCTGCACCGTGCTGGCCGGCTTCCTGCAACCCTCCGCGTACGCCGCCGAAACCCCTCCGCCCGGAGCCGCGACCGGCTGGTCCGGCAGCACCGAGGAGACCGGCAGGCCCGCCGCCGTACCCCCGGCGCAGCGCAAGGCCCTGCTCGGCGACGACTACCAGCGCTCCGGCGACGTCGCGTGGACCACGTCGGGCGACGGCACCGGATTCCACGTCCTGGTCGCCGACGCCGCCGAAGGTTACGCGTGGAAGACCGCGGCGACCCTGTCCGAGCCCGGTTTCGAGACCGACACCTGGATCGGCAACGCCTGCGTGACCGCGTCGGGCAAGCACGCGGCCGTCGCGTACGCGCCGCGCACCTTCACCAACAAGCCCGAACTGATGACGCGTGGCGCCTTCACCGCCGTGGTCGACCTGACCACAGGGAAGGTCACCAAGCTGCCGTTCCAGGCCACCCTCGGCTACTTCTCGCCGGGCTGCGGCACCTCCGGGAAGGCCGTCTTCTCGCAGTTCACGGATGACGGCCTCAAGGAGAACGCGACCCGTCTCATCACCGTCGACGCGGCCCGGGGCCAGGCGTCGAAGCCGGTGAAACTGCCGGGCCAGGTCACCTCGGCGGTACCGGTCGGGGACCGCGTCGTCGCCGCCCGGGGCGCCGCCGTCGTCACGGTCGACGGCAAGACGGTCCGTACCGCCGCCTACACGAACGCGGTGCCGTTCCAGCTCATGCCGGACGCCGACGGCGGTGTCGTGTTCCTGGACCGTGCCGCCGGAGAGGACCGCGAATCCCGCGCCGAGATACGCCGGGTGACGAACCGTCAGCTCACGAAGGCCACGGCGGCCGGCCGTTCCGTACCGCCGTCCATCGGCTCGGGCCGGATGACCGAACTCGACCTGGCGCGCTCCGCGTCCGGCACCGTCTACGTCACCGGTGAGGCCACGCTCGCCAAGAACGCCCCCTCCGTCGTCGAGCATCCGGCGGGTCTCGCCAAGGACGTCACCGTCTCCACCCGTGGTCTGACCGCCGTCTCGACCCGCTGGGCGGACGGCAAGGACTCCCGTATCCGCCCGGAGGAAGCCCTCACCGCGCGGACCGCCCGTACCGATCTGCACGCGCTGGCGACGGGCCGGACCGTCACCCTCGACGCGGCGCCCGGGGTGGCCGTCGGCGGACAGAAGGGCGCGGCCCAGGGCGCGGCGACCTCGCCCGCCCTCACCGGCCCGGCCGGGGCCCCCGAGGCGCAGGCCAAGACGGAGACCAGGGCGGAGACCAGGGCGGAGACCAGGGCGGCGGCGGACACGGCCGTCGACGCCGACCGTTACTGCTCCGTCCCCCGTAACGACCCCAAGAAGCAGGCGTTCCAGCCCACGCCCCGCCAGGTCGAGTGGGCCGTGGACCAGGCCGTCGTCGGGAAGCTGAACAAGCACATCTCCCGCCCGGCGGACTGGAAGGACATGGGCATGGCGGCCTACCAGCCGCAGACCCTGTTCCCGCTGCGCTCGATGGCCGGCGACCCGGGCAACGACGCGGACTACCACGTGCCCGCGCAGGTGATGCTCGGTATCACCGCGCAGGAGTCCAACATGTGGCAGGCCACCCGGTTCGCCGTGCCGGGCGTGACCGCGAACTCCCTCATCGGCAACTACTACGGCATCAGCTACGACCCGAACGGCTCCCAGAACGACCCGTGGAAGATCGACTGGACCGATGCCGACTGCGGTTACGGCATCACCCAGGTCACCGACGGCATGCGGATGAAGGGGCATGAGAAGCCCGAGGAGACCGCGCTCAGCACCGCGCAGCAGGAAGCCGTCGCGCTCGACTACACCGCCAACATCGCCGCCGGCGTCAACATCCTGGTCGAGAAGTGGAACCAGACCAAGAACGCCGGGATGGTGGTCAACGACGGCAAGCCGAAGTACATCGAGAACTGGACCTTCGCCCTGTGGGCGTACAACGCGGGGTTCTACCTGGAGGCCGACAAGGCCAAGAACGGCGGCTACTGGGGCGTCGGCTGGACCAACAACCCGGCCAACCCGCTGTGGAAGTCAAACCGCACCCCGTTCCTGGAGAACTCCGAGGGCAAGGACGACTACTCGCACGCCGCGACCCCGCAGCACTGGCCGTACCAGGAGAAGGTGATCGGCTGGGCGGCGCGGCCCATCTCCGCGATGTTCGCGCCCGGCGACATGCAGGCCGGCTACCGCGCCGCGTGGTGGAACAGCAACAGCCTGCGCACCGGCGCCAAGCCCGCCAACGACCTGTTCTGCACCGCCGCCAACAACTGCGTCTCCGGCAAGATCGGTGAGAACGACTCCAACGACCCGGGCAAGGGCGCCTGTTCGCTGGACGACCCCAACTCGCCGGTGTGGCTGCACTGCTGGTGGAACAAGTCGGTCAAGTGGAAGGACTGTGAGGCGGGCGCCCAGTGCGGCTACCCGGTGCACCGCTTCAACGACACCTATCCCGAACAGCCGGACGGCAACGCCTATCCGCCGCGCTGCGACCCCGCCATCCCCTCCGGCACGTACATCGTCGACGACCTTCCCGACGGCGTCCGGCCCGCCGGATCGAACCTGAGAACCTGCGGCAACATCTCGTCGGCCGGCACGTTCACCTTCGACTTCGCGGACTGGAACGGGACCAAACCCGGCCGGATCGACCTGCACCAGATCGGCGCGGGCGACGACAACCACTTCTGGTTCTCGCACACCCGTAAGCCCGGCGGCGACGGTGACCGGCTGAAGACCACCGGCACCTGGTCGCTGAACTACAGCATGGACGGCTGGGTCCGCATCATGGCCCATCTGCCCGACCACGGTGCCCACACCCAGCAGGCGAAGTACGAGATCGACGCCAACGGCGACGGCGTCTTCGAGCGGACCCGCTACATCAGCCAGGAGCGCGGCAAGAACTCCTGGGTCTCGCTCGGCGCCTACCAGGTCACCGGCAAGCCGAAGGTCAGGCTCGCCACCCAGACCGCCGACGGCACCGGCTCCGAGGACGTCGCCTGGGACGCGATGGCCTTCCAGCCACTCGGCGCCAAGCCGAAGCACATGGTCGCGGTACTCGGCGACTCCTACACCTCCGGCGAGGGCGCGGGAGCGTACGCGCCGGAGACCGACAAGGACCACGGCACCAGCTCGTGGAACGCCTGCCGCAGGAGCAACAACGCCTGGGCCCGCAAGATCACCCTGCCCGGGATGACGGAAACGGTCGGCCAGAACCAGGACGGCTACGGAGACACCGCCGAACTCGGCTTCGTCGCCTGCTCCGGCGCGATGACCAAGAACATCTCCTACGTGCCGTCGAACAACGTCCCCCAGGCGCACGGCGAGGGGCAGTTCAACGAAGTCCTCCAGGTGGACTCCGGCGTCCTCAGCCGCGACACGACGCTGGTGATGCTCACGGCGGGCGGCAACGACGAGACCGGATTCGCCTCCGCGATGACGGACTGCGGGAACATCACGGACTGCACCAACGACTCCAACTTCCTGCCCAAGTACAAGGGGGTGGTCGACCGGATGATCCCGGACCTGGAGTCCGTACTGACCACGGTCGCCTCCCGCGCGCCCAACGCCAAGGTCGTCCTCATGGGCTACCCGGAGCTGCTCAGCCGCTCCGTCAAGTGCGCGGGCTCCTGGTACTACGACATGAGCGAGGTCAAGGCGCTGGCCGAACTGGTCAACTACGCCAACGCGGAACAGAAGAAGCTCGTTGACCGGCTGCGGACCGGGTCGGGCAAGCTGAAGATCGAGTACGCCGACCCGGTGAGCGCGTTCGTCGGACACGGCGGATGCGACGACCCCGAGTGGATCAACAAGATCGTCATCGGCCCCAACGGCGACGGCGACTTCCACAAGGGCGACCCGGCGGCCCAGGCGTGCCTCACCGCCGAGACCTGTCTCAGCCGCGAGTCCTTCCACCCGAAGAACGCGGGCACCACGGGCTACGCGGACGTGATGCGCAAGCGACTCGGTGAGATCGGCTACACCGGAGGCTGACGGACCCCCGCCGCGCCCCGCCCCGCCCCCCGCGTCACCGTTTCGCGGGGGGTTTGGGGCGGGGCGCCGGCGTCGGCAGCTCCACCGGGGCGCCGGGCGGCGCCTCCACCTCCTCCGGGCCACCCGGCGGCGCGTCGCCCAGCGCCTCCCGCTCGTCCCGGGCCCGGGGAGCCAGCAGCGGTGAGAAGTACGGGTTCGTGCGCAGCGCCTCGTCCAGATGCCGGCGCGCCCCGCCCTCGTCGCCGAGTGCCCGCTCGATCTCGGCGCGGTGATAGGAGGCGAGCGCGGTACGCGGCCCCTTCTCTGCGGCCTTGCGGGCGAACTCCAGGGCCTCCTTGTCGTTGCCCGCCCGGTGCAGCGCCCACGCCAGGGCATCGGCGGCCCGCCCGCTCCCGACCCGCTTCCACTCCGCGCGCAGCCCCTGCACCGCCACCTCCGGATCCCCGTGGTCGGCCTCGAACAGACCCAGCAGCAGCCCGTCCTCGACCCCGTCCGCCGCCCGCTCCCGTACTCGCGACCGCACCCGGTCGTACTCGGTGCGCGCCTGGGCGTCCATCCGCTGGGACTCGTACAACTCGCCCAGTTCCAGGGCGTATTCGGGCGCGGACCGCTTGGCCTGGGCGGTCTTGTAGGCGCGTACCGCGTCCTGGGTACGGCCGAGCGCCGCGAGCGCGCGGGCCCGTGCCGCGACCGTCTCGTGCCGGTCGGGATCGGCCCGTAGCGCCGTGTCGTAGAACCGCAGCGCGGCGGCCGGATCGCCGCGCTCCCAGGCGAGGTCACCGGCCCGGTGCAGGCACAGGGCCTCCTCGGCGGGCGTGCGCGCGAGCGCCGCCGCGTCGGACAGTGTCGTCGCCGCGTCCTCCCGCCAGCCCCGCTCCCGGTACACCTGCCCCGCCTGGGTCAGCGCCACCGTCCCGGTCCGCAGCGTCACCAGCGTCTCCAGGGACCTGCCTGCGGCCTTCACATCGCCGAGACCGGTGTACGCGTCGATCAGCGCGGGATAGCTCGTCCACCGCTTCGGCGCGAGCCGTACCGCCTCCTCGCCCCACTTCTTCGCCGCCGTGAAATCGTGCCGGGCGCCGGCCAGCGCGGCGAGCCCGTTCAGCGCGTCGGGGTTGCGCTGCTGGCGGACCTTCAGCGAGGCTCGCAGCGCCTGGTCGGCCTTCGGGAAGAACGCCGAATCGGAGGTCCGCTGCCCCCGCTCCACATACGCGGCGCCCAGCAGCGCCCAGGTCTGCGCCGCCTCGGGGGAGCGGGGATGCGCCCGCAGGTACGCCTCACGGTCACCGATCAGCGCCACCAGATCGGGCAGCGCCGCCGGAACCCCGGCGCCGGCCGCCGTCATCGCCCGCGCCACGGGTCCCGGCGCGGGCGGTGGCGTGTCGCGCGGCACATAGCGCGGCAGCAGTACGGCGAACCCGCCCAGGACGACGCTCCCGGCGAGGGAGGCGAGCACGACGCGCCGCAGGGAGGGGCGCCGGGGGACGGGGCGCCGTGGAGTGGGGCGCCGCGGGGTGGGGCCTTGCGGGGCGGGGCCGTGCGGGGTGGGGCGTCGCGGGGCAGGGGACCGTTCGCTCTCCTTGGCGCTCTCCATGCCGATCACCATGCGCCAGACAATGCGTCAGTACGACGAGCACACCCGGGCGCCGGAACAGGGTCGCCCACGGGTTCACACCGATGGCCCCGAGTGCGAGGCTGTGATCATGAGCCGCACCCTCATCGAACACCTCCTCGACGGTCTGCCGGCCGAAGCGGTCCTCACCGACCCCGACATCACCGCCTCCTACGCCCATGACATGGCGAGCTTCTGCGACGCCGGAGCCCCCGCCGCCGTCGTCCTGCCCCGTACCGTCGAACAGGTCCAGCACGTGATGCGCACCGCCACCGCGCTGCGCGTCCCGGTCGTCCCGCAGGGCGCCCGTACGGGCCTGTCCGGCGCCGCCAACGCCACCGACGACTGCATCGTGCTGTCCCTGGTCAAGATGGACCGGATCCTGGAGATCAGCCCCGTCGACCGCATCGCCGTCGTGGAGCCGGGCGTCGTCAACGCCACCCTCTCCCGCGCGGTCAACGAGCACGGCCTGTGCTACCCGCCGGACCCCTCCAGCTGGGAGACCTGCACCATCGGCGGCAACATCGGCACCGCGTCCGGCGGCCTGTGCTGCGTGAAGTACGGGGTCACCGCCGAATACGTACTCGGGCTCGATGTCGTCCTCGCCGACGGCCGGCTGATGTCCACCGGGCGCCGCACCGCCAAGGGCGTCGCCGGCTATGACCTCACGCGGCTGTTCGTCGGCTCCGAGGGCAGCCTCGGTATCGTCGTCCGCGCCGTCCTCGCGCTCAGGCCGCAGCCGCCGGCGCAGCTCGTCCTCGCCGCCGAGTTCCCGTCCGCGTCCGCCGCGTGCGACGCCGTCTGCCGGATCATGGCGGGCGGTCATGTGCCGTCCCTGCTGGAACTGATGGACCGTACGACCGTCCACGCGGTCAACGCCATGGCGAACATGGGCCTCCCGGAGACCACCGAGGCGCTGCTCCTCGCCGCCTTCGACACCCCCGACCCGGCCGCCGACCTGGCCGCCGTCGGCGCCCTGTGCGAGGCCGCCGGAGCCACCGAGGTCGTCCCGGCCGACGACCACGCCGAGTCCGAGCTGCTCCTCAAGGCGCGCCGCCTGGCGCTCACCGCCCTCGAAGCGGTCAAGGGCACCACGATGATCGACGACGTGTGCGTGCCGCGCTCCCGGCTCGGCGAGCTGCTCGAAGGCGTCGAACGGATCGCCGCCAAGTACGACCTGACCATCGGCGTCTGCGCCCACGCGGGCGACGGCAACACCCACCCCACGGTCTGCTTCGACGCCACCGACCCGGACGAGTCACGGCGCGCCCGTGAGTCCTTCGACGAGATCATGGCCCTCGGCCTGGAACTCGGCGGCACCATCACCGGCGAGCACGGCGTGGGCGTCCTGAAGAAGGAGTGGCTGGCGCGCGAGATCGGTCCTGTGGGGGTGGAGATGCAGCGCGCGGTCAAACAGACCTTCGACCCGCTGGGCATCCTCAACCCGGGCAAGGTCTTCTGACACCCCTTCCTGTACGTATACGCACGGTACGTATACGCACGGTACGTGTACGTATCTCCGCTCACTCCCCGTCCTGGGACTCGTCCGACGGCCACGGGTCGCGCAGCCACAGATCGTCCTGGAACCGGCCGAAGGTGGGTGCGAGCAGCTCGGCGAGGCCGTCGTCGATGCGGAGCTGCTCGGCCTCAGAGCCCGGAGGAACCACCCGCAGCGTGCGTTCCAGCCACGCCGACACGGGGGCGGCCGGCGCCTCCAGGAGCGCGTCGCCGTCCGGTGAGCTGAGCGCCACCAGGACGACACTGCGCCCGTCGATCTTCGTCGGCCACACCCGCACGTCGCCGTGTCCACAGGGCCGGAACACGCCCTCGACGAGCAGTTCCCGGGCGAAGGTCCAGTTCACGGGCTGGTCGGTGCCGATGTGGAAGGCGATATGGACGGCGTACGGATCGTCGGTGCGGTAGGTCAGCCGGGCCGGCACAGGGATGCTGCGCTCCGGCGACAGGACCAGTTTGAGTTCGAGCTCGCGCTCCACCACGGTGTGCATGTCGTGCGTCCTCCCGTTCTGACGGGCCCCGGAACGGGCCCACGGGAGGAGAGAGCGCGGACGTACGCGGTCATTACGCGGGTTCGGGAAAGTTTTTCGCCGACCTCCCGGACGTGACACAGGTGTGGCCAGGAAGCACAGGTGTTGCCCGGAAAGGAGTGTGAACGGCAGGACCGGCCCAGGTGAGTGCGAGTGTCTGATAAATGTGGAGACCCACCAAGACCCCCGAGCAGATACGGGACGACGGACAATGAGCGCCCCAACCCCGGCACCCGGCGACGACAGGCCCCGCGAAGGCTATTACCCGGATCCGTCCATTCCTGGATATGTCCGGTACTGGAACGGCGCGGCATGGGTACCCGGTACGAGTCGTCCCGCCCCGTCGGACGGCGAGCCGCTGCGCAGCCCGCGCGACGCGGCACCTGACGCACCGGCACCGGCACAGGTACCGCCCACTGTCGAGGAGACCGGGCCGGTCTTCTTCGACGAGGAGCCCGGCGCGCGAGGCCCTGACCGGCCCGGAGTCCCCGCGCAGAACTCCCCGCACGGGACCCGCCCCGAACCGGCGACCGCCTGGGGCGCCGACGCCGCGCACCAGTCCGGGTTCGGCGGCGACCAGGACCGCCGGGTCTCGTGGGGCTCACCGCCCGGCACGGACCCGCGCGACCCGCGCGCCACGGCACCCGAGGACACCCCGGCCGACCGGAACCCCACCGCCGGTCCCTCCGGGCCGACCTTCTCCGGCCCGGGTACGCCGGGGCAGGGCGACGGCACGGTCACCTTCCGGCGGCCGACCGGTCCCGTACGGCCCGAGGCCGAGGCGCGGTCGGACGCGGGGACCGGTGGGCCGGAGCCGCAGGACGGGACGATGTCGATCCGGGCGATCCCACCGCGGACGGCGCCCCGCCGGACGACCACCCCCCGCCCGACGCCCCCGCAACACCCGTCACCTCCTGCACCCCCTGTGCCTTCCGCCCATTCCGTCCCGTCCTCCCCGTCCGTGCCTTCTCTGCCGCAGCAGGCGGGGCCCGTGTCGGCGTCGCCGCTGACCTCCGGGCCGGGTGGCGGGCAGCCGTCGTGGGCGCAGCAGGTGCACCGGCTCGCGGGCGCCGACCACGCCGACGAGAGCGCGCAGCCCGTCGTGCCGTGGAAGCCACCGGCCAACGACCCGTTCCTGGCCGCCGCGCAGGCCCAGGCCGCCGCCCGCCCTGCCGGGCTCGGCAAGCGGTTCGTGGCCCGGCTGATCGACTCCCTCGTCCTCGGTGTCGTGACCGGGGCGGCGGCGGTACCGCTCGCGACCCGGGCCGCCGACCACGTCAACGCGAAGATCGAGGCCGCGAAACTCTCCGGCCGGACCGTCACCGTATGGCTGCTCGACGGCACCACGGCGGGCTACCTCGGCGCGGTCCTCGCCGTCTTCCTGCTGTTCGGTGTGCTCTACGAGGTCCTGCCGACCGCCAAGTGGGGGCGCACCCTGGGCAAGAAGCTGTGCGGTGTGACGGTGTGGGACATCGGGGCCCATGAACCGCCCGCGTTCGGCGCGGCCCTGCGACGGTGGCTCGTCTACAGCGTTCCCGGGGTGCTGGTGGTGGGCGTGATCGGGGTGGTGTGGGGGGCGTTCGACCGGCCGTGGCACCAGTGCTGGCACGACAAGGCGGCGCATACGTTCGTCTCGGGCTGACGTTGGGCTGGGCCGGGCTGACGGGCCGTCCGCTGGGGAGTCGATCCCTCGGACGGCCGCTCGCCGGATGCGGAGGCGGTGGGTTCGGGGTCGACTCGGGCCATGAGCACCGAACCGCCGCCGGGATCCGGTCAGCCGCCTGACGACGACCCGTTCAAGAAGCACCCGCCGCCGCCCCCGCCGGACTCCGGCTCCCCGTACGGGACCCCGCCGTCGTCGGGTGGCGGCGGCCCGTCGTGGGGCACGCCGCCCCCTCCGCCCCCTCCGCCGCCCCCTCCGCCGCCGAGCAACGACCCCTACGGCGGCGGTGGGGGCGGTCCGTACGGGGAGCCGGATCCGATGGCGGGGATGCCGCCGCTCGCGGACAGCGGCAAGCGGGTGCTGGCGCGCATCATCGACATGATCCTGGTGGGGATCGTGGTAGTGCTGGTGTCCTGGGCGTTCGGTACGAGTGAGGTGAACGTCGACAGGGTCCAGGCGGGCAAGTCCTGGGGGCAGTCCGTGATCGCGGCCGTGCTCTACGTCGGCTACGACACCGTTCTCATCGCCCGCACCGGGCAGACCCTCGGCAAGCGGCTCCTGAAGATGCGGGTGGCGAACCTCAGCGACGGCGCGACACCGTCCCTCCAGACCTCCCTCATCCGGGCGGCGGTCCTCTGGATCCCGTTCGCCTTCTGCTGCGCCTGCATCTGGACAGCGATCTGCGGAGGCTGGAGCTTCTTCGACAAACCCTACAAACAGGGCCTACACGACAAGGCGGCCAAAACGGTAGAGGTAATGGTGTAACACTCCACGCTGACCCCTCCCCACCACAGCGGTGCTCAGCTATGTGGCCGGAGTTCGGCGATGCCGAGCCGTACGGACGGGGTCGCCACACCTGCCCCCCGGACTCCCACCGCCGTGGCGGGACGTTTTTCCGGCGGGGGATGGGTCCCCGGTCGAAGCGGGCCGACGAAGCGCGCGTCGGAGGCCGCCGCTCTCTCCGCCGGAAGTTGCTTGGCTCCCTGCTGGAGGCAGCTGTCCCTCCCCGCCGGGGGCAGCTGTCCTTCGCGCCTGGGGCGGGGTCCTTTCCCGCCGGGGGCGCGCCGCTTCCCGCCGCAGGCGGCGTTGATTCCGCCGCGGCGGTGCTCAGCCGCCGGTGTCCTGGTCGGCGGTGCCGAGCCCTGCCGGGGGATGAGTCCCCGGCCGCAGCCGGCCGCCAAAGCGCGCGTCGGAGGCCGCTGTTCTCTCCGCCGGAGACGGCGTCGCTCTCTGCCGGAGGCAGCTGTCCCTCCCCGCCGGGGGCAGCTGTCCTTCGCGCCTGGGGGCGGGGTCCTTTCCCGCCGGGGGCGCGCCGGCTTCCGCGCCGAGGGGCCGGGTCCCTTCCCGCCGCAGGCGACGTTGATTCCGCCGTGGTGGTGCTCAGCCGTCCCTGTCCTGACCGGCGGTGCCGAGCCCTGTGGGGGGCGGGGCTCGGTGACCCGGAGGTGTTGGCGGAGTCGACGGAAATGGTGGGGCTCGGTGGGTGGGAGGTGTTGGCGGAGTCGGCGGATCAGGCGCCGGTGCGGTGGCCCGTCCTGGTCAGGCCCGCGGACGCGGTCCGGCGGCGGGTCACCGGAGCCGGCTCCGGTATCCGAGCCGTGGCGGCCTCGGTGGTGCGGACCGACGACTGGGCAGGGGTCGAGGCGCCGGGGGCCTCCGCCGGCCGTACGTGTCGCGAAGACTTCGGCAGGGGCACCGTCACGGCGACCAGCAGACCGAGGCCGAGCGCGGCGAGTGCGATGACCGCGACACCGATGCCGGAACTCGTCTGCGAGAGCAGAAGCATGGCGAGCGTGCAGCAGATGACGGTGGCGGTTCCGTAGGCGAGCTGTGCGGCAGTCGGACGAGGCATGGCGTAATCCGTCCTCGGGACAGCGAGATTGCGGACAAGGGGGGTTGCAAGGGGGGTGCGAGGTGCGGAGCCGGTCTGACGGCACGCCATGGAGCGGCGTCGTCAAGCGACTCCTCTCGCCTGCATGCCCGAGGAATCGAACGGTAAGCGTGACCTTACCCAGGCCGCCGGAGCATGGGGGGCGCACAGAGTCACCGAGTCCAGCAAGTGGACGGTCCGGCGCGCCGGTTGGACCCCGGGGCCCCTCGTCTGCCATGTCCCGTAAGCCACACCGGACGTCCGGATATCGGAGCCGCCGCCCTGCATAGTGCACTTGGCCTGTGCAAGTCAAGATCTGTCTTTTCTCTCGTAACTCCGATCGAATGTCGTCACTTGTGACGCGCATGCCGCGCGCGGCCCTCCTTCATCGCGGGACACCCCCCACGGGCCGCTGCTCGCGGGCGCCGGGGAGGACTGCTTCAAGTGGACAGAAGACAGAGGACGTTGAGGGCGATCGCGGTGGTCGCGGCCTTCGCCGCGGCCACCGCCTCGTATGCGGGCACGGCCCAGGCCACCGCCCCCGGAACAGACACCGGCACCACCCGGGACTCGGCCGCCATCGACCGCCAGGACCCGGCACCCGGCAAGGGCACCGTCGACCACGACCTCGAAGGACCCTTCAGCGAGGCGCAGGCGCAGCAGCGCAAGTCGGCCCTGGAGCAGGTGCTCCAGGGCGACAAGAAGGTCCAGGAGCGCGGCGGTTCGAAGGTGGTGAAGCTCGACGACAAGAAGTACGTCGAGCTGGGCCGCGAGAAGACGGACAAGATCTTCACGATCCTGGTGGAGTTCGGCGACAAGGTCGACAACACGACCATGTACGACCCGGACGGCCCCGACGGACCCAAGCCGCCCGTCGTCAAGTACGGCGGCACACCGGGCCCGGCGCACAACACGATCGCGCAGCCGGACCGCAAGAAGGACAACTCGACGGCCTGGCAGGCCGATTACAACCAGCAGCACTTCCAGGACCTGTACTTCGGCTCGGGCAAGGACGCCAAGGGCCAGCCGAAGGACTCCCTGAAGACGTACTACGAGAAGACGTCCTCGGGCCGCTACTCGGTCGACGGCGTGGTCTCGGACTGGGTCAAGGTCGACTACAACGAGGCCCGTTACGGTTCCAACTACTGCGGCTCGACGAACTGCGCCAACGTCTGGGACGCGGTCCGCGACGGCGTCAACGCGTGGGTCGCCGACCAGAAGGCCCAGGGCCGCACGGACGCCGACATCAAGGCGAACCTGGCCGAGTACGACCAGTGGGACCGCTACGACTACGACAACGACGGCAACTTCAACGAGCCCGACGGCTACATCGACCACTTCCAGATCGTGCACGCCGGCGAGGACGAGTCCGCGGGCGGCGGCGCCGAGGGCCCCAACGCCCTCTGGGCGCACCGCTGGTACGCGTACGGCAGCGAGGCGGGCCGCGCCGGACCGGCCGACAACAAGGCCGGCGGCACCCAGATAGGTGACACCGGCATCTGGGTCGGCGACTACACCATGCAGCCGGAGAACGGCGGACTCGGTGTCTTCGCCCATGAGTACGGCCACGACCTGGGTCTGCCGGACCTCTACGACACCTCGGGCGGCGGCGAGAACTCGGTCGGCTTCTGGTCGCTGATGTCCGCCGGTTCCTGGCTCGGCACCGGCAAGGACGCGATCGGCGACCTGCCCGGTGACATGACCGCCTGGGACAAGCTGCAACTGGGCTGGCTCGACTACGACCAGGCGAAGGCCGCGACCAAGTCGACGCACAAGCTCGGGGTTTCCGCGTACAACACGAAGAACCCGCAGGCGCTGGTTGTCGACCTGCCGAAGAAGGCGGTCACCACGACCGTCGTGAAGCCCGCCGAGGGCGCCAAGCAGTGGTGGAGCGGCAGCGGCGACGACCTCCAGAACACGCTGACGCGGTCGGTCGACCTCACGGGCAAGGCGAAGGCCGAACTCTCCCTCCAGGGCTGGTGGGACATCGAGGCCGACTACGACTACCTGTACACCGAGGTCTCCACGGACGGCGGGGCCAACTGGACGCCCGTCGACGGCACGGCGGACGGCAAGCAGATCACCCGTGACGGCGGCGACCGCCCCGCGATCACCGGTGTCTCGGGCGCGTACAAGAAGCTCGTGTACCCGCTGGACGCCTACGCCGGCAAGAAGATCGACGTCCGCTTCCGCTACGCCACGGACGGCGGCCTGGCCCTGATGGGCTTCGCGGCCGACACGATCGCCGTGAACGCGGACGGCGCCACCCTCTTCAGCGACAACGCCGAGACGGACGACGCCGGTTGGACCGCGAAGGGCTTCTCACGCATCGGTGAGTCCTTCACCAACGAGTACGCGCAGTACTACATCGCCGAGAACCGTCAGTACGTCTCGTACGACAAGACCCTCAAGGTCGGCCCGTACAACTTCGGCTTCTCGAAGTCCCGTCCCGACTGGGTCGAGCACTACCCGTACCAGCCCGGTCTGCTGATCTGGCAGTGGGACACCTCGCAGAAGGACAACAACGTCAGCCAGCACCCGGGCAAGGGTCTGATCCTGCCGATCGACGCACACGCGGCGCCGCTGAAGTGGACCGACGGCACGGTCCTGCGGAACAAGATCCAGCCGTTCGACGCGCCCTTCAGCCTCTACCGCACCGACGCGTTCACGCTCCACAACGCGGACGTGCCGCTGAAGATCGCGTCGCAGCGCGGGGTCCCGGTCTTCGACGACCGCAAGGGTACGTACTGGTACGCGACGAACCCCAACGGAAGTGTCCGGACCACTGACACCAACACCCAGATCAAGATCGTAAAGCAGCCCGAGAGTGGCTCGACGATCACCGTCCAGGTGGGTCGCTCAGCGAAGTAAAGAACGTTTTTGCAGGTCAGAGCATGATCGGCCGTTGCCCCCTAGCGGGGCGACGGCCGGTCGTGTTTAGGTGCGTCCTGTGAGTTCCTTATTGACGCTACGTCTCACGGGGGTGTGACCGGAATGGCCGCAGGAGGCTTCTGCAAGTTGCCGAACGGGAGTGTGGTGGTCGCGCTGACCCTGCCGAGCCCCGTCCCGGAAGCGGTATCGGTGAAGGTGCCGGGCCCGACGGGCGGACCGGTCCACGCGGCCCCCGTCCCGGACGCCGGGCTGCCCCGCGCGGGGCGGGTCCGGGTCCTCGTGCTCGCCGCGAACCGGGCACGGGCCCTGACCCGGCTACGGAACCTCGGCCTCCGCTCGGTCTACCTGCGCGGCAACGCGGAGCCGCCGACCCCCGACGAGATCACAGCCGTCCTGCACCACCCCGACGGCCTCCTCTGGCGCACGGCCCCGGACAACAGATCAGAGCTGTGGCACCCGATCCGAGCCCTCCTGGCTCCGTAGGCAGGGGTTACTTCCCGCCGCGGGGGTGGCGCGCCGCGACGGGCCGGGTCCGGCGGCATGGGGGACGGGCTCAGCCCGTGGAAGCCACCACCGGCTTGCCGGTCAGCTCGACACCGGCGGCGGCCAGCTCACCGAGGGCCCCCTCGGTGGTGTCAGCCGCGACCCCCGCCGTGAGGTCAAGGAGCACCGTGGTCCGGAACCCCGAACCAACGGCATCCAAGGCCGTCGCGCGCACGCAGTGATCCGTGGCGATCCCCACCACGTCCACCTCCGTGATCCCCCGCGCGCTCAGCCACTCGGCGAGCCCCGTCCCGTTCTCATCGGCGCCCTCGAAACCGCTGTACGCGGCGGAGTACGCCCCCTTCTCGAACACGGCGTCCACCGCGCCGGAGGCGACCACGGGCGCGAAGTTCGGGTGGAAGCCGACGCCCTCAGTGCCCGCGACACAGTGCGCGGGCCAGGAGCGGCGGAAGTCGGGGTGGTCCGAGAAGTGCTCACCGGGTGCGATGTGGTGGTCCCGGGTCGCCACGACATGGCGGTACCCGGCGGGCGCCTGCCCGATCAGTTCCGTGATCGCGGCGGCCACATCGGCACCACCGGCGACGGCGAGGCTGCCACCCTCACAGAAGTCGTTCTGCACATCTACGACGATCAAGGCGCGGCGCATGTCGGGTGTCCTTGGGCTCGGTACGGCTGGTTCGGTGCGGCCGGTTTCCGTCGAGCCTAGAGACTTCCGGTCCGCAGCGGGAGGGGGCATCCGACCGCACGCGCCCCCGTACGGCTACACATACTCCGTGGGAATCACCGGCTCCCCGCGTGACAGCTGCGTGGCGGACAGCGGAAGCCCCGCGCGGGCGGCGGCGTGCCGGTCCCGCACCACGTCCAGCGGCTCACGGGCCACCACCGTGCCCCCCTTGACCAGCTCGACGAGCAGCTGCCGTTCCACCAGATCCGCCGGGACGGGACCCGTACCGATCACCTCGGCCTCGGCGACCCCGCACGCGTCCAGACGGCGCGCCGCCCACTTGCGTCCGCCGATCGACGTCTTGCCGCCGAGCGCTTTCTTCGCGACCGGTACGAGCGGTGCCCGAGGGTCGGCCGAGTCGGCGCGCGCGACGAGTTTGTACACCATCGAGCACGTGGGATGCCCCGATCCGGTGACCAACTGGGTGCCCACGCCGTACGCGTTGACGGGCGCCGCGCCGAGTGAGGCGATGGCGTACTCGTCCAGGTCGGAGGTGACCACGATGCGGGTCCCGGTGGCGCCCAGGGCGTCGAGCTGCTGCCGGACCCGGTGCGCGACCAGCAGCAGGTCCCCGGAGTCGATCCGGACGGCCCCGAGCCCCGGTCCCGCGATGTCGACGGCGGCCCGTACCGCCTCGGCCACGTCATAGGTGTCGACCAGCAGGGTGGTCCCGGCGCCCAGGGATTCGACCTGGGCGCGGAAGGCGTCCCGCTCGCTGTCGTGCAGCAGGGTGAAGGCGTGCGCCGATGTGCCGACCGTCGGAATCCCGTACCGGAAGCCCGCCGCGAGATCGGACGTGGTCGAAAACCCGCCCACGTACGCGGCCCGGGACGCCGCCACCGCCGCCAGCTCATGGGTGCGGCGCGCGCCCATCTCGATCAGCGGGCGGTCCCCGGCGGCCGACGCCATCCGGGAGGCCGCCGCCGCGATGGCCGAATCGTGGTTGAGGATCGACAGGACCACCGTCTCCAGGAGCACGCACTCCGCGAAGCTGCCCTCGACCCGCAGCAGCGGGGAGCCGGGGAAGTAGACCTCGCCCTCGGGATAGCCCCAGATGTCGCCGGTGAAACGGTAGTCCGCGAGCCACGCGAGGGTGGGTTCGTCGACGATGCCGCGCTCGCGCAGAAAACCGAGCACGGGCTCGTCGAAGCGGAAGTTCTCGACGGCGTCCAGGACCCGCCCGGTGCCCGCCACGACCCCGTACCTACGGCCGTCTGGCAGCCGGCGGGTGAAGACCTCGAAGACCGAGCGGCGCTCGGCGGTGCCGCCGTGCAGCGCGGCCTGGAGCATCGTCAACTCGTAGTGGTCCGTGAAGAGCGCGGTCGAGGGAACATCGACCGGCAGCCCTAGGTCCGCAGTGTCCATGACCAGAATGCTACCCCTATCTCGTCACTCTGACGATTTCGGGAGCCGTTTGTGCGATGGCCCCCGGCAGGTGGCAGCATGGGGCCTGTGACGGCTCCCGCTCCCCTAGAGATCGAAAAGACCGAGTCGGCGGAGGAGGTCTCCGCCGTACCCGAGCCGGACGTCCCCTGGATCACGCTCGTCCACAACGACCCGGTCAACCTGATGAGCTATGTGACCTATGTCTTCCAGGCGTATTTCGGGTACTCGAAGGACAAGGCCACGAAACTGATGCTCGACGTCCACCACAAGGGCCGTGCCGTCGTCTCCAGCGGAACCCGCGAGGAAATGGAGCGGGATGTGCAGGCGATGCACGGATACGGTCTGTGGGCCACCCTCCAGCAGGACCGGAAGTAGCGACTCACTTCATGCCAGGACACTTCGAACCGACCCCCGGGGGCGGCGCGGCCGTCGCACTCGACGAGGTCGAGATCTCCATCATCCGCTCGCTCGCCGTCCAGCTCCTGGAGCTGGTCGGACCCGGACCCGCCGAGGACGCCCCCGACGATCCCCTCGCGGAGATCTTCGCCGAGGGCCCCAGCGAACCGCCGTCCGACCCGGTCCTCTTCCGCCTCTTCCCGGACGCCTACGGCGGCCCCGGCACCGAGGGCGCGACCGGCGACGACGCCGACGAACTGATCGCGTACTCCGCCGAGTTCCGCCGCTTCACCGAGAACGACCTGCGGGCCCGTAAGCGCGAGGACGCCCTCGCCGTGATCCGCTCCCTCGACGAGCTGGGCGCGGCCGGCGACGGCGGCGCCGTCCTCAAGCTCACACCCGATCAGTCACGGCAGTGGCTCGGCGCCCTCAACGACCTGCGGCTCGCGATCGGCGCCCGGCTCGACGTCAGCGACGAGGACGACGCCGACCTGCTCTACCGGCTGCCCGACTCGGACCCGCGCAAGCCCATGGTGATGGCGTATCTGTGGCTCGGCGGACTCCAGGAAACCTTGGTCACCACCCTGATGCCCTGACGCTCAGCGGACGCTCAAATCGGGATAACGATCACATCACCACCCCGATGACCTTTGCCGCGCCGGAAGAATTTTGTCCGCTTCTTCCCATGGCCCGCGTCACATGTGCCTGAATCGATCGGCCGCGCCCGCGTGATAGATCTGCCGGACCCGACAGGGCCCCACCCCTGTTCCCGGCGAAAGGCACCACCATGACCCAAGTGCGGCTCGACCAGCCCCACGACGGACCCGATCCCTCCACGCGGGACAAGGCGGACCCGTCCGGACACGGTGAGGGCTACCAGCGCGCACTCGGCGCCCGCCAGATCCAGATGATCGCGATCGGCGGTGCCATCGGCACCGGCCTCTTCCTCGGCGCGGGCAAGGCCATCTCCAAAGCGGGCCCCAGCCTGATCCTCGCGTACGCCGTCGCGGGCATCGTGATCTTCTTCATCATGCGGGCCCTCGGCGAACTCCTCATGTACCGCCCGGTCGCGGGCTCCTTCTCCGAGTACGCGCGCGAGTTCATCGGCCCCTTCGCGGGCTTCGTCACCGGCTGGACGTACTGGCTCTTCTGGGTCGTCACCGGCATCACCGAAGTCACCGCCGCCGCCACCTATATGACGTACTGGTGGGACATCCCCCAATGGGCGTCCGCGCTCGTCTTCACCGTCATCCTGTACGGCGCCAACCTGATCTCCGTGAAGCTCTTCGGCGAGCTGGAGTTCTGGTTCTCGATGGTCAAGGTCACGGCCATCATCGGCATGATCCTCATCTGCGCCGGCATCCTCACCATCGGCTTCTCGGACGCCGGCGACACCGCGTCGGTCAGCCATCTCTGGGACCAGGGCGGCTTCTTCCCCAAGGGCATCGGCGGCACCCTGATGACCCTGCAGATCGTGATGTTCGCCTTCCTCGCCGTCGAATTGGTCGGCGTCACCGCCGGGGAGTCCAAGGACCCCGAGAAGACACTCCCCAAGGCCATCAACACCGTGCCGTGGCGCATCGCCGTCTTCTACGTCGGCGCGCTCATCATGATCCTTTCGGTCGTGCCGTGGAGCGAGTTCCAGCCCGGCGTCAGCCCCTTCGTCGCCGCCTTCGAGAAGATGGGCCTCGCCGCGGGCGCCGCCATCGTCAACTTCGTCGTCCTCACCGCGGCCCTGTCCTCCTGCAACTCCGGCATGTACTCCACCGGCCGGATGCTCCGCGACCTCGCCCTCAACCGGCAGGGCCCCTCGGTCTTCACCCGGCTGACCCGCACCGGCACCCCACTCATCGGTACGACCTTCTCGGCCGCCCTGATGCTCGTCGGCGTCTGGATCAACTACCAGTGGCCCGGCGACGCCTTCACCTACGTCGTCTCCTTCGCCACCATCTCCGGCATGTGGGCCTGGATCATGATCCTGGTCTGCCACGTCCTCTACCGTCTGAAGGTCATCCGCGGCCTGCTGCCCGCGTCACCCTTCCCCGCGCCGTTCGGACTGATCGCGAGCGTGTACTCGCTCGCCTTCATCGCCATGGTCATCGTGATGATGGGCATCGACAAGGACGCCCGTATCTCGCTGTACTGCGCACCGCTGTGGGCGCTGATCCTCGGCGTCTCGTACCTCGTCCTCAAGAACCGCAACCCGGAGGCAGCCGCCTTCGCCAAGCGACGCACCCCGGCGGACAAGTAGCCGTCGACGCAGCGGGTTCGCCCGTTGTCCCAGCATGTGGGCCCCTACGTACCGCACTCCGGTCCGTACGGGCCCTTTTGCTTATCCTTGCCGGCATGCTGACCCTGACCCAGGCCCTGTACGACCAGATCGTCGCGCACGCGCGCGAGGACCACCCCGACGAAGCGTGCGGCGTGGTCGCGGGACCCGCCGGCACCGGCCGCCCCGAGCGGTACATCCCCATGCTCAACGCCGCCCGCTCGCCCACCTTCTACGAGTTCGACTCGGGCGATCTCCTCAAGCTCTACCGCGAGATGGACGACCGCGACGAGGAGCCCGTGATCATCTACCACTCGCACACCGCCACCGAGGCATACCCCTCACGCACCGACCTCGCCTACGCCAACGAACCCGGCGCGCACTATGTCCTCGTGTCCACCGCGGACACCGACGGCTCGGGCCCCTTCCAGTTCCGCTCGTACCGGATCGTGGAAGGAAAGGTGACGGAAGAAGAGGTCAGCGTGGTGGAGGCGTACTGAACCCGGACCGAACCTGGACCGAACCTGGGTACCGCTCACGGTGCTGATCTCGCACAGCGAGCGGAATTCTTCCAGTATTCGAGATCACACTCCGGGAGGGTGGCCGGGAATCGATACGATGACCGCATGGTTTCCCACGACGTGAGCGAGAAGACGCCGGGCACGATGCTCGTGGCGCGGCTGCACGTCGACCTGTGCAGGCTGTCCAGCGCCATCTGTACCGGCTGACCCCTGCCGCCGGGCGCCCGTGAGCCGCGGCGCCTTGCCCCACGTACGCACCTCCGCACTGCCGGGCCGCCGCGCGCCCACCGACCCGACATCCTCCCGACAGGAGCCCACAGCCATGGCCATCGAGGTCCGCATCCCGACCATCCTCCGCCAGTACACCGACGGTGAGAAGGCCGTCCAGGGCAGCGGCGACACCCTCGCCGCGCTCCTCGCCGACCTGGAGACCCGGCACGCCGGAATCCAGGCCCGCATCGTCGACGGCGACAAGCTGCGCCGCTTCGTCAACGTCTACCTCAACGACGAGGACGTGCGCTTCCTCGACGGCATCGGCACCAAGCTCGCCGACGGCGACAGCGTCACGATCCTGCCGGCCGTGGCCGGCGGTATGGCCTGATCGGCGATGCGGTACGACTCCCCGCTCGCCGCGGTCGGCAACACGCCGCTCGTCCGGTTGCCGCGGCTCTCGCCCTCCGCCGACGTACGGATCTGGGCGAAGCTGGAGGACCGCAATCCGACCGGCTCGATCAAGGACCGCCCCGCGCTCCACATGATCGAGCAGGCCGAGAAGGACGGGCGGCTCACCCCCGGCTGCACCATCCTGGAGCCGACCTCCGGAAACACCGGTATCTCGCTCGCCATGGCCGCCCGGCTCAAGGGGTACCGGATCGTCTGCGTGATGCCCGAGAACACCTCGCGGGAACGGCGTGACCTGCTCGCCATGTGGGGCGCGGAGATCATCTCCTCGCCCGCGGCGGGCGGCTCGAACACCGCCGTACGGGTCGCGAAGGAACTGGCCGAGCAGCACCCGGACTGGGTGATGCTCTACCAGTACGGCAACCCGGACAACGCGGGCGCCCACTACGCGACCACCGGCCCCGAGATCCTCGCCGACCTCCCCTCGATCACACACTTCGTCGCCGGGCTCGGCACCACCGGGACGCTGATGGGGGTGGGGCGGTTCCTGCGGGAGCAGAAGCCGGACATCAAGATCGTCGCGGCCGAGCCGCGCTACGACGACCTGGTCTACGGCCTCCGCAACCTCGACGAGGGCTTCGTACCCGAGCTGTACGACCCCTCGGTCCTCACCACCCGCTTCTCGGTCGGCTCCGCCGACGCCGTGACCCGGACCCGGGAGCTGCTCCAGCAGGAGGGCATCTTCGCCGGGGTCTCCACCGGGGCGGCCCTGCACGCGGCGATCGGCGTAGGCCGCAAGGCCGTGGCGGCCGGCGAACCGGCGGACATCGTCTTCGTGGTGGCCGACGGAGGCTGGAAGTACCTGTCGACGGGCGTCTACACGGCCCCGACAACAGAAGAAGCCATCGAAACCCTGCACGGCCAGCTATGGGCGTAGCGGTACCCCTACAGGGGCAGCGAGCGTAAGGGGCTGGACCTGAGAAGGTCCGGCCCCTTTTTTTCCGCCGCAGTGGCGCGCCGCCACGACGGCGTGAGCCCGACGGCATGAAATCCCACCGAACCCGATCGCCTCCGGCGGGGGTTTGGGGGCGGTCGTGATCCGTTCCGCTCCCTTTGCCGCGGCAGCGGCGGGTTGCCCCCGGCAGGGGGCTGGGCTGGACCCGCCGGGGTCCGGTTTTTCTTTCTGCCGCAGCGGCGCTTCGCCGAGACGGTGTGGGTTCGGCAGCATGGGATCCCGCCGGACCCTCCCGCCGGTGGCCGGCCGCCGTGGTGGGCTGGACCCGTCAGGGTCCCGTCCTCTTTCCGCCGCAACGGTGCTTCGCCACGACGGAGTCGTCCGGCAGTGTGGGATTCCCTCCGGACCCCTCCCCGTGAGGGCTCAAGGCTGCCTCCGGTGAGGTTCGGTACCCCTTTGGGGTGGATGCGTGTCGGGGTGGTGAGGGCGTGCCCCCGCCCGAGGGGGCCGGCGTGGTCGGAGGAGGGCCCCCGGGAGGGGGACGGGTGGGTGAGTTCGCCCACAACGGACCGTGACCGAGGGGCGACCGGGGCTTTTGCGTCTTACGCTCGACGGACCGCACGACCCCCGTTCTCCGGACCGGAAATCCGGTCACTTTCCTGCCAGCGCGGAGGTTCCAGCTCCTATGAAGCTCACCGTCGTCGGCTGCTCGGGGTCGTTTCCGTCCGCGGATTCGGCCTGTTCGAGCTACCTCATCGAGGCCGACGGCTTCCGGCTGCTCCTCGACATGGGCAATGGCGCCCTGGGCGAGTTGCAGCGCCACATCGGTCTCTACGACCTCGACGCGATCTTCCTCAGCCATCTGCACGCCGACCACTGCATCGACATGTGCGCCTACTTCGTGGCGCGCTACTACCGCCACGACGGCGGCCGTCCCGCCCCCCTCCCGGTCTACGGCCCCGAGGGCACGGAACAGCGCCTCACCACCGCGTACGCCGACACCCCTTCGGCGTCCTCGATGAGCGAGGTCTTCGACTTCCACACCGTCAAGCCCGGCGGCTTCGACATCGGCCCCTTCGCCGTCCGCACCGAACGGGTCCGGCACCCCGTCGAGGCGTACGGCATCCGGGTCGAGCACCAGGGCCGCTCACTGACGTACTCCGGGGACACCGGCGTCTGCGACACCCTGGACCAACTCGCCTCCGGCACCGACCTGTTCCTCTGCGAGGCGGCGTTCACGGCCGGCAAGGAGAACATCCCCGACCTCCATCTGAACGGCCGTGAGGCGGGAGAGAGCGCACGCCGCGCGGACGTCGGACGCCTGGTCCTCACCCATATCCCGCCGTGGACGGACCCTCAGGTCAACCTGGCCGACGCCCGATCCGTGTTCGACGGCCCGTCAGAACTCGCGGCGCCCGGCGCCACGTACGAGATCTGAACCCCCGCAACACCCCGCACCGCCACGCCGCACCGCCACCCCCGCAAGGCCACTCGTACGCCGAAGTCCCCGCCGTTCGACCACAACGGCGGGGACTTCCCCGTAACACCACGTAACGCACCGTGCCCGGCGGCTACTTGCTCTCGGCCTTCTGGAGTTCCGCCAGTTCCTCGTCGGACTCGCGGCCCGGCGTCGGCAGGTTGAACTTGACGATCGCGAACCGGAAGATCACGTAGTACAGGGCCGCGAAACAGAGACCGACCAGGGCAAGTCCCCACGGGTTGGACGCGATGCCCAGGTTCAGGAAGAAGTCGACCGCGCCCGCCGAGAAGCCGAAGCCGTCCTTCATGCCGAGCGCCCAGGTCAGCGCCATCGACACACCGGTGAGCACCGCGTGGATCGCGTACAGCACCGGCGCGATGAACATGAACGTGAACTCGATCGGCTCCGTCACACCCGTGACGAAGGACGTCAGGGCCAGCGAGAACATCATGCCGCCGACGACCTTGCGCCGCTCGGGCCGGGCCGCGTGGGTGATCGCGAGACAGGCGGCGGGCAGCGCGAACATCATGATCGGGAAGAAGCCGGTCATGAACTGCCCGGCGCTCGGGTCACCGGCCAGGAAGCGCGCGATGTCACCGTTCTTGCCCTCGTACGAGCCCGCCTGGAACCACGGGAACGAGTTCAGCAGATGGTGCATACCGATCGGGATCAGCGCGCGGTTGGCGACACCGAAGATGCCCGCGCCGACCGCGCCCGAGCCGACCAGCCACTCACCGAAGTGGTGCAGACCGGCGCCGAGCACCGGCCATATCAGCCCGAAGACGATACCGATGACCAGGCCCGCGAAGGCCGAAAGGATCGGGACCAGACGGCGTCCGCCGAAGAAGCCCGCCCAGTCGGGCAGCTTGGTCCGGTAGAACTTCTGGTAGAGCAGCGCCACCACGATGCCCATCACGACACCGCCGAGCACCCCGGCGTTGACCGGCGCCTCGTTCATCACGATCTTGCCGTCGACCACCGCGGCGACCTTCGGCAGATTGCCGTCCGTGAAGGTGCCGAGGACCTTCTGGAAGACCAGGTAGCCGACGACGGCCGCCAGCGCGGTCGACCCGTCCGACTTCTTCGCGAAACCGATCGCGATACCGACGCAGAACAGCAGCGGCATGTTGTCGAGCAGCGCGCCACCGCCGGCCGACATGTACCCGGCGAGCTTGGTGACGAAGTCCGGGAACGACGCCCGTCCCAGCATGTCGTCGTTGCCGAACCGGACCAGCAGCGCCGCCGCGGGCAGCACCGCGACCGGCAGCATGAGGCTGCGGCCGATGCGCTGCATGACAGCCATCGCGCCGGCGCCCTTCTTCTTGTCGGCCGCGGGTGCGGCGTTCGCCGTGGACATGTGGCCCCTCCATGCAGAACAAATGGTCTACACCACTCAGTGGTGTAGACCTGTTGTAGCACGGTGAAGGCGAGATAAGGAACCCGCGATTCCTGTGGCCTGAGCCATAGCGCGGAGATCCCGTCATGACCCCCCTACTTCACGTTCTCGCGATCCTCCTCCGCCGCCTCCTCCGCGGACTCGCGGCCCGGCGTCCGCAGATTGAACACGGTGATCGCGAACCGGAAGATCACGTAGTACACGACCGCGAAACCGAGCCCGATCGGAATGATCAGCCACGGTTTCGTCGCGAGGTTCCAGTTGATGACGTAGTCGATCAGACCGGCCGAGAAGCTGAACCCGTCCTTGACCCCCAGCGCCCACGTCAGCGCCATCGAGACACCGGTCAGCAGCGCGTGGATCGCGTACAGCAGCGGCGCGATGAACAGGAACGAGTACTCGATCGGCTCGGTGATCCCCGTGACGAACGACGTCAGGCCCACCGACAACATCATGCCGCCGACGATCTTGCGGCGCTCGGGACGGGCGCAGTGCGTGATCGCGAGCGCGGCGGCGGGCAGCGCGAACATCATGATCGGGAAGAAACCCGTGGTGAACTGGCCCGCCGTCGGGTCGCCCGCCAGGAACCGGTTGATGTCACCGTGCACCACCGTCCCGTCCGGCTTGGTGTAGTCGCCGAACTGGAACCAGACGAACGTGTTCAGGAACTGGTGCAGCCCCACCGTGAGCAGCGCCCGGTTCGCGACACCGAAGATGCCCGCACCCCAGGCCCCCAGATCCGCCAGCCACTTCGAGAAGCTGGTCAGCCCGTCACCGATCGGCGGCCAGATCCAGATACAGAGCCCCGCGAAGAGCAGCCCGATGAACGCCATGATGATCGGCACCAGCCGCCGCCCGTTGAAGAACCCCAGCCAGTCGACCAGCTTCGTCCGATGGAACCGCCGCCAGACGTACGCCGAGACCAGCCCCAGTACGATCCCGCCGAACACTCCCGGATTCTGGTACGACGCCTGCGTCGACGTGCCGTCCTCGGCGACGCACAACCCGCTCCAGACCCCCGCCCCCTCGAAACTCGCGCCCGACGGACAGCCCCCGGGAAACGCCCGCAGCACCGCGTAATACACCAGGAACCCGGCGACCGCGGCCAACGCCGTCGACCCGTCCGACTTCTTCGCCATACCGATCGCGACACCGATGCAGAACAGCAGCGGCAGACCCAGCGAGGAGTCCAGCAGCGCACCGCCCGCCGCCGCGAACACCGTGGCGACATTCGTCCAGTTCAGGCCCTCGGAACCGAAGACGTCCGGCTGACCGAGCCGGTTGAGGATGCCCGCGGCGGGCAGTACGGCGATGGGCAGTTGCAGACTCCGCCCCATCTTCTGGAGCCCCTGGAAGAAACCGTTCCACCAAGAGCGGGTGGGTACTGCCGCGATGTGGGCGCTCATCCATGTCCTCCCCGTACCGGCCAGATCCGGCGCTCGCCCTAAACTGGTGTAGACCAGTCGGCCGGCGACGCACGTTGAACGTCATCATTGGGTACGAGTCGGGTTATCGCGCGCAAAGATGGGCCAACCGTGCGTTACCTTGACGAAGCGGACCACGGTGGCCGCGGCCTCGTCCTTTGACAGCAGGGAGAAAGAAATGGCCAGCAAGGCGGAGAAGATCGTTGCCGGGCTCGGCGGCATCGAGAACATCGAAGAGGTCGAAGGCTGCATCACCCGCCTGCGCACCGAGGTCATCGACCCGTCCAAGGTCGACGAGGTCGCCCTCAAGGCCGCCGGCGCCCACGGCGTCGTCAAGATGGGCACGGCGATCCAGGTAGTAATCGGCACAGACGCGGACCCGATCGCATCGGACATCGAAGACATGATGTAAGTCCCCCCGCAAGGCGCCGCATCGGGGTGCTGTTCATCGCTGTGGCGGCGCCCGCTCAGCACCCCGGTTCCGGGCACCGTAAGTACCCCGAGGTCCGACCGATAAAGTCGCCCCATGTCTCGCATCGACGGCCGTACCCCCGAACAACTCCGCCCGGTCACCATCGAACGCGGCTGGAGCAAGCACGCCGAAGGCTCCGTCCTCGTCTCCTTCGGCGACACCAAAGTCTTCTGCACGGCCTCCGTCACGGAAGGCGTCCCCCGCTGGCGCAAAGGCAGCGGCGAAGGCTGGGTCACCGCCGAATACGCGATGCTGCCCCGCGCCACCAACACCCGCGGCGACCGCGAATCCGTCCGCGGCAAGATCGGCGGCCGGACCCACGAGATCTCCCGCCTCATCGGCCGCTCCCTGCGCGCGGTCATCGACTACAAGGCACTCGGCGAGAACACCATCGTCCTCGACTGCGACGTCCTCCAGGCCGACGGCGGCACCCGCACCGCCGCCGTCACCGGCGCGTACGTCGCCCTCGCCGACGCCGTCTCCTGGGCCCGCGAGCACAAACTGGTCAGAGGCGGACGCCAGCCCCTCACCGGCACCGTCGCGGCCGTCTCCGTAGGCATCGTCGGCGGCATCCCACTGCTCGACCTCTGCTACGAGGAAGACGTACGCGCCGACACCGACATGAACGTCGTCTGCACCGGCGACGGCCGCTTCGTCGAGGTCCAGGGCACCGCCGAGGCCGAGCCCTTCGCCCGCGACGAACTCAACTCACTGCTCGACCTCGCCGTCGCGGGCTGCACCGACCTCGCGGCCATCCAGCGACAGGCCCTCGCGGAGACCCTCGCGGCACAGCACTGACGCACCCACGAGTCCGTTGACTTGGTAAAGAGGCAACCAAGAGGACCCGCACAGCGTTCTCATAGATACGGGCGTACGGGCAACACCGTGCGCCCGTCCGCAACTCTCGGGAGGGACCGCCGACATGGCCTCGCGCCGCCGCCGTACCACTACCGTTCTCGCCGTGGCGAGCGTGGCGCTCGTCGCGCCGCTCGCCCTCGGCTGCGACGCCGTGAACAAGGCGTTGGACTGTGTCCAGACCGCCGACACCATCGCCGACAGCGTCACCGACCTCCAGCAGGCCGTGGAGAACGCCGCCAACGACCCGGCACAGGCCGAGGAATCACTGCGCTCCATAGACAAGAACCTGGACAAGATAGGTGAGAAGACCGACAACACCGACGTCAACAAGGCGGTCGACGACCTGAGCAAGTCCGTCGACAACGTCCGCCAGGCCATCAACGACGGCGACAAGACCCCGGACATCAGCCCGGTGACGGACGCGGCCGGCGAACTGACCAAGGTGTGCACGCCGTAGCGCGCTGAGGGGGGGGCGGGTCGACGTGACCGGGTGGGCCGACCCGGATAATCACCCCATGACCCGCCTGATCCTCGCCACCCGCAACGCCGGAAAACTCACCGAGCTGAGGGCGATCCTCGCCGACGCAGGGCTCAGCCATGAACTCGTCGGCGCGGACGCCTATCCGGACATCCCCGACGTCAAGGAGACCGGCGTCACCTTCGCCGAGAACGCGCTCCTCAAGGCACACGCCCTCGCCGACGCCACCGGGCGGCCCGCCGTCGCCGACGACTCGGGCCTCTGCGTCGACGTCCTGGGCGGCGCCCCCGGCATCTTCTCCGCCCGCTGGGCCGGCACACACGGCGACGACCAGGCCAACCTGGACCTGCTCCTCGCCCAACTCTCCGACATCGGCGCCCCGCACCGGGGCGCCCACTTCGCCTGCGCGGCGGCACTCGCCCTCCCCGACGGCACCGAACGCGTAGTCGAAGGCCGCCTACCCGGCACCCTCCGCCACACCCCCACCGGCACCAACGGCTTCGGCTACGACCCCATCCTCCAACCCCAGGGCATGACCCGAACCTGCGCCGAACTGACCCCAGCCGAAAAAAACACGATCAGCCACCGCGGCAAGGCGTTCAGGGCTCTGGTGCCGGTGATCCGGGAACTGGTCGGCTGAGACGCCGCGTACGACAGAAGACCCGCACGGTCGCCTTCGACGTGCGGGCCCTCTTCGGTGCGGCGGAAGGGATTCGAACCCTCAAGCCCGTTCAAGGGCCACAGATCCTAAGTCTGCTGCGTCACCTCTGCGCCACCGCCGCGTACCACAGACATCGTAGCGGGCACCCCGGCAGATGCGCCCCGGTAGGTCAGATCGCCAGGTCCTTGATGATCTTGGCTACGTGGTCACCCCGCGAGAGGTCGCCTCGGCTTCTGGCGGCACCACGTCTCGGTCACCGCGTGACAGTTGGGGCACAGGTAACGCAGGTTCTCGCGCCGGTTGTCCCGCCAGTCCCCGTTGACGTGGTCGATCTGCAGGGTGATCGGACGGTCCAGCCATGTGCCGGTGTTGCCGCACGACGCACATGCGTACGGCACTCCGATCTCGGCCAGCGCTCGATGCAGGTGGGTCCTGTTGGTCCGCCCGGCCTGACCTGGCAGGACGACCAGTACGCGGTCCGCGATGGATGAGGGCGCGGGGCGTTCCGGCCGCCCCCAGGCTCGGCGTTTGAAGTGGCTGGTGTCGAGGCCGAGGCGGGAGGCGGCGCGCCGGACTCGCCGGTGGTTGGTGTCGTTGACCTCCATTCCCAGGCCGCGTACGACGTCCGCGTAGCTCGTGGCGCCCGGTACCAAGGCGCGCAGTTCGGCCTCGGGAATCCGTGCACGACGGTGCGAGAAGTGTCCGATGTCGATGTGTTCGGCGGCCAGCATGCGGGCCAGGACCGCGCGCGAGCGGCTGTCGTCCGGCATACCCAACGCGCGGGCCACACCGCGCACGCTCGTTGCCGTAGCCGCGGCCGTCCGCAGCTCGTCGGCGGTGAAGGGCAGGTCCGGCTTGGGGCGGTCCATGCCGGGGAAGTGGCTGATGTCTATGCCTGCCGCGCTGATGCGACGGCGGATGTGTGAAAGCGTCCCGGTGGCCAGGGTGGCGCCGAGCTTCAGGGCCACTTCACGCATCGAGGCCGAGGACGCGGCAGCCTCGGCTATAGCGGCATCCGGGTACTTGCGCCAAGGGCTGCGTCGGGCGAAGTGGCTTGTGTCCAGCCGGTGTTCCGACACCTTCTCCTGAAGTACGCGCCTTTGGCCCCCGTTCGTCCGCATGCCGAGCCGACGCATCAGGTCGGTCCAGTTGCGGGCCTCGGCGACGACCGGCGCGAGTCGTTCCTTGCTGTACGCGTCGGATGCCGTCCCGTCGTCGCCGGTGCTGGTCCGCTTCGCGCTTCCCTCTTCGCTCCGCACGTTCGTTCCCCTCCGTCCCGACCACACGTTCGTGGTCTCGTACGGAGTAACGAACCGTTTATCGGATGGTCACGTGCGGAATGTGGAGTGCCCTGTTTCGGGTGCTGGTCGGTGGCGGCCGGCGTCCGTCAGATCGCCAGGTCCTTGATGATCTTGGCTACGTGGCCCGTCGCCTTGACGTTGTACAGGGCGCGTTCGACCTTGCCGTCCTCGTCCACGACGATCGTGGAGCGGATCACTCCCGTCACCGTCTTGCCGTACAGCTTCTTCTCGCCGAAGGCTCCGTACGTGGTGAGGACCGACCGGTCGGGGTCGGCCAGCAGGGTGACCTTCAGGTTCTCCTTCTCGCGGAACTTCGCGAGCTTCTCCGGCTTGTCGGGGGAGATGCCGACGACGTCGTACCCGGCGCCCGCGAATACGTCGAGGTTGTCCGTGAAGTCGCACGCCTGCTTGGTGCAGCCGGGGGTCAGCGCGGCCGGGTAGAAGTACACGATGACCTTGCGCCCCTTGTGGTCAGCGAGCGACACCTCGTTCCCGTCGGCGTCGGACAGGGTGAAGGCCGGGGCGGTGTCACCGGGCTGGAGTCGGTCGCTCATCTCAGTCTCCTGTGCGGGGTACGCGATCACGGTCCCGCCGGAATCGGGCCGTTCCGGGCGGGCTCACGGAACCGAGCCTAATAGGGGTGCCGTGGGGTGCGGTGGCGGGGAAGCTGACAGACTGTCGACCAGAGAACGCCGGACACGACCACGGAGGCAGCGCGGTGTCGGATGCCAGGACCCCTGCGCAGATCGAGGCGGACATCAAGCACCGCCGCGAGCGGCTCGCGGAGACGCTCGACGAGATCGGTGTGCGCGTGCACCCCAAGACGATCGTGGGGGACGCGAAGGCCAAGTTCGTCGCCGGCGTCGACAACTCGCTGGGCCGGGCCTACGTAGGCGCCAACCGTGTCGTGTCCGGAGTCAGGGGCCGGCTCGTCTCCGAAGACGGCGCCCCGCGCCTGGAGCGGATCGTGCCGGTCGCCCTCGTCGTCGTCGGCCTGGTGGGCCTGCTCGCCGTCAGCTCCCGCCGCCGCAAGGGCTGAGCCCACCCGCGTACCGGTGTGCCGCTCGGGCAGGTAGGTTCGGGGGCGTGAGCGCCAAACGTGATGTGAACACCCCGCACACCCCGCACGACAAGCTGCCGATCCGGATGCTGCACGACCGGGTCCTCGTGCGCCAGGACGCCGCCGAGGGCGAGCGGCGTTCCGGCGGCGGCATCCTGATCCCGGCGACCGCCGCGGTCGGCCGCCGCCTCGCCTGGGCCGAGGTGGTCGCGGTCGGCCAGAACGTCCGCACCGTCGAGCCGGGCGACCGGGTGCTGTACGACCCGGAGGACCGTGCGGAGGTCGAGGTGCGCGGTACCGCGTATGTCCTGATGCGGGAGCGTGATCTGCACGCCGTCGCCGCCGACCGTTTCGAGGGCTCCGAGGACTCGACCGGCCTGTATCTGTAGAACCGTTTCCGCACGGCCCCCCCCACAGCTCCCCGCAAGCTTCCCCCAGCGGCTGGTGACCCTTCTCACCAGCCGCTGGCGTCGTGCTTTTGCTACCGTGGACAGCACCCGACGAGACGCGCCGTACCGGGACCTGCAAAGACGACGCACCCCTGTTCATTCCGTCATGGAAACCACGGAGGTGCCGTCATGGCATGGGTTCTGCTGATCATCGCCGGTCTGCTCGAAGTCGGCTGGTCGATCGGGATGAAGTACACCGAGGGCTTCACCCGACTCGTACCGAGCCTCTTCACCGGCGCGGGCATCGTCGTCAGCATGGTGCTGCTGTCCCATGCCGCGAAGACCCTGCCCATCGGTACGGCGTACGGCGTCTGGGTCGGGATCGGCGCGGCCGGCGCGGCCGTCGTCGGCATGGTGGCCCTCGGTGAACCGGCGACGGCGGCGCGGATCTTCTTCGTCTGTCTGCTGCTGGTCGCCGTTGTCGGTCTGAAGGCGACCTCGGGTCACTGAGCCTCGGCGCGACCGCCGCGGAGGACGTTGTTCGTGGTGCGCCCCGGTCCCGCCGCGGTGCCCCCGTCGGCGCCCCCGCCGGTCGCGTCGCCCCCGATCGCGCCGCCCGTGCCGCCGCCGGGGGCGCCGCCCGTCGTACCGCCGTCGGCCGTGCCCCCGTCAGCCGCCCCGCCGGTACCTCCCGTACCGCCGTCCCCACCGGTCCCGCCGGTGTCCCCGGTACCGCCGGTGCCTCCCGGGCCGGGGGACTCGGTGCCGCCGGGCCCGGGTGTGCCGCTACCGCTGGTCTGGCCCTGTGTCTGGCCCTGCGGCGCTCCCTGGCTCGGTGTGCCGCCCGTCGTGTCGCCGGTGCCGGGCTGCGGTGTCCCGGGCGATTCGGAGCCGGTGTCCTCCGGGAGGCCCTGGTCCTCGGCGCCGTCCTGGAGCTGGAGGTTGAAGTCCTTCGGGTCGCTGCCCTTCAGCGCGGTCCGGGTGAACTGCGCCCAGATCTGCGCCGGATACCCACCGCCGTTGATACGGGGTTGCCCGAGCGCGTTGTACAGCGGGGTCTGCACACCGGTGTCCGGGTCCTGGCCCATCACGGCGACCACGGTGGCCAGATCGGGGGTGTAGCCCGCGAACCAGGCCGCCTTGTCCTTCTCGGCGGTGCCGGTCTTGCCGGCCGCCGGGCGGTTCGCGGCCTGCGCGGCGGTGCCGGTGCCGCTGTCCACGACGCTCTGCAGTATCGACGTTGTCGTGTCGGCGGCCTCCCGGCTGACGACCCGCTTCACCTGCTGTTCGGGCAGGTCGACCTTCTTGCCGTCCTTGGTGATGTCGGCGACCAGGGTGTACGTGCCGTGCTTGCCGTGGTTGGCGAGTGTCGCGTACGCCTCGGCCATGTCGAGGACGCTCGCCGTGGCGGTGCCCAGCGCGATCGACGGGTACGGCTGGAGGTCGGGCGTCGACTTCGGGAGCCCGAGGTTCACCGCCGTCGACTTGACCTTCGACGGGCCGACGTCCACCGCCATCTGGGCGTACACCGCGTTGACGGACTTGTCGGTGGCGGTGCGGACGTTGATGGGCCCGTAGGTGACGTTGTCCTCGTTCTCGGGCGCGTACCGGGGGCCGTTCCAGCCCTGCACCGGGCGCCGGTCGGTGCCGTCGTACATGGTGTTCGGGGTGATGGCGCGGCCGTCCTGGGTGACCGAGCCGTTCTGTACGGCGGACGCGAACACGAACGGTTTGAACGTCGAACCCACCTGGTAGTCACGGCGCGTCGCGTTGTTGACGTACTGCTTGGTGTAGTCGATGCCGCCGTACATCGCGAGGACCTTGCCGGTCGCCGGGTCGATGGAGACGCCGCCCGCGCGGACGTTGCGGTCCGCCTTGCGGGCGTCCTTGTCGATGTGGGACATGAGCTGGTCGTCGACGGCCTTGACGAACGCGTCCTGCTTCTTTTTTTGCAGGGTCGTCGTGATGCGGTAGCCGCCGCCCGAGTTCAGCGCGTCCTCGTCGATGATGTCGTGTTCGGTCAGATAGTCCTTGACGGCCTGGACGAGATAGCCGCGCTGCCCCGACAGGCCCGTCGAGCCGCGGTCCTCGCGCGGCGTCGGGAAGGTCATGCGGGCGCGCTCGGCGGTGCTGAGCCACTTCTCCTTGACCATGCCGTCCAGGACGTAGTTCCAGCGGGCCCGCGCCGCCTCCTTGTTCTCGGGGTGCGCGACGACGTCGTACGAGCTGGGCGCGTTGAGGAGCGCCGCGAGGTACGCGCCCTGCGCGGTGCTCAGGTCCTGGACGTCCACGCCGTAGTACGCCTGTGCGGCGGCCTGGATGCCGTAGGCGTTGCGGCCGAAGTAGCTGGTGTTGAGGTAGCCCTCCAGGATGCCGTCCTTGGTCTCCTCGCGGTCCAGCTTGATCGCGATGAAGAACTCCTTCACCTTTCGGGTGACGGTCTGTTCCTGGCCCAGGTAGTAGTTCTTCACGTACTGCTGTGTGATCGTCGAACCGGACTGCTTGCCCTTGCCGGTGACGGTGTTCCAGGCGGCGCGGACCATCGCCTGCGGGTCGACGGCGGACTCGGAGTAGAAGTCCCGGTCCTCGGCGGCGAGGGCGGTGCGCTGTACGGACTTGGGGATCTGCGCCAGGTCGACGTTCTCGCGGTTGATGTCGCCGTCGCGGGCGAGCTGGGAGCCGTCCGCGTACAGATAGACGTTGCTCTGCGCGGTCGCGGCGGCGTTCGCGGGCGGGATGTCGACCAGCAGATAGCCGGTCACGAAGCCGCCGATCAGGAGCAGCAGCAGGCCGATGGCGGTGCCGAGGCTCATCCGCCAGGTGGGGAACAGGCGCCGCCAGCCTTTGCGTTTGGGGCGCTTGGGCTTCTTCGGCGGCTCGGTTTCCTCGGGGTTCGGGTCGACGTGCGGGCTTGTGCCGCCGTGCGGGCTCGTGCCGCCGTCGGGGTCGCCGGGACCGTCCGGGACACCCTGGTCATGCTTCTGCGGCTCGTCGCTCATGTCTCGCGGAACTCCCGATTCGCGTAGTACGCCGGAACTTTCTCAACTGTCGCACTCCGCCCCGGGTTGCTCCCGAGGTGGCACGCGTACCGTCCGGAAATTGCGTGGTGAAGGGCCTGGCGGATGGTTAGGCTCTTGCGCTTTGGCCCGATGCGGTGTCGTCCGTTGCTTTCGTTGCCTTTCGTCAACGGAGACCGCCGGAGAGCGAGAGGGGTTGCACGTGAGCGCGGACCGGTTGACGCAGACACGATGAACGCGGACCGGCTGAAAGCGGGTCAGTCGTACACGGACCGGTTGAACGCCGTCCGGTTGTACGCGGCCGTCGCCACGGGCGGGTTCCGGCGTTACGCCACCTACCGTATCGCCACCGTCGCGGGCGTCTTCACCAACAGCGTGTTCGGTGTGATCCTCGCGTACACCTATATCGCCCTGTGGGACCAGCGGCCCGGACTCGGCGGCTACGACCAGGCCGAGGCTCTCACCTATGTCTGGCTCGGGCAGGCCCTGCACATGGTGGTCGCCGCGATGGGCGGCGGCTTCGAGGACGAGCTGATCGAACGCATCCGTACCGGAGACGTCGCCATCGACCTGTACCGGCCCGCCGATCTCCAGGGCTGGTGGCTCGCCGGGGACGCGGGGCGGGCCGCGTTCCATCTGCTGGGCCGGGGCGTCCTGCCGATGCTGTTCGGCGCGCTGCTTTTCACCCTGGCGATCCCGACGAACCCCCTGACCTGGCTGGCGTTCCTCGTCGCGGTCGCGCTCGGCGTGCTCGTCAGCTTCGCGATCCGTTTCCTCGTCGCGCTGTCCGCGTTCTGGCTGATGGACGGCGCGGGGGTGGCGCAGATCGCCTGGCTCGCCGGGATCTTCTTCTCCGGGATGCTGCTGCCGCTCAATGTGTTCCCCGGCACCCTCGGCGAGATCGCCCGCGCCCTGCCGTGGTCGGCGACGCTCCAGGTGCCGGCCGATGTGTTCCTCGGCAAGCACACGGGTGCCGATCTGTGGGCGACGTACGGGTTCCAGGCCGCGTGGGCCGCCGGGCTGCTGGCCGCCGGGCGGCTCGTGCAGTCCTTCGCCACCCGGCGCGTGGTGGTGCAGGGTGGCTGACACCGACGTCCACACCTCCGGCACCTCCGGCACCTCTGGGATCGCGCGCTCCGTGGCGGGGGGCGCCGCACGCTTCGTGGACGGGCTGCGCGCGTACCGGATGATCGCCGCGATGTGGGTCCGCTCCACGATGGCCTACCGGGCGTCCTTCGCGATGACCGCGTTCGGCAACTTCGTCGCGACCGGACTCGACTTCGTGGCGATCCTGTTGATGTTCTCGCAGGTCGACGCCCTCGGCGGCTACACGCTGCCCGAAATCGCCTTCCTCTACGGAGCGTCGGGCGCCGCCTTCGGGCTCGCCGACCTGGCGCTCGGCACGATGGACCGGCTGGGGCGGCGGGTGCGGGACGGCACCCTCGACACGCTCCTCGTGCGGCCCGCGCCGGTCCTCGCGCAGGTCGCCGCCGACCGGTTCGCGCTGCGCCGCCTCGGCCGGATCAGCCAGGGGCTGCTGGTCCTCGGGTACGCGCTGCTCGTCCTGGACATCGACTGGACCCCGGTGAAGGTGCTGATGGTTCCGCTGATGCTGCTCAGCGGCGCCGGGATCTTCGGCGCCGTGTTCATCGCGGGCGGCGCTTTCCAGTTCGTCGCGCAGGACGCGTCGGAGGTGCAGAACTCCTTCACGTACGGCGGGAACACGCTGCTCCAGTACCCGCCGACCGTCTTCGCGAAGGACCTGGTGCGCGGGGTGACGTTCGTCGTACCGCTCGCCTTCGTCAACTGGCTGCCCGCGCTGTATGTGCTCGGGCGGCCGTATCCGCTGGATCTGCCGCACTGGCTGGCGTTCACGCCTCCGCTGGTCGCCGTGGCGTGTTGTGCGCTGGCCGGGGTCGTGTGGCGGGTCGGGCTGCGGTCGTACCGGAGTACAGGGAGTTAGGGGTGCCAGGGGATATGTCAGCGGATACGGCGGGTGCTGTGGCCGGCGCCACGGCTGAGACGTTCATCGAACTGGACGGTGTCGAGAAGGTCTTCGACGTGCGGCGGAAAACGGGGTTCCTGCGGCGCGAGAAGCGTGAGGTACGGGCGGTGGACTCGCTGTCCTTCACCGTGCCGCGCGGCGAGATGGTCGGCTACATCGGGCCGAACGGCGCCGGTAAGTCCACCACGATCAAGATGCTCACCGGCATCCTCACACCCAGCGCCGGGCGGGTCCGGGTCGCGGGGATCGACCCGTCGCGCGAGCGGACCCGCCTCGCCCGCCGGATCGGGGTCGTGTTCGGGCAGCGCACCACCCTCTGGTGGGACCTGCCGCTGATCGACTCGTACCGGCTGATGCACCGCATGTACCGCATCCCCGACGCCCGGTACCGCGAGAACCTCGACCGGTGTGTCGAACTCCTCGAACTGGGCGCCCTGTTGGACGTCCCCGTACGCCAACTGTCGCTCGGGCAGCGGATGCGCGGGGACATCGCGGCGGCCCTGCTGCACGACCCCGAGGTGCTCTACCTCGATGAGCCCACCATCGGTCTCGACGTCGTCTCCAAGGCCAAGGTCCGAGGATTTCTGCGGGACTTGAACGAGACGGCCGGTACGACGGTGCTGCTCACCACGCATGACCTCACCGACATCGAGCAACTGTGCCGGCGGGTGATGGTCATCGACCACGGGCGCCTGATGTACGACGGGCCGCTCGCCGGACTGCACGAGGTCGGCGCGAGCGAACGCACCCTCGTCGTCGACCTGGAGCGGGAACTTCCGCCCGTCGATCTCGGGGGCGCGGCCCGGGTGGTCAAGGTCGAAGGGCCCCGCCAGTGGCTGGCGTTCCCCGCGTCGGAGTCCGCCGCGCCGCTTGTCGCGCGGATCGCCGCCGAGTACCCGCTGGCGGATCTGTCCGTACGGGAGCCGGACATCGAAACGGTGATCGCCAAAATGTACGCGGGGCAGGCTGTCTCGTAGGCTGTTGGTATGACGGATGAGCCTTCCCGGGGGTCGAACCCCGGCTCCCCGACGCCCGAACTGCGGGCAGCCGACGCCGACCGTGAGCGGGTCGCCGAACATCTCCGGGACGCCCTCGCGGAGGGCCGTCTCGACATGACGGAATTCGAGGAGCGGCTGGAGGCGACGTACGCGGCCCGTACGTACGGCGAGCTGGAGCCGATCCTGAGCGATCTGCCCGTGGGCGCGGCTCCTTCCGTGTCGATGGTGAAGGCGCCGGCGCCGGGCACGGTGGCCGGTGAGTGGGCGGAGGGCGACTGGCCCGCGCGGATCGGCGGTGAACCGACCTCGCAGTGGGGTGTCGCGATCATGGCCGGGTTCCAGCGCAAGGGGCACTGGACGGCGCCGAAGCGGTTCAACTCGTTCGCGTTCTGGGGCGGCGGTGAGATCGATCTGCGCGAGGCCCGGTTCGCGGAGCGTGAGGTCGTGATCAACTGTGTGGCGATCATGGGTGGGATGAGCATCGTCGTACCGCACGGTGTCGAGGTCGTGGTGCGCGGTATCGGCATCATGGGCGGCTTCGACCACCGCGAGGACGGTGTGCCGGGGGACCCCGGTGCCCCTCGGGTCATCGTCACCGGTTTCGCGTTCTGGGGCGGTGTCGGCGTGGAGCGCAAGATGACCCGGTCGCAGCGGATGCTGGTACGGGAGGAGCGGCGGCGCGAGAAGGTGGAGCGGCGGGAGGCTCGGCGGGCGGAGTTGGAGGCTCGGCGGGAGGATCGCCGGGACCGGTGACACCCCGGCGCCCCCGGTTTTGGCTTCGCCGGCGGAATCGGCCCCGGTTTCGGCCCTGGAATTGGTCCCGGTTTCGGCTTTGCCCCCGGTCACAGTTCCGCGGGCGCCCTGCCCTTCAGGTGGTCGAGGTCCAGGGCTTCGGCCATCCGGCGGTAGCCGAGGTCGCTGGGGTGCAGATGGTCGCCCGAGTCGTAGGTGCCGCGCAGCCGGCGGGGGGCGTAGGGATCCCGTACCGCCTTGTCGAAGTCGACGACCTCGTCGAACACGCCGCCGGCCCGGATCTCGGCGTTGACGCTCTGCCGGGCGGCCTCCAGCGACGGATCGTCGCCCCGGAACCTGCCGAAGGGCATGAGCGTCGCGCCGACCACCTTCAGGCCGCGGGCGTGCGCCTGCCGGGTCAGTTCGCGCAGGCCCTCGACGATGGTGGCGGTGTCCGTCTGGTGCGGGGTGCGGAGGATGTCGTTGACGCCGAGCGCGATGACGACGACCTGGACGCCGGTGCGGTCCAGGACGTCGCGTCGCAGCCGGTTCAGGCCGCTCGGGTTGTCGGCGGGCCTTCCGTTGCCGTCGGACAGGACGCGGTTGCCGCTGATGCCGAGGTTCACGACGCCGTAGCGCGGGGCGCCGTCCTCGTCGCGCAGGCGGGCCGCCAGGACGTCGGGCCAGCGGCGGTTCGCGCCCATGGTGGAGCTGACGCCGTCGGTGAGCGAGTCGCCGAGCACCGCGACGGTCCCGTCCGCCTCGTTGCTCAGCACGTCCAGGGCGGTCACATAGCGCCAGTACGGGCTCTGCTGCGTGAAGTCCTCCCCGCTCGGGTCCCCGGTCCGGTCACCGCCGGCGACGTACGAGATCTGCCGCGCGTGCGGGTGGTACGTGACCGGTCCGGACGGGAGCGGGGTGTACGTGGTGACCAGCATGTCCGCGTCGGTGGGTACCGGCAGCCGGACCGCGTCGGACATGACCTGCTCGCCCGCCGGGATCAGTACCCCGCTGTTGCCGCCGAAGGCGAGACGGCGCAGGGTGCCGGGGCGGGCGCTGGGGTCGTTGGGGGCGTCGGCGACGGCGATCGACGCGTGGGTGATCCGCAGGGGCCGCTGTCCGTACAGGTTGGACAGGGTGACGCGGGCGCCGGTGCCGCCGACGCTGGTGTGCACGACATTGCGGACCGACCGCTGCGCGTACCCGTGGGTCTCGGTGCCCGGTTCGGCGCCCGCGGGTGCCATGGCCCAGGAGGCGACCCAGCGGCCGGCCGACGCGGGGGCGGCGGAACTGTCGCGGGGGACCCGGTCGGAGGCGCCGGATCGGGGGCGGTCCTCCGCACGGGACACGCCGAAGTAGATACCGGCGGACATGGTCAGGATCACGGCGACGATCGCGGCGAGGAGGGCGCCGGGCCGGCCCGGGGACATCCCGGAGCCCCCGTCGTGACGCTCGGTCATGCGGTGTGTTTCTCCTCGGGCAGGGAGCCCGGGGCTCCGTGATGATCACCTCATGATGCGACACGAGGCGGGCGGAACCCGACAGGACCCCCGCCCGGACAGACGCCGGGAACTTGTGATCCGTTCCAGGAGTAGGTCAGGAAGGGACAATACGAGCGGGACCCGCTGCGGTACGGGCGGATCGGCCGGAAGTGGATCGGCCGAAGGTGGGATCGGCCGAAGGTGGGATCGGCCGGAGTGGATCGGCCGGACCGGCCGGAGTGGATCGGCCGGACTGAACGGGAATCGGCCGGACTGAACAGAACGGATGCGACGGATGGAACGGGAAGAGATGGATACGGCGCGGCCTGCCCGGGTCGTCGTCGGGGCCTTCACGCCCGCCGACGAGGAGCGGCGGCGCGGCGTACGCCGGATGAAGATCACCGCCACCGGGCTGCTGCTCCTCGTCGCCGTCGTGTACGTCCTCACGAAGTGGGCGGGGAACTCGGGCGCCGGTGACTGGACCGGGTATGTCGCCGCCGCCGCCGAGGCCGGCATGGTCGGTGCGCTGGCCGACTGGTTCGCCGTGACCGCGCTGTTCCGGCACCCGCTCGGGCTGCCGATCCCGCACACCGCGATCATCCCCAACAAGAAGGACCAACTCGGCGCGTCCCTGGGCGACTTCGTCGGCGAGAACTTCCTCTCGGAGGACGTCGTACGGACCCGGCTGCGCGCCGTGGGCATCGGCAGCCGCCTCGGTGCCTGGCTCGCCGAGCCCGAACACGCCGACCGGGTCACCGCCGAACTGGCCACCGCCCTGCGCGGCGCCCTCACCGTCCTGCGGGACTCCGATGTCCAGGCCGTCGTCGGCGAGGCGGTCACGCGGCGCGCCGACGCCCAGGAGATCGCCCCCGGCATAGGGAAGATGCTGGAGAAGGTCGTCGCCGACGGCGGCCACAAACGGGTCGTGGACCTGGTGTGCGTACGCGCCCATGACTGGCTGGTCGAGCACGGTGACTCCGTGATGGACGCCGTCCAGGGCGGCGCCCCCGGCTGGACCCCCCGTTTCGTGGACCGGAAGGTCGGCGAGCGCGTCTACCGCGAGCTGGTCCGTTTCACCGCCGAGATGCGGGACATGCCCGACCATCCCGCGCGCGGCGCCGTCGACCGGTTCCTCGCCGACTTCGCGTCCGACCTCCAGTCCGACACGGACACCCGGGCCCGCGTCGAACGCCTCAAGGGCGAGGTGCTCGCGCGTGGCGAGGTTCAGGACCTCATCGCGTCGACCTGGTCGGCGGTCCGCTCGATGATAGTCGCGGCGGCCGAGGACGAGCGCAGTGAGCTGCGGCTGCGGGTACGGGCCTCGCTGCTCTCGCTCGGCTCCCGGATGGCCACGGATCCGCGTCTCCAGGCGAAGGTGGACGGCTGGGTCGAGGGCGCGGCGGTGTACGTCGTCACCACTTACCGCGACGAGATCACCTCCCTCATCACCGACACCGTCGCGAGCTGGGACGCCGACCACACCTCGAAGAAGATCGAGGCCCACATCGGCCGGGACCTCCAGTTCATCCGTATCAACGGCACCGTGGTCGGCTCGCTGGCCGGCCTGGTCATCTACACGGTGTCCCGGGCCTTGGGCGCGTGAGCGCTCCGCCGGAGGGGCCGGGGTGGAGGGGGGCGACTTTGGAAAGTGGCCAGATAGCCACGATATGCAAGGATCGCGCCATGACTTCCGTCGAGGACTCCTCCCCCACGGCGCCGCCGCACCGCGTGGCCGTTCTGGTACGGGACGGTGTCCTGCCCCTCGAACTGGGCCTGGTCCACCAGCTGTTCGGCCACGCGACCCGCTCGACCCATGACGTGTACGGGTCCCCGCTGTACACGGTCATGACCTGCGCGGTGACCCCTGGCCCGATCCGTACCGACGCGGACTTCCCGATCCACGCGCCGCACGGCCCGGAGGCGATCGAGACCGCCGACACCGTGATCGTGCCGGCCTCGCACGAGCAGGACGAGTCCCTGTCGCCCCTGGCCCTGCCCGGCCCACTCGCCGACGCACTGGCCCGCGCCCGTCCCGACACCCGTATCGCCTCGATCTGCACGGGCGCGTTCGTCCTCGCGGCGGCGGGCCTGCTCGACGGGAAACGGGCGACGACGCACTGGCTGTCGACGGACCGCTTCGCACGGACGTTCCCGTCCGTGACGGTCGACCCCGATGTCCTCTACGTCGACGAGGGCCGCGTACTCACCTCCGCGGGCGAGGCGGCCGGTATCGACCTCTGCCTGCACATGATCCGCGCGGACCACGGAGCGGCGGTCGCGGCGGACATCGCGCGCCGCACCGTCGTACCGCCGCATCGCGAGGGCGGCCAGGCCCAGTACATCCGCCGCCCGGTGGTCGCCATGGACAACCGCTCGACCGCCGTGGCGCGAGCCTGGGCGCTGGAACGCCTCGCCGAGCCGATCACCCTGGCCGACCTGGCGACCCAGGCCCTGATGAGCGTACGGACGTTCAGCCGCCGCTTCCGCGACGAGACGGGCCTGACCCCGGGCCAGTGGCTGATCCGCACCCGCGTGAACCAGGCCCGCGTCCTGCTGGAGGAGACGGACCACACCGTCGACCGCGTGGCGGCGGAGTCGGGCCTGGGCACGAGCGCGTCGCTGCGCCTGCACTTCCAGGAGGTACTGGGCGTATCTCCCGGCACCTACCGGACCACTTTCCGCACCCCGTAACCCCGTAACCCCGTAGTACGAACTGAGGGCTGGTGAGGACGATGACAATCCGCCGAGCGGTACCGGACATCCACACGCGGGCGAAGACGGAGAGCCGCGCCTTCTACGAACTCCTCGGCTTCGAGGAGGTCATGGACCTGGGCTGGGTCAGCACCCTGGCGTCCCCCACCAACCCCACGGCCCAAATCATCCTGATCACCGAGGAACAGACCGCCCCGGTCGTCCCCGACATCAGCGTCGAGGTGGAAGACGTGGACGCGGTCTACGCGGCGGTACGCGCGTCCGGCGCGGAAATCGTCCGAGACCTACGCGACGAACCCTGGGGAGTCCGCCGCTTCTTCACCCGCGACCCGAACGGCAAGGTAATCAATGTGGTGACCCACCGGGATGACGACGCGTCGGCTTGACGACTTGGCGGATCGGAGCGACTTGGGGTGGACCGGGGTGGGGGGCTTGCCTCAGCGGCGCGTGCCGGGGCGGGCAGACCTTGCGCGGTGATGCGGCCGGGCGCGTGCCCAGGTTGGCCGACCCGCGGAGGGCCGGCCTCGCTCAGTGGTGTCGGTCGGCGAGTGCCCAGGACGCTGCGGCCACCCCGCCGGCCACGGTGAACACCGCCGGCCAGGCGCCGATCTTCTTCGCGAGCGGATGGGACCCGGCGAAAGCGGCGACATAGGCAACCCCCAACGCCCCGGCGACCCGCCCCCCGGCATCCCGCCGCCACTGTTGCGCGGCCACACCCCCCGCCAAGGCCAACACCACACCGCCGAGTTCCCGCCGCCCACTCCACCGAGCCACCCCAAACCCCCCAACAAGCCCCACACCAGCAACAACAGCCCCAGGCACCTGCGCCATGATTTTGCCTCCTCTACGGCGAATGTCTGCTGCTCGAAGGCTAGCCCCGTCGTTTCGGTTGGGGTCGCTGGGCGCCCGAGTGAGGTTGTGTCGGCTGGACGCGGGGTCGGGTTCTCCAAGGTCCTTGAGGCGGGCGGGCGGGGACGTCGAGTCAGCTAGCGGATCGGGGCAGTGCGGCCAGGCGGCGGAATGCGGCGGCGAGTTCATGTTGGAGGCAGTGGCCGCCCCGGGTGATCCGGGCGCGATGTGCAGGATTTGGTAGCGGAGTTCCTTGGGTTCGGCGGCCGCGAGTTCGCCGTCCAGCAGGGGGACGCGGGTCCAGGCAAGGAGGTTGAGCGCAGCGAGGCTGAGTTCGAGCCAAGCGGCGTTGACCTGGAAGTGGCGGGAGAGGATGCGGCCGAAGCCGGTGGTTTTGCAGTGCCGGATGTGGTCTTCCACGGTGACGTGTCCGCGGTGACGGAGCTCCAGGAACTGGGCCGAGCCGGAAGTGAGGGGTTCCTGGGTGGGGACGTTCGCGGCGGACGATGATGCGGGTGTCGACCGAGTAGCCGGCAAGGTCGAGCATGCCGGTCAGTGAAGAAGGACTCTGCGGATCTAGCGCTGTCGGTGCGGATGACGATGTCGGTGCCGTGCCGGTGGGCATTGGGAATCTGTGCGAGAACGTCGTCCAACACACCGCGATGTGATCCGCGGCGGTATGTGCTCCGAAGTTCTCGGGTCGAAGGCCCGGACATGCCCTCGCCGGTTGGGCCAGGAAGCACACCAGGGTGTAAGCCGAAGCCGCACTTATAGATGGATGCGGCCTGGTCCTTCTCGGCATGGCAGGTGGTCAGCGTAGCGTCGATGTGCAGGACCAGGCCGGGCATTTCCCGTCCATCGGCTTTCGCCGCCGGCATGCCGGAGCGGGTCTCGGATGCCTGCAGCCGGGCCACTGCCCGTGCCTGAGCGCGGGCCAACCATAGTCGGCCCAGTACGCGTTCGTCGACGGCGGCCAGCAGTCGCTAGACGGTTGGTGTCAAGGCGACTCGGGCGAACACGTTGCTCTGGTCGCGTAGTACGACGAGATCCATGATGGCCTCGCCGCCATCACCCAGCATTGCCGCGAGGTTGGTGGCGATTCGGCCCGGGTCGTGACCAGTGCCGCGTGGCCCGAAGTGGTCTCATTGCGGCAGAGTACGCGCTGGCCAACCCAGTGGCGTCGGCAAGGTCAGCCAACAATGGTACCCGAACTGTCAGCGGATACATGGAGCCTGAGACACGGACCAATACTTCGCACATAGAAAGTGTCCTCCAGTTGGACCGATAGAACCCCTCGACAAGGTTCATCGTCCTAGCTCAGAATGCACTTTCTGAGTTCCCGACCAGCAGCCGGTCATGACGCCAAGGTAAAATAACCAGACTAATGGGCCGTGATCACCCACACCAAAGCTGCTTCAGTGCAAAGCAGCTCCGTCGACCTAAATCGGAGCTCGCATCACTTTCGAATAGTGAGGACCACTTCTTTACGCATACGCTGATCAAGCGCCTCTCCAGCCGAGGTTGGCGGTGGCAGGTAGCGACGATTCGAAGGCAGATCCCGCTCGGAAATATCTTGAGTAACAAAGCCCAGTTGTTCAGAGGCGCGTCGGACAACTGACGCGTTATCGACAAATGTCCCACGCACGGTGGAATTCCCTACCACCAAAACTGCCGGCGAACTCGGCTTAAGCACTCGATGTAGCTCCGCGGCTACATCCTTCATATCTTGAGCGTACCGATAAAGAATTCCGAGAGTTCTTTGCGGCAGTGAGTCGACATCAGTGTCAACCACCAAGTCTTCCAAGGCGTCGTCTCCCTTTAGCCCTCTCTCTGCCCCAACACTGGTGCCACGAATATCTCGCAGACCACCTACTGAATGCCCGAGCCAAACCAGAGCCATTCGATGCCCGCGTAGGTAATCAATCGCGTTCAAATAAGGGGGAGAGGTGACAACTAGATCAACCGACCCAGATTGCATGAAAGGCATGCCCCGAGCGTCACCCAAACGAACAGACGCCTCGTTCGGCAGCTCAGCAAGAAGCCGATGCTCTATCTGCGTGGCAGCTTTACGAAAGCCGCCTAGAACGTCGAAGTCGTTAATCGTGCCTACTCGGTGGGGTCTACTGTGTGACACGTCATGTGCGAGCGATGCCCCCCGCTTCTTTGTGATTACAATACGGCTAAGTGATAGCTGCAAAGAATCCTTTAGTTGGCCACTATGGCGCTCAATTAGAAAGGAAATCTTTCGAAGATCGCTAAGCTGAGACTCCGCGAACCAAAACTTGATGAACTTTTTGGTTTCTGGGTCGTCGTCGATCCAAGGAAGGTGGATATCCTCGGCCTGCAAGCCAGCAGCTTCATTGACAATCTCATGCGCGGCTTGTGCGAGACCAGTCGCCGAACGATGACTGGTCCAAACTCTGGCCATTAGCACCGCCAACGGATCCATGTCCACACCGATTGCTTGATGACCGGCGATCAATGCAGTTCTGAGAACAGTGCCGGAACCGCACATCGGATCAAGTACGACGCTACCTGCTGGCTGGCACTCCAGGGCCCGTAATGCCAACTCAGGTGCCATGCGGGCAGGAAACGGATGCGGGGCAAGCGTACTCATCGATCAGGACTCCGAGGTCTCGTCGGCAACAGCAGGCAGACCTAGATCGTCTTGTAGGCGCCTGTCAACCTCGTTGATGATACTCTCGGTCGTTTGCGACAAGCGCACATTCCCACTGGTCTTGCTGACCTCGATCCACCGGCTGCCGACTATCGTCTGCACAGCATGCAGTGCTGCCACAAGACGCTCCGGCTCATACTGCTTCAAACGAGGATCCATGATACGAACTGCATTAACGTTCGGCTCGCTTAGCGTGTCTTCCTTGCACTCTTCGAGTTTCTTGAGCAGTTTCCGAAGTGGCACGGGAGGCTGCTCCAGCGAGAGTTCACGCTCAAGATTGCGCAGCCATTCACCCACCTCGGTGACGGTCAACGCTTCCTCAAACAGTACCCGAATCTGATTCAAGGTGACACCGAACTGATAGTGAAGCTCGACCAGGTGGCGCAGGTGCTCAGTAAGCATCACCGTCATGGGACGGTCTTCTCGCCCTTGTGCTGTCCGACGGTTTACAGCCGATTCCGGGTCATCCTGGCCGGCGAACCTTTTCCCAATGATGAACCCGAATTGGGCGGACTCGATGTTCTTGAAGTCCCAAAGCGCATCGAAGTGCACCTTATCTACCGAAATGCTCGTACTGGCAGTGGTCTTGGCGTCGTAGACGACACGGAAATCCTCCAGCTTAGTGTCACTCTTTCCGAGACGTGCGTCTAGGACACCGTCAGCCCCACCCCTGTTTCCGCCGCGCCTTTCATACTCAAAGCCGAGAACGATGAAAGCTTGGCCGACGGCTTTTTCAAGCGCATCCTTGTCCTGGTCAGCTATTGATAGATGGCGCAACACCTCCACGGGGTCTGGACCGTAGTCACCCGCGATCTGCCTCAACGCCCTGTCACGTAGCGAGAAAACCTCAGCCGTTACCTCGGGGGGAATACCACCCTCCCGTAGAAATGCGTCGGTGAGAATCTCTGACGTGGCAAATAGAGTCGCGGGTGTTTGATTCTTCGAGTGAGCGATGATCTTTGCGATGAAGGGGTGCTCTTCGTTGATTTTCAGCACGCGACTGGCCGCATCGTACTCGGCGAGGCGGTCGTACGGTCCCATTTTGCTGAGCTGTACATCGAGAATCGGTTGCTGCATGACTTCCAGGCGGAATCCATCGAACCACTCTGCCCGACTCTCTTCTTCGACGTGTGCGGGTGCTGAAATATAGTGAGACGGTTGGAAGTCTTGAGTGATTGCCTGGCGAACCGCCGCGACTAGTGGATCACCTAGCACGCTGGGCGACGCTCCGTAGAGCAGTTGCGCTAGGTCGATACCAATGAGCTTGTTCTTGTTTTCCGCGCCATAAACAGACCGTGCCTCATTAAACTTGGCTCGGAGATAGTCCCGGAATAGGTCTATCGCGGGAACATCGCGAACACCTTCTCGGGATGAGAGAAGGTGCTCCCTGAGTCCATCCGCCTCTACATCGAGAGCAAAACGAGACCAGACGGCATGATTGAGCGCCTCTAGCCCGAAAAGCTCATCCTCTAGGTTAATTACACGGCCGCGAACTCGAATGAAGAATCCGTTACTGCGCCCGTACTGCATGGATTTCCCGGCAGCCAATGGCTTCTCATAGAGAGTGACACTGCCAGTAATCTCACCATCAAGACCCGGAATCTTGAGACCGTTTGTTGTGACTTCCAGCGATAGTTTTTCAGCTACCTTATCCTCAGGCCCGCCCACTGGGGATGCAAGCAGTACCGTGGCGTCTTCTTTAGCGGACCGCAGTTCCGCGCCATTGAGGAGAATTCGGAAATCTGACTTCAACGGTAGGCCAGTTCGAAGTACCCAACTAAGAACGCCTGGCCTGAACTTCTCGAACAGCGTCTTGAAGTCACTTAGCGCGGCGGCGGTCCAACTCTCAGCAGACTTGTCGCCGAAAAGAAGGGACCATGCAGCGGGATCGCGTACCTCAATCTCGGCAAGAAGTTCGCGTGCATCCTCTTCTTCAACTCGATGAAGCTCGACTGCTACCGGAGGTGCCACAGGATCATTTTGCCGCCTACCCTCCACCTTTCGGAAGTCCATAGAGGCGTAGAAGTAACTACCGTCCCTTTTGCTAATATGAGTCAGTCGCCGAGCAAGGACATAGGCAGCCAGCTTACCAATTCCGAACTGCCCAATGGGTGCCCGCCCACGTACAGTTGCGCCGATAGACTTAGTTGACTCAGCAACCCGCCAAAGACGCTGAAATCCGTCAGCGTCCATACCGCATCCGTCGTCCACAACCCATAATGAATCGGAGCTGGCAGGATCATCTGCGAGAGACCTAGGCGTAACGACATGTACGTTATACGCTCCGGCATCGAACCCATTGGAGACCAACTCTTCAATGGCCTTATGGGGGCTCTGATAGAGCCCCTCCGAGAAGAGTCTGATTATCTCAAAACTGATCTCTACGGGGATCTCTTGGGTCGAGCTGCCGCCATCAGTCGAGAGCTTGTCAGCGAGCCCACGCGCGGTTCCCGTTGAGTCAGTCGTCATATCCCCACACCCCAGTTGACAGTCAATTAGGGGAAGATCGTAACCACTGTGCAGCTCCCCGTCACTACTCCGCCACATACAGCAAGCTGAATGGCCGTATGTCTCGTTACCATGGCAGAGAAAATGTCAAACTTGATACCTTTTGATGGGGTATCGCTTGAATGTGATATGCCGTGGACTTCCAGCCACGTGGCGCCACTATCAGCCAGCGACCGTGGCTGGTAGGCGGTGATGGCACGTCTGAGCGCACCTGGTCTGCTGCTAGGCCGATTGGCGAGTGCAGTCCAGACCACTCTTTCGAGGCGTTTGCCTGTCAATTGCGGTTGAGTAGCCTCTAGTAGAAGCCCATGACGTCAGCTGCGTTCAGTAGGGTTCCGACATGAAGCAGCATCGAGAGCTCATCAACGGCCATTTGATTCGCACCCAGCAGATCCTCTACGGCCGTGATGCCAAGCTTGCTGCGCTGGGCATCCGCGCGCGCGACATAGTTGCCATGGACTTCTACCGAATCTCGGACGCAGACGGTGCGCCGTCCTGCGATGTGTAGGGTTGCAACGAACTGCCCGAGTACCGAGTGACCAAGAGAGCGGGACTCTTTAAGCGGCCCAAACAGTACTTCGGCTGCCCTCAGCATCTGGACACGTGCCGTGCAGCCATGGCCTATGGGAACAGCGGCGACCCTGCCTAAGAGTTCGTAACGGGATCTTGTTGAAGTGTCCTGGTCGGGCGGGACCGGTGTGCCGATTCGGCCGTTCGCAATGTGTGGGTACTCGGCCGTGGATCGTGGACGACGGCTTGTGGGCACAAATAGAGCGGCTGCTGCCACCCTGGCCGGCTAGGTCACCAGGGCCGAGGCCAGTGGTAGACCGGCTGTGTCTGCAGGGCATCCTCTACGTCCTCTACAATGATGTCGCCTGGCAACTCCTGCCATTGGAACTGGGATTCGGCTCCGGTCAAACCTGCTGGCGCAGACCGGAACGGTGGCAGCAGGCCGAGGTCTTCGACCAGTTGCACCGGATTCTGCTGGCCAAGCTGAACGCCGCGGGGCAGACCGACTGGTCCAGGGCGTGTGTGGACAGCCCCCCACATCCAGGCGTAGAGGGGGGCGTCGACACCGGTCCCTCGCCGGTCGACCGGCGGAAGACGGGCAGCAAGCACCACTTGATCTGCGATGGGCGTGGCACTCCGCTCAGGGTCGTCACGACCGCGGCGAACGTCAACGACGTCACCCAGACCCTCGCCCTGGTCGACGGCATCCCGCCTGTCGCCGGCTGACCCGGCAGACGGCCCGAAGCCCTGCTCGGCGACAAGGGCTACGACTCCAACCCCAACCGCGACGAACTCCGCAAACGCCCGATCCTGCCTGTCACCTCCCGCAAGGGCGCGCCGAACATCCAGGGAATGGGCAAGCTCCGCCACATCGTCGAGCAGACCTTCGCCCTGATCCACCAGTTCAAGCGCCTCGCCGTCCGATGGGAACGCCGAACCGAACTCCACGACGCGTTCGTATGCCTTGCCTACAGCCTCATCGGCTGGAGACGCCCAACATGCCTGAACCATGATCGTGTTGCGAGTTCTAAGGGCTTGCAGGTAAGCAACACATTGATTCCTGCAAGCCCTTAACCTCGAAGTTCATGACGGTCCGCCAGAAGGGCTGACGGGCCGTCATGAAACGTCGAAGCTAAGCCCGGGTGTTGAGGGCGCAGGTGGCTCGGCTTCAAACGTGTTGGTGCGGTCACCGGGCCAAATCGTCTGGATGGACAGCGCAGCACAGAGGTCCCGTAGGTCTTGCCGGGGACGGCTAGGCACGAGTATGGCCAACCTGGGGCGCGGCGAGATGTAGCGCTCGTAGTCGAAGAGTTGCCCTATGGCCATGCGGATTGATTCTCGGGTGGCCTGCCCCTTGGCCTCCACGAGAAGGTTCTCCGAGAGGTTGAAAAGGTCCGTGAAAAGACTGTCACGTTCCCCTCGCGGGGTGATCTTCTTGCGACATACCTGGTGACCACGCTTCGTCAAATGCTTCGTGTAAGAAGACAGCAGCGCGCTCTCCCGGCGGTGGGCTGTGGTGGGTTTCCTATTCGGAGTTTGACTGCTGCGCGTGGCGATGAACTGCTCGGGCGCTACGTCCGTGACCGTGGTCGTGGCCGCGGGCATATGGCTGATGCGTGGTTCATGAGTCTGCTCACCGGGAGTGCAGGGTCGCAACTTGAAGATGATGACGGAGCGCATATCCCCATCACGGTCACGAGCTTCGGCTCTGTACCAGGCGTCCTCGCTCGGCAACTCATATTGCCCGCGGTAGGCAACGACGCCCTTCGATACACTCTCGAAGAGGTAAATGCCTCGGTGTTCCACGGCGTGATTGAGGATGGCCTTGTTGCCGCTACTGCTCATCTTCTGGTCGCCCACCTGCCCCTCTCCGGTGTAGTGAAAGAACCCGTCGTCGGCCCAGCCATCCTGGTATCCGAACCGGGCGCCCCTCTTGTGGTTGATGAAGCACATCACAACAGGAGTGCTGGCGGAGTGACTTATGCCGCTCTGCGGGTTGCCGCCGTATTTGACATGAAGACCGGCGCGGCGTCTCTCAGCTCCAACAGCGATATCCAAGACCCCTCCAAGATCACCCGATGGAGGGACCCTACCTATGGCCAAGGGTTTTTGGAAGCCCGGCCGCGTGACCCAGTGATCAACTCGCCCCAGCGATAGCCGAGTACGTCCACACGTCGGCCGGGAGTTTGTGCTCCAGCCGCCACGTGATCGCCATTGGCTTGCTCCCCGTGTGCGATTCGTAGCGGGCAGGCCCCAGTAGCATCCAGGGTTCAGCGCCGCCGATGTCCGTGTTCTTGTAGCGACGCACGAAGAGGAGCACGTGGCTGCCACGTCCCTCGTGCTCGCGGTAGCGACGGCCTGTTAGTGAGTCTTCGCCTGTTGAGTTCTGGGACTCCCAGTGGAAGAGCGTGGGGCTGAGAGCGTAGTCCTTGTACCGCACAGTGGGGGAGAAGTCCTTCTCGTCCTTCTCTAGCGTAATGAGGAGGGCATCCGTATTGATCCCCTTTGCCTCCACTACGCCTTGTGCGAAGGAACCAGGCATTTGGCCGCCAAGGCGTGCCACGCCCAGCGCGGCAAGGATCTCCGAGCGGTTATAAGAGCTATGGACCTTGAGAGGAAGGTCCTGATGGGGACCTTCGAGTGCAATGGGGAAGTGCTCGGCATGGGCTAGGCAGTGGTCGAGCACTTGACGGAGCTCGTCGCGGACGGGCGCTTCGGCCTGGAGAGAGTGCAGTCCTTCTTGATAACTGGAGAAGCCTCCGGCCTTATCCCAGAAGTTAAAGAACAACATGCGTGCGTAATGCTGTTCGAAGGGAGTCAGCAGGTCATACGCAGGGGCATCCTCTGTGAGGAGACGCTGGTATGTCTTAATACGCTCAGGGTCATCTACGTGGAGGAACGACGGGATGCGTTTGAGGAGACTCTCCTCGTGCTTCGAGCTGTCCGTGGTGAGAATGCGGGCTCGCCGTAGCAGGCCGGTCCAGGAATTAGCGGTTCCCCTGTAGATCTCCTTGATGTCGCGCCCGCTCTCGTCCAAGTAGGAGGAGAGTCGAGGGGTTCCATATGTCGAGACCTCGCGAGCGAGTACCTTCACTGTGACATTGAGCTGATCCTTGATGTTCTTGATGATGGTCTGCTTCGCTTTGCTCTCCAGGATGATCTGGCAGCCAGAGGGGAGCATGGGGAAGTCGTGCTCAAGATTATCGAGTAGGCGCCGCCTGGTGAGGTTTGTGAGTGCCCGAAACTGGTTCTCAAAGCGAAACTCTTTGCGATGCTGACCGATGAAGTCGAGAACAGTCAGTACGGCTTTGTCCTCTGTGCGCCGGAGGCCGCGGCCAAGCTGTTGAAGGAAGACCGTTGCGCTTGAGGTAGGGCGCAGAAGCAGCAGAGTGTCAACGTTCGGGATATCAAGGCCCTCGTTGAATAGATCAACCGAGAAGATTACTTGGAGCTCGCCGGCCTTGAGGTCGGAGAGCGCCTGAAGCCTCTCCGTCCGGGGGCTCTCGCCGGACAAGGCAACTGCCTGGAGCCCAGCCTCCCGGAAGAAGCGCGCCATGTAGTGCGCGTGCGCAACGGAGACGCAGAAGCCGAGCGCCCGCATCGTTCCCGGGTTGGCGATCTTGTCCTGGACAGCCTTGACGACCAGACGCGCACGGGTGTTATTACCAGTGAACGCTTCGCTGAGCGATGCGGCGTCGTATGCGCCGCGCTTCCACTCGACAGCACTGAGATCGGTGCTGTCACTGATCCCGAAGTAGTGGAACGGACTGAGGAGGTCGTTCTCCAACGCCTCCCACAGGCGCAACTCTGCCGCGATGTGCCCGTCGAAGAACTCGTCCTGGATGTTGATCCCATCCATGCGCTCAGGCGTCGCCGTAAGCCCCAAGAGCTCTTGCGGCGCGAAGTGCTCGATGAGCTTCCGGTAGGTCGGAGATGTGCCGTGATGGAACTCATCAATAACGATCACATCAAAGTGATCCGCCGGAAGTCCTTCCAGGGTACGGGAGTTGAGTGACTGGACACTCGCGAAGACATGCGTCCACTCCTGAGGGATCTCGCCGCTATAGAACAGCTCTCCGAAGTTAGCGTCGTTCAGTACAGCTTGGTACGTACGGAGAGACTGGTCCAGGATCTCTTTGCGGTGGGCGACAAAGAGAAGCTTGAGGTTGCGACCCGCAGCGCGGCATAGTCTCTTATAGTCCAACGCGGCCATCACGGTCTTACCCGTACCCGTTGCAGCCACCAACAGATTGTGGTGTCGGCCACGAATCGAGCGTTCCACTTCCAGCCGTTCCAACATGTCCTGTTGGTGAGGGTAGGCAGTGACGTCCAAGCCAGACAGTGTGATGCTGTGGCGCCCATCACGCGGACTGCCACCACCTGCTTGCTCTAGCGCGGCTTCGAGTCGGGTGGCGTCGAGATCCGGACGGTATAGCTCAAAGGCCGGATCGTTCCAATAGGAGTCGAAGGTCGCCTCAAACTTCCCCAGAACCGCGGGCGTTGCTACGGACGACATGCGGACGTTCCACTCCAAGCCGTCGAGAAGCGCGGCTTTCGAAAGGTTGGAACTCCCCACATATGCCGTGTCGTATCCACTGTTCCTACGGAACAACCACGCCTTGGCGTGCAGGCGAGTGGAGCGAAGCTCATAGTTGACCTTGACTTCGGCACCAAATTCATGAACCAAGCGATCTAGCGCCTGTCGTTCAGTCGCCCCGATGTAGGTGGTTGTGATGACACGAAGCGGAACTCCGCGATCATGCGCTGCCCGCAACGATTGTTCTAGGACCCGGATGCCATGCCATTTCACGAAGGCGCAGAGCAGATCAACACGGTCGGCGGTGGCGATCTCGGCGCGCAGTTCAAAACCGAGACTTGGATCCTCCGGCGCGTTGGTGATCAAAGCAGTCTCAGACAGCGGCGTCGCTGGCCGAATTGCATAGACGCCCTTGGACTCTTCCTTCGCGATCGCCAGCAGTTGCCGTGGCCCGTCGGCCACCAGGTCTACCCACTCGCGCGCGCCATCGAGGGTGCCGACCGACTCCAAGATGTGATTCGCCGCATGCACCCGCTCGGCCTCGGGCAGGTCTTGAAGCACGCGGCGGACTGTTTCGGCCACATGCCGGGCAAGCACATGCGGGGTGGACTCGGCGCCCACCTCAGCGTCGATGGCACGCCAGCGCAGATCGTCGAGTTGGTGCAGCCGGCTCTCCAATCGCAGGGTGATCAATTGCTCGTATAGCCCGGCGACTGGTTCGTTGGCGCCCCGTGTACCCGTCATTCCCGATCCCTCCCACGACCCTGGTCGTGTCAGTGTTAACACTCATCACTGACAGGCGTGGTCAAAGCGCGGGGAACTCATGGCTGGGATGCCAAGATCACACCCCGTGACACTCCCCATACCCCCGCCCAGACCCGCACCAACAAGCCTCCGTCCGTGACGGGGGCCAAGGGAGGGCTCGGCCTCGGGAGGCCAGGGTGGTGGTGTATTGGGGGAGGAGGGACGGGTCGGAGGGGGGCGCGGACTCCGATGCCGCGAACGCCTCGTACGACGGGACCGTCGCCGTGACGATGCCCAGGTTCGCCGTCCCCGACGCCGCCAGCTCCCGCAGCGACGCCTCTATCGTCGCCAAGTGCTCCTCGTGCGACGGATACTCCCGCGCCAGCGCCGGATACGCCGCCACCAGCTCCGCGAGTTCGGCGGCCGGCCAGTGCAGCACCGCCACCGGGTACGGGCGCGACAACGCCTCGCGGTACGCGCCGAGTTCCGCGCGCAGCCGGGAGATCTCCGCCTGGAGTTCCGCCGGGTTGTCCGACCCCAGCGACCACACCCGCTTCGGGTCGTGCAGCTCGTCCAGCGGTACCGGGCCGCCGTGCAGGTCGTCCGCCAGCGCGTCCCACGTGTCGTGATCCTCGCCCAGCATGCGCCGTACGCGGTGCCGGCCGAAGAGGATCGGGTGCGTCGTGTACGGCGGCGGCTCCTCCTCCGTCAGCAGCAGGTTCGCGGCGCGCGTGTACGTCTCGTGCGCCGCCTCCAGTTCGTCGTGCGCCTCCAGCGACTCGGCCACGATCACCCAGGGCGCCGGGTCTTTCGGCGCGGCGGCCCGTACGCCGTCGATGATCGCCCTGGCCTCGGCCTCGTGCCCGTACTCCCAGAGGTTCGCCGCCTTCAGCGCCCGTACCAGGGTCGGGTTCTCCAGCGGGGCCGGCGGGGACGGGGCGAGCAGGCGGTCGTAGAGGGTGGAGGCGCGGGCGCGGGCGCCTGCCAGTTCGAGATGTGCGGCGGCTTGCACCAGCAGCTGTTCGGCGTCTTCGGGGTACCGCCCGGCCGTGCGCTCCAGGCGCTCGGCTTCGGCGATGTGATCGACGGGATCGGCGTTCTCGGCGTTCTCAGCAGGCGTGTCGCGGCGCATGGGTGACACCGTACTGCTGTCCGTGTACGGCGGTGGGGGAGCGGGTCGCACTCGCTCCTGGTGACTTGCGCCCCCACCCCCTATCGTTCCGCCGGACACCCGGCCCGAAGGGAGCCCCCACGTGTGGCGTGCGCGTTCCTCCGTCGTCGGCCACCGGCACCTGCGCCGCCGCGCCCTCGCCCGCCGTGCCCTGTGGACCGGCGCAGAGATCGCCGTCACGCTCGGTGCCGTCCTGCTGCTGCTCGTCGCCCATCAGCTCTGGTGGACCAACCGGGAAGCCCGCGCCGACGCCGACCGCACCGTACGCGCCCTGGAGCGCGAATGGCGTGACCCGGATACGCCGGATACAGCAGATACCACGGGCACCACAGACTCCACAGACATCACAGACGCCACAGACACCCCCGACCCCAGCCCCGACACCAGTTCCGGTACCAGCGACACCCCCGCCCCCCGTAACAACACCCGCTCGCAGACACCCCCACCCACCTGGAACCACGCCTACGCCGTCCTCACCATCCCCCGCCTCGGCCTCCGCGTCCCCGTCGCCCAAGGTGTCGGCAAGGCCGGTGTCCTCAACAAGGGGTATGTCGGGCACTACCCCGGCACCGCTCAGCCGGGCCAGGCCGGGAACTTCGCGTTGGCCGGGCACCGCAACACCCATGGGGAGCCGTTCCGTTACATCAACCGGCTCCGCAAGGGCGACGAGATCGGCGTCGAGACGAAGTCGGCCACGTACACCTATGTCGTCGACAGGACGCTGCCGCAGACCTCGGCCGGGGACGGCGGCGTCATCCGACCGGTGCCCCGCAGCCAGGTCCGTACCGGATACGGGTACAGCGAGCCCGGGTACTACCTCACGCTCACCACCTGCACCCCCGAGTACACCTCCCGGTACCGGCTGATCGTCTGGGGCAAACTCACCTCGATGCGACCCCGCTGACCGGCGGCGCCGACCCTCCGGGTTGATCGATAAGCTCCCCTGCCGTGACACGCCCCCACCCCCCTCACAGTCCCCGGCGCCCCCGCCGCCCCCACCTCCTGTTCCTCCTCATCCCCTTCCTCCTCTTCCTCGTAGCCCTCCCCTTCGTCAACCGCGTACAACCGGTTGTCCTCGGGCTGCCGTTCCTCTTCTTCTGGCTGCTGCTGGCGACGGTCGTGACGCCGTTCGCCGTCTGGCTGGCCTGGCGCGGCGATCACCGCGCCGGTGACCACACGTGAACGCCGCCGTCGCCACCTCCGTCTTCGCCGTCTTCATGGTCGCCACCGTCGCCCTCGGTCTCCTCGCCGTCCGGGGCCGCGGCGGTGGGCAGGGCGGGCTCGCCGAGTGGTCGGTGGGCGGGCGCAGCCTCGGCGCCGTGTTCATCTGGGTGCTCATGGCGGGCGAGAGTTACACGAGTTTCAGCTATCTCGGCGCTGCCGGCTGGGGCTACAACTACGGCGCCCCGGTGCTGTACGTCGTCGCGTACATGTCCTGCGGATACGCCGTCGGCTATCTCGTCGGCCCGATGCTCTGGTCGTACGCGCGCCGGCACGGCCTGGTCGGGATCAGCGACATGATCGCGCACCGCTACCGCAGTCCCTGGCTCGGTGCCGTGGTCGCGGTGCTCGTGACAGCGTGCCTGTTGCCGTACATCCAGTTGCAGATCACCGGCATGGGCGTCGTGGTCACCACCATCTCGTACGGGGCGATCGGCCTCGACTGGGCGTACTTCGTCGCCTTCGCCGTCACCACCGGCTTCGTCGTGGTCAGCGGGTTGCGCGGCAGCGCCTGGGTGTCGGTGCTGAAGGACATCCTCGTGATCGGCACCCTCGGCTTCCTCGCCGTGTACGTACCGGTGCACTACTTCGACGGCTACGGCCCCTTCCTCGACCGGCTCGTCGCGGAGAAAGGCGAGTGGCTGACGCTGCCCGGACACGGCGGCGCCGACAGCGCCCTCGGGCAGGGGTGGTACCTCAGTACGTCGCTGCTCAACGCCCTCACCGTCGTCATCTTCCCGACCACCGTCGCCGGCTACCTCGGCGCCCGCGACGCCGACGCGCTGCGCCGCAACGCCATCTGGCTGCCCGTGTACAACGTCCTCCTCTTCGTCCCGATGTTCCTCGGACTCGCCGCCCTGTTCGTCGTGCCGGGTCTGACCGGCGCCGAGTCGAACCTCGCCCTGTTCCGGCTGGTCGTCGACTCGCTGCCCGCGTGGGCCGTGGGGGTCATCGGGGTCGCCGCCGCGCTCTCCTCGATTGTGCCGATGGCCGTGTTCATGCTGGTCATCGGCACGATGTGGGGGCGTAGCGTGCTGTCGCTCGTACCGCGGCTGCGGGCCCCGCGCCGGGAGAAGGCCGCCGCGCAGATCGTCGTGGTCGCCGCGGGCCTGATCGCGCTCGGCCTGACATACGGGGCGCCCACCACCCTCGTACGCCTCTCGCTCATCTCGTACGAGGGTCTGGCGCAGCTCGTCCCGATGCTGCTGCTCGGGCTGGTGTGGCGGCGGTTCACCTGGGTGGCCGCCGTCAGCGGGCTCGCCGTCGGGTCCGTTCTCGTCTGCTGCCTCGTCTTCACCGGCAACGATCCGGTGTTCGGGATCAACGCGGGCCTCGTCGCCCTCGCCGCGAATCTCGCGGTGGCGCTCGTCGCCGTGTACGTGGGGCCCGCCGACCGGGACGAGCGGCCGGACGCCGATGTCCTGGCCCGCACGGACAGCGGGCTGCGACGGCAGCGGGAAGGGGCTTCTGCCGAGCGGGACCGGGCTCCCGCCGAGCAGGACGGGGCTCCTGCCGAAGACGGCACTCCTGCCGAAGACGGCACTCCTGTATAGACGGCACTCCTGTATAAACGGGGGGAGAGTCGGCGCGCGCCGACTCGACTGTATGTACCAGAGAGGGGCAGCGGCGATCATGCGACGTACGGCGACCGCTACCCCCGCGCGGCCCCCGGGCCGGGTCCGGGCGCTGCTCCGTCCCGCCCTCCTCCTGCTCTTCCTCCTCGCCGAAGTGGTCCTCGCCGACGTCGTCCTCGCGGACACCGGCGGCCTCTCCGCCGTCGTCGCGTTCGCGGCCACCGCCGCCGCGGGCTCCGCGCTCGCCGTCTGCGCCGTCCTCGCCTCGCGCTGCGCGCCCGCCGTGCCGCGCACCCGGGTCCGTACGGCCATCCGCGACCGTGAGCACCGCACCGCCTTCCTGCCGCAGCGCGATCCCGACGCCTCGGGGCGCCCCAGGCCCCGGGCACCCGGCCGTCTCCTTCCGACGGCCGCGTAGGCACACCCCGGTTCGACCGGCACCACCGTGCCGCCCGCGCGGCTCGTCCTACCGATCCATTCCCGGTACGACGAGACCCCCGGAGGGCTCAGTCATGTCCCTTTCCTCCCTCTTTGTCGCCTTCTCCAGTCTGGTCGGGCACCTCGCCGATCTGCTCGAACCCGTCTTCAACGCCTCCGCCGCCGCGGTCGCGATCATCGTGTTCACCGCGCTCGTACGCCTCCTCGTGCATCCCCTGTCGCGGGCGTCGGCGCGCGGGGCGAAGGCGCGGACCAAGCTGGCGCCGCGGATCGCCGAGCTGCGCAAGAAGCACGGCAAGAACCCCGAGAAGTTCCAGAAGGCGGTGATGGAGCTGCACCGCGAGGAGAAGGTGTCGCCGCTGTCGGGCTGTCTGCCGAGCCTGTTCCAACTGCCCGCGTTCTTCCTGCTTTACCACGTGTTCTCCAACTCCCGGATCGGCGGCGAGCCGAACGAACTCCTCGGGCACAAGCTCGGCGCCGCCCCGCTCGGCAACCGCTGGTTCGACGCGCTGTCCGACGGCGGGCTCTTCGGCCCGGCGGGCCTGGTCTACCTGGCCCTGTTCGCGCTGGTCACGGCCGTCGCCACCTTCTCGTACCGGCGTACCAAGCTTCAGATGGCGGCGGCGCCGCTGCCGGTCGCCGGGGACGGGCAGCAGATGCCGGGCATGGGCGCGATGACCCGTTTCATGCCGCTGATGTCGTTCATGACCCTGTTCACGGTCGCCGTGGTGCCGCTGGCCGCCGCGCTGTACGTGGTGACCAGCACCGCGTGGAGCGCGGTGGAGCGGGCGGTGCTGTACCGCGACATGTACCGGGACGTCGAGGGGCCCGCTGTCACATCAGGGGCGCCCCGCACGTCAGTGAGGTGAAATGACGTGAACGGGCGACTGGGAGGCGTACGGGATGACCGACGAGCGGGACGTGCTGGCGCGGCGGTTCGAGGAGAACCGGCCGCAGTTGAGGGCCGTCGCCTACCGGATGCTCGGCTCGCTGAGTGAGGCGGACGACGCCGTCCAGGAGGCGTGGCTGCGGCTCAGCCGCTCCGACGCCGACACCATCGACAACCTCGGCGGCTGGCTGACGACGGTCGTCGGCCGGGTCTGCCTCGACATGCTGCGCTCCCGCGCGTCACGCCGTGAGGACCCCCTGGGCGTCCGCGTACCCGACCCGATCGTCGCCCGGGACGGCGCGGTCGACCCCGAACAGGAGGCGCTGCTCGCGGACTCGGTCGGGCTCGCGCTGCTCGTTGTCCTGGAGACGCTGGACCCGGCGGAGCGGCTGGCGTTCGTCCTGCACGACATGTTCGCGGTGCCGTTCGAGGAGATCGCGTCGATCGTGGGGCGTTCACCGGCCGCGACCCGGCAGTTGGCGAGCCGGGCCCGGCGCCGGTTGCGGGGCGGTACCGGTACGCCGGAGCCGGAGACCGATCCGGGGCGGCAGCGCGAGGTCGTCGAGGCGTTTCTCGCGGCCTCGCGCGCCGGTGACTTCGATGCGCTGGTCGCGCTGCTCGACCCGGACATCGTGCTCCGCGCCGACCAGGGCACGGGTGTCGGGGCGGCCGAGGTGGTACGGGGTGCCCGTACCGTCGCCGGACAGGCGCTGATGTACCGGAACCTTGCCGCGTTCTCCCGTCCGGCCCTGGTGAACGGTATGCCGGGCCTGGTGACGACCGTCGAGGGCAGGGTCACCGGGGTCATGGGCTTCACGATCGTGGACGGCCGGATCGTGGAACTCGACATTCTGGCGGACCCGGGGCGGTTGGAGCGGTTGTCGGTGCGGGAGGGCTGGGGGGACTGAGGGGGCTGGGGGGACTGAGGGGTCGCCGACCGGTGTGGGTTGGTTGGTGGGCTGGTTGGTTGGTGGGTTGGTCCAGTCCGTGAACGGGGTCTTGCGGAGTGGACGGGGGCGTCGGAGGATCGACCAGTCGTCCGATGACCGCAACGCATCGGCCGGGCCTCCGCGCGACCTAGGATCCAGGGAGATTGACCATGAAGCTGCTGCGTGTCGGTACGGCGGGAGCGGAGCGTCCGGCGCTTCTCGACGCCGACGGGACCCTGCGGGACCTGTCCGGACACGTCAAGGACATCGACGGCGGGCTGCTCGCGGACGAGGCCGCGCTCGGCCGGATCCGGGCCGCCGCCGAGGCCGGTGAGCTGCCGGTCCTGGACGCGGACGGGCTGCGCGTCGGGCCGCCGGTGGCGGGCATCGGCAAGGTCGTGTGCATCGGGCTGAACTACCACGACCACGCGGCCGAGACGGGCGCCGAGCCGCCGTCCGAGCCGGTCGTCTTCTTCAAGGCGGCGGACACGGTGATCGGTCCGAACGACACGGTGCTCGTGCCGCGCGGTTCCGTGAAGACGGACTGGGAGGTCGAACTCGCCGTCGTCATCGGCCGGACGGCCCGCTATCTCGCCTCGCACGAGGAGGCGCTCGCGCATGTCGCCGGGTACGCGGTGGCGCACGACGTGTCGGAGCGGCAGTTCCAGATCGAGCGCGGCGGCACGTGGGACAAGGGCAAGAACTGCGAGACGTTCAACCCGTTGGGCCCCTGGCTGGTGACGGCCGACGAGGTCCCCGACCCGCAGGCACTTGCTCTGAAGCTCTGGGTCAACGGCGAACAGAAGCAGAACGGCAGTACGGCCGACCAGATCTTCCCGGTAGCCGAAGTGGTCCGCTACGTAAGCCAGTTCATGACCCTGTACCCCGGAGACATCATCAACACGGGCACCCCGGCAGGCGTAGCCCTGGGCCAACCGGAACCGAAGCCGTATCTCCGGGCGGGGGATGTGGTGGAGCTGGAAATCGGGGGGCTCGGTCGCCAACGCCAGGAACTGAAGCCGGCGTAGCCCTGGCGGGCGGCTTGACCGGTGCCGGGTTGTCTTGTCACGGGGTCACATTCCGGGGACCCGGCACCGGGGCGTTGTGCCCCCGACGGGTGGGCCGTTACAGGGGCTTCCCGTACCAGTGCTCGGCGGCGTCGTGGTCGTTGTACGGTGCCGTCTCCGCGTAGCCGTGGGCCTCGTACATGGCTCTGGCTTCGGTGAGTCGGGTGTTGGTTTCGAGCACGATGCGGGCGGCACCCAGCCCACGGGCGGCAGCCTCGGCCGCCAGCAGCAGCCCTCGGCCGAGCCCCGTTCCGCGTCCCGTCGGGCGCACATACATGCGCTTGATCTCAGCGGTCGCCGGCGCCTCGGCCAGCAGCCTCACACCGACATACCCGAGGAGCGCGCCGTCGTCCGCGCGAGCGGCGAGGAACATCCCGTGCGGCGGCGCCAGGTCGTCGTGCGGGTCGTTTTTCATGGCCTCGCGCAGTTCGCTCTCCGTCGCCGAACGCCCCCAGACACGGCGGGCCACCTCGGCGGCGTACTCCCACAGCGCGTCTTCGACACCGGCGGCAGCGACAGATTCCGACTGGATCGTCCACGTATGCATGCGGGGAGCCTATGCGGCGGTTCTTGGGGGTGGGCAGGGTCCGGTGTGGCCGGTGAAGAGGGGGCAGGTGTCGTGGTCGGTGGTGGTGAGGGTGCATTCGGTGAGGGTGACCAGCTCACTCAGAGGGCCGAGCCACCTGACCCATACGACTGTGTCGTTGCTGAGGTAGCGGAGGAGGGAGTAGTGGGGGCCGGGGTGGTGGGGGTGTAGGGGGCACCAGGTGTCGGGGGTGATGTCGTCGTCGGCGTTGGGTCCGCCGTCGATGGCGAGGACGGTCGCCTGTTGGTCTGGGGTGAGGTGGTAGTCCTCGCGGGCGCAGGGCAGGGCGGTGTCTCCGGTTCCGAAGAGGCGTGTGAGCAGGGTCGTCGCGTAGGCCGGATCGTGGATCGTGTGCCGGGGTGTTCCTGTGTCGGGGTTCACGGGATTGTCCACCGCTGCGTCACCGGCCTCGGGTTGTGTGGGCGGTGATGACGGCGGCGAGTAACGAGGTGACGCTGAGGCAGGTGCCGAGTACGTGGATCAGTGCGGGGTGTTTGCGGCGGAGTGCCTTGAGCGCGGCAAGGTCGGTGTGGGGTTCGTAGTCCTTGCGGTGGGTGGTCCGGAAGTGGGACATGGGTACTCGGCTTTCCGGGTTGCTGGGGTTGTTCGGGCGGCGCGTCATGAGGCGACGTCTCCCATCTGGTCGAGGAGGGTGAGGAGGGAGCTTGCGAGGCGTACGAGGTGACCGTGGGAGTTTTCCGGGGCGGGTTGTTCCGCGCTCAGGTTGATCACGGCGCCCAACTGGTCGATTGCGTGCCGCTGTTGGTCTGTGGGGTACGGCTTGATGAGGTACGGGATTACGTCCGCGAGCTGGGTGGCCGTGTGTCTCAGCCGGTCGGCGATGGCCGTGCCTTCGGCGGGGGATGGGTGTACGGCGTATTCGCCGAGTACGGATTCCAGGTCGTCGTACAGGTCATCGGTGATCGCTTCGGCGGCGAGGGAGCGTCGCAGGCCGTAGAGGAGCCTGTCGGCTGTCGCGTCGTCGTGGGAAAAGTCGCCGCTCGGCCGCGAGGTCTCGTGCAGGGAGGCGGTCATCACGTCCGCCCGGTCAGGGTGAAGGCCGCCCAGGTGGTGCGGCCGTCGTCACCCACACCCCACGCGCCAGCCAGAGAGGCGACGAGGAACAGCCCCCGGCCGCACACGTCCTCGTCGGCGGCGTCCTGTAACTGGGCGGGGGCCGAGTTCTCGTCGGTGACTTCGATGCGGAGTTCGTCGTCGGTGTGCCGCATCCACAGGGCCACGGCTCCCTGGCCGTGCTCTACGGAGTTGGTGACCAACTCGCAAGCTACTTGCAAAAGTACGTCCTAGATTTCGGTGTTCGGAGGTGCCCTCGCTGCCCGGACATGGCAGGGCCCCGGCTCTTCGGGGTGCGAGAATCAGGACCCCGGCCTTGCTTGCCTCACCGCGGTCTATGTCGCGTGCGACTCATCGCTGCGATCGGTCATGGTGGCGTTGAAGCACTGGAAGGCAGCCAGCTCATAGCCGCTGTGGTGAGTCAGGCCCGCGTGCTTGAGACACCACACCTGTGCGTCGTCCGCGTCGGCTGTGTCGTCGGAGCGCTCGCCGCACGTGAGGCACTTGCCGAAGTGACGTACGGCCATGGTCCGTATGGCTGTCAGCGTCCATTCCGCGAACCGGTACCGGCCTCGAATGATCCCGTCGCCCGCGTTCATCCGAAAGCCTCGGCTGGAAGACTCGGTCCGTCGCTGTCGGCGCCGTTGTCCCGGTCATCGTCGGCGTCGTGCGCGTCGTCGGGCACGCGCAGACGGGCGCCTCGGCTGTCGGCGATGCGCAAGACGTCACCGAGGCAGTGCGTGGCCGCCCGCAGCGCGAGGCGTAGCGCGTACTCCCCGGCCTTGCGGTCGTCCAAGACGGCTTGGGCGCCCTTGAGGACGTCGGCGCCGTCGCGCAACTGGACTGCCTCGATCTCGTCCGCGATTCGGGCCAGTGCCCCCGGGTTGCCGTTCGTGGACAGGAAGCATGGTTTGCCGGTGTCGGTCTCCCACGGCAGCAACCGCAAGCCCGGAGGGGGTGCGGAAACGGCGTTTCGGTCGTAGCTCATCAGGCCGTCACCTCCACGCCGTGAATCCGACGCGTGCCGGTGTCGATGCCGCACGTGGCGAGCACCAGCACACGCCGGCGTACCCGCTGCCGTCGTTCGTCCTGTCGCCGCTCGTGCGCGACGAGGTAGGGGCGGACAAGCCTGATGTCCTCGCCTCGCAATGGGGGGACCCGTGGGAGAAGAAGGGCCGTCGGCACGTCCGCGGTCGGCGTGGCGGGGGTCTTCTCGGCTCTCCGGTGCCGCCCTGGCGCAGGGAGTAACAACCGCAACAGCGGCTCGAAGATACGGGCGATACAGTGCGGCATGTCGTCAACCTCCACAGGGTTGGTGTCCATGCCCCCGGGCGTCCAGCAACGTCGCGGGGGTCTTCTGACCCTGGCATCGTGCCGACAGCCGAAGGCCGGAACTATCAGACATCGCTGATAGCCCCGGCCATTGTTTGACGCTACGTCACATACCCAGCCAAGTACCGTAGTTGTTGAAGGTGTCCGGCATCCTGCGCTTGGCCGCCTCCAGCCCGGAGTATGTCTCGCGGACCATAGGGTGGTATCGGGTTTGCTGCGGTGCGAGCTTCCGCGCTTTCAGCAAACTCTTGAATGCCGAGTCAGTGCGCCCTGCCCACATCTGCGCTCGCGCCACCTCGGCGTGGTGGTGCGCGAGCCGGGACGGCGGCCATCCGTCCGGAATCGTGATCTCCTGCGCGGAGTGCACGGCTTCGGGGTACAGATCCAGTTCCGCCAGAACGCTGACGCGGTGTACGCCGACGTTGGTCGGCCCGAAGGACAGCCAATGGACCTTCTCGGCCGGACCTGTCCGCTCCGAAATGCGTTCTGCCTCGCTGAGGTGCCCTTCTGCGGTGCCTTTGTCCTTGTCGCGCCCCGCCAACACGGCGGCGCCGAGGTGGAGTTGTCCTGCGACGACATCGGGCACGCGTCCCGGCTCCGCCTGTTCCAGGGTGGCCATGCCCAAACGGATCAGCCGCTTGCCCGTTCGGTAGTCGCTCGCTCGCAGATAGGCGAGTGCTCGCAGGTACTGACGCATTCCGCCCAGCACCGGGTCAGATGCCCGCTGCGCTGCCCAATCCATGCGGTCCAGCGCCACCGTGCACAAGTCGGGGAACCCGAGCTTCGTCGTCACGTCGTAGGCGGTGCGGTATGTACTTGCGAGCAACCGCCAGCTGCGGTCTGCCGGGTGCGTGTGCGCTGTCGTCGTGGCTTCATGGATCAGGCCGGGAAGGTCGGCGGCAACCTGCTTGATGTTCGTCGCGCGGACCATGGCGCACAGTTCCTCCGCGTGCGCCTCCAACTCCTCAACCGGGCGCGGGGTCACGTCCGGGTCGGGGCCAAGGTCATAGATGTTCAGCGCCTCGCGAATCGGGTTGATCAAGCCGTCCAGCTGGTCCTGCCGCAGCTCATCGAGGTAGGGCTGTCCCGTCAGTTCGGTGACTGGCACCGAGAGTGCGCGAGCGAGTGCGCCGATCACCGATGGGCTTGCGGGCAAGGCACCCTGCTCCACCTTGGTCAGGGTGCTGTACGAGACGTGAGAGAGGTCAGCCAACTCGCGTTGCGTCAACCGGCGGACTTTGCGCACGTGCGCGATGCGTGCGCCTGTGTGCTCTTCAGTGTGCGGGGGCATACTGGGCTCCGTTCTGCATCGACACCAGAACGGTACCCCTGGCCCGTTGCCGGGGAACTGTGATCGGCCCCCGTTGCTCCTTGGCGGGGGCCGTTGCTGTCTGAGCGTGCGGTGCCGTAGCGCCGCAGGTGGGCAGGCCGTCGGCCCCAGCCGCATCCCGTGACCGGACCTGCCGCGGCCTTCGCCTTCAAGTACAGAGAAGCGTTACTCCGATCCGGTCGGAGTGACCATCTGACGTACTGCCGCACACCGCAATGACTCCCGAGCACCTCGACCTGGCCGGCCGTTAGTCGCCTGGAAGATCGAGAAGAACACCCGCCGTACGTACGCGCGGAACGAACGCGGGCGCAGATCCGGACGAGCGGCACCTAGTCGACGTTCAGGTAGCGCGGCCGTAGCTGCGCGGGCTCCTCAGCCCGACGTGAACTCCTCCAAGGCCGCCACCACCATCGCGTGGTCGTCGGCCTGGGGGAGGCCCGAGACCGTTACCGTGCCTACCACCCCCGCTCCCTCCACCGTGAGGGGAAACGCGCCGCCGTGGGCCGCGTATTCGTTCGGGTCGAGGCGGGATGCGTCCTCGAAGGTCGTGCCCTTGGCTCGGAAGCGGGTGCCTACCAGGTAGGACGACGAGCCGTAGCGTTCGACCACGCGGCGTTTGCGGTCGATCCAGGCGTCGTTGTCCGGGGTCGAACCGGGCAACGCCGCGTGGAAGAGTTGCTGGCCCCCTCGGCGGATGTCGATCGCCACCGGGGCGTTCCGGTCCCGCGCCATCGTCACCAGGAGCGAACCGAGCGCCCACGCGTCCTCGTAGGAGAAGCGCGCCAGTACCAAGTGGCTTTCCTGGGACTCCAGTTGCTCTATCAGTTCCTCGATCGTCACAGCGTCACCGTCACACCGTCGCGGGCCGAGCGGCGGGCCGCCTCCAGGACGTCGAGCGTCGCGGCGGCCTCGCCTGCGGTCACCGGATTGGGGGCGCCGTCGTGGAGGGCGGCGGCCACGGCCGCGTAGTACGCGGGGTAGTCGCCGGAGAGGGTCGGCTCCGGGCGTCCGCCGCCCGTCAGGGGGGATTCGCCGGAACCCACGGTGCCCCACAGGTGTTCCGGCTCGTCGCCCCACGGCTCACCCGGTGCCGGGCGCTCACCCTCGCGCAGGGCCGTCTCCTGCGGGTCGAGGCCGTACTTCACATAGCCGGCGGAGGAACCCAACACCCGGAAACGGGGGCCTAGTTGGGCCGTGGTCGCCGAGGCGTAGAGGTGCGAGCGGACACCGTTCGCGTGCGTGAGCGCGAGGAACGTGTCGTCGTCGGTCGCCGCGCCCGGCCGCCGTACGTCCGACTCCGCGTACACCGACGCCACCCGGCCGAAGAGGAACAGCGCCTGGTCCACGACATGGCTGCCCAGGTCGTACAGCAGGCCGCCGATCTCGCCCGGGTCGCCCGACTCCCGCCAGCCGCCCTTGAGTTGGGGCCGCCAGCGCTCGAAGCGGGACTCGAAGCGATAGATCTCACCCAGCTCACCGTCGGCGATCAGCTTGCGGAGCGTCAGGAAGTCGTTGTCCCAGCGGCGATTCTGGAACACCGAGAGGAGCAGGCCGCGTTCGTCGGCGAGAGCGGCCAACTCGCGGGCCTCCGCCGCCGTCCCCGCGATCGGCTTGTCCACGACCACCGGCAGCCCCGCCGTGAGCGCGGCGGTGGCCAGCGGTACGTGCGTCTTGTTCGGCGACGCGATGACGACCAGGTCCAGTTCGGCCGAGGCGGACGGGGTCCAGAGAGCGTCCGCCGTGTCGGCGAAACGGACATCCGGGAACTCGGCGCGCGCCTGCTCCCGGCGCTCCGGCGACGACGTGACGATCGTGTCGAGGGCGAGCCCTTCGGTGGCGGCGATCAGCGGGGCGTGGAAGACGGAGCCCGCGAGCCCGTATCCGACGAGACCCACGCGGAGGGGTGAGACCGATCCAGTCATAGGCCCACTTAAGCAACGCTGTTGCCAAAGTGCAAGCGGGCCGGACAATGGGGGTGTGAACAGCAACATCAACAGCGAGGTCGACGGGGCCGGCCCCGGTTCCGGCGTCTACAAGGCAGGCCCCGGTTCCGACAGTGGTGACACCGGTTCCGGTAGTGGTGACACCGGTTCCGACACCGGTGATCCCGGGCCCCACGGCGTCAATCTCCCGGCGCTGCGCGGGCACAACACCGCCCTCGTCCTCGACCTGCTGCGCAGGTCCGGCGCCGTCGGCATCAGCCGTCTGGAACTGGCCGCGCGGACCGGCCTCACCCCCCAGGCCGTCAGCAAGATCACGGCGCGGCTGCGCGGCGAGGGACTGGTCGCGGACGCGGGGCGCCGGGCCTCGACGGGCGGCAAACCGTCGACGCTGCTACGGCTCGTACCGGAGGCGGGCCACGCGATCGGGGTGCATCTGGACCGTGACGAGATCACGGCGGTACTGGTCGATCTGCGCGGCACGGTCGTCGCGGAACGCCGTGCGCCGCTGGACCTCGGGGCGGGCGCGGAACCCGTACTCGGCGCGGTGGCCGGTGCGGTGGCGGAGGTGCTGCCGAACGGTACGGGCGCAGCCCCCCTCGGTGTCGGGGTCGCGCTGCCCGGTCCGCTGGACCACCGGCGGGGCGTGCTGGGCCGGGTCACGGGCTTCCCCGAGTGGGAGGGGTTCGCGCTACGGGACGTCCTGGAGCGCCGCCTCGGCCTGCCGGTCACCGTCGACAAGGACACCAACGCGGCGGCACTCGGACTCGCCCTCGGCCTGGGCGGGGCGGTGGTCCCGGCGTACGGGTCCTTCGCGTATCTGCATCTCGGTACGGGACTTGGCGCCGGGTTGGTGCTGGGCGGGGCCCTGTACCGGGGGGCGCGGACGGGGGCGGGGGAGTTCGGGCACCAGGTGATCGACCTGGACGGGACACCGTGCGGGTGCGGCAGGCGGGGGTGTGTCGAGGCGCTGTGTCTCGCGGCGGTGGGCCGGGGCGCCCCGGAGGAGGCGGCACGGGTCCTCGGCACGGCCGCCGCGAACCTCGTCGGGCTGCTCGACATCGACCTGGTGCTGCTGGGCGGCCGGACGGTGACGGCGTACGAGGAGATCTTTGTCCAAGGCGTCGCCTCGGTCATGGGCGCCCCCGGGATTCCGGTGACCCTCGCGCCGGGCGGCCCGCGCGCCACTGCCGAGGGAGCGGCTCAACTGGTCCTGGCCCCGGTGTTCGGGCGGGAGTCGGCCGAGCGCGCCGGGCCCGCACGCGTCCGCTGAGCCGATACGGACCCCTGCCGATGCGATCCCCCTGCTGATGCGCGTCCGCTGATCGAAGGGACTTCGGCCGCCGATCGGGCGGACGCCGTGCGTGGCGGTCCCCGGCTCCCGACCCCCGCTGGCAGGGTCGCGAGCCCACGACCAAAGGCCCGTCATGCGACAGAGCACCCCCCTCGCCCGGCATGTCATCGCCGCCGCCACCCTCTCCGCCGCCGCCCTGACCGCCACGACGGCTCAGGCCGCCACGACAGCCCAGGCCACCACGACAGCCCAGGCCGCGGCCTTCACGGTCACCCCCGCCACCACGCCGGCCCCCGCCACCTCGACCCCCACCCCCGGCACCCTCACCCGTGCCCCCGCCCTCACCTCCGTCACGGTCGCCCCCGCCGTGACCCACACCCCGCCCGCTGTCCGCCGGGCACCCGGCGCCCCCGCCCTGGCGCCGCCCTCCTGCCCGGCCGCGCCCGACGACGCCTTCCCGCTCGACACCCGGATCCATGGCGGGCCCGGCCGGTACCGGGCCGGGGAAGGGCCGCTCGCCTGGCAGATCGAGTTGGGCAACGCGACCGGGGCCGCCTGCGAAGGCGTGCACCCGGTCGTCGTACTCGTGGACACCACCCGGGCCTTGCGCGGTCCGCAGGTGCGGATGGAGTTCCGGGACGGTAGGCGGTGGCGGCCCGCCGCGATCGAGCGGACCGACCGGGACGAGACGATCGCCGTGTTCGACGACGGGTTCGGCGGATTCACCGTGCCCGCCCACGGCAGCACCACCGTCGACGTCCGGCTCGCCTTCGCCGCCGACACCGCCGCGAACGAGATCGTCGCCCAGGCCGCGGTCGTCCAGCGCCGCGGCGACGACGGTGCCTGGGTCGGGGAGTCCGGGCCGTACCGGTTCCGTGTCGACGCCGCGCGGGTGCCCGACGGGAGTAAGAACCCGGCCGCCGCCGTCGAGCCCTCGCCCGGCAGCCGTCCCGCCGCGCCCCACCAACTCGCCTCCACCGGCTCCCCGTCCCGCAAGGGACTCGCCGCCGCCGCCGTCGCCCTGCTCCTCACCGGCACCGCCCTCTTCACGATCGCCCGCCGCTTCCAGACCCCCGGCCCGCACCGGCACTGACGTCGTCTCCCGAAGTACTACGCCGTGAGGGCCCGTATCGCCGTGCTGGTCGGCGAGTTGGCCGAGGGCGACACGCTCCCCACCGCACGGGACCTGGCCGTGCGGTCGCGTACCGGAACGAGCTGATGGCGGACGTCGAGATCCTCCAGCCCGACTGGGCCGGCATCGACAAGAACCTCGCGGGCTACATGGACGCCTGGAAGACGGCCACCGGCGGCTGACCGGCCGGGTCCCGCCGGCCGGGGGCTGACTACGCTGGGGGCGCCCGGCACAGCGTCGTCCGGGCGTCCCCGCACCGCACCCGTACGTACGCATCCCAGGAGACCGGCCATGGCAGAGCGCAAGCCCATCGAATCGTGGCTCACCGACATGGACGGGGTACTCATCCACGAGGGCGTACCGATCCCCGGCGCCGAAGCCTTCATCAAGAAGCTCCGGGACTCCGGGATGCCCTTTCTGGTGCTGACCAACAACTCCATCTACACCGCCCGTGATCTGCACGCCCGCCTGGCCCGTATGGGTCTGGACGTGCCGGTCGCGAACATCTGGACGTCGGCCCTGGCCACCGCCCGGTTCCTGGAGGACCAGCGCCCCGGCGGCACCGCGTATGTCATCGGCGAGGCCGGGCTGACGACGGCGCTGCACGACATCGGGTACGTCCTCACCGACCACGACCCGGACTATGTGGTGCTCGGCGAGACCCGCACCTATTCGTTCGAGGCGATGACGAAGGCCGTCCGGCTGATCAACAACGGCGCCCGTTTCATCTGCACCAACCCGGACGAGACCGGGCCGTCCACCGAGGGCGCGCTGCCCGCGGCCGGTTCGGTCGCCGCGCTGATCACCAAGGCGACCGGCAAGGACCCGTACTTCGCGGGCAAGCCGAACCCGCTGATGATGCGGACCGGGCTCAACGCGATCGGCGCGCACTCCGAGACCAGTGCGATGATCGGCGACCGGATGGACACGGATGTCCTCGCGGGGCTTGAGGCGGGGATGGAGACGTTCCTCGTACTGACCGGGGTGACGACGGCCGAGGACATCGAGAAGTACCCGTTCCGCCCGTCCAAGGTCGTCGATTCGATCGCCGATCTGGTCGACAGGATCTGATCGGGACTCGTCGCCCGGGTGCCGGACGTCAGACACCGGACGTCAGAGATGCGTGCGGCGCCCGGCGAATCCCCCGTACGGACCAGCCGTGACCCCCCGCCGGGATGCGGGACGGGTCCCGGCGCGTGAACCTGCGAATACCAGGAGGTTCACGATGAGTACAGGGATGATTTCTCTCCGTACCGTGGGAGTGGCCGCCGTCCTGGCGGCGCTGCCCGCGGCGACCGCTCACGCCCGGGCCGAGGGATCCGTCGCCGTGAATCCGTCCGAGGCGCCACCGGGTTCCGAGGTCGACCTGCGGGTCACCGGCTGTGAGGGCACGTCGGGCCGCGCCGCATCGGACGCGTTCGTCGCCCCCGCCGACCTCGCGCCGTCCGCCGACGGGCCGACCCTGTTCGCGCAGACCCGGATCAAGTCGTCGGCGGCCCCCGGCGATTACACGATCACGGTGACCTGCGACGGCAAGGAGGCCAAGGCCAAAGACGTCGTGCACGTCGTCGCGCACGGCAGCGGGCACGAGCCGGCTGCGTCCCCGACCGCCCCCCAGCGCGCGGGCGGTGGCACATCACGGCTGACCCCCGCCGAGGAGTCCGAGGGACCCGGCACCCGGCAGGCCGTCATCGGTCTTGTCCTCGCGGGAGTGGCGGCGTGCGTCGTTGTCTTCCGGGTACGCAGGCGGCGACCGCACAACGGCCGGGACGAGTGAGACAGCGGGCCCCCATGGCCGACCGGGAACGCGCGGACGGCACCGGGCGCCTCGTCACCGGGGTCGCCTGGGCCGTCCTCCTTCTCGGCCTGTGGCTCTGGGGCCAGGGGATCACCGATGTCCCCGGCGGGATATCCGGGCCGACCACCGGCGATGTCGCCGCTGTCGGCCGCCCTCCGGGCACCCCGCTCCCGCCTCCGATCAAACCCCTCACGGCCTCGGAGCCGTTGCGCGTCGACGTTCCCGCGACCGGCGTCCGGGCCCCCGTGGTGGGTCGTGGCCTCGACCGGTCCGGGGCCGTCGACCCGCCGCCGTTCGACCAGTCGGGCACCGTCGGCTGGTACGACGCGGGTACCCGGCCCGGTGCGGCGGGCGCCGCGCTGCTCGTCGGGCACGTCGACACCGAGACCCGGCGGGCCGTCTTCCACAACCTCAGCACCGTGACACCCGGCGCGAAGATCCGGGTGACCCGCGCCGACGGCACCACCGCCGAGTTCACCGTCGACGACGTACGGGTCTACGCCCGCGACCGCTTCGACGCGGCCCGCGCCTACGGGCCGCACCGACATGACCGGGCCGAACTGCGGCTCATCACCTACGGCGGCACCTTCGACAAGGCGACCCGTGAGTACAGCGCGAATGTGGTGGTGTCGGCGTATCTGACCGGTAAGAAATCCTGAACCGCCCACGCCGCCACGGCGATTCGGGGCCGGGGGACGACCCTGCCCGGTCGGCGACCTGCTCCCCCTGGAGCCGCCGACCGGGCCGGTCCTCGACCGCGCGCACGGGCCGCGGGAGTGGCCCGGCGTCTGCGGGAGGTCGCTCATGAAACTCCGGAACGGACACCTGCCCGTCACCCAGGGTATTCCGTCGCACGACGGCGCCGCACGGGGGATGTGACTTCCTCTCATTCAAGAACCCCTCGTCCAAGGCCCGTTCGATCGCGAGGTCGCCTATGTCAGGATTGGACCTCGGAAGGTGCACCCGAGGGGGAGTGGATGTACGGCAGGGTGAAATGGTCGGCGGCCGTGGCGGGGGCGGCACTGCTGCTGGCGGGATGTTCTTCCGGCGACGACTCCGCGAAGAAGGACACGTCGGAGCCGATTCGGCAGCAGCCGAAGGGAACGGACCCGTACTGGGTGAATCCGGAGGGGAACGCGGCGGATCAGGTCCGCGCGTATGAGAAGGACGGAAAGAAGGACGACGCCGGGCAGATCCGGAAGATAGCGGAGGAGCCGACCGCCGAGTGGATCGGTGCGGAGAACCCGGAAGCGGAGGCGCGGGGCTTCACGGAGGCCGCGGCGAAGGCGGACCGGGACGCGGTCCTGGTCCTCTACAACATTCCGCACCGCGACTGCGGCAACTTCTCGGCGGGCGGCGCCGCCGACGGCAACGCGTACCGTGCCTGGATCGACGGGGTCGCGAAGGGTATCGGCGACCGCCCGGCGACGGTCGTCCTGGAACCGGACGCGGTACTGCACCTGGTCGACGGCTGCACCCCGGACGAGTTCCACGAGGAGCGGTACGACCTGCTCAAGGGCGCCATCGGCAGCCTCAAGGCGCTGAAGAACACCAAGGTCTACCTCGACGCGGGCAACACCGGCTGGGGCAAACCCGACCAGATCTTCGAACCGCTGAAGTGGGCGGGCGTCGAGCAGGCGGACGGTTTCTCCGTCAACGTGTCCAACTTCTATACGACGGCGGACAGTACGGCGTACGGCAAGGAGCTGTCCGCGAAGGTCGGCGGCAAGCCCTTCGTGATCGACACCAGCCGCAACGGCAACGGCCCCTACACGGACGGCGACCCGAACGAACGCTGGTGCAACCCACCGGGCCGAGCCCTCGGCGAAACCCCCACCACCAAAACCGGCGACCCACAGATCCACGCCTTCCTCTGGATCAAACGCCCCGGCGAATCGGACGGCACCTGCAAGGGGGGCCCAAAGGCGGGCGAGTGGTGGCCGGAGTACGCGTTGAGCCTGGCCAAGGCCACGAAGTGACCTCACCGTTCCCGTATGACGGAGGGGCCCCGGCGCGGGTGTCGCGCCGGGGCCCCTCCGGCGTACGGAGCTGAATTCGCCTCCGCCTACGGCACCTTCACCCACTGGGCCTTTGACGGTGTGCCCTCGGTGTCGGTGACGAAGAGCATGTACCAGCCTGATTCCACCAGGTTGCGGCTCTTCGGGACCGTGACCGTGATGCTGTCGGTCGACTTCTTCACGTCCAGGGCGATGGATCGCTGGTCGACGTCCGTGACATGGGTGGACGCGCTCGGGCGGATCAGCCGGGCCGTCTTGACGGACGACGCCTGCTGCGCGGAGAACGTCGCCGAACCGCCCCGCTCGATGGTCTTCGGGCCGCCGGACAGCGAAGGGCGCGAGTCGCGGTAGAGGTACGGCGGTGTGTACATCTCGATGCGCTGCTCGAACGTGCCCGGCTTGGTGTTGGCCTTGTCCGCGTACAGGGAGTCCGATCCGAAGAACATCACGCGGCCGTCCGGCAGCAGCAGCGAACCGGAGTGGTAGTTGCGGCCCACCAGCGGATCGGCCACCTTCCGGAAGGAGTTGGCCTTCGTGTCGTAGATCCGCGCCTGGTGGATGTTGGTGTCACCGCGGCCCCGGTAGTCCTCCGAGCCGCCCGACACCAGCACCGTGTCGTCGGGCAGGATCGAGGACTGCGGATAGCGGGTCCCCTTCTCCAGCTCGGGACCGTCCACGAACTTCGGGTCGTCCGCCTGGAGGTCGACGATGCGGGTCTTCCTGCTGGACTCCTGGGACTCGCCGACCCCGCCGCCGCCGATCACCATGTACTTCTCGTCCTGCGCGGGCGGCAGCAGCACCGTGCCGGAGGTCTCCAGGAGCTTCGGGTCGCTCATCCCGGGCAGCTTGCGGAACTTGTTGGTCTCCAGGTCCCAGATGCCCGGGTCACGGCCCACGTCGTCAGGGCCGTACCCCGCGTTGGAACCGGAGTAGAACAGCTTGCCGTTCTGCATCAGCGAGATCGCCGGATACGTCGGGAACTGCCGGATGCCCTCGGTGTACTCCCAGGTCCTGGTCTCGGGGTCGAACACCTCGTTCTTGCCCGGCACCAGCTGCCCGATCTCGTCCAGGCCCGACAGGCTGAGCACCTTGCCGTCGCTGAGCGTCGTCAGCGTCGGGTACCAGCGGGCCTCCTTCATCGGGTCGACCTGGATGTACTTCTCGGCGACCGGATCGAACTCGAAGGCGTCCCGGATCCCCTGGAAGTCCTTCTTGTCCAGGGCCAGCTTCTCCGCCATGCCGTAGGTGTTACGGGCGTCGGCGCCGGAGAGACCCTGCACCCGGTAGTTGTCCTGGGTGCCCGTCTCGTACTGCGCGCCGCTCTTCTGTGCCTCGACATAGATCCGGCCGAGCCCCGGGTCGTTGCGTACGAACTCACCGGTGTCCGGGTCGAAGACCTTCTCCGCCCGCTCGACCACGACGGGGTCCCTCGACGTGAACGTCTTGCCGTTGGACTTGCCGGTGAACTTGGTGCCCGCGGGCAGCGTGATCGGCTTGTCCGGGTTCTCGTTGTGGACGACCATCAGGCCGCCCGCCTTGCTGACGTCACCCTTCAGCTTCTCGTACCGTTTGGTGCCGCCGGCTATCAGCAGATTTCCGTTGGACAACTGCGTATGGCCCGTGCAGAACAGGTCCTTCGGCGTGGGGATCTTCTTGATCGTGTTTCTGATCGGATCCCACAGCCGGGTGTCGAACTTCTTGTCGTCGAAGTTCTGCTGATTGTTGCCCGACCCCGCGACCAGCAGAATCTTTCCGGTGTGCAGAAGCGCCGCGTGAATCGTGTTCTGCTTGAACTCCGCCGGGAATTCGACGATGTCCCATTTCCCGTTCGCGGCCTTGTACTCCGGCTTGTTGATCTTGTAGTCGTGGTATTTCTCGGACCCGAACCGATACAGGGCGGGACCGTTCATCGCGGCCAGCGCAACAACTACCGCCGCGCCTATCGCGATGCGTCGGAAGCGGCGGCGGCTGGAACCGTCTTTCATTTCTTACGTCCCCCAAGGGCGATCTGTACGGTCTGGTCGTTCGGTGTCGACGTCCAGTTCGGTTTCTGCTGCGGGGTGTGGGCGCCAGGGGCCGCGTGCCGTCCACGTGCCGGGCCGGCCTGCGGTGGGACCGTGCCGTCGGACGGCGGAGGCGCGACGGGCGGCTTCTTCTTCGCCTGCCGCAGCGTCCAGCGCCACGCGAAGATCGGGGCGGCCGTGATCAGCAGGGCGAACGACGCCCAGATCAGCATGGCGGGATGGGAGTGCCCGAAGTAGAAGGAGGCACCCATCGAGGCACCGAACACCGCGATGAAGAAGAGATGGATCCGGAAGGTGCCGAACAGGGTGTCCGGGCTCGCCGAATCGCCCTTCGGCGTCACCACGAACTTGCTCTTGCGGCGCAGCACGGCATCCATCAGCGACCGCGCGTAGATCGGCGCGGACAGCGCGGACATCACCATGCCGGCGACACCGCCGGAGCCCTCCGGCTCGTGCGGGGACACATTGTGCCGGCGGTTCCAGATGTAGAGCCCGATCTGGAGGGCGGACGCGTTGCCGTACAGCATCAGCCAGATCGTCGGGTCGATGTTCACACCCGAGGCGCCCATACCCAGGAACAGCGCACAACTCAGCGCCGCCAGGATCCAGTTGAGCGCGGACATCGGGTAGAAGATGATCATCATCGTGTAGTTGAAGAGCTTGCTCGGCGGCAGCGAGTAGAAGCCCTTCCAGTACTGCTTGAGGATCGTCTCGTACGTCCCGCGCGACCAGCGCAGTTGCTGGGTGAAGAAGTCCGTCCAGGCGTTGGGACCCTCACCGACGGCCAGCACGTCCGGGGTGTAGACCGAGCGCCACTTCTTGCCGGTCACCGGGTTCTTCGCCCGGTGGATCTCGAACCCGGTCGCCATGTCCTCGGTGATCGAGTCGTACAGACCGCCGATCTGCTTGAGCGCGCTGATCCGTACGGCGTTGGAGGTGCCGACGAACATCGGCGCGCCGTAGGCGTTGCCCGCGCGCTGGATCAGGGCGTGGAAGAGGAACTGCTGCGACTCGGCGGCCTTGGTGACGAAGGTGTCGTAGTTTCCGTACACCTGCGGGCCGATGACGAAGCCGACGTCCGGGTCACGGAAGAAGCCGAGCATCCGCTCCAGATAGTTCGGCAGCGGTACGTGGTCGGTGTCGACGGAGGCGAAGAAGTCGTAGTCGCCGCCGTGCGCGTCGAGCCACGCGTTGTAGTTGCCGTGCTTCGTCTTCGCCCGGTGCGGGCCCTTGGGCTGGTTCCACTGGGGTATCCCCTTGCGGGAGAAGTGGTGCACGCCCAGGCGCGCGCAGACCTCCTTCACCTCCGGGTCGTCGCCCTCGTCGAGGAGCCAGATGTGCAGCAGCCCGCGGTGGCGCACCTTGACGGCGGCCTCCAGCGTCTTCGTGACCATGGCGAGGGGTTCCTTGCCGGGCACGAAGGAGGTGAGGAACGCGACCCGGGTGCCGGTCTCCGGGACGACCGGTATGGGATCCCTGGCGACGAGTGTGGCGTGCGCGTTCGACAGGACGTTCATGCACCGGAAGAACTCGATGAGGCCGATGGAGACGAGCATCACCATGTCGAGGACGGGCAGGAAGTCGTACTTCGGGTAGTCCCGCTCGGTCCAGTGCGTCGGCTGGAGCAGCCAGGCGAGCAGTACGAGGGAGAGCAGCGGCGCGGCGCCCAGCATGAGCGCGGCCCGCACGCGGTGCGGCTCCTGCGAGAGCAGTGAGCGGTACTGCACCTTGTACGGCTTGCCCGGATCGGGCTGCGTGAGGGGTCCGGCGAGCCGGCTGTAGTGCTCGTAGTCGTAGCGCGGCAGCGTCTTCTTGATTCTTCGGAAGCCTCCCGTCCGGTGAGACGGCACGCGCAGTTGCGTGGTCTCGGACGGGTCGAAGTTCTGCCGGGCGCCGTCAGGCGGCGACGTCATGAGTCATACCCCCCAACACGCGGGAGACCGCGTGTTCGTCGATCGTCCGCCCGGTACGGATTCCCCTGATCTTCCCGGGCACATCAGTGGCAGGCCACCGCTCAGTGAGATGATGAACGGCGGCCTTCCGGTTGCATGATGCCCGTCTCGGCATCCGTTCACGAACCGGGGCCCCGCCGCCCGCCCCCCGCGCCGCGACGGGTCCGGACTCCCAACTCGTCCGTCCCTGTGGCCTCATGGGATTTCCGGGCTCCGGGCCAGGGTTCTATGCCGCTTGTCATGATCGCAAGGGCGCGGGGCTTTCGGGCGGGGGTGACGTATACGACTGTGATGTACCGGTGCCTGTGTCGGTGCCCGTAACGCTGCCTGTGTCGGAGCCCGTACCGTTGCTTGTGCCGCTCAGTCGGGTGCGGATGTCACCGAAGTGCTCCTGTATGGCCCGCTCGGCGCGGACCGCGTCGCCCGAACGTACGGCGTCGAGGATCTCGCGGTGCTGGCGGCAGGTGACCTTGGGGTCGTGCGGCAGGTCCACGAGGTCCGTCCGCACCCGGTGGAAGGCGTCCCAGAACGCTTCGAGCAGTTCGCTGAGCAACTGGTTGCCGAGGCCGCGGTAGAGCGTCGCGTGGAAGGCGCGGTCGCTCTCGATGAGCCCGTCGCCCGCGGCTGCCGCGGCGTCCATGCGGTCCACCAGGGCGTCCAGTTCGGCGAGATCCGCGGCGGGCAGCCGGCCCGCGAGCCGGGCGATCAGCCCGGTCTCGACGGCGGCCCGCAGCTCCAGGAGCTGGCGGAGGCTGTCCTCGCCCCGGTAGTGCCCGGCGACCGTGCGGAAGGTGAGGCCCTCGATCATGGGGGCCATCGACATCGGTCCGACATACGTGCCGAAGCCGTGCCGGATCTCGACGATGCCCATCGCCTGAAGTGCCTTGAGCGCCTCGCGGACGGAGTTGCGGCTCACGCCGAGCAACTCCATCAGTTCGGGCTCGGTCGGCAGGACCGCACCGGAGGGCAACCGCCGGTCGATGATGAGCTTCTTGATCCGCTCCTGGATGTCGCGCGCCATGACGCCCACGGTATCCGTCCGGCGCCCCCCAGGTGGCGGGCGTCCAGGAACGGAGACAACGGAAAGGCCCCCGCTGTCGCGAGGGCCTCTTCGGTCGGTGCGCCGCCAGGGACTCGAACCCCGGACCCGCTGATTAAGAGTCAGCTGCTCTAACCAACTGAGCTAGCGGCGCCTGCTGACCTGGAGAACTCTACCCGACCGGAAAGGGTGCTCAGCACCTCCGTGACTCGCGGTTCCACCCGCTGCCGCGCCCGTTGGCACGCCCTCCATCCCATGCCCGTAACGCGGCTTATGTCCTGACTGTCAGTCATTTGGATCATCAACGTGCGATATGCCCGGACCGTTGAGAAACTGACGACCGTGCAGATGCGCGGAGATGTCAATCCGGTGGGTGAGGGGAATCGTATGGACGCTCCGGAGTTCGAAGAGATCGATCCCGCGAGCGACTGTGACTGTGCCGGCTGTGTCCACTGGCGGCGTGCCATGTATGCCCTGCCGGTCCGGCTCGGCGGCAGCCCGGCGGCGCACGGTGCGCGCCGCGCGCTCGTCCTCGCGGCAGCGGCGGGGACGGTCCTGGGCGGTACGCAGGGGATGCCGGCGGTCGCAGCGGAGCACCGCCCGGCGGAACTGGGGCAGTCGGGCACCGCCGATTCCGGGTTGCCGGTGAACCGGTCCGCTGCGGGACAGTCGGCCGCTCAGTCCGGTCCAGGGCAGGCGGGTGCTCAGTCAGGTCCGGGGCAGGTGGACGGCCAGTCTGTTTCCGGGGTCGCGGACAACCGTCCGGCCGGTCCGGGGCTGCCGGTCGCGCCGGGCGCTCCCGCCGGTTCCGGGCAGCCGGTGACGGGGGCCGCCGTGGGGCAATCCGTTGATTCGCCCGGTCCCGGGCAGCTGGCCGGCCAGTCCGCTCAGGAGCAGGCGGGTGCTCAGTCGGATCCGGGGCAGGCGAGTGCTCGGTCCGCTTCAGGGCAGCCCGCCGCTCCGCTCGGCCCCGGGCAACCCGCCCCTTCGTCCGCCCAGGAGCGGGCCGGTGCTCAGTCCGCTCACGGACGACCCGCTGCCCCGTCCGCTCACGGACAACCCCGTGACCCCCTCGATGACGAGCCGGACACCCCGCAGGGTACGAAGGCTCCGTTGCACGGTGGGGCGAGCGGGCCGCCGGGCACGGCGTCGACCCCGGTCAGGACGCCCCCGACGAGCCGGGCCGAGATCATCAACCGGGCCAAGGGGTGGATGGCGGCGAGGGTGCCGTACAGCATGTCCAAGTACTGGAGGGACGGGTACCGCCAGGACTGCTCGGGGTTCGTGTCGATGGCCTGGGGGCTCGGCCAGAACGAGTGGACCGGCAGCCTCGGGGCGTACGGGGTGCGGATCACCAAGGACGAGTTGCAGCCCGGCGACATGCTCCTCTTCCACAATCCGTCCGATCCGGAGAAGGGCTCGCACGTCACGATCTTCGGCGGCTGGGCGGATTACACGAGGACGTACTACACCGCCTACGAGCTGACCCCGCCGAACGCGCGCAAGCAGTCGACGCCGTACCCGTACTGGCAGTACTCCGACCGCTATGTGCCCTACCGGTACAAGGGCGTGAGGCCCGGCGGCGCCGTCCCCGCGGGTTCCCGGCCGTCCACCGGGGTCACGCCGTACCCGGGCAAGGCGTCCTTCGGGCCGGGCGCGAACAACAAGCACGTGACCCAGCTCGGCGCCATGCTCGCCGCCCGGGGCGGCCAGCGCTTCTACACCTCGGGTCCCGGACCGCGCTGGGGCGAGGCGGACCGGCGCGCGACCCAGGCGTTCCAGCAGGCCCAGGGCTGGAAGGGCGCCGACGCGGACGGCATCCCGGGTGCGGCCACCTGGGATCTGCTGGTGAAGGGGAAGGGGCAGGACATCCCGAAGGCGGCAGGCGCCCCGAAACCCGCCGGATCAGGAGGCACAGGGCAGTCCGGTGGGGGGAAGCCGGGCGGGTCGCCGTCGGCCGGTGTGCCCGCCTACCCCGGCCTGGGGGTCTTCCGCCCGGGGCAGTCCAACGCGTATGTCGAGCGGCTCGGCAGGCAGCTCGTGAAGAAGGGGTTCGGCAAGTACTACACGCGGGGTCCCGGACCGCGCTGGAGCGAGAGCGACCGGCGCTGCGTCGAGGCGTTCCAGCGCGCGCAGGGCTGGCGCGGCGCCGCGGCCGACGGTTACCCCGGCCCCGAGACCTGGCGGCGGCTCTTCTCATGACGGAGGCACGGATGAGCAGCACGACAACCCCGCGGTCCCCGCGGCCCGACGAACCCGGCGCTCGCCCGCCGCGGCTGATCCACAACGAGGTCACCACCGAGATCCCGGTCCATCTCCTGTTCCGCGACGAGCCCGAGGCGCCGCCGGTCGATCTGCCCCCGGCCGTCGTGGGCAGGCGCCACGGCACGGGCGAACAGCCCCGCACGGACCACCCGTTCCGCACGGGCGAACAGCCCCGCACGGACCACCCGTTCCGCACGGGCGAACAGCCCCGCACCGACCACCCGTTCCGCACGGGCGAACAGCCCCGTAGCGAGCACCCGTTCCGCGCGGACCAGCAGCCCTGGCCCGACCTCCGGTCCCCGCAGCGTGCGCCGGTGCGCCGTGCCGCGCCCGCGTCGGTCGGCGCCCGGTCCGCGCCGGACATCGGTCCCGTCCCGGTCGAACGGCTCGGCCGTGCCCTGCCGGGCGCGGTCGGTGTCCTGGCCGGACTCGCCGGCATCGCGGGCTGTCTGGTCACGCTGTGGTGGGCGGGCGTACTGCCCCCGCTGCTCGTCCAGCTCCTGGGCCTGCCGGCGTACGCGGGCGGTGGATACGCGGGGGTCGGGCTCGGGAAGGCCGGGCTCGGCGGCGCCGGGTTCGACGTACCCCGGCTGACCGGCAGGGGGCTCGGCGGCGGCGACATCAGCACCAGGCAGTGGGCCGCGCTCGCCGCCTCGGGCACCGTCGCCCTCTTCGGCTTCGGCGGCCTGGCCCGGGGCCGGGTCGGACGGGCCTCGGTGCTCACGCTCTTCGGCCGGTACCGGGGCAGCGTCCGGCGTACCGGTCTGATGTGGGTCAACCCGCTGCTGTTGCGGCGCGGAGTCGACGTACGGCTGCGGCACTGGCGCAGCGAGCCGATGCCGGCGGTCGACGCCAACGGGGTTGCGCTGCGGGCCGTGGTGCTCGTGGTGTGGCGGATCAAGGACACCGCGCGGGCGACGCTCGCCGTGGCGGACCATCAGGAGTATCTGCGGGAGTGCGTGGAGGCGGCGCTCGCCCGGGTCCTCTCGCAGTTGCCGGCCGACGCCTTCCGGCAGGACGCGCCGACGCTGCGGGACGCGGAGGCGGTCGGGGACGCGCTGACCGGGCTGCTCGCGGCGGAGACCGCGCCGGTCGGCCTGGAGGTGTTCTCGGCGCAGCCGACCCGGATCGAGTACGCGCCCGAGGTGGCGGCGGCGATGCAGCGGCGCCGGATCGCGGCGCTCGACGCGCAGCACCGCGACACCGTGCTCACGTCGGTGGTCGACTCGGTCGAGGACACGGTCACACGGCTCACCGTGCGGGGTCTCGTCGAGCTGGACGACTACGAGCGCAAGGCCCTGGTGAAGGATCTGACGGTCGCGTTCTGCACGGGCCGGAACGCCGACTCGCCGCCCTGACCTCTCGCCCTGATCCTTTGTCCTGCCCCTGTCCTGACCGGTTCCAGCCTGACCGGAACCGGCTCATCATTGGTATGGACATGTTCAACTAACGGCAATAATCTGAGACTTGGTCTAGACCGCAGCTCTGCGTACGCCTCACGGAACACCCCCACGTTTCCCCAGGAGCGGCAGCATGCGAAAAAAGATCTACGCGGCCATGCTCGGCCTCACCACCGTCGGCGCGTTCGTGCTGTCGGCCGGTGGCGCGAGCAGCCACGGCTACACCGATCTCCCCGTCAGTCGTCAGAAACTCTGTGCCACCGGTGGATCCGTCGCGAACTGCGGTGCCATCCAGTGGGAGCCCCAGAGTGTCGAGGGCCCGAAGGGCTTCCCGGGCGGCGGGCCTGCCGACGGCAGGATCTGCTCCGCGAACCTCACCCAGTTCAGCGCGCTCGACCAGCCGAAGACGCCGTCCGGGGGCGCCTGGCCCACCACGAAACTGAACGGCGGGCAGAGCTACACCTTCCGCTGGCAGTTCACGGCCAGGCACTCCACGACCGACTTCAGGTACTACATCACCAAGAACGGCTGGAACGAGAACGCTCCGCTGACCCGGGCCGCGCTCGACACGACCCCGTTCCTGACGGTGCCGTACAGCGGCCAGCCGCCGGCCACGCTCTCGCACTCGGGCACCGTCCCGTCCGGCAGGAGCGGGCACCACGTGATCCTCGCGGTGTGGACGATCGCCGACACCGGGAACGCGTTCTACGCCTGCTCGGACGTCACGTTCTGACCGGGCAAGCACTGAGTAATCCGAGCATCCCCAGCTCTCTGAGCATTACCTGAGGCTTCACCGAACCCCCCACAGGTAGGTTCTGCGCACGCCACTCCACGCGTGGCGTGCGCAGGGCCGAACCGGCCGACACGGGGGGTATGTCATGGAGTTCATGTTCTACGCGGTGCCGTCGCTCATCGCGGCGTTGGCGCTGTTCATGGCCGCGAAGACGATCACGCGCTGGCTGGAGGTGCGCCGGGCCTGGAACAGCGGGCTGACGGCGGAGGCGCGCTGTCTGCGGACGTACACGACGACCCGGCGCGACAGCGATTCGGGACACACGTACACGACCCTGCACCATGTCTACGAGTTCACGACCCGCGACGGCCGGTCCGTCCGGTTCGAGGAGGCCGACGGGCCCGGCACGGTCATCGAAGGCGACGTCGTCGTCGTGCACTACGCCGCCGAGCGGCCCGAGAAGGCCACGGCCCGGCCGGTCGCTCCCGTCAAGGCCGGACTGGCACTCGCCGGCATCCTGGTCTTCCTCGGCGTCGTCATCGCCTTCTGCGCCGGGTTCATGGTGACCGCCGCGAACATGTTCTTCTGACGCTCCGTCAATTATGGTGCGCGGTCATGGGATCCCAGGCGATGACCGTCGCGGAGCTGGTCCGGCGGGGGTGGGGCGACCACCGCCCCGGGCTGTGGTGCGAGGACCGGACGCTGAGCCATCACGAGGTCGCCGCGGGCGCGGCGGCGCGGGCCGCGCTGCTGGCCGACCTGCTGCCGCCCGGCGCCCCGCCCCACCTCGGTGTGCTGCTCGACAACACCCCCGAATACCCGCTGTGGCTGAGCGCCGCCGCGCTCGCCGGGGCCGCCGTCGCGGGCGTCAACCCGACCCGGCGCGGCCCCGAACTCGCCCGCGACATCCGGCACACCGAGTGCCGCGTGCTGATCACCGAGCGGAGCCGGCTGCCGCTCCTGGACGGCCTCGAACTGCCGGGCGTACGCGTCCTGGTGACCGACACGGACGCCTACGCGGAACTGCTCGCGCCCTACGCCGGTGCCGAACCCGACGCCGGCCGGGCCCGGCCGGGGGACCGGCTGCTGCTCTACTTCACCTCCGGCTCGACCGGGGCGCCCAAGGCGGCGATCTGCACCCAGGGCCGGCTCGCCGCCGCGGGCCGCTCCCTCGCCGACCACTTCGCCGTGGGACCGGACGACGTGCACTACATCTGCATGCCCCTCTTCCACGGCAACGCCGTCATCGCCGACTGGGCGCCCGCGCTCGCCGCCGGGGCCGGGGTCGCGCTGCGCCGCCGCTTCTCCGCGTCCCGGTTCCTCGACGACGTACGCGCCTACCGGGCCACGTACTTCACCTACGTGGGCCGGGCCGTGCAGTACCTCCTCGCGACCCCGCCGCGCCCCGACGACCGGGAGCACACGCTGCGCATCGGCTTCGGCACCGAGGCGGGGGCGGTGGACGCGGCCCGTTTCGAGGAGCGGTTCGGGGTACGCCTGGTCGAGGGGTACGGGTCGTCCGAGGGCGGCGCCGCGATCCAGCGCACCCCCGGGACACCGGTGGGCGCCGTGGGCCGGGCCGCGCCCGGCGACGACCTCGCGGTGGTCGACCCCGAGACCCGTACGGAGTGTCCCCCGGCGACCTTCGACACGGCGGGCCGCCTGCTCAACGGCGATGTGTCTATAGGGGAGTTGGTCAACCGCGGCCCCAACCCCTTCGAGGGGTACTGGCGCAACCCCGAGGCCGACGCCGCCCGCCGGCGCGGAGGCTGGTACTGGACCGGGGACCTCTTCTACCGCGACGCCGACGGCTTCCTGTACTTCGCGGGCCGCACCGACGACCGGCTGCGCGTCGACAGCGAGAACCTGGCCGCCGCGATGATCGAGAACATCCTCGCGCGATACGGGGGTGCCGCCGCCGTGGCCGTGTACGCGGTGCCGGATCCCGTGGCCGGCGACCAGGTCATGGCGGCCCTCGCCCTCCACGACGGAGCCTCCTTCGACCCCCTGGCCTTCGCCGAATTCCTCGACTCCCAACCGGACTTGGGTACGAAGATGGCGCCGCGTTTCGTCCGGGTGGTCGACCGGATGCCGGTGACGGCGACGAACAAAGTGCACCGCGTGGCTTTGCGGCGACAGGGGTTCGGCACCGCGGAACCGGTCTGGTGGCGCCCACCCGGCACCCCGGGCTACCGCCCCCTGACCCCGACGGACTTGACCGCCCTGCGGGCAGAATTCCAGGCCCAGGGCAGACAGCACCTGTTCCCGGACTGACGGACCTCACCGACCCGCCCTTGCCTCTGGCTGTCCCGGCCCCTTGGCGCTGGCGGGCTGGACTGCCCTTCGGGCGGAGTTCCAAGGTGAGGGCAGAGAAGATCTGCTCGCGGGCTGACCGCTGCCACCTGTTCCGCCGGACACTCGCCGTCGTGGCGGGCCACCGCTGCGGCGGGATGAAATACGGGCCTCGCCGGCCCGCCCCCGCCTCTGGCCGTCCCGGCCCCCGCGCCTTGCCGGACGGACCCCGGCACTCGTGGGCCCGGACCCCGCCCCTTGCCGTCCCGCACCCCCCCCTTGCCGTCCCGCACCGCCCCCCCCGTGCCGTCCCGCACCGCTCCCCTTGTCGGACGGACCCCGGCTCTCGTCCGGTGGCGGTTTCTAATGGGTGGGTGGGTGGGGAAAAGTTGGAACCGCCGTCGAGGTCAGGACCAGGCCGCCGCTGCTGTGCCAGCGGCCCGTGATGTGGGTCAGGGGGGTACCCCCTACCGTCGGGCCCGGTACCAGGAACTTGGCGCGGAAAGAATTCTCCCGTGCCGAGAGGGTGACTTCGGCCTCCTCGAAACCCAGCCAGCGGCCCGTCAGCGGATACCACGCCTTGTAGACGCTCTCCTTGGCGCTGAACAGGAGCCGGTCCCAGTGGACTTCCAGGTCGGGGTGGGCCGCCGCCAGTTCGGCGAGGTGGTCGCGCTCCCCGGGCAGGGCGATGAGGGCGAGCGTGTCACGGTCGGGGAGCGGCGCGTTCGGCTCGGCGTCCAGGCCCAGGGCCACCAGATCCGTGCGGTGCGCCACCGCCGCCGCCCGGTACCCGGCGCAGTGCGTCAGGCTGCCGACCACGCCCTCGGGCCAGAGCGGCGCCCCGCGAGGATCGCGCAGGATCGGCGCCGCCGGGTACCCGAGCCGGGCCAGCGCCTCACGGGCACAGAGGCGGGCGGTGGTGAACTCGCGCCGCCGCTTCGGTACGGCCCGCGCGATCAGCGCCTCCTCCTCGGGGAACAGCACCGCGTCCGGCGGATCGTGGAACATCTCGACATGGACCACGGAGGCCGGGAACAGGGGCGAGGAGTCGGTACCTGTGCCGGTACCTGTGCCGGTCATGTCCGTATCCTCCGCTCGGCCCCGTCCGGAACGCGACCGGGGCCCCTCGGAAACCGAGGAGCCCCATGCCGTACCGCGTCTGTGCGCCGCCAGGGACTCGAACCCCGGACCCGCTGATTAAGAGTCAGCTGCTCTAACCAACTGAGCTAGCGGCGCGCGCTGACGCAGAAAATAGTACCTGGTCCGGAAGGGTGCTCCGGCCGCCGAACCCACGCGCCACGCTGCTAGAGCGTCAGCGACAGCAGGACCGGTGCCGCCTCGCGGTTCAGGGTGTCCGCGGCCTCCCGTAACCGGTGTGCCTGCTCCACCGGAAGGGACAGGGCGAGTGCGCCGGCCGATGAGCCCGCGGTGATCGGCACGGCCGCGCAGACCGTCCCCACCGCGTACTCCTGGAGGTCCAGCACCGGCACCGTCGCGGGGTGGGCGTCGAGCCGGTTCAGCAGGACCCGCTCGTCGGTGATGGTCCGCGAGGTCAGCCGGGCCATCCGGTGCCGGGCGAGATGGTCGCGGCGGCCGTCCAGGTCGAGTTGCCCGAGCAGGCTCTTGCCGACCGCGCTGGCGTGCGCCGACTTCCGGAAGTCCACCCACTCGTGCACCGCGGGCGTCAGCGGCCCGTCCGCGCACTGGGTGATCCGGACCTCGCCGTCGATGTACCGGCTGACGTAGATCGCCGCGCCCAGACTCTCGCGCAGCCGGTCCAGGGTCTGCTGGAGGGTTTCGCGCAGCGCCTGGTCCCGGCCGTGCGCGGCGGCGAGCCGGTTCAGGGCGTCGCCGGTGACATAGGCGGCATCGGTGAGCTGGGCCACGTACCCCTCGCGGCGCAGCATCCGCAGCAGGGGTGCCAGGCGGTCGGCGGGCAGCCCGGTCTCGCGGGACAGCTCCGGCTCCGTCACCCCCGTACCGCGCCGGGAGACGAGGTCGAGCACCCGCAGTGCGTGCTGTACCGACTGGTACGGCGCGGTCGACTCGTGCTTCAGCGCCACGGCATCTCCCTGGATGGGCCTCTTCCGGACGGCTGGGCTGCGTCCACGATAGCCGTCAACCGGGTCCCGGGGCGCGCCTGTTGACGAAGATTGTCCGCGCGCCCCGACCCCTTTCAACAGGGGCGCGACACCTCTGGCATATGCCTGAGGCACGCCACGGAGCCCCGACCTGGATGGTTACCGTCCGTGCTCACAGCACTGCGCTCAGAAACTCACGGGTCCGCTCCTGCTCCGGCTCGCTGAACATTTTCTCCGGCGACCCGGACTCGATGACCCGCCCGGCGTCGAACATCAGCACCTGGTCGGAGATGTCCCGGGCGAAGTTCATCTCGTGGGTCACGCAGAGCATCGTGATGTCCGTGGTGCGGGCGATGTCCCTGAGGACGTCGAGGACACCCGCGACGAGTTCCGGGTCGAGCGCGGACGTCACCTCGTCCAGGAGCAGCACCTGGGGCCGCATCGCGAGCGCCCGCGCGATGGCGACCCGCTGCTGCTGCCCGCCGGACAACTGTGTCGGATAGGCGTCGCAGCGGTCACCGAGCCCGACCATGTCGAGGAGTTCCCTGGCCCGCTCCTCCGCCTCGTCCTTGGACAGGCCGAGTACGGTCACGGGTGCCTCGGTGATGTTGCGCAGCACCTTCATGTTCGGGAAGAGGTTGAACTGCTGGAACACCATCCCGATGTTCTTGCGGACCTCCCGGACATGCTTCTCACCGGCCGGGACCAGCTTGCCGTTCCTCTCCTCGTGCGTGAGGAAGTCGCCGCCGACCTTGATCGTGCCCTCGTCGGGCTTCAGCAGCGTCATCAGCAGCCGCAGGATCGTCGTCTTGCCGGAGCCGGAGGGACCGATCAGCGTGACGTGCTTGCCGGAGGCGACCGAGAAGTCGAGCCGGTCGAGGACGGTGGTGTCGCCGAACCGCTTGGTGACGTTGTCGAACCGGATCAGCTCGCTGCCGTCGACGGCCGGATTGGCCTGTTCCTTGTGGGGGTCCTGATGCGGGCGGGGGCTGGTGTCAGCGGACAAGACGACGCTCCAGGGTTCGGATCAACAGCGAGGACGGATAGGCGATGAGGATGAAGGCGACCCCGACGACGGTCAGCGCCTCGGTGTACTGGAAGGTCTGCGCGGCCTCCAGACGCGAGCGCTGCAACAGTTCGAGCACCCCGATCCCGGCGAGCAGCGGGGTGTCCTTGAGCATCGCGATGACGTAGTTGCCGAGCGCCGGTATCACCCGGCGGACGGCCTGCGGCAGGATCACCGCGGTCCAGGTGCGGCCGTACGGCAGGCTCAACGCCCTGGCCGCCTCCCACTGCCCGGCCGGTACGGCCTCGATGCCCGCGCGGTAGACCTGCGCGGTGTACGTCGAGTAGTGCAGCCCGATCGCCACGATGCCGGTGGTCAGGGCGGAGAACTGGATGCCCCACTCCGGCAGCACGAAGAACAGGAAGAACAACTGCACGAGCAGGGGGGTGTTGCGGACGAACTCGGTGAAGACACCGACCGGCCACCGGACGAAACGGGTCGGGGCGCGCAGGGCCAGCGCCCACACCAGACCGACCGAGAACGAGATCAGCGAACCGAGCGCCAGGACCTGGAGGGTGGTGACGACGCCGTCCCAGAAGTGCGGCATGAAGTCCCCGACGGCGGACCAGTCCCAGCTGTCCGCCGCCACGGTCGTACCCCCGCTGCTCGCTATATACGTGGTGTTCACGCGACGCCCCCTCCCGTGCCGGCGGGCTCCGGGCGCCGGCCGATCCCGGCCTTGGTCTTCCGTTCCAGGGCGCGCATCCCGCGCGTCAGGAGGAACGCGATCACGAAGTAGATGACCAGCGTGATCGCGTAGATCTGCGCGCTCTCCTGGGTGGCGAGCCGGACCAGATAGGCGGCGAAGGACACATCGCCGATACCGAGCAGCGAGACCAGGGCGGTGCCCTTGAGCAGCTCGATCAGCAGATTGTTGAACGGCGGGATCATCTCCGGCACCGCCTGCGGCAGCAGGATCAGCCGCATCCGCTGCCAGGGCGTGAAGCTCAGCGCGACGCCCGCCTCACGCTGCGCGGGCGCCACCGCGCCCAGCGCGCCCCGCACGACCTCGGCGCCGTACGCGCCGTAGGACAGGCCGAGCGCGAGGACCGCGGCCCACATCGGGACCAGTGACCAGCCCGCGAGCTGCGGCAGCACGAAGAAGATCCAGAACATCAGGACCAGCGCCGACGTACCGCGGAATATCTCGGTGTACAGACCGGCGAGGAAGCGTATGAAGCGCAGCCGGTGGGTTCGGGCGATGCCCACGCCGAAGGCGACCGCGGTCGCCAGCGCGGCGCTGTAGACAGTGAGTTGGAGGGTGACCCAGATTCCGGGGAGCACCCAGTTCTGCCAGAGTCCCGCTGTCATCGGCACAGCTCCTCTGCCGTCAGCGTGGTCATCTCGGCCTCGGTGAAGCCGAACGGCCGCAGGATGCGGAAGAGTTCGCCGCTGTCCTTCATCTTGTGGATCTCCACGTTGAAGGCGTCCCGCAGCTTGGTGTCGTTCGGCCGGAAGGTGAACCCGCCGCCGTCGATCCGCTTCTCGCCCTTGATCAGGGGCGCGAACGGCTCGGTAGCCTCCGCCTTCGCGCTCTTCTTCGTCACCTCACGGGTGGTGAGCGCGGTCCCGGCGAACACGTCGATCCGCCCGGCCTCCACCGCGTTCAGGCCCGCGACCTGGTCCTGGAGGATGACGATGTCCTTCTCCGGGTACCCCGAGTCGACGGCGTACTGGATCTCCGCGTACCCCGTCCCCGTACCGAACTTCGCCTTGGTCCGTACGACGTCCTGGTACGAGCGCAGGTTCTTCGGGTTGCCCTTGCGGACGATGAACGAGTCGAGCATCTGGTACTCGGGGTCCGAGAAGATGACCTGCTGGCAGCGTTCCTTGTTGATGTACATACCGGCGGAGACCACATCGAACTGCTGGGTCTGGAGCCCGGGGATCAGTGAGCTGAAGTCCGTCGCCACGGGCTGCACCTGGTCCACACCCAGCCGCTTGAAGATCACCTTCGCCAGCTCGACGGCCTCACCGGTGAACTCGCCGTCGTCGTCGATATAGCCGTACGGCACCTCACCGGCGATGCCGAGGCGGACGGTGCCCTGCGATTTCAGCCGGGCCAGGGTGTCGCCGCTGGGCACGCGGCTGCATCCCGCGGCGCCGAGCGCCCCGGCGGCACCGACCGCCGCTGCGCCCGCGAGCAGGGCGCGTCTGCCGAATCGGGGAGAGCCGGGCGCCGTCCGGCCTATGGTCTCTGCGTCGTTTCCGAATGGTGGAGCCATGGCCGCGCGGCTACCCCGGCTCACGCGAGGTATGCGGATCATTTCGAGCCCCTGATGCTTCCGTGACCCGGGTATGCGCCGGTGACCCCTGGGAACCCTTGGTGCATGACTGATCGCTATCTCGACATCGCCCTGACCCGGCGCGGTGTGCACTGCACCGCGAAACTCCTCACCGACCGGGCACCGCTGACCTGCGCCGCCGTCTGGGACGCGCTGCCGCTGGAAGGTGACGTGTACCACGCCAAATACGCCCGGAACGAGATCTACGCCCTGTTCCCGCCGTTCGCCGCCGAGGAGCCCCCGCTGGAGAACCCGACGGTGACCCCGATCCCCGGGGACCTCTGCTACTTCACGTTCAACGGCACCCAGCTCGGCAGCCAGGCGTACGGCTACGGCTCGGGCTCCGGTGTCGCGGCGGGCGCCACCACGGTCGACCTGGCCCTGTTCTACGAGCGCAACAACCTGCTGCTCAACGGGGACGTCGGCTGGGTCCCGGGGATCGTCTGGGGCCAGGTGGTCGAAGGGCTGGACGCGATGGCGGAGGCCGCGAACGACCTGTGGCGGGCCGGCGCGCTGGGCGAGACGCTCACCTTCCGACGGGCCTGAAAGGCCCTTGCCGCTACGGGAGCGACGCCCCTACGGCACCGACGCCTCTACGGCACCGATGGCGCCGGAATTCCCGCGATCCCGGCCTCGTACAGCGCGTGGGCCGTGCGCAGCACCGTCCGGTCCCCGTGCCGGGCCGCCACGATCTGGAGCCCGACCGGCAGCCCGTCCCCGTCGAGACCGCACGGCACGGTCGCGGCGGGCTGCTGCGTCATGTTGAACGGGTACGTGAACGGCGTCCACCCCGTCCACCGGCGCGCCCCGCTCCCCGCGGGCACCTCGGCCCCCGCCTCGAACGCGGTCAGCGGCATCGTCGGCGTCACCAGTACGTCGTACGTCTCGTGGAACCGGCCCATCCGGCGCCCCAGTTCCGCCCGGGTGTCCGTGGCGGTGATGTAGTCCTGGGCGCTGTAGCGGGCGCCGGCCGTGATGATCTCGCGCAGCCCCGGGTCGAGCAGCTCGCGCCGGTCAGGACCGAGCGCGTGCGTCACGCCGGCCGCGCCGCTGAACCACAGGGTGTGGAAGGCGTCCACCGGCTCCGTCAGATCGGGGTCGGTCTCCTCGACGTACGCGCCGAGTCCGGCCAGGCCCTCCACGGCCCGCCGCACGGCGGCGGCGACGGCGGGGCGTACCGCGACCTGGCCGCCGAGCGTCGGCGAGAACGCGACCCGCAGCCCGCGCACCCCGCCGTCGATGCCGTCCAGGAAGCTTCCGGTGACCGGCCCGAGCTGGGACCAGTCCCGCGCGTCGGGCCCGCTGATCACGTCCATCATCAGCGCCGCGTCCGCCGCGTCCCGTGTCATCGGCCCCACATGGGACAGCGTCCCGAAGGCGCTCACCGGATACAGCGGCACCCGTCCGTACGTCGGCTTCAGCCCGAAGATCCCGCAGAACGACGCGGGGATACGGACACTGCCGCCGCCGTCCGTACCGAGCGACAGCGGTCCCGCGCCGACCGCCACCGCGACCGCGCTGCCCCCGCTGGAGCCGCCCGAGGTCCGCGCGGTGTCGTACGGGTTGCGGGTCACGCCGTACCGCGGGGAGTCCGTGACACCCTTCCAGCCGAACTCGGGCGTCGTCGTCTTCGCCACGAACACCGCGCCGTGCTCCCGCAGCCGCGCCACGGACGGCGCGTCCTCGTCCCAGGACCCGTCCGCGTCGACCGTCAGGGAACCGCGCAGCGTCGGGTGTCCGCGCATCAGGAGCAGGTCCTTGACCGTGACCGGGACACCGTCGAGCAGCCCGGCCGGTTCACCGCGCTGCCAGCGGTCGGCGGACGCGCGCGCCGCCGCCAGGGACTCGTCCCCGTTCACGAGCACGAACGCGTTGACGGCGTCCTGTGTCTCCTCGATCCGCCGCAGCACCGCCTCCACCGCGTCCACGGGGCTGAACTCGCCCTTGCGGTAGCCGTCCACGAGCTGGGCCGCCGTCAGATCCGTGAGCCGCGTCATGCACCCTCCAGGGCTTGCCGTTCCGTGACCGGGTTCAGTGACCGGTTTCGTGAACCGGGTTCAGTGACCGGTTTCAGTCACCGGGGACATACCCACGTTTCTTGTCGACCACGTTCAACAGCGGCTTTCCGGCCACCCAGCGCTCGTACTGCTCCACGAACTGGGTGCCCAACTCGTCCCGCCAGCCGACCGTGTCCCCGCTCATGTGCGGCGAGACGATCAGTCCCGGTGCGCTCCACAGGGGGCTGTCCGGCGGCAGCGGCTCGTCCGTGAAGACGTCCAGGGCCGCGCCCGCGATCCAACGGTGCTCCAGCGCGGCCACCAGGTCCGCCTCCACGACCAGCGGGCCGCGCCCCACATTGATGAACCGCGCCGACGGCTGCATCAGGCCGAACCGCCGCGCGTCGAACATGCCCCGGGTGTCGTCGGTCAGCGGCGCCGCGCACACCACCCAGTCGGCGCGCGCCGCCAGCCGGTCCAACTCGGCGGGCCCGTGCACTCCGGAGCGTGCGGTGCGGCCCACCACGGCCGTGAGGACGCCGAGCGCCTTCAGCGTCCCGGCGATGGCTTGCCCGATCGGCCCTGAACCGACCACGCAGGCCCGGGTGCCGGACACCTTCAGCGTCTCGCGGTGCCGCCATTCGCGCCGCTCCTGGAGGGCGAGGGTGCGCGGCAGATCCTTGGCCATGGCGAGCACGAGTCCGCCGACGTACTCGGCGATGGGCCGGTCGAAGACACCGCGCGCGTTGGTGACGACCGTGTCCGACGCGGCGAGTTCCGGACCGAGCAGATGGTCGACGCCCGCGCTCGCCGTGTGCACCCAGCCGGGGCGCGGCCCCTCACCCGGCCATGCCCCGCGCACCGCGTCCGAGCGGAAATCCCACACCAACAGCGCATCGGCGTCCGGAAGTCGGTCCGCGAGCCCCGCCGCGTCGGTGTGCACGATCCTGGCCCGCCCGGTCAGCCGTCCGAGGCGGGGCGGCGGGTCCGCGTCGAGGACGAGGAGGGTCGGGGGGCGGGAGGTCGGGGGGTGGGAAGTCGCTTCGGACATGGTCGGGAAACCGTTTCGCAATGCGGATCCGCTTCTCTGGTTGCCGTCGGAGTTGTCGTCCGAGTCGTTGTCCGATGTGTCGTCCGGGCAGCCGTCCGAGCTGGGCTGTTCTGGTTGTCCGAGAGGGGCGGATTGACCACGCTGGCACCCGAAACTACCTTCGTCAACACGGGCCTGTGTCTCTCGACCCGCACCATCCCGTCCCGACGTCCCGGCCTGTTGCCGGCTCTCTGTCCCCGGCCACCGGCGGCCGTACCTCCGGACACCGCTGGCCTCGCACGCTCTTACCCACTCTGGGGCCTGCTATGGACGTCTCCTTCGTCTCCTTCCTCGGTGGACCACACCCCCAACGCGGGATCGGTGTGGTCGCCCCCTTCGACTTCGCCCTCGACCGCGAACTGTGGCGCTGGGTGCCCGACGACATCTCGCTGTTCCTGACCCGAACGCCGTACGTGCCCGTCGAGGTCAGCCTCGACCTGGCGCGCCTGGTCAGCGAGCACGAGACCCTCGGCGAGGCGGTACGCGCGCTCGGCGCCGCCGAACCCGAGGTCATCGCCTACGCCTGCACCTCCGGCAGCTTCGTCGGCGGTATCGCCGGTGAGCGCGCCATGTGCGAGGCGATGACCCGCGCGGGCGCCCTGCCCTCGCTCACCACGTCCGGCGCCCTGCTGGACGCCCTGGCCGAACTGTCGGCCCGCAGGATCGCCCTGGTCACGCCGTACACGACCTCCGTGACCCGGTCCCTGGAGGACTACCTCGCCGAGGCCGGCGTCGTCGTCACGGGCCGCGCCAGCCTCGGACTGACCCGGCACATCTGGAAGGTGCCCTACCGGGACGTCGTGACCATGGCGAGGCATGCTGTACGTGGGGCCGCTGACGCACTGTTCATCAGCTGTACGAACCTGCCGACGTACGACGTGATCCCCCAGTTGGAGGCCGAACTGCGGATGCCGGTGATCTCCGCGAACCAGGTGACGATGTGGGCAGCCCTGCGTCGATTGGGTACGCGTGCGGTGGGGCCGTATCAGGCGCTGCTCGATCCCGGCGCGAGGCCGGGCGCGGTGCAGCTCGACACGCCTCCCGCACCGGGCGGGGGGACACCGACCCTGCCCGACGGTCCTCCGCCGCTGCCCTGAGGGTGCGGCGGGGGGCACCCACGCGAAGGAGGCTGGACGTGACCGCACTCGGATTCCTGTACCCGGGGTACTCGGCGGAGGACGACTATCCGAGGATCGAGCAGCTACTGGGCAGCGACATCCGGCTGGCCGTGGTCCACACGGACATCGGCGAGGACGCGCACCGGGTCGACGCGCTCCTGGAGATGGGCTCGGCGGACCGGCTGGCCGCCGGGGTCGAGGAGATCCGGCTCGCCGGCGCCGAGGCCCTGGTGTGGGCGTGCACCAGCGCCAGTTTCGTCTTCGGCTGGGAGGGCGCGCACGAACAGGTACGCGCCCTGGCCCGTACGGCGGGGATCCCGGCGTCCAGCACCTCCTTCGCCTTCGCGCACGCGGTGCGGGAGCTGGGGGTGCGGCGGGTCGCGATCGGGGCGACGTACCCCGAGGACGTGGCGGCCCTCTTCGCGGCCTTCCTGAAGGCGGCGGGCGTGGAGGTCGTGGCGACGCGGGGGAGCGGGATCATCACGGCGGCGGAAGTCGGCACCTGGGGCCGGGCCGAGGTCACGGCCCTCGCCCGGACGGCGGATCACCCCGAAGCGGAGGCGATCCTCCTGCCCGACACGGCCCTGCACACCGCCGCCTACGTCCGCGACCTGGAATCCGACCTCGGCAAACCGGTCCTCACGGCCAACCAGGTCACGGTCTGGGAGGCCCTGCGCCTCGCGGCCCGCAGGGTGAACGCCCCGGCCCTGGGCACCCTGTTCACCAAGGAACCGCTGGTCCAGGCCCACGGGTAGGCAACACGGGTAGGCAAAGGGAGGTCCCCTTCCCCGCCCCCATGGGCGCCGGGAATAAAACGGAGCCCACCTCCTGTTAGCCGTGGCTGGAGTACCGAACCCCCGATCAGGAGGACCCCGTGGCGACGAACAACCAGGCGAAGGACGACATCCGAGGCACCGCTCAAGGCAGCGCCCCTGTCCCCCTCTCGGTCCTGGACCTCGCGACGGTAGGCGCCGGCACCACCGCCACGGAAGCCCTCCGTACCAGTGTCAAGATCGTGACGGAGGCCGAGCAGCGGGGCTATCACCGGTACTGGGTGGCGGAACACCACTCCATGCCGGGCGTGGCCTCGACGTCCCCGGCGGTCATCCTGGCCCACCTGGCGGCCCACACGACCACCATCCGCCTGGGCTCGGGCGGCGTCATGCTCCCCAACCACGCCCCGCTGGTGATCGCGGAGCAGTTCGGCACCCTGGAGGCGCTGGCCCCGGGCCGTATCGACCTGGGCCTGGGCCGCGCCCCCGGCACCGACGGCGCGACGGCGGCGGCCCTGCGCCGCACCGACCGCCTGAACGAGGGCGCCGACGACTTCCCGCAGCAGCTCGCCGAGTTGACGCGTTTCCTGGACGACGACTTCCCTGACGGCCACCCGTACGCCCGTATCCACGCCGTGCCGGGTCCGATTCAGGCGACCTCACCCGGCGGGGTGCAGTCGCCGCACCGCCCGCCGATCTGGCTGCTGGGCTCGTCCGGCTTCAGCGCGCGGCTCGCGGGCACGCTCGGCCTGCCGTTCGCGTTCGCGCACCACTTCTCGGCGCAGAACACCATCCCGGCGCTCGACCTGTACCGGGAGTCGTTCCGCCCGTCCCAGGTGCTCGACGCCCCGTACGCCCTGATCGGAGTCTCGGCCCTGGCGACCGACGACGAGCGGGAGGCCCGCCGGCAGGTGCAGGCGGCGGCCCTGAACATGGTCCGCCTGCGCACCGGCCGCCCCGGCCTGGTCCCGACCCCGGAGGAGGCGGAGGCATACGCGTTCAGCCCGATGGAACGGGACTTCGTCGACTCCTGGAACGCGAACGTCATCCACGGCACCCCCGACCAGGTCCGCGCGGGCCTGGACGACCTCCAGAAGCGCACGGGCGCCGACGAACTGATGCTCACCGCCAACGCCCACACCGCCACCATCCGCAGCCACTCCTACGAACTCATCGCGGACGCCTATGACTTGCCGCGCGGCTGACGGACCGCGCCACCCGGGTCCCGGCCCCCTCAGGTCTGTGGGCACACCCGAGTCGTCAGGAGTGGGGTGATGTGGTCCGGGGGGAGGGGGCGGGAGTAGAGCCAGCCCTGGCCTGTGTCGCAGCCGATGCGGCGGAGGCGGGACGCCTGGCCCGCTGTTTCGACGCACTCGGCGGTGACCGTGAGGCCCAGGCGGTGGGCGAGCTGGATCAGGGCCTCCACGATGACCTCGTCGGCGGGGTTGGGGTGCGCCCCGTCGTCATAGCGGAAGCCCCGGACGAATGAGCCGTCCAGTTTGAGGACGGAGACCGGGAGGCGGCTGAGGTAGGCGAGGTTGGAGTAGCCGGTGCCGAAGTCGTCGATGGCGATCCGGACACCCATGTCGCTGAGCGCCTGAAGGGCCTGGAGCGGGCGGCCCGCCGAGCCCATCACCGCCGACTCGGTCAGCTCCAGTTGCAGCAGCCGCGGCGGCAACCCGGTCTCCGCGAGGATCTCCGCGACATCCGCGACCAGATCCGAGTCCCACACCTGACGCACCGCCACATTGACGCTCACGTACAGCGGTTCGGCTTCCGGGTGGTCCAACTGCCAGCGCCGGGCCTGGCGGCACGCCGTCCGCAGGACCCACCGCCCCAGCGGCACGATCGAACCGTCCTCCTCGGCAAGGCCGATGAACCGATTCGGCGTCAGCGTCCCGAACTGCGGGTGCTGCCACCGCACCAGCGCCTCCACCCCGTGCACCGCGCCGTCGTCCAGGCCCACGAGCGGCTGGTACTCCAGCACGAACTCGCCCCGCTCCACGGCGGGCCGCAGTGACGAGGCGAGGGCCTGGCGGGTCATCCGGTGCGCGTTGCGCTCGGGGTCGAACAGCGTCCAGCGCGCCTTGCCGTCGGCCTTCGCCCAGTACAGCGTCGTGTCCGCGGCCTGCATGAGCCCGGTCGCCGTGGTCCCCGCCGCGTGCCGCTCGACCACCCCGATCGACGCGGACACCGAGAGCCGCTGCCCCAACAGGTCGAACGGCTCCTGAAGCGTCCGCAGCACCGTTTCCGCGAGGTCCGCCAACTGCTCCGTACCCGTCGAGTCCTCGACCAGGAGGGCGAACTCGTCGCCGCCCAGCCGCGCCACCAGCGGTGTCGACGCGCGCGCGAAACCGGCCTCGTCCGCGCAGTGCGTCAGCCGGTCGGCGACCGCCGCGAGCAGCCGGTCGCCGATGCGGTGCCCGAGCGTGTCGTTGACCGCCTTGAACCCGTCCAGGTCCAGATAGCAGAGCCCGATCCGCCCGGTCCCCGCGTCCTCGTACGAGCCCGCCTCCAGGGCCGCCGTCAGCCGTTCGAAGAACAGGGTCCGGTTCGGCAGCCGGGTCACCGGGTCGTGCATCTGGAGATGCCGCAGCCGCGCCTGGAGTTCCCGGCGGGCGCTGATGTCGGACACCGAGAGCAGGGCCGCGCCCCGGCCGTCCCCCGCGTGCAGCGGCGACACGGTGATCTGCGCCCACATCGAGTGGCCCTCGGGGTGCTTGAGCCGCCGGGTGCAGCGCAGTCTCGCCTGGCGCCCGCGCAGCACCTCCCGGTACGCGTGCCAGGTGCGGCCGTCGGACCCCAGGTCCACGAGATCCGCGGCGACCCGGCCGACCGGGCCTGTGGCGCCCCGGCCCCACACCGCCGCGCCGAACAGCGTGACGAACGCGTCGTTCGCGGCGAGGACCGTCCCGTCGTGGCCGACGGCGGCGAGCGCGAGGGGCGCGGCGGCGAAGGCGGCGCGGTAGAGGACGGCTCCGGCGTCCGCGTCAGAGTCTGAGGCGACGGTACGAGCCTCCGTGCCGGTGTCGAGGGGGCGGGCATCCATCGCGGCATCGCGCCCGCGAGCCTCCGCGTCCGTCTCACGTGTACGAGTCTCCGCACCGGAGTCACCCACGCGACTCTCCGTCACGTGCGGGTGGGCGAGGTCTGCCGCGGGGGCCGGTCCTTCGGGCGTTCCGCTCACCGCTCGCTCCCGCAGTGCAGTCGTGCTCGTAAAGGTCTCGGACGAGTGGCGGGCCGGGCGGTGGGACGAGCCGCTCCGGCCGGATTCGCGCTGGAAAGTCTGCCGATCATAGAGGCAGCGCTCCCGGGCTATCCAGCCACATTCCGGTGATACCCCGTTGCGGGCCTCTTTGACAGATCGTTTCTGCTCGGGTCTGGACGGGATTCCTCCGCCCCTGACCGTTGGTGACGGTCCGTGAGTACCCGGAGTGTCGAGTGCTCACCCGGCCGGGTCAGCCAAACAGGGCGAAGTGCGATAAATAGGAACAGTCTGGGTGCGGTGTCCTGTCATCCGCACCCGGAGGTCGCCGTGCCGCGTCAGCATCCCCCCACGGCGCCAACTCCAGGAGGTCCCGAACGACCCGAAAGACCCGAAGGCTTCGGCGGTTCCCGAGGCCCCGTACGCGACCGGTCCCGGCTGCGCAGCACCGCCGCCGCCTTCACCTCGATGACCGCACTCGCCGCGACCTCGCTGGTCGCCGGCCCCTCCGTCGCGCAGCCCTTCGCCGGACCCTGCGCGCTCGAACGCTCGGCCGCCCACCACTCGGAGGGCCTCGACACCTGGAACCCCGCCTATCCGCGCCCGACCCGCCCCCTGAACGCGGTGATGGTCTTCCTGTCCTTCCCGGACGCCCGCCCCCTGACCACGCCCGCCGAGCTGACGGCCGACTACTTCCCGGCGACCAGCCGTTTCTACGAACAGGCGTCCTACGGCAAGTTCACGCTCCGGCCGCATCCCCAGCGCGAGTGGATCCAGATGCCGAAACCTTCCAGCGCGTACGCCATACGACGTGACTGGGACGCCGCGCACCGCAGCGCCTATTTGCGGGACGCGGTCGCGGCGGCCGACCCGCATGTCGACTTCCGCGACTTCGACGTCGTCTACTTCGTCGCCGACCCGGACGCGCCGGGCGTCGACTCGGACGCCACGAAGGTCGTCAACTTCGACCGGCCGATGGAGGCGGACGGGACGAGTATCCGCCGTATCGTCACCGTCTTCGAGCGGCATCCGCCGGACCGCAATGTCCTCGCGCACGAGACCGGGCACGTCTTCGACCTGCCGGACCTCTACCACCGGCCGACCGACGGCAAGGGCGACTGGGACACGCATGTCGGCGACTGGGACGTCATGGGCAGTCAGTTCGGTCTGGCGCCGGACTTCTTCGGCTGGCACAAGTGGAAGCTGGGCTGGCTGGAGCCGCGCCAGGTGGTGTGCGTCCAGGGCCGTGGCAGTACGCGGCTGACCATGGAGCCGCTGTCGGCGGGACCGGGTGGTACGGCGACGGGGACGGCGCCGGGTCCGGCCAGGACGACGGGTAGGGAACCGGGGGCGGGGGCCGCCGTGGACGGCAAGGCGGACGGCGGGGCGGCCGGGGCGCCGGGCCGGTTCGGCGCGGGGCTCGGCACCAAGCTCGCCGTGGTCCGTACGGGCCGGAGCAGCGCCATCGCCATCGAGGCCCGGGGCGCGATCGGCAACGACGCGGCGACCTGCACGGAGGGGCTGCTGATCTACCGGGTGCGCAGCGAGACCGCGTCCGGCGCGGGCCCGGTGGAGGTGATCGACGCGCATCCGGGGTCCGAGGCGTGCTGGGGGCAGTCGGTCTACCCGGCGCTCGCGGACGCCCCGGTGCGGGCGGGCGAGAGCTTCACGGTGCCCGACGAGAAGGTGCGGATCGTGGTCGACGCCGAGGAGCGGACGGAGAACGGCGACTGGACGGTGAAGATCACGACGGGCTGAGCCGACCGGGGGTGGACATGCGAGAAGCCCCTCGCTCACGCGAAGGGCTTCTCGTCGTCTGTGCGCCGCCAGGGACTCGAACCCCGGACCCGCTGATTAAGAGTCAGCTGCTCTAACCAACTGAGCTAGCGGCGCCTGCTGACGTCGTAGACCTTAGCATCCTGATCGGTGCCAGGAAAAATCGATATACGGACCGCCGATCCGGCCGCCGCGCGGGCCGCTCGGACGCAGGCCCAGAGCAGGATCTCGGGCCCCGGAAGCCACGGTCTGCGGGTGTCGGGGGCGACCAGCCAGCGCGAGTCGGGGCGTCCCCGGGCGCCGGGCGGCGCGGTGCCGTCGGGGGTGGCCCCCGAGGTCGGCGGCGGCACGGTGACGGCGTCGCCGGTGCCGTGACAGAGGAGTGGCGGGACGGCGGGCCGGCGCCCGGACTCCGGCGTTCCGGTGCCCCACTCCTCCCAGCGCAGGAGCACGGGGAGCCGCTGGGCCGTGCCGGGGGCGCAGAACAGCAGGATGCGGCCCCGGTGCGCCGCGACGGGCCCGGAGCCGGGCCCCTCGTTCCATAACCGGTTCAGCATGCGGCGCCCGAAGATCGCCGGGGCGCTCACCACGTCGAAGGCGGTGCCGCAGGGCAGCACTACGGGGGCGGCGGGGCGGTCGTTCCAGAGCGCGAGTGTGCTGTGCGGATACGTTCCTGCGGAGGCGAGCCAGGCGGCGCCCTCACGAGTGACACCGGACACGTCGTGGCGGTCGCCCAGGTCGACGCGTGCGGAGTTGAGGCGTACGGAGTTGAGGCGTGCGGAGGGGCGGGTGGGCGCCAGGTGCCGATCGCTGCTCATAGCACCCAGATGTACCGGGAGTAAGAGATTCGTTTCTGTGGGTTGACGGAAACCGGGACAGGAGGGGGTGGGAGGGAGTATCTTGCCCCCTTGGCATATGCCAAAAGATCTTTCGGGGGCTATCGGAGTCCGGCCCGCGACCGGTCGGACCCGCCGCGACGGCTCAGACCGCCTCACGCGGCGCACGGGTCGCGCCGCTCCCCTCCGGGCACACCTTCACGGCCGCCTCGTGGATGACCCGCGCAGTCGCCTGGTCCTTCTCGTCGCCCGCCGTCCAGGTGACCCGGTTGGCGCAGGACAGCAGTCCGGTGCCAGTGGTCTCCCAGGTCACCACGTGGCCGTTGCCGACGGCACAGGGGTGGGTGAAGTCGGCGGTGACCACGGTGACGGAGTTCCAGGCGTAGTACGCGCCGCGTCGCTGCCCGGTGTCGTCGTGGAACGCGTTCTGCGTATCGGTGACCGCCATCTCGCCGGGTCCGGCAAGGGGTTGAGCGGTCTTGAGGTGCGTCCCGAGTGCCTTGATCACCTGGGCGGCGCTGAGCCGGGCGGACGTGCCGCTCACGTTCGGCGCGTAGTGCTGGTCGCCGTCCTTGACGACGGCGACCAGTTCGCCCTTGCCGGAGTAGTGGAGCAGGTCGCTGGTCCCGGTCAGCCTGATCTCGCGCCGGGTCCCGCTCCAGGCGAACCCGGAGGCGTCACAGGTCAGCGTCTTGGTGGAGGGCGACGCGCCCTCCGCCTTGGCGTCCCCATCGCCGGAGGTGCATCCGACGGCCCCGACGAGCACGGCGACAGCGCCTCCGATGGTCAGGGCGGCGCGATACGTCTTCATGGGGTCCCCCGTACGGTCGGCGCACCTCACTCGTGGGTGCGTCAGCGGGAGAGACGGTACCGAGGGTCGTTCGGTTCGCCCAGGTCAGGACTCTTCCGCGCCCCCCCGAAGCAGGTCCTGGCCGAACTCGACCATCTTCTTCGCGTAGTCCTCCGTCCACTCCGCGTGTTCCGCGATGGCGGCGGGGGTCAGGCGGTCGAAGCGGCGGGGGTCGGCGAGTTGGGCGGCGGCGATGGCCTGGAACTCCATCGACCGGTCCGTCGCCGCGCGGAACGCGTGCGTCAGCTCCGTCGCCCGCGTCAGCAACTGGCGGGGGTCCTCGATCGACTCCAGGTCGAAGAAGTGCTCCGGGTCCGCGGCGGCCTCGGCCGGCTCGAAGAGCAGCGGCGCGGGACGCGGTCGCCGCTCGGTACGGGGCCGCTCGGGCTCCGTCATGATGGGTCCTCCTCGTACGTCCTGGGCCGGTGCGCCGCCTCCCATTGTCCCTCGGCCCGCAAGACCGGCCACGGGACGGCGACCACCAGGTGATCCGTACGAGAAAAAAGGGGCGCGTCCCGTTCAGCGCCGCAGCGCCCCGCGCACGGTGATCCCGTGCCGGTTCCGCAGCCGCCTCAGCTCCCACATGGTCATCGCGGTGCCGGACTCCGTCCGGCGTCAGGGCGGGTCAGCCGCCGGAACTCACGGCCGCCACGTCACCCGGTGCTCCGACAGATGTGACAGCACCGCATGGTTCGCCTCCCAGCCATCCGGGAACTTCAGGGTGACGCCGAGTTGTACCGGGTCTGTGGACGGGTGGTCGTCCAGGAGATCCGGGATGCCGGCGCGGGTCACGACCACGCAGGCGTGGCGGTGGCGGGACGCCAGGACGCAGAGGCGGCCGGTTTCCAGGTGGAAGGCCGTCGCGTCCGGGCGGCCCGACAGCGGGTGCAGGACCACCGTCACGTCGTACTCCCGGCCCTGGAGCCGGTTCGCCGTGTCGACCGTCACGTCCGTGACCCCCAGGTCGGCGAGCGCCACCCGTACCGCCGCCGCCTGGTCACGGTGGGCCGTGCCGACCGCGATCCGGTCGGCGGTCAGCGGCGCCGGATCGGGGCCACGCTCCGAGACGGTGAACCCGCCCCGGTCGAGCAGCCTGCGGACCACCCGGGCCACCGCCCGTACCGCCTCGGGATCCGTACGCGGGGTGTGCCGGGCGGGCAGTTCGAGCAGGCCCCAACCGGACTCCGCCGCCTCGTCGATGACCCGGTCGGGACCCGAACCGTCCGACGCCACACCGAAGTTCAGCCGCCGGTCCCCATGCCCCGTACCGCTGCGGAACGGCGTGTACGGGTAGAAGGCGGCCGAGACGAGTGGCGCCGCCGACGCGGGCAGCCGCCAGGACACCGGGAGCCGGTGCTGCGGCAGTTCGGGATTGTGCGCGAGCAGCGTCGACACGGCGCTCGCCGACGGGTCGTACGACAACCCGGCCCACTGCTCGGCGCCGACGATCGCGAACGGGTCCAACTGGCCCGGGTCGCCCACGAACAGCGCCCGCTCGAACAGCCCCGCCACGGCGAGGAGCCCGTCCGACCGCATCTGGTACGCCTCGTCCACGATCGCGTGCCGCCAGGGCTCGACGTCCTTCACATGCGCCCACTTCGCGGACGTCGAGATGACCACGTCAAGGCCCGCGAGGTCCCCGGCCTTCGTGGACTTGCGGACCTGCGGGAGTCCGTCGAGTGCCTTGTCGTACGCGTCCGGGTCGCTGCTGTGCAGTCGGCCCACCGGCAGGTCGGGGGCCTTCTCGGCGAGCCGCAGGACCAGGTCGTCCACCTGGGCGTTGGTCTGCGCGACCACCATCAACGGGCGCCCCGCCGACGCCAGTTCGAGCGCGGCCCGGACCACCAGGGTCGACTTCCCGGCGCCGGGCGGCGAGTCCACCACGACGCCCCGGGCCTCGCCGTGCAGGGTGTCGCGCAGGATCGCGTCGGTGGCGCGGGTCGCGGCCGTGCCCGGGTCGGGAACCCGCGCGTCCGCCGCGCCCGGGGACACGTCGGTGGGGGTCACAGGACGTCCTCTCCGGTCACCGGGTCGGCCTGTTCGGCCCGCTCACCCGGGGGACCGCCATGGGTCCACGGTGTCTCCTCCGGCTCCGGCAGCTTGGGGCCGCCGCGCTGGTCGTGCTCGAACAGCGTCCAGCACACCTGGTCGCCCTTCTCCGGCACCGAACCCGGCTCGGGCTCCTTGCCCCGGCCCATCTTGTCCAGGATCCGCAGGACCACCGTGCGACTTCCGTCCCCGGCGCCCGACTTCCCGTGGTCCGATTCCGCGTACTCCAAGGACTCCACGTACTCCACGTACTCCACGAACTCCGCCGACTGCGGCTTGCCGCCCAGTGAGCGGTACACCTTCGTGCGGGCGCCGAGATGCGGTCGGTCGTCCGTACGGACCGTGACCAGGGGGCGCGGGCTCGGCCGCTTGCCCTCGCTGTACGCCATCACGGACTCGATGACCTCGCCCGCGAACGCCTCACCGGCCAGCCGCCGTCCGGCCATCACCAGCGGGTCGTCCAGGGCCTCCTGGGCGTCGAGTCGGGCCTGTTCCCGCTCGCGCGCGGCCAGTTTGTTCGCCGCGGTCACCGCGTCGTCGCGGCGCGGCTGCGGCGGCTCGCCCGCGAGGACCCGGTCGCGGTGACCCGTGAAGGACCAGCGGTCCCGCGTCCACCGGTCCGCCGCGTGCCCGCCCTCCGGCAGCGTGAACAGGAGGTCCAGGCCGCGCCACACGGCGTCCCAGGTGGGCCGGGTGCGGCTCTCGATCAGCGCGCGGATCGCGTGCTCGGCCTCGGTGACCTCGCCGAGCCGGTCGTCGGCCTCGATACCGTCCTCGGCCGCCGCGAACGCGACCCGCGCCCGGTCGTACCGCTCGATGGCCGGGGCGAGCAGACGGTTGTCGAACGCCGGGTCCGTCGCCGGGCCGGCCGGCGGACAGAGCAACTGCCCGTCCGTGTCCCGCGCCAGCTCCGCCCGCAGGGCCGCCGCCGCGCCCGATGTGCCGTCGGGCGCCGCCAGCCACGCGAGCAGCGCGCCCAGATGCTGGTCCTCCAGAGCGGACTGACCGGTCGCCCAGTGCCGGGACAGCAGGTCGGTCATGGCGAGCAGCAGCGAGGAGCCCGGCACCCGGGCACGCTCACCGAAGTGCGTCAGCCACCGGCCGAGCAGCGGCACGCGCGGGGGAGCGGGATACGGCGTCTCGGGGTCCTGCTCGGCGGTGCGGCGGAACCGCATCGAGCGGCCCAGGAGCCGCACGAAGTCGACGCCCGCGCGGCTCGGCACGATCAACTGGGGTGCGTCCGCGCACAGTTCGACCTCGACCTTGACGCGCTTGCCGGTCTCCGGGTCGGTCTCGGTCCGCTCGGCGGCCTCCACGGAGTCGGCGTACGCCTCGATGTACGGGAGGACCGAACCGGCGAGGTCCGCGAGGAACGCGAAGCGCAGGTCGCGGTCGCGGGGCTGGGGGACGAACAGGACGCGGGGCGCGGTGCGTTCCGTCCCGACCAGGGCGCCGAGCGGGGCGCCCGACTCGCCCGCGGTGGTGAGCGGCACCAGGACGAGGGGGCGCTCGGAGAGATGCCGGTGCCGGACGGTGGCCGTCTGCTGCGCTCGCCCTGACTGGACGGCCTCCAGGCGGGCCAGGTGCTGGATCAGTGACACAGGGATGCCCCCAGGACTTCGGCGCGCAGGCTCGCGGCGCGCCGCAGTGCCACCACCGCCGGGTCGTCGGGGTCGCCCGTCTCGCCGTGCGCCGCCGACAGCACCGCGTCGACCGTCGTGAGACCGCCCAACTCGCCCCGGACCGCACGCCCCAGGGTGGTCACCGCGCCGCCCGCACGCGCGCGGGCACGGCAGTGGAAGGCCAGTTCACAGGCGGACAGACACTCCGGGGCGTACGTCGCCGGGACCGACTCGACCGCCGTGCGCAGCTCCTCGGGCGGCTGTTCGACGGCGAACGTCGTCCCGTCGGGCAGCGCGTCCGCGATGTCCTCGATCCGGGTGAGCCGGGTCAACTGGCGCCGGGTCACGGACAGTTGCTTACGGATGTCCACGGCGGCGGCCGTCGGCAGGTTGGAGAAGTCCTTCGGGCAGACCAGCAGGACCCGATGCCCGACCCGAGCCTGCCCGACCCGAGCCAGTCCGTCCCGCGCCTGCCCGATCTGAGCGGGTCCGACCCCGGCCGACGGCTCCGTCCGCGCGGCGACCTCCTCCAGGGCCAGTACGTACACCGCCGCCTGCCGGGCCGCCGCGCCGACCTTCGCGGGCTCCGCCGAACCGTCGATCATCGGGAACGACTTGATCTCCACGACCGTCCACCGGCCGTCGGGGTGCACCACCACCGCGTCCGGCTCCAGGAACGCGGGCGTGCCCGCCACGTCCAGCGCCAGCATCGGATGGTCGAGCAGCGTCCAGACCCCGTCGCCCGCCGCCTCGGACGCCTCCCGCAGCGCCAGCGCCGTACGCGCCGCGCGCCCCTCGGGACCGGCGGCCGTGAGGTCCGGAACCCGCGCCTCACCCGGTACGGGCGCCGGCGCGCCCCGGTCGAGCCGCTCGTGCGCAAGGCGCAGCAGTTCCGCGCCGCCGTCGCTCTTGACCCGCGCCTCGAACGCGTTGCCCCGCACGAACGCGAACTGGGACTGGCCGAAACCGGACGGCACCCCGAGCGCGCCCGCGAGCACCGCCTTGTTCACCCCCGCGCCGTCGAGGAGCGCGCGCCGATTGCACCCCGGATTCGCGGCGAGCGCGGCCAGCGACCTGGCGTCGAGGGCCTGCGGCGGTACGGCGGGTCCGCGCAGCTCAGCGAGCCGGTGCCGGAGTGCCGTCGTCCGCGTCGGCGGGGGTGGTACTCGGCTCGTCACGCTGCTTGCGCTGTCGGGGGATTCGCTCACCCGTCGAAGTCTGGCACCCGCCACCGACAATCGGGGAACTCCCGCCCGACGCGGCCACGGTCGCCCCTTCCGTCCGCGCGGCCACCGGCGCGAACCGGTCACGTACGAACGCCCGCTCGCCCACCCACGCGCGCGCCGTGTCCGCGAGCCGCAGAGCCGGACGGACCAGCAGGAAACCGACGCCCATGACGACCGCCCCGGCGACCGCGTCGAGGAAGTAGTGGTTCGCGGTGCCCATCACCACGACCGTGGTGAGCAGCGGATACGCGACGGCGGCGACCTTCGCGGTACGGGTGCGGCCGTGCCGCCACAGGATCACCCCGCACCACAGCGCCCACCCCACGTGCAGGCTCGGCATCGCCGCGTACTGGTTGGTCATGCCGCCCATACCGCGCGGCGCGCTCGCGTCACCGCCCCACCAGCCGTACGCGCTGTACTGGGCCATCGTGTCGACGAAACCGTGCCCGGGTGCGAGCAGTCGCGGCGGGCAGGTCGGCAGCAGCGTGAAGCCGATCAGACCGATGAACGTGGACACCAGGAGCCAGGTCCTGGCCACCCGGTAGTGCACGGCGCGGGAGCGGAACAGCCAGATCAGGAGCGCCGGTGTGACGAGGTAGTGCAGCGAGGCGTACCAGAAGTCGGCGGGTACGCCGAGCCAGGCGTGGGCGGTGAAGAGCCGGTTCAGCGGATGTTCCGCGTTGAGATACAGCCACTGCTCCGCGCGCAGAATCGCCAGACCGTGGTCGACCGCCGTCGACACATCCCCGCGCGCGAGGAGACGGCCCGCCGAGTAGGCGCCGTACACCAGCACGATCAGTGGCAGTTCCGTCCACCAGCGGAGCCGGTGCCTCCGCGCCGCGCCGGTGTCCGGCGCGTCGTTCTGCGGCATTCCGATGATCTCCTTCCCCCCGTACGTCGGCCGAAGGCCGATCGCCCACTTTAAGGCGTATGTGAACGCCGTAAGGGGGCGCCCCCGGTGTTGCAAGACGCAGAGATCGCCCGGTGGGTTGCGTGTCGCAGGGGTGCGCGATGATGGAGGAAGCGGGCAGTTTCCGTCCGGAACAGACGACTCGCGCCCCCTCCCGGAAAGGCCCTCCATGGCACCCCGCATCCTGCTGGCCCGACACGGACAGACGCAGTGGTCGCTGGCCGGGAAACACACGGGCAGGACCGATGTGCCGCTCCTGGAGGAAGGCAGGCAGGGCGCCAAGCTCCTCGGCGAGCGCCTGCACCGGCCGCCGTACGACGGGCTGCCCGGAGTCGAGGTGCGCACCAGCCCGCTGTCCCGCGCGCGGGAGACCTGCGAACTGGCCGGGTTCGGCGACCGCGCGACGCCCTGGGACACCCTCATGGAGTGGGACTACGGCACGTACGAGGGCATGACACCCGACGAGATCCAGGCCGTCCGGCCCGGCTGGCTGATCTGGCGGGACGGGGTGCCCGGCGGCGAGACCCTGGAGCAGATGACCGCCCGCGCGGACGAGGTCGTCGCCTGGGCACGCTCGGCCGACCGCGACGTCCTGGTCTTCGCACACGGCCACATGCTGCGCTCCATAGGCGCCCGCTGGCTCGACCTCGACCTGACCTTCGCAGCCCGAATCCGCCTCAACCCGACATCTCTGTCGATCCTGGGCTGGGCATACGGAGCCCCGGCAATAGAAACCTGGAACGACACAGGCCACCAGTCCCCTCCGGGGATTTACGGGTGAGGGGGCGGGGCGGGATGGGGCCGGTACCCCCCGACCCGGCAGGGTCACTCCCACCCGCGTCGCGTCGACCCGCGAGGGTCTTTTTTCCCGCCGCAGCGGTGCTCAGCCGCGAGGGTGCAGCCCGGCGGTGCCGAACGGCTAGCACCCCCGACCCGCCAGGGTCACTCCCACCCGCCTTGACCCGGCAGGGTCACTCCCACCCGCGTCGACCCGCGAGGGTCATTTCTTCTCCGCCGCAGCGGCGGGCAGCCGCGACGGTGCAGCCCGGCGGTGTCGAACCACTCGCGCCCCCTGCCCCGGCAGGGTCGTTCCCATCCGCCTCGACCCGCGTGGGTCGTTCCCATCCGCCTTGACCCGCGAGGGTCATTTCTCTTCCGCCGCAGCGGCGCGCAGCGCGACGGTGCAGCCCGGCGGTGCCGAACGGCTCGCGCCCCCGACCCGCCAGGGTCGCTCCTGCCCGCGCAGCGGTGACAGCCCCCGGTGCCCGATACCGGTCAGGCCCCGCGCCGCAGCCCCGCATGGCGGTCCAGGAAAGTTGCCACGCCGTTCGCTCGGCGGTGGGGGAGCAGGACCCGGGCCGTCGTCGCGAGCATCGACTGGATGCGTGAGGACTGGACCTCGTCCAGCAGCCCGATCACCTGCGTACCGGCCGCCGCCGCCTCGTCCGGGTGGCCCGCGCGGGCCAGGTCGTCGGCCAGTTCGGCGGTGTACAGGGCGATGTTCCGGGTGAAGTGCCGGTCCTGGAGCGCGGCGGCACGGCGGGCGTGCCGGGCCGCGCGCTGCCAGTCGCCGAGCGCCGACCAGCACTGCGCCTCCAGGCCCTCCAACTCGGCCTCGCCGTAGAACGTCATCCACTCCGGGTCGGCGTCCGACGGACCGCAGTCGAACAGGGACTGCGCCCGGACGATCGACCGGTCACAGCCCGACCGGTCGCCGAGCCCCGCCCAGCCCCCCGCCTCGCGCAGCGCGAGCAGCGACAGCAAACGCGGCGAACCGAGCTGCCGTGCCGCCCGCTGCGCGGCCTGCGCCGCCCGCACCGCCTCCCGGGGACGCCCCGCGTCGCGCGCGAGGAACGCCGTGTTGCAGAACGCGTGCGCCTCCAGGGCCGCGTCCCCGGACATCCGGGCCGTCGCCAGCGCCTCCGCGTAGTGCGAGCGGGCATCGTCGAACCGGCCCGAATCGTGCGCCAACCAGCCGACGGAGATGGCCAGTTCACCGGCGCCCGCCTGGAGCCGGTCGGCCGTCGCCTGCCGCGATGTGCCCGCGTCGAGCAGGGCGAACGCGGTGCGCAGCGGCGCCGCGGCCCGCCGGTACAGACCATCCGCGCCGTGCCGGTCGTCCAGCAGCCGGATCCGGCGTACCGCCTCCTCGACGGCGTTCGCCTCCGCCTCACCGGCCTTGTGGTGCGGGCGGTCCGCGAGCCCTGCCATGGGCCCGGCCGCGGCCACGGCGGACGGCGCCGCCGCGAAGGGGGCCAGGGAGGCGCTCGCCATGGTGGCCGTGCCGCCGGTCATGAATGCGCGACGCTGCACGTCGCTCTCCTCGTCTCTCTCGTACTGCTCGATCTCGTGGGACGTGTCCAACTCATGTGACTCCAGGGGCACTTGGGACTCCTGGTATTCCTGGGACGCCGGGGACCTGTGGGACGGTTCCGGCTCCGAGGACGGTGCGGTACGGGCCGCCCGGCCGCGTACCGCCGAGCGCGGCGCGAAGCCCAGGTCGGCCAGCGTGCGGCCGGGGAACATATGCAGGAACACCCGCTCGTACGCGTAGTTGGGACAGCGGATCTCGCCGGCCTCGACCCGCCCGATGTACCGGGCGTCGCAACTCACCCGCTCCCCGATCTCCCGCGCGGCCCGCCGCACCGCCGCGGCGAACTCGCCAGGGGAGCGCCCGCCACGCGCCTGCCGGAACGCGAGGTTGGGCGTGACCGGAGTGGCGGGGCGGGACTCCTGCGGCTCCGGCGGCTGCTGGGATTCCTGGGATTTCTGGACTTCCTGGGGTTCTTGAGGTTTCTGGTACGGGGGTTCCTGGGACGGGGATGACGATGTCATCGGTGACGACGCCATGGCCGGGCCTCTCGTGCGCATGGTGACCGGACTCCGCGGGGCGTCGAGGACGCGGACCCTCGGGCCCGCCGCGCCGTGTCCCCTGCCCGTTCCGGCGGGGCACGAACGTACCCGCTGTGACGGCACCACCACACAGGGTTTAGCTACAAACCGGATATCTCACCCGCGATCTGCCATGAACTGCCATCCTTTGCGGCGGTGCGCCGCCGTTGCTGTTGACGCCGTCGCGCGTTGAACCATGCGGACAGGGAGCCTTGCGTTCCCGGTAGCGACATCACGAGCGACGCGACCGACTCGACCGAGGAGGGGTTCCGTGTTGGAGTCCGGCATGAAGGCCAGCGCGGCTTGTACGCCGTTGTCGACGGCGCAGCACCGACCGACCGATGAGTGCGACCTGGTCACCGTGCCCACCCGGCAGGGATTGGAGGCCGTCGACATCCTGCGCCGCGCCGCCGGTGACTCCGTGGGCCCCGTCCTGCACGACGGCGGCTGCGACACCCTCGGCTTCCTGGTGCCGCCCGGCACGGCTGCCCGCTGGGATCTCCCGGGCAGTGCCTGCACCCGGACTCTCGTGCGCGGGGTGGCTCCGCCGGTTGACGGGACTGGGTGGCTGTTGGCGCCGGGTGAGGTTGATCTGGTGACCGATCCCGCTGTGCTGCGGGCGGCGCTGGGGCAGGCGGCCCGGCTGATCGAGGCGGCCGACAGCTGTCGCTGAGCGGGTGGTCGTCTGCTGCGCCGTCGTGGCTGGGCGCGCAGTTCCCCGCGCCCCTTCGGGGCGCGTACCCCTGCGGGGCGCGCACCAGGCATCGCGTCGATAATGGGGCGATGGCACGTTCACGGAGCAAGCAGGCCGCTGTGACCCTCGTCGAAGATGTCGACGGTGGGGTCGCCGAGCTGATTCCTGATCCCGACCGGCCGCGTGCCTGGACGTTGCTCGTGGACGGGGCTCCGCAGTCCCATGTCGACCTGGACGACCCCACCTACCTCGACTTCGAGTACCAGCGCCGGCTCGGGCACGTGGTCGATCTCGTTGCCCCGCCGCGCGCCCCCGTCCGGGCCGTACACCTCGGCGGGGGTGGCTTCACCCTCGCCCGGTACACCGCCGCGACGCGCCCGAGGTCCACCCAGCAGATAGTCGAACGGGACGCGGCCCTCGTCCAACTGGTCCGTCGTGAGCTGCCGTTGGACCCGAACGCCCGGATCAAGGTACGGACCGCCGACGCCCGTGCCGCGCTCGCCAAGCTGGCCGACGGCTGGGCCGACCTGATCATCGCCGATGTGTTCAGCGGCGCCCGCACCCCCGCACACCTCACCAGCACCGAATTCCTCACCGAGGTCCGCAGAGTCCTCGCGCCCGGCGGCTGCTACGCGGCCAACCTCGCCGACGGCCCGCCGCTCGCCCATCTGCGCGGCCAGATCGCCACCGCCGCCGCCGTGTTCCCGGAACTCGCCCTCATCGCCGATCCGACCGTCCTGCGCGGCAAACGGTTCGGCAACGCCGTGCTCATCGCGTCGGACCGTCCGCTGCCGCTCGCCGAACTCACCCGCAGGGCCGCGTCCGACCCGCACCCCGGCCGCGTCGAACACGGGCCCGCGCTCCGGGCGTTCACGGGTGGCGCGGTGCCCGTCATGGACGCCGCCGCCATCGCCTCACCGCGCCCACCGGCGTCCGTCTTCCGCTGAACACTGAACGGGACGTGCATCAGTACGTGTTGATGTCGACGCGCGGCGGATGGTCGTGCCAGGTGCAGAACACCGACACACGGTCCGCGCCCGACGAGAACTCCACCCGGATCCATGTCGACTCCGTCCACACCTGCATCGACCAGCCCGCCGCCGGGGTCGCCGACACCAGCGTCGCCGCACTGTCCCCCAGCTCGAAAGCGGCCCGCCCACCGTCCGTCGTATAGCTCTTCACCCGGTCCGAAGGCGCCGGAGCCGGTGGGGTCGGGGCCGCCGGAGTCGTACGGGCGGACGACGACGGCGTACCGCTCGGGGCCTTCTTCGACGGTGCCCCGTCCGGGCTCGGCTTCGCACGTGACGGCGACGCGGACGGCGACGGCGACTCGTCGGCCCGCCGGGTCGAGGACGACAGCGGCTCCGAGTCCTGGCCGAGCGCGCCCGTGATCGGCAGGGCGCGCGGCGGATCGTAGGCGGTACCCGCCATCACCGTGTGGACACCCCACCACGACAGCGTGACCGCCGCGCCCGTGGCGAGCGACCAGGCCAGTACGTGTACGAGTCCTCTGCGCATCGTCGGGCCATCCTGCCCCACCCGGCCCACTTGTGTCCTGCGCATGGCGTACGGTGCCGCCCATGGCACGTGTGCTCGTCGTCGAGGACGACCAGTTCGTACGCTCGGCCCTCATCCGGCATCTCACCGAGGCGTCCCACACCGTACGGAGCGTCGGCACCGCCCTGGAGGCGTTGCGCGAAGTCGCCCATTTCCCCTTCGACTTGGTCATCCTGGATCTGGGGCTGCCCGACCTCGACGGGTCGGAGGCGCTGAAGATGCTGCGCGGCATCACCGATGTCCCGGTGATCATCGCCACGGCGCGCGACGACGAGACCGAGGTGGTCCGGCTGCTCAACGACGGCGCCGACGACTACCTGACGAAACCATTCTCCGTCGAGCATCTGTCCGCGCGGATGGCCGCCGTGCTCCGGCGGTCCCGGGCCAACTCCGGTGAGGCGCCGCCCAGCCGGGTCATCCAGGTCGGCGGGCTCTCCATCGACCCGCTGCGCCGGCAGGCCGAACTCGACGGGGTGACGCTCGACCTGACCCGCCGCGAGTTCGACCTGCTCACCTTCCTCGCCGGGCGGCCCGGTGTCGTCGTACCGCGCAGGGAACTGCTCGCCGAGGTGTGGCAGCAGTCGTACGGCGACGACCAGACCATCGACGTTCATCTGTCCTGGCTGCGAAGGAAGTTGGGCGAGACGGCGGCGCGGCCCCGGTATCTGCACACGCTGCGCGGGGTCGGAGTGAAACTGGAACCGCCGCGATGACCGACAGGGAGCGGGAGTCGACGCGATGACCGACACGGAGCGGGAGTCGCCGCGATGAGATGGGCGCTCGTGAAGGTGTGCCTCGCGGTCACCACCATGGTCGTGGTCGCCTTCGCGGTACCGCTGGGCCTGGTCGTCAAGCAGATGGCACGCGACCGTGCCATCTCCGACGCCGAACGGCAGGCCGCCACGATCGGGCCCGCGCTGTCCATCACCACCGACCGGGACCAGCTCACCGGTGCCGTCGTCTCCACCGAGTCCGGCTCCGACGGACGGATGGCCCTGCACATTCCGGCGTCCGGCGGCGCCGACCGGATCGACATCGGCCGTCAGCGGGCCACCGACAAGGACATCGCCACCACCCGCACGATCGGCCGGGCCTCCATCTCCGAGGTGCCGGGCGGCTCGGCGCTGCTTCAGCCGACCGCGATCAGCTCCGGCGAGATCGCCGTCATCGAGGTGTTCGTGCCCGATGCCGAGGTCGCGGGCGGCGTCACGACCGCCTGGCTGGTCCTCGCCGGCGTCGGGATCGCGCTCGTCATCGGGTCCGTGGCCGTCGCCGACCGGCTCGGCGGACGGATGGTCCAGCCCGCGCAGCGGCTCGTCGGCGCCGCGCACGACCTCGGCGAGGGCAAACTCGGCGCGCGGGTGCCCGAAGAGGGACCCAAGGAACTGCGCCTGGCCGCCGTCGCCTTCAATTCCATGGCCGATCAGGTCGTCCAACTCCTCGCCAATGAGCGGGAGTTGGCGGCCGATCTGTCGCACCGGTTGCGCACTCCGCTGACCGTGCTCCGGCTCAACGCCGCCTCGCTCGGGGACGGGCCGGCCGCCGACCAGACCCGCGCCGCCGTCGCCCAGCTCGAACGCGAGGTCGACACCATCATCCGTACCGCGCGGGACGCCAAGCCGCAGACCGCCGCCGCCGGGCCCGGCGCCGGGTGCGACGCCGCCGAGGTGATCAGGGAGCGGATGGGCTTCTGGTCCGCGCTCGCCGAGGACGAGGGCCGCAAGGTACGGGTCGCCGGGGTCGACCGGCCGGTACGGATTCCGGTGGCGCGGCCCGAACTCGTCGCCGCGCTCGACGCGTTGCTCGGCAATGTGTTCCGGCACACCGCCGAGGGCACCGCGTTCGCGGTCGATGTGCACAACGGTGACGACGCCGTGATCGTGCTGGTGTCCGACGCGGGACCCGGCATCACGGACCCGGCGGCGGCGATGGCGCGGGGGCGCGGGTCGGGTGCCGACGGGTCGACCGGGCTCGGGCTCGACATCGTGCGCCGCCTCGCCGAATCCACCGGGGGCGACGTACGGATCGGGCACTCGGTACTCGGCGGTACGGAGGTCCGGATCTGGATCCAGCTCGCCCCCGGCGGGGACGCGGGGCGGCGCGGGCACCGGGGGATACGGCGACGGAAGAGGGCGGGCGTCGGCTGATTCGCCCCCGATCTTTAATCGCCCCCCATCCCTCCCTTAACGCAGCCCTAAGAGCCACCGCAGCCGCGTAGTTGGGCCCTAACGTTCTGCCGTCACCCCCCGGTTCCAGGTAAGGCAGGCAGGCGATGAGTACCACGCACCGGCGCAGAGTCAGCGGGCGGAACAAGGCGATAGGCGGTGTGGTCGCGGCAGCCGTCGTGGGCGGCGGGGCCTTCTTCCTCACCGGGACCGCGCAGGCAGCGGCCGTCGGCGCCGCGTACACCAAGACCAGTGCGTGGCAGGGCGGTTACACCGCTCAGTACGTTGTCACCAACTCCACCGGCGGTGCGCAGAGCGACTGGACACTGGAGTTCGACCTGCCGTCCGGCGCCCGGCTCAGCTCCCTGTGGAACGCGAACTCCACGGTCAAGGACCAGCACGTCACCGTGAAGCCCGCGTCCTGGGACAAGGAACTCGCGGCCGGCAAGTCCACCACAGTCGGCTTCGTCGTCACCGGCGACCAGGACCCGACCGGGTGCCGGATCAACGGCGCGACCTGTTCCGTGGACGACGGCGCGACACCCGAGCCCACCGGCCGCCCGACCGATTCCACACCGACCCCGACCCCGACGCCCACGGGGAGTCCGACCCCGACCCCGACGCCCACGGGGAGTCCGACCCCGAAGCCGACGCCCACCCCGACCGCGAGCGACCCGGGTGGCGGCACGACGACCGGCGCCAAGTTCGCCCCCTACGTCGACACCTCGCTCTACCCCGCCTACAACCTCTTCGACACCGTCGACAAGACGGGCGTCAAGGAGTTCACGCTCGCCTTCATCACCTCCGGCGGCGGCTGCACCCCGAAGTGGGGCGGGGTCACCGACCTCGGGGCGGACGCGGTGGCCGCGCAGATCGGGGACCTGCGGGTCAAGGGCGGTGATGTCCGGGTCTCCTTCGGCGGCGCGTCCGGCTCCGAACTGGGCCTCGCCTGCTCGGACACGGCCTCGCTGGCCGCCGCGTACGGCAAGGTCGTCGACCAGTTCGAGCTGACCAAGGTCGACTTCGACATCGAGGGTGCCGCGCTGCCCGACACCGCCGCCAACACCCGTCGCGCGCAGGCCATCGCACAGCTCCAGAAGGCGCACCCGGGACTTGACGTGTCGTTCACGCTGCCCGTGATGCCCGAGGGCCTGACCCAGCCGGGCGTCGACCTGGTCGCGGACGCCAAGAAGAACGGCGTCGACATCTCGGCCGTGAACATCATGGCGATGGACTACGGCCCGGCGTACAGCGGTGACATGGGCACCTATGCCGAGCAGGCGGCCACGGCGACCCAGGCGCAGATCAAGAGTGTGCTCGGACTCTCCGACAGGGCCGCCTGGCAGAAGATCGCGGTGACCCCGATGATCGGCGTCAACGATGTCGCCGTCGAGGTCTTCAAGGTCGAAGACGCCGACCAACTGGTGACGTTCGCCCGGAGCAAGGGCCTGGGCCGGCTCTCCATGTGGTCGTCCACACGGGACAAGGCGTGCCCCGGCGGTCCGGTCAACTCCGCGCAGGCCACCTGCTCCTCCATCGACCAGCAGCCGCTCGCCTTCACGAAGGCGTTCGCCGCCTACAAGTAGCCCGAAGCCACCACCCCCCAGGACGCGCCCCGGCCGACCTTCCCCCACGCGGCCGGGGCGCCTCCGCCCCCCGGATCCCAGAACTCGGATCCCAGAACCTGGATCCCGACCCCGGGCTACCGTCCGGTGCCGGGCACGGGCGGCAGGCCCCCGGTGCGTGCCGCCCGCGCGTACCAGCGCGCACTCGACTTCGGTGTACGGGTCTGCGTCGCGTAGTCCACGTACACCGCGCCGAACCGTTTCTCGTAGCCGTACGCCCACTCGAAGTTGTCCATCAGGGACCACAGGTAGTAGCCGCGGACATCGGCGCCCTCGTCGATCGCCTCGTGGACGGCGGACAGGTGCGCGTGGAGATAGGCGATGCGCTCCGGGTCGTGGACGCGTCCTTCGGCGTCCGGCTTGTCGTCGTAGGCCGCGCCGTTCTCGGTGATGTACAGCGGCAGCCCTGGTGCCTCGCGGCTGTAGCGCAGGATCAGGTCGCGCAGGCCCGAGGGGTCGATGGTCCAGCCCATCTCGGTGCGCTCGCCCGGGGTCTGAAGGAACGTCACGTCGTCGGCGGCCGGCCACGGCGAGTGGTCGCTCGCGCCGTGCCCGTCCGCGCGGGTGCCCGGTGAGGTGCCGTCGGATCGGGCGGCGGCGACCAGCGTCGGCGTGTAGTAGTTCAGGCCGAGCGCGTCCAGCGGCTGGTGGATCACCGCGAGGTCGCCGTCCTGGACATACGCCCAGTCGGTCAGCCGGGCCGTGTCCGCGAACAGGCCGTCCGGGTAGGCGCCGTGCAGCATCGGGCCGTGGAAGACACCGTTGGCGAGATGGTCGATCCGGCGCACCGCGTCCAGATCCGCCGGGTCCTCGGAAACGGTCCTGACCGGGCAGGAGTTGAGGCTCACCGCGACCGAGGCGCGGGACGGCAGTACCCCGCGCAGCGCCGAAGTGCCCAGGCCGTGCGCCAGGTTGAGATGGTGGGCGGCCCGCAGCGCGGCCACCGGGTCGGTACGGCCGGGGGCGTGCACCCCGGAGCCGTAGCCCAGGAAGGCGCTGCACCAGGGCTCGTTGAGGGTGATCCACTGGTCGACCCGGTCGCCGAGCGCGTCGCCGACGATCTGCGCGTACTCGGCGAATCGGTACGCCGTCTCGCGCGCCGGCCAGCCGCCCGCGTCCTCCAGGTCCTGCGGCAGATCCCAGTGGTAGAGGGTCACCGCGGGCTTCACGCCGCGCGCGAGCAGCTCGTCCACCAGCCGCCGGTAGAAGTCGAGCCCGCGCTGCACGGCGGGCCCGCGCCCGGTCGGCTGCACCCGGGACCACGACACCGAGAAGCGGTACGAGGTGAGACCGAGATCCGCCATCAGCGCGACGTCGTCGCGGTAGCGGTGATAGTGGTCCACCGCCATGTCACCCGTGTCACCCCCGGCCACCTTCCCCGGCGTATGACTGAAGGTGTCCCAGATGGACGGGGTGCGCCCGTCCTCACGTACCGCGCCCTCGATCTGGTACGCGGAGGTGGCGGCGCCCCAGACGAAGCCCGGCGGGAACGGCACGGACGCGGAACCGGTCGAGGGTTCGGTGGCGGTATCGGTGGCGGTATCGGTCGCGGAATGGCTCGCGGTATCGGTCGCGGATTCGGTCACGGACTCAGGCATGGAAGCGCTCCCATGAAAGGGCGTACGGAAAGGGGGAGTTGGGGGGACGCCGCGGCCGGCTCAGCCCTTGACGGCGCCCTGCATGATGCCGCCGACGATCTGCTTGCCGAACAGGATGAAGGCGAGCAGCAGGGGCAGCGTGCCGAGCAGCGCGCCCGCCATGATCACGGCCTGGTCGGGGATATAGCCCGTACCGAGCTGGTTGAGGGCGACCTGCACGGTCGGGTTCTGCTGGTTCAGGGCGATGATCGGCCAGAGGAAGTCGTTCCAGGCGAACACGAAGGTCAGCAGCCCGAGCACGGCCATCGCCGGACGGGCTGCGGGGAACACCACGTGCCACACGATCCGCAGACTGCTCGCGCCGTCCACCCGGGCCGCCTCGATGAGTTCACCGGGCAGCGCCTGCACGAGGTACTGCCGCATGAAGAACACACCGAACGCCGTCACGAACGTCGGCAGGATCACCGCCTGGAGCTGATTGGACCACTGGAGGTCCGCCATCCACAGATACAGCGGTACGACACCGAGCTGCGGCGGGATCATCATCGTGCCGATCGTCAGCATCAGCAGCGCGCCACTGAACCTGAACTTCAGCTTGGCGAAGGCGAATCCGGCGAGCGTCGAGAACAGCACCGTACCGATGGTGATGCTCCCGGCGACGATGGTCGTGTTGAACATCGCCTTGCCAAGACCCGCCTGGGTCCAGGCCGTCTCCAGGTTGGTGAAGAGATTCCCGCCGAACCAGAGCGGCGGCGGAGTCTTCGCGAGCCGGGTGTCCGTACGGGACGCGGCGATCGTCGTCCACACCAGCGGGAACAGCGACACCAGCACGAACACGGTCAGTACCGCGTACGTGAGCGGACCGGCGTGCAGTTGGCCGCCCGCCCGCCGGGCCAGGGGGCGCCGCCGGCCGCGCTTGCCGACCGGTTGTGGCGCGAGGGTGGCCGGGGCCTCTGCGGTCAGGGTGTCGCCGGCGGGAGCGGCGCCGCCTGCCGACGCCGGACCGGTGGGGGTCGTCGCGGTCATCCGTTCTTCCTCAGTCGTCGGGCGATCAGCATGTTGACCGCGGCGATGAGCAGCAGGATCACGAACATCGACCAGGCGATCGCGGACGCCTTGCCGAGGTTGCCGATCATCCAGCCCTGGTCGTACATGTAGAGACCGAGCGTCTGGAACTGGTGGTCGGCGCCGCCCTTGGAGCCGGACGCGCCGCCGAACAGCAGGGGCTCACCGAAGAGTTGGGTCGCGCCGATGGTCGAGACGACGACCGTGAACAGGATCGTCGGCCGCAGCATCGGGACCGTCACATGCCGGAACTGCTGCCAGCGCGAGGCACCGTCGAGCGCCGCCGACTCGTACAGGTCGTGCGGGACGGCCTGCATCGCGGCGAGGTAGATCAGGGTGTTGTAGCCGGTCCAGCGCCAGATCACGATCGAGGAGACCGCGAACTGCGAACCCCACTGCGACTCACGCCAGTTGACCGGGTCGATACCGACGAAGTCGAGCAGCCAGTTGATCATGCCGCCGTCCCAGGCGAACAGCAGGGTGAACACCAGCGTCGCGGCGGCCACCGATGTGGCGTACGGCGCGAGCATCGCGACCCGCCAGAACGTCGAGCCGCGCAGCTTGTAGTTGAGCAGATGCGCGAGCCCCAGCGCCATCAGAAGCTGCGGCACCGTCGAGATGACCCCGATGGTGAACGTGTTCTTCAGCGCGTTCCAGAAGAAGTCGCTCTGGAGGAGGTTGGTGTAGTTGTCCAGACCCACCCAGGTACGGCTGTTCAGATCGGCGAGCTGCACCTTGTGGAGCGACGACCAGCCCGTGTACAGCAGCGGGAAGAGCCCGAAGGCCCCGAAGAAGAGGAAGAACGGCGCGATGTACGCGTACGGACTCGCCTTCAGGTCCCAGCGGTAGAGCCGGCTGCGCCAGGTGGACGGCGGCCTGCGCGGGCCGCCGGACGCGGCCGGGGCCGCGCCCCCCTTGACGGGGGACGCGGTCTCGGCGTTCTCGGTGGAGGTATCGGACATCGACGTCACTGCCCCAGTACGTCCTTGATCTCCTTGACCGCGGCGTCCCAGCCCTGGGTCGGCGACTTGCCCTGCTGCTCGACCTGGAGGATGCCGATGTCGGCGATGGCGGTACCGATCTGCTGGTCCTTGACACCGTAGACCGCGGACGGGATGTTCTTCGCCGCGTCACCGAAGATGGCCGCGATCGGAGCCTTGTCGAAGTACTCGTCCGTCGCAGGGGCCACCTTCAGACCCGCGTACGCACCCGGGGTCGACGGGAAGCTGGCCTGCTTCGCGAAGACCTTCGCCTGCTGTTCGGGCGCGGTCAGCCAGGTGGCGAGCTTGATCGCCTCCGCCTTGTTCTTGCCGGCCGACGGGACGCCGATGAACGCGCCGCCCCAGTTACCCGCGGTCGGCGGAGCGGCCACGTCCCACTTGCCCTTGCCGCTGTCGCCGGACTTCTCCTGGATGTAGCCGAGCATCCACGCCGGGCAGGAGACGGTCGCGAACTTGCCGTTCGCGTACCCCTGGTCCCACGGCTTCTCGAACTGCTTGAGCTTCGCCGACATGTCGCTCGTGGCGACCTTCATCGCGGTGTCCCAGGCCAGCTTGCGGCCCGCGCTCTGCTCGTAGGTGGGCTCGCCGCTCTTGTCGTAGTAGCGCTCGGTCGCCCCGGCGAACACCGCGTTGTACACGCTGGACGCCGAGTCCACGAACTTCGTCCCGCTCGGGGCCTTCTTCATGTACTGCTCACCGAGGGCGACGTACTTGTTCCAGTCACCGGCCCACGCCTTCGACAACTCCTCGCGGTCGGTGGGCAGTCCGGCCTTCTCGAAGAGGTCCTTGCGGTAGCACAGCGCCATCGGGCCGATGTCGGTGCCGAGGCCGATCGTCTTGCCGTCCTGCGTCGTCGCCTGGTCCCACTTCCACGCCAGGTACTTCGACTTGTCGACGCCGTCCGCCTTGCCGAGGTCCTCGAACTTGGCGGCCTGCGTCTGGACGACCTCGGTGATGTTGGCCACTTCGATCGCCTGGATGTCGTCGGCCCCGCTGCCGGCCTGGAGGCGGGTGAGCAGCTTGGGGTAGTAGACGTCGTTCCGCTCGGTGACGTTCTCCTTGATGGTGATGTTCGGGTGCAGCTTCGTGTACTCGTCGTAGAGCCCTGCCTGCTTGTATCCGAAGACACCGAAGGTGCCGACCGTGAGCGTGATCTTGCCCTTGGCGTTGTTGCCGCCACCGTCCGATGCGTTCGACGAGCTGTCCTTCGCGTCGTCGGCGCACCCGGCGAGCAGCCCCGTCGTGAGCGCGGCCACGACCGCGAAAGCGGCCAGCCGACGGGACCCGCGGGTACTCGTACGCATGTGTGTCCTCCTGTTGCCTGACGTGCCGACCCCCCGGCCAACTGCTCTGCTGGGCCCGTTGGTTCTCGCTGCGGCTCGGGCGGGGAACGTGCGGGATGTGTATGTGTCAGGTACTGTGGGAGCGCTCCCACATGTGATGTGTTGAAGGTTCGCGGGTCCGCGCGGGGGTGTCAAGGGACGGGACGCGGAGAGTTGCGTTCAGTTATCGGGCTGTTAGCTACGGGCGCCAGGGTCAGCGGGGCGGCCGTGCGGCGGCTGTTACATTCCAGTTCGGGTGGGGGCGGGGGCGCCGGAGTCGGGCGCCGGTCGACGGGAGGCGGGCGACGAAAATGGCGGGCCATGGAGTGCGGGGCCGGGGTGGCGGACGGCCGACCCTGGAAGAGGTGGCGGCCCGCGCCGGTGTGGGCCGCGGCACGGTGTCCCGGGTGATCAACGGGTCACCGCGGGTGAGCGACGCGACCCGGCTCGCCGTCGAGGCGGCGGTGGCGGAACTGGGGTACGTACCGAATACGGCGGCCCGCGCCCTGGCCGCGAACCGTACCGACGCGATCGCCCTCGTCGTCCCGGAGCCGGAGACCCGGTTCTTCGCGGAACCGTACTTCTCGGACATGCTGCGCGGGGTCGGCGCGGAACTGGCGGAGACGGAACTTCAACTTCTCCTGATCTTCGCGGGCAGCGACCGCGAGCGCAGGCGGCTCGCCCAGTACCTCGCAGCGCACCGGGTGGACGGCGTCCTGCTCGTCTCGGTGCACGCGGACGATCCGCTGCCCGATCTGCTGGCCCAACTGGAGATCCCCACGGTGATCAGCGGTCGCCGTTCGGCCGACGAGACGCTGCCGTCGGTGGACTCGGACAACTTCGGCGGCGCCCGGTCCGCCGTGGAGCATCTGATCGCGGGCGGCCGGACGTCCATCGCCACGATCGCGGGCCGGATGGATGTGTACGGTGCGCAGCGCCGCGTCGACGGCTACCGCGAGGCGCTGCGGCTGGCGGGCCGTGCGGTGGACGAGACCATGATCGCGGCGGGGGACTTCACGGAGGAGGGCGGTCTTCGGGCGATGGCGGAACTCCTCGACCGGCACCCCGACCTGGACGCCGTGTTCGCCGGCTCGGACGTGATGGCGGCGGGCGCCCGGCAGACCCTGCGGGCGCGGGGCCGGCGCACCCCGCAGGACGTGGCCCTGGTCGGCTTCGACGACTCGGCCATAGCCCGGCACATGGACCCGCCCCTGACGAGTGTGCGCCAGCCGATCGAGGGGATGGGCCGGGCGATGATCGAACTCTTGCAGGAGGAGATCGCGACCCACCGTGGGGAACCGGGGGAGCGCCGGCAGGTGGTCCTGCCCACGGAGTTGGTGGAACGGGCGTCGTCCTGACGGGTGTCCGGTCAGACGCCCTCACTCGGCACGACGACGAGGCTCGGGGGGTAGGGGTCGTCGGGCAGCGAGACCCCGCTCACGGCGTACCCGAGGGTGACGAGGATCCCGGCGAGGGTGGTGGTGAGAGTGGTGGCGGCCTGAAGAGCGGCGAGCCACTCGTCGGTGTCGGTGTCGGTGTCGGTGTCGGTGTCGAGGTCAAGGTCGCTTTGGTCCTCGGTGTGGTCGTCCGTCTCGTCGTGGATGTGGTCGGGGATGTGGTCGTAGACCGGAAAGGGATCGAGGGAGATCAGGGAGATCTCCGAAGGGTGGGGCGGGAGTTGCTCGGGCAGCCGCTCCTCGCGCGGAACGGCCCACGTGATCATCACGTTGTCCTCGTCGACCGCCATCGTCACCCCGAAGGGCGGCGGCATCACACCCCCCTCTTCGGCCACGAGCGCGACCGGAATCCCCATCCCCTCCACTACGCGCCACACCTCGGCGGCGAACGGAACCCCGGGATGTCCATCTATGCGCCGCAACCCGGCGGGAAGCTCCGTGGTCATGGGGAGGGAGAGTAGCGGGCGGGGCGACGGCCGAACAGTCGGCGAACGTCCACGAACGCCATTGCGGCAGTGTGGGTTCCCATGATGTTCCCAAAGCGGCGGGTATGACGAAGGCCCGACCTGTCTGTGCAGGTCGGGCCTTGATCATTCAGGGTGAGTGACGGGACTTGAACCCGCGGCATCCTGGACCACAACCAGGTGCTCTACCAGCTGAGCTACACCCACCATGACCGGTGGATTCTCCGTGGGGATCACCTACCGGCCGAGAAAAAGTGTACAGGGTCCCGGAGGGTGCTCGCGCCCGCCTTTTCCGTCAGGCGCGGCACCCGTTCATTCGACGGGCAGGACGTGCTTCGCGGCGATCTTCCGTGCCGTTTCCGAGTCCGGCCCCGGCTGGGGTACGAAGATCGCCTCGCGGTAGTACCGCAGCTCGGCGATCGACTCCCGGATGTCGGCGAGGGCGCGATGGTTGCCGTTCTTCTCGGGACTGTTGAAGTAGGCCCGCGGATACCAGCGGCGGGCCAGCTCCTTGATCGAGGAGACGTCCACGATGCGGTAGTGGAGGAAGGACTCCAGGGCCGGCATGTCCCGGTCCAGGAAGCCCCGGTCCGTGCCCACCGAGTTTCCGCAGAGCGGTGCCTTGCCCGGTTCCTTGACGTGCTCACGCACGTACGCCAGGACCTGTGCCTCCGCGTCGGCCAGCGTCGTACCGCCCGCCAGCTCCTCCAGGAGGCCCGAGGCTGTGTGCATCTGCCGCACCACCTCGGGCATGGTCTCCAGCGACTCGTCCGGCGGGCGGACGACGATGTCCACCCCGTGGCCGAGTACGTTCAGCTCGGAATCGGTGACCAGTGCGGCCACCTCGATGAGCGCGTCATTCGCCAGCGAGAGTCCTGTCATCTCGCAGTCGATCCACACCATGCGATCGTTCATGTGCCTTACCCTACGGCGCGCTCCGCTGGCCGGGCAGACTCGGGCGTCCGGACAGTCCTGCCGCGTACATGTCGGCGCCGTGTTTGCCCGGGTCCGCGTGCACCGCGGCGGATCGGCCGAGCGAGTCGGCAGCCGCCGTACGCCGGGTCTGGGCGGGGACCGGGCTGTCCGGGCCGCCGAGTACTCCCGTATCGATGATCTTCTCGCTCTGCGGCCTGCGCGCCCGGTACGCGGCCCGGTACGCGGCGGGCGACGAGCCGAGCTGGCGCCGGAAGTGGCCGCGCAGCGCGACGGGGGAGCGGAAGCCGCAGCGGCCCGCCACCTCGTCCACCGAGTAGTCGGACGTCTCCAGGAGCCGCTGCGCCTGGAGGACCCGCTGGGTGATCAGCCACTGGAGCGGGGCGCTGCCCGTCAGCGAGCGGAACCGGCGGTCGAACGTACGGCGGCTCATGTACGCGCGGGCCGCGAGGGTCTCCACGTCGAACTGTTCGTGCAGATGCTCCAGGGCCCAGGCGACGACCTCGGCGAGCGGGTCGGCGCCGATCTCCTCCGGCAGCGACCGGTCGAGATAGCGCTCCTGGCCGCCACTGCGCCGGGGCGGTACGACGAGCCGGCGGGCGAGTGCTCCGGCGGCCTCGTTGCCGTGGTCGGTCCGCACGATGTGCAGGCACAGGTCGATGCCCGCCGCCGTACCGGCCGAGGTCAGGACGTCTCCGTCGTCGACGAACAGCTCGCGCGGATCGACATGGACGGACGGATACCGCTTGGCCAGGGTCGGCGCGTACATCCAGTGGGTGGTCGCGGGCCGGCCGTCGAGGAGACCCGCGGCGGCCAGGACGAACGCACCGGTGCACAGCCCGACGATCCGGGCGCCCTCCTCATGGGCGCGGCGCAGTGCGTCGAGCGCCTCCTCAGGGGGCGGCGCGGTGATCGAACGCCAGGCCGGTACGACCACGGTGCCGGCCCGGGAGATCGCCTCCAGGCCGTGTGGCGCGGTCAGTTCGAGCCCGCCGGTGGTCCGTAGCGGACCGTCCTCGCCCGCGCTCACCAGGAGGCGGTAGCGCGGTACGCCGGCGTCCTGGCGGTCGATGCCGAACACCGACAGCGGGATGGAACTCTCGAAGATCGGGCCGCCGCTGAACAGCAGCACCGCGACTATCTCTCTGCGGCGGCGCCCGGAGAGTTTCCGGGTGCCGGCCTCGGGCGCGGCAGTGGAGTCGTGGCTCATGCGGCTAAGCCCCCCTCGGTGGTCGCGGCGCCCCTAACGCGTTGGGCATGTCGCTCCAGCACATTTCCCCTCGGTCCTGCACGAGTCCCCCGCCGTACGACAGTCATGATCGAATCTACTGTGTCCCATGGTGTCGGGGTGACCACTTGAGCACCCCGCACATTGTCGACATGACAACTTGGCGTGAAGCATTCGATCACGAAGCGTTGCACTCCGGGGCCGTGCAGGGAAGTGCGCGATTCGCGCGTGGCCGGTCCGCGTAGGGTGCCAACGGGCCTCTTGGTCCTTTCATCCCAGGTGGGACGGGGGGTGGAGCGGTATTGGACCAAAGGGACGGCGCCTTGGCCAAGTTGGCTGAAAATGTATGGGGGCGTGCGCGGGAATCAGTCAGTGCGCGGGCGTACGAATGAGGGCGCTCTGTGTCCCTGGTTACGCGAACTTCCGGGGCGCCCGGCACCTGGCGTGCTGCCCACCCGTTCTCGGTACACGGCGCCTGCCCACAACTGAGCAACCAAACCCTGAGGCGCATACCCCGGCAAAGCGGCTGTACGTGGCAGGCACCATTGCGTCACGGGTGTGCCCTCATGCATGCTCCCTGGAACGTTGAGTGAACGCGACGGCTCTGGGCAGGAGAGGAGTGTCGCCGTACCCTTGGGGGTATGGGGTTGGGAAGATGATTCCCGGACACAGCCTCGACTCCTTGACAGCCTCATCCCGGACAGCCGCCCCTCTCATAGAGGACTCCCTTCGCCGAGACACCCATGGCCGGTCACGAATCCTTCGAACCCGCGGACCGCAAGCGGCAGGTCGTCGATCCGACGTCCGACCCGCTGGCGGCGGAAGAATCACGCCACCCCTGCGATCCAGCCTTCAAGCACGGCGTCGTCGTCGGTTTCGACGGATCGATGTCCAGTGAGCGCGCCCTCGCGTATGCGATCGGCATGGCTCACCGCTCGGGCTCCGGACTGATCATCGTCCATGTCGCCAACCGGCTGCCCACCACCGTATGGGCCGGCTGCGAACCCCCTGTCTTCGTCGATGTCCCGGACCACCGCACCGAGGTCCTCGGGCTCGAACTGGCCTGCGCCGAGTATCTGGCCGAGGTCCCCTGGATCCTGGTCGAGCGCGGCGGCGACATCTGCCACGAACTTGAGGAAGTGGGGCGGGAGTACGAGGCGGACGCGATCGTCGTCGGGTCGACCCACGGCATCGTCGGCCGGATCTTCGGCTCGGTCGCCGGCCGCCTCGCCCGCCGCGCCCAGCGCCCGGTCATAGTGATCCCGTAACTCCGGGTTCCCCCAGGTGAGATGACGCCGTCACCGTGTGGCGACCGACAAATCTACCCGCGCGTAGAGGTGGTTTGTGCCCTTGTGAAGGGCATATATCGGTCGCAGGCCGCAACCAAGCGGCCCCAACTCACGCGGCACGACTGCATCTGAAGGGAGCCCGCCGTGGACAACGACGTCTCTGCGGGAAGCACCACATCCACCCTCGGCCATCTCGCCCTCGGCCTCACCCTGTTGGCCTTCGGTGTCGGCAACACCCAAGTCATCGACGGCGTGACGGCGGCGGACGCCGTCTCGGTCGCCACCTACATCGGCGGCCTCGCCCTGTTCATCGCCGGACTGCTGGCGTTCCGTGAGCGTGACTCGTTCACCGGCACGGCCTTCGCCGGTCTGGGTGCCTTCTGGTTCACCTGGGGCGTTTCGGCGGACAGCCAGGTCTCGGCCAACGCGGCCGGACTCTTCCTGCTGCTGTTCGCCCTCGTCGCGCTCAGCCTCACCCTGGGTGCCACGGGCGGCTCACCGCTGCTGCGGGCGACCTATGCGCTGATGTTCGTCGCCCTGGTCCTGCTGGCCATAGGTCAGTTCGGCGATTCGGCCGGACTCGCCAAGGCGGGCGGCTGGTTCGCCGCGCTCGGCGGACTCGCCGCGTGGTACGGAGCGACGGCGGCCCTGGCCCACTGGCCGACGACCCTGCCCGGACGCGCTGCCGGCCGAGGAGTGACGGCCACCGGCTGAGCAGCCGCCGCCGGAGTGATGGGCGACCCCGGCGGCCGAGGAGTGATCCCTGTGCGCGCCACCTTCCGCACAGGGATCACTCACGCCAGGCCCCGGCAAGAGGCTCCCCGTCGGCCCACTACCGCACTGCTCCGCTACTCCACTACTCCACCGTCACCGACTTCGCCAGGTTCCGCGGCTTGTCGATGTCCCGGCCCAGCGCCAACGCCGTGTGATACGCGAGGAGTTGAAGCGGGATCCCCATGAGGATCGGGTCCAGCTCGTCCTCGTTCTTCGGGACGACGATCGTGTGGTCGGCCTTCTCCTGCTCCTGGTGCGCGACCGCGAGGATCGGACCGCTGCGGGCCTTGATCTCCTCCAGGGCGGCACGGTTCTTCTCCAACAGGTCGTCGTCCGGGACGATCGCGACCGTGGGCAGCGCCGGCTCGATCAGTGCGAGCGGCCCGTGCTTCAACTCCGAGGCGGGGTACGCCTCGGCGTGGATGTACGAGACCTCCTTGAGCTTCAAAGACGCCTCACGTGCCACCGGATAGCCGCGTACCCGGCCGATGAACATCATCGAGCGGGCGTCCGCGTACTGCTCCGCCAGCTTCTTGATCTCGGCCTCCTGGTCGAGGCACTCGGTGATCTGCGCGGGCAGCCGGCGCAGCCCCGCGATGATCCGCTTGCCGTCCGCCACGGACAGATCGCGGATCCGGCCCAGGTGCAGCGCGAGCAGCGCGAAGGCGACCGTGGTGTTCGTGAAGCACTTGGTCGACACGACACAGACCTCGGGGCCCGCGTGCACATACACGCCCGCGTCGGCCTCCCGGGCGATGGCCGAGCCGACGACGTTCACCACGCCGAACACCCGCCCGCCCTTGCGCTTCAGCTCCTGCACGGCCGCGAGCACGTCGTATGTCTCACCGGACTGCGAGACGGCCACGTACAGGGTGTCCGGGTCGACCACCGGGTTGCGGTACCGGAACTCCGACGCGGGCTCGGCGTCGGCGGGGATACGGGCCAGCTCCTCGATCATCTGGGCGCCGATCAGACCCGCGTGGTACGAGGTGCCGCAGCCGAGGATTTTCACCCGGCGCACCGCCCGCGCCTCCCGGGCGTCCAGGTTGAGGCCGCCCAGGTGCACGGTCGAGAACCGGTCGTCGATCCGCCCGCGCAGCACCCGGTCCACGGCCTCGGGCTGCTCGTGGATCTCCTTGTGCATATACGTGTCGTGGCCACCCATGTCGTACGACTCGGCCGCCCACTCGACGGTGGTCGGGGACGCGGTCGTCCGGGTGCCCTCGGTGGTGTACGTACGGAAGTCGTCGGCCTTGAGCGTCGCCATCTCGCCGTCGTCCAGGGTGACGACCTGGCGGGTGTGGGTGACCAGCGCGGCGACGTCCGACGCGACGAACATCTCCTTCTCGCCGATGCCGAGGACGACCGGGGAGCCGTTGCGGGCGACCACGATCCGGTCCGGGAAGTCGGCGTGCACGACGGCGATGCCGTACGTGCCCTCGACCAGGCGCAGGGCCGCGCGGACCTTCTCCTCCAGGGTCTTCTCGGCGGAGCGGGCGATGAGGTGCGTGAGGACCTCGGTGTCGGTCTCCGAGAGGAAGGTGACGCCGTCGGCGGTGAGCTTGGCGCGCAGGTCCGACGCGTTGTCGATGATGCCGTTGTGGACGACGGCGACCTTGCCCTCGGCGTCCAGATGGGGGTGTGCGTTCAGGTCGGAGGGGGCGCCGTGGGTGGCCCAGCGGGTGTGCGCGATACCGGTGGTCCCGGCGAACCGCTTGGGGACCTTGGCCTCCAGGTCACGGACCCGGCCCTTGGCCTTGACCATCTTCAGACCGGCCGCCTTCGGGCCGGTGACGACGATGCCCGCCGAGTCGTAGCCCCGGTACTCCAGGCGCTGGAGCCCCTCAAGGAGGAGCGGTGCCACATCACGACGCCCGATGTATCCGACAATTCCGCACATATGTGTTCCTTTGGTTGTTCGGGTGACCGTCAGCCGTAGACGATGCGGCGCAGCTGCCTCAGTGAGGGCTGGGGCGGGGCGACCGTGCGGTACGCCAGGTCCGCCGCGATCCGTTCGAAGATCTCCGCGTTCACCAGGCCCCGGCCCTGGAGTTCCCGGTGCCGGCGGCGGACGTACTCCTCGGTGGTCTCGTCGAAGTACGCCAGGACGTCCTGGATCACCCGGAGGGCTTCGCCGCGGCTCAGCGGCGTACTGCGGGACAGGTGATCAACAAGGTCGTCGTGCACCCGACGATCCTGGGCCACGGCTCGCACTTTCGCAAGATTCCTGCCCGATATCGGGCACAAGGGCGGGTGAGTGGTCGTCCCGGGTGGCCCGGGTCACAGCCTTTTCAGTACCGCCTGCTTGGCCGCCGTGAACTCCTCGTCCGTGAGGATGCCCGATTGGTGGAGTTCACCCAGTTCGCGCAGTCGCCGCAGCAGCGCGTCATGGTCGTCCTCGGCCCCGGCCCCGGACTGCGACCCGGCCCCGGACCCCGCCCCGGACGCAGCCGCGATGGCGGACCGCTCGACCGGCGGCGCGGGCAGCTCCGCCGGGGTCGCGGGCGCCGAGGGGTGCGGGAGCCGGGCCTGGACCGCCGCCGCGACCAGCGCCATCAGGGGGTCCTTCTTGAAGCCCCAGAGATCCACCGCGTGCGGGTCGTACTTCGCCGGGGCGGCCTTTCCCGTCGTGCCCCGCACGGTGAAGCGGAGATACCCGTTCTCCAGCCCGGCGGACGGCTGCCACTCGACGCCTGTGATGTCCTCCAGGGCGATCGACCGCGGCCCGGCCGCCGACTTGGCCTCCTCCGTCTTCCAGTTCCACTCCAGACGCACCGTCTCGCCGTCGAAGCCCGCCGTGGCGTCCCCCGCCGACACCGACAGCGGCACCGGAGGGCCGGGCAGCAGGTAACGGTCGCTCGGGCCCGCCGGCACCTGGTCGAGCAGCAGCGCGTTGCGGACCTCGTCCACCAGATACTCGGCGACCCCGTACCGGTCCGGATCGACCGCGAGCTGATACGGGTCGGACGCGTCCTCAAGGCGCCCGCCGGTCACCTGGAGCAGCGGATCCGCGCCGCCCCGCAACCGCAGCCTGAGCCGCCCCGACTTACGGCCCTGCTCGAAGGCGACGCCCGCCAACGCGCCCAGCGGCACGGCCAGTTCGCCCAGCGTCGTCCGGAGCAGCCCGACCTTCCTGTCCCGCCCCGGCACGAGCCGAAGGGCCTCGCCGTCGAACGTCCACGTCCCGTCCCGCTGGATGATTTCCGCCATACGGGGATTCTGACATTCGCATCACGGGGAGAGTGGTCTACACCATGCACCGCGAACCTCGTCGAAGGGACCGTTGGTGAACCCCCATCACAGAGCGACCCGGTTGTTCGGCTCGCTGCTGCTCGTCGCCGCCGTCGGCATCTCCTGCGTCGGCGCCGCCCCCGCCCGGCCCGCAACCGCCCCGACCCCGACCCCGCTCGGCCAGGTGGTCCCGGCGCCCGCGTCCGTCGACGCCGGCGGATCCGCGTACCGCATCACCCCCGGCACCACGATCCGCGTGGACGACGGCTCACGCGACGTACGGCGGATCGGGGACTATCTCGCGGACGTGCTGCGGCCGTCCACCGGGTACCGGCTGCCCGTCACCGACCACGGCGGGGGCAACGCCATCCGGCTGAAGCTGACCGCCAAGGACAAGGAACTCGGCGACGAGGGCTACCGCCTGGACAGCGGTTCCCGAGGCGTCACCATCACCGCGCGGCGGCCCGCCGGACTGTTCCACGGCGTCCAGACGCTCCGTCAACTGCTGCCCGCCGCCGTCGAGAAGGACACCCGGCAGCCCGGCCCCTGGCTCATCGCGGGCGGCACCGTCGAGGACACCCCGCGCTACGCCTACCGGGGCGCCATGCTCGATGTGTCCCGGCACTTCTTCACCGTCGACCAGGTCAAGCGGTACATCGACGAACTCGCCCTCTACAAGGTCAACAAGCTGCATCTGCATCTCTCCGACGACCAGGGCTGGCGGATCGCGATCGACTCCTGGCCGCGCCTGGCCACCTACGGCGGCTCCACACAGGTCGGCGGCGGCGCGGGCGGGTACTACACCAAGGCCCAGTACAAGGAGATCGTCCGCTACGCCACCTCGCGCTATCTTCAGGTCGTCCCGGAGATCGACATGCCGGGCCACACCAACTCCGCCCTCGCCTCCTACGCCGACCTCAACTGCGACGGTGTCGCACCCCCGCTCTACACGGGCACCAGCGTCGGCTTCAGCTCCCTGTGCGTCCCGAAGCAGATCACCTACGACTTCGTGGACGACGTGCTGCGGGAACTGGCCGCGCTCACCCCGGGCGGGACCATCCACATCGGCGGCGACGAGGCGCACTCCACGAGCCACGCGGACTACGTCACCTTCATGAACAAGGTGCAGCCCCTCGTCGCGAAGTACGGCAAGTCGGTCATGGGCTGGCACCAGTTGACGGGCGCGACTCCCGCCGAGGGAGCGGTCGCCCAGTACTGGGGGTACGACGCGACGGGCGCCGCCGAGCGGAAGCAGGTCGCCGACGCCGCGAAGAACGGCACGAAACTGGTGCTGTCCCCGGCAGACCGCAGCTATCTCGACATGAAGTACACCAAGGACACCCCGCTCGGCCTGTCCTGGGCCGGGCTGGTCGAGGTGAAGCGGTCCTACGACTGGGACCCGGGCACGTATCTCGCGGGCGCGCCCGCCGAGTCGATCCTCGGCGTCGAGGCGCCCCTGTGGTCCGAGACGCTGGTGACCTCGGCCGACATCGACGTGATGGCGTTCCCGAGGCTGCCCGGAATCGCCGAACTGGGCTGGTCACCCGCTGCCACGCACGACTGGGACACCTACAAGGTCCGGCTCGCGGCGCAGGCCCCGCGCTGGGACGCCCTCGGCATCGGCTACTACCGCTCCCCACAGGTGCCCTGGCCCTCCAACTGACCGGTCCCTGCGAAGAGTTGTGAGACGGACGCCCCGGCACGGGACCGTGTGCCGGGGCACCCGCCGGTCTGGAGGGAAGCGCCCCTTCAGGGGCGCGGGGCTGTGACATCTGCGGCTCCGCCGCGCGGGCGCGACCAGCCACCGACCGCCCGCAGTCTTCGCACCAGACTGCCAACGGAGCGCTCAGCCGGCGAACCGGGCAAGGGGATTGGTCAGCGTTCCCGCGAACTGGAGCGCCCCGGAGGGGTCGGCGAGGTCGACCATCTGCCGGTTGTCGCGCAGTTGCAGTCGGTTGAGGCAGGACAGCTCGAACTCCGGCGCGAAAAGGTCGTACTGCTTGAATCTGTCGGCGAGTTCAGGCCGCGCGTCCTGGTAGTCGCTCACGCATCGGGCGACGGTCCGCCAGAACGTCTCCTCGGTCATGACGCCCGCCACGGCGAGCTGCGCGGACAGGAAGCGGAAGAAGCAGTCGAAGACGTCCGTGAAGATCGACAGGAGTTTCTTGTCGTCGGGGACCTCCACCCGGACGCGCTCCACGGCGGGCGGCAGCACCGCGTCCGGGTCCATCACCGCGATCTCCTCGGCGATGTCCTTGAACACCGCCCGGCTCACCGCGCCGGCCTCGTCCAGGACCAGGATCACATTCTCGCCGTGCGGCATGAACACCAGGTCATAGGCGTAGAAGCTGTGCAGCAGCGGGGTGAGGTAGGCCCGCAGATAGCGGCGCAGCCACTCCACCGGAGGGAGGCCCGAGCCGGTGATCAGGGCGGCGGCCAGCGACCGGCCGGCGCGGTCGGTGTGCAGCAGTGACGCCATCGTGGCGAGCCGCTCACCGTCCCGGAGCGACGGCACGGGACTCTCGCGCCACAGCGCGGCGAGCATCTTGCGGTACGGCGAGTACCGGTCGGTCGCGGCCTCGTACTCCAGATGCCGGTATCCGACGGCGGCCCGCTCCCTGATGATCGTCAGGCCGGTGGAGCGCAGTACCTCGTCCCGCTCGATCAGTCCCGCCAGCCAGTCGTTGATCGCCGGGGTCGCCTCCATGTACGCCGCCGAAAGCCCGCGCATGAAGCCCATGTTGAGGACGGACAGCGCCGTTTTGACGTAGTGCCTGGCCGGGTCGCTCGTGTTGAAGAAGGTACGGATCGACTGCTGGGCCAGATAGGCGTCCTCGCCCTCGCCGAGCACCACGAGACGGTTCTGCGCGACCTCGGCGGCGAAGCTGACGGAGAGCTTGTTCCACCACTGCCAGGGGTGTACCGGCATCAGCAGATAGTCCGCCGGATCGAGGTCCCGCTCCCGCAGCAGCCCGTCGAACCGGGACAGCGTCTCCTCGCCCAACTCCGCGCGCAGGAACGGCCCGTACTCGATTCCGGCGCCCGCCGTGAAGGCCGCACGGTCGCGGCGCGCGGCGAGCCACAGCAGCCGCACGGGCCGCGCGGTCTCCGGCGCGTACGCCAGATACTCGTGCACGCCGAAGCCGAGCCGGCCGTTGTTGGCGACGAAACAGGGGTGGCCCTCGGTCATGCCCGTCTCGATGGCCTGGAAGTCCGCCCGCGCGAGGTCGGCCGCCGGCACGTCCGGCGCGCGGAGCTTGTAGCAGGTGCCGGCGAGCGTGGACGAGATCTCTTCCAGATACACCGGCAGGATCTCGTCGCTCAGGCCGAGCGCGCCACGCAGCTCGATGAAGAAGTCCAGTGCCGCCAGGGGGAGTTCGGTGGAGTCGGCGGTGCGGTGGCGGGTGATCGACGCGGGGTCGATGTGCCAGTGGTCGAGGGCGAGGCGCCGCGCGGTGAAGCGGTAGTCGACGGAGCCGTCGTCGGTGGGGACGCGGTAGTGGCCGTCGACCTTGGTGCCCTCGGGTGCGATCAGCGGCTCGGGTGCGATCAGCCGCTCGTGCGTGAACTCGGAGAGCGCCTTGCACAGGAGGTGCCGGGTGGCCGCCGCCCAGCGGTCGGGGGTGAGATGGGCGACGGAGTCGGCCGCGGACGAGGTCGGGGTCGGGGACGAGGTCGGGGTCATGCCGTCACCCCACGGGCCGCCTCGAACTGCTCCCGGGTGCAGAAGCTCAGCAGCGCCCGCTTCTCCGGCTTCTCCAACTCACGCTCCGGTACGAAGCCGACGGCCGCGTTCAGCGCGTGCACGGCGGTGTTGCGGACGTCGGGTTCCACGACGACCCGCCGGGTCGCCGGGTCCTCGAACAGGAACGCCATCACGGCGGTGATCACGGCCCGCGTGAACCCGTGCAGGGGCGTGTCCGTCGCGGCGACCAGGAAGTGCATCCCGACATCACCGGGCTCCGGCTCGTACAGGCCCACCAGCTCGACGTACGCCGGGTCGTACCGCTCCATGAGGAACGCGGGCCGACCCTCGTACAGGCCGATGAACGCGCCCTGGTGCTCGCCCGCGGCGATGGCCATGTACGCGCGCTCGACGTCCTGGAGCCGGGCGTCCTGCATCATCCAGAACGCGGCCTTGGGATGCGTGACCCAGGCATGCACCAGCGAGGCGTCGGCCACGGGGTCGAGCGGGCGTACGGCGAAGCCGCCCGCGGTCACGTCGGGGCGTGTGGGGGTGGTGCTCATGCGGCGAACTCCTGGTACGCGATGGTCTTTTCGACGGGGTAGTACTCGGTGCCCAGCAGTTCTCTGATCAGGACACTGTTGCGGTACGCGCCCATGCCCAGGTCGGGTGAGGTGATCGAGTGGGTGTGGGTGCCCGCGTTCTGGAGGAAGATTCCGCGGCCCGTCGTGTCGATGGCGTAGGTGCGGCTGATGTCGAAGCGGCCCTGTCCGTCCCAGCGGATGCGGTCGTGCACCGGGGCCAGGAAGTCCGGGGTGCGGTAGCGGTAGCCGGTCGCCAGGATCAGGCCCTCGGTACGGATCTCGAAGTCCTTGCCCTGCTCCTCCTGGCACAGCCCGAGGGTGTACGTGCCTTCGTCATAAGTCGCCGTGCGCAGGGCCGAGTTGGTGAGCAGTCGGGTGGGGATCGGGCCGCTGAGGTTCTTCTGGTAGAGAAGATCGAAGATGGCGTTGATCAAGTCGCCGTCGATGCCCTTGAAGAGGCTCTTCTGCTGGGACTCCAGGCGGTAGCGGGTCTCCTCGGGGAGCGTGTGGAAGTAGTCCACGTACTCCGGCGAGGTCATCTCCAGGGTGAGCTTGGTGTACTCCAGCGGGAAGAAGCGGGGGGAGCGGGTGACCCAGTTGAGCCGGTAGCCGTGGACGTCGATCTCGCCCAGCAGGTCGTAGTAGATCTCGGCGGCGGACTGGCCGCTGCCGACCAGCGTGATCGACTCCTTGCGCTGAAGGTCCGGCTTGGCCTGCAGATAACGGGAGTTGTGCACGAAGTCCCCGCCCAGACCCTCGCACGCCTCGGGAACGTACGGCGGGGTACCGGTCCCGAGGACCAGCCGCGCCGAGCGGTACGCGGTGCCGCCGTCGGTGCGCACGGTGTACCGGCCGTCGGACGCGTCGTACGTCACCTCCGTGACCGTGGTGCGGAAGCGGATGCTGGAGAGTTTCGACGCGGCCCAGCGGCAGTAGTCGTTGTACTCGGTGCGCAGCGGATAGAAGTTCTCGCGGATGTAGAACGAGTACAGCCGCCCGGACTCCTTCAGATAGCTGAGGAAGGAGTACGGGGATGTCGGGTCGGCGAGGGTGACCAGGTCGGAGAGGAACGGTGTCTGGAGGTGGGCGCCCTCCAGGAACATGCCCGCGTGCCATTCGAAGTCCGGCTTGGACTCCAGGAAGACACCGTTCAGCTCGGTGATCGGTTCGGTGAGGCAGGCGAGGCCGAGGTTGAAGGGGCCGAGGCCGATGCCTATGAAGTCGGCGTCCACGAAGGCATCCACGGGGGTGTCCATGGGGGTGGCTCCGGTGCCGGTGTGGTCAGACGGCGCGGTCAAGGTCTTCTCCCAGGTACTGCTCGGCGTGGCCGGCGATCAGATCGAGGACGGCCGCGATGTCGGCGGTGGTCGTCTCGGGGTTGAGCAGGGTGAACTTCAGGAAGTGCCGGCCGCCCACCTTGGTGCCCGCGACGACCGCGTCTCCGGAGGCGAACAGGGCTTTGCGGGCATACAGGTTGGCGCGGTCGATGTGGGCCGGGTCGGTGACCGCGGCCGGGATGTAGCGGAAGACGAGCGTGGACAGAGTCGGCTTCACCACGACGTCGTAGCGCGGGTCGGCCGCCAGCAGCCGCCAGCCGTCGGCGGCCAGGTCGCACACCTCGTCGAACAGTTCCCCGATGCCGTCGGCGCCCATCACGCGCAGCGTCATCCACAGCTTGAGCGCGTCGAAACGGCGGGTGGTCTGGAGGGACTTGTCGACCTGGTTGGGGATGCGCTCGTGCACCATGCGGCGCGGGTTGAGGTATTCGGCGTGGTACGTGGCGTGCCGCAGCGTGGCGGCGTCCCGGACCAGGATCGCGCTCGAACTCACCGGCTGGAAGAAGGACTTGTGGTAGTCGACGGTGACCGAGTCGGCGCGTTCGATGCCGTCGAGCAGATGCCGGTTGCGGCGGGACACCAGCAGTCCGCAGCCGTACGCGGCGTCGACGTGCAGCCAGGTGCCGTACTGGGCGCAGAGTTCGGCGATCTCGGGGAGCGGGTCGATGGAGCCGAAGTCGGTGGTCCCGGCCGTGGCGACGACGGCCATCGGGACCAGACCGTCCCGGGAGCAGCGTGCCAACTCCCGAGCCAGCGCGAGGGTTTGCATGCGCTTCTCGTGGTCGCACGGTATGGGGACCACGGCGTCGGGGTTCAGGCCGAGCAGTTTCGCCGACTTCTGCACGCTGAAGTGGCCGGCCTCGGAGGCGAAGATCCGCAGTTTGGCGAAGCTGTCGACCTTGGACTCCTCGCGGGCCAGGAGGAGCGCCTGGAGGTTGGACTGGGTGCCGCCGCTGGTGAACACGCCGTCGGCGACCGGTCCCAGGCCGATGCGCTCGGTGGTCCAGTCGATGAGCTTGCGCTCGATCAGGGTGCCGCCCGCCGACTGGTCCCAGGTGTCGAGCGATGAGTTGACGGCGGACAGGACGGCCTCACCGAGCACGGCCGGGATGACGACCGGGCAGTTGAGATGGGCGAGATAGCGGGGGTGGTGGAAGTAGACGGCGTCGCGGAGGTAGACCTCTTCCAGCTCGTCCAGGGCGGCGGTCGTGTCGAGGAGGGGGCGGTCCAGGTCGACGGCGGCCAGGCGCGGCGTCAGGGCGTCGACCGTCACTCCGGTGAACGGCCGTGCGGTGGTGGCGAGTCGGTCCGCCACCCGCTCGATTCCCTCGGTCACGGAACGGCGATACCGGTCCGCGGTCGTGTCATTGAGCAGGTGCGAGCGCATGGGGGGTCCTCCGTGCGGGGGAAGGAAGGGGACGCGAAGGCTTCGAGCCGCGATCAGCTCTATTTAGGTTAGCCTAACCTAAGTTACGTCTGGGATGGCATGCGGTCACTGTGCGCAGCGCCACTCGCGCAGGGGTTTGGACCGGCGCGGGACGAGAATCACCCCGCACGGTCCCTCAGGTCACTCCTCGGCGCCGGTGTCCGTCTCGGCCGCCGCGCGCACCTGCTCCTCCGAGAAGCCGCGCCGCCAGTACCCGACGAACGTGACCTGCCGCCGGTCGATCCCGCGCTCCCGTACGAGATGCCGACGCAGCGCCTTCACGCAGCCGGACTCCCCGGCGATCCAGGCGTACGGCCGTTCGGCGGGCGGGAGCCCAGCGGCCCGTACCGCGTCGGGGCCGCTGGGGGCACCCTCGTCCCGCACCAGCCAGGTGATCTCGGCGTCGGCGCGGGTCCGCAGGTCCTGGCGGTCACCGGAGTGCGCGACCTCCAGCCAGACGCGGGCGCGGGTGCCCTCCGGCAGCCACTCCAGGATCGCGGCTGCGGCGGGCAGTGCCGTCTCGTCGGCCCACAGGACCACCAGATCGGGGTCCTCGGTCGGCGGCCGGAATCGTACGGCGGTGTTGTCGGCGACCGCCGGGCCGAGGACGAGAACGCGGGCGCCGGGGGAGACGGTGGCGGCCCAGCGGGAGGCGGGGCCTGCGGGGCCTGCGGGTGCGGTGCTTGAGGCGGCGCTGCTTGAGGGGGCGCTGTCCGGTGTGTCGGTGCCGTGGAGTGCGAAGTCGATGTCGATCTCGCCCGCGCCCTCGGGGTCACGGCGCTGTTCGCGGATGGTGTAGGACCGCATCACCGCCCGTACGCAGGCGGGGAGTTCACGCCAGGCGTGCCACCAGTTGTCGCCCGCTTCGAGGGGGACGACCGGCTCGTCCTGCCCCGGGTGCGGCAGGAACAGCGAGACGCTCTGGTCACGCCCGCCGGAGTCGAAGCCGTCCAACTCCCGTCCCCCGAAGGTGATCCGGACCATCGAAGGACCGAGCCGCCTCGTCCGGACGACCTGGAGGGAGAAGAACCGGAACGGGGCGGCTACGGCAGTCGTCATGAGGACTCCTGGAGAGTCGTGGGGGCTCGGCCGGCAGGACCTGGACAGGGGTCCCGCCGGAACGCGACGAAGGAAGGTTAGCCTAACCTCACCTCGTCGGGCCAGGGGGACCCGTACCGCCACCGCTCCTCGCCCATGAATCAGCCGATGGGCCGGCCCATGAGTCAGCCCACAAGCCCCAGTTCGCGGGCGATCAGCATCCGCTGGACCTCGCTCGTGCCCTCGCCGATCTCCAGGATCTTCGAGTCCCGCCACATCCGGGCCACCGGGTACTCGTTCATGAAGCCGTAGCCGCCGTGGATCTGGGTCGCCTCGCGGGCGTTGTCCACCGCCACCGTCGACGAGTACAGCTTCGCGAGCGCCGCCTCCTTCTTGAACGGCTCGCCCGTCACCAGCCGGGACGCCGCGTCGCGCCACGCGAGACGGGCCGTGTGCGCCTTCATCTCCATGTCCGCGATCTTGAACTGGATCGCCTGGTACGACCCGATGTTCCGGCCGAACGCGTGCCGTTCGCGCGCGTACTTCACCGACTCGTCCACACAGCCCTGCGCGAGCCCGGTCGCCAGCGCCGAGATCGCGATGCGGCCCTCGTCCAGGATGCGGAGGAACTGCGCGAACCCACGCCCCTCGTCGCCCAGCAGGTTCGCCGCCGGTACGCGCACATCCGCGAAGGACAGCTCACGGGTGTCCGACGCGTTCCAGCCGACCTTCGAGTACGGCGCCGCCACCGTGAACCCCGGGGTGCCGGACGGGACGATGATCGAGGAGATCCGGGGGCTGCCGTCGTCCTTGCGGCCCGTCACCGCCGTCACCGTCACCAACCCGGTGATGTCCGTACCGGAGTTGGTGATGAAGCACTTGGTGCCGTTGATCACCCACTCGCCCGTCGCCTCGTCCAGGCGCGCGGTCGTGCGGGTCGCGCCCGCGTCGGAGCCGCCGTCCGGTTCCGTCAGGCCGAACGCGCCCAGGATCTCGCCCGTGCACAGCCGGGGCAGCCACTCCCGCTTCTGCTCCTCGGTGCCGTAGAGATGCAGCGGCATCGCGCCGAGCGACACGCCCGCCTCCAGGGTGATCGCCACGGACGAGTCGACCCGCGCCAACTCCTCCAGGGCGATACCGAGCGCCAGATAGTCGCCGCCCATCCCGCCGTACTCCTCCGGGAACGGCAGGCCGAACAGCCCCATACGGCCCATCTCCCGCACGATCTCGTACGGGAACTCGTGCCGCTCGTAGAAGTCGCCGATCTTCGGCGCGACGACATCGTGCGCGAACTCCTCGACGGTGCGCCGCAGTTCTTCGTGCTCCGGGGAGAGCCGGTGGTCGATCGACATGGTCAGGACTCCTTGGGTGACGGGTCCGTGGTCGCCCCGACGAGGGCCCGGACGGTGCGGGACGGGCTGGGCCGTCCCAGGTGGCCGGCCATCCACGCGCTGGTGGCGGTGAGACGGCCGAGGTCGACGCCGGTCTCGATACCGAGGCCGTTGAGCATCCACACGAGGTCCTCGGTGGCGAGGTTTCCGGTGGCGGACTTGGCGAAGGGGCAGCCGCCGAGGCCGCCGGCGGAGGCGTCGACGGTGGTCACGCCGTGTTGCAGCGCGGCCAGCGTGTTGGCGAGCGCCTGCCCGTAGGTGTCGTGGAAGTGGACGCCGATCCGGTCGGTGTGGACGCCCTCCTCGTTCAACTCCGCGAGCAGGGCTTGGACATGGCCCGGTGTGGCGACGCCGATCGTGTCGCCCAGGCTGAGTTCGTCGCAGCCCATGTCGAGCAGCGCCTTGCAGACGTGGACGACGCGCGCGATGGGCACCGCGCCCTCCCAGGGGTCGCCGAAGCACATCGACAGATAGCCGCGGACATGGACCTTGCCCGCGTCGCCGCTCTTCGCCCGCGCGACCACCGGCTCGAACATCGCCAGGGACTCGTCCACGGTGCGGTTGAGGTTGGCCCGCGCGAAGGACTCCGTGGCGCTCGCGAAGACGGCGACCCGGCGGGCGCCAAGGGCGAGGGCCCGGTCCAGACCGCGCGCGTTGGGCACCAGGACGGGCAGGGCCACGCCCCGCTCGTCGCGCAAGTCGCGGACCAGCGGGAAGAGGGCTTCCGCGTCGGCGAGTTGGGGCACCCGGTCGGGGCGTACGAAGCTGGTCGCCTCGATGGTGGTCAGGCCCGCGTCCGCGAGCCGGTGGATGAACTCCGCCTTCACCTCGGTCGGGACGGTCGCCTTCTCGTTCTGCAGCCCGTCCCGGGCGCCCACCTCGTGGATGCGGACGCGCGGCGGGAGGTCCTGGGTGGGGACCTCCATGGGGAGGCCGGGGGCCGGTTCGGCGTTCACTTCGGGGGCACGTTCGGGGGCCGGTTCGGGGGTCGTCATGCCGTCTCCTCCTCGGGGGTGCCGGTGAGGGCGTCGGCAGGGGTTTCGTGGGGTTCGATCACGGCGAGTACCTGGTCCATCGCGACCGTCGCCCCGGGGCTGACGTCCAACTCGGTGACCGTGCCCGCGTGCGGCGCCGACACGACGTGCTCCATCTTCATCGCCTCGACCACCAACAGGCTCTGGCCGGCGGTGACTTCATCGCCCACCGCGACCTTCACGACCGTGACCGTGCCCGGCATCGGCGCCGTCAGGGAGTCGGCGCCCGCGTGCGCGCCGCCCGTCAGCGACGCGGCCACCGGGTCGTGGTCCCGCACCTGCCAGGCGTCGCCGTCGCGGCCCAGCCAGTCGCCCGCGCGCCGGAAGGTGTGCCGGGCACCGTCGAGGGTGACCGACACGGAGTCGGCGGTGACGGTGGCCTCACCGCGCGCGCGGTACGTGACCGGGTCGTGGCCCGGAATGCGCAGGGGGAAGGCGACCGGGGCCGGCGTACCGCCCAGCCGCCAGCCGCTCGGCAGGTCGAAGGGGTCCGTCCAGCCGCCGTCGCGCGCGGGTTCCAGCTCGGCGAGCCGTACGGCCGCCGCCGCCTCGTACACCTCGTCGGGGACCGTGTCCGGGACCAGTCCCTCGGCCTCCCGCTCGACCAGCCCGGTGTCCAGCGCGCCCGCGACGACGTCCGGGTGGGCGAGCAGGCGGCGCAGGAAGCCCGCGTTGGTCGGTACGCCCAGGGTGACCGTCCGCGCGAGCGCGGCGCGCAGCCTGCGCAGGGCGGTGGCCCGGTCGGGGCCGTACGCGATGACCTTCGAGAGCATCGGGTCGTACAGGCTGCCGACCTCGGTGCCCAGGCTCAGCCCCGAGTCGGTGCGCACACCGTCGCCGTGCGGTTCGTCCAGCGCGAGCACCGTGCCGCCGGACGGCAGGAATCCGCGCGCGCCCTCGCGGAAGGACACCGTCTCGGCGCAGATACGGGCCTCCACCGCGTGCCCGGTGAGCCGGACGTCCTCCTGCGCGTACGGCAGGCGTTCCCCGGCGGCGACCCGGAGTTGCCACTCCACCAGGTCGATGCCGGTCACCAGCTCGGTCACCGGGTGCTCCACCTGGAGGCGGGTGTTCATCTCCATGAAGTAGTACGCCGACGGGTCGCCGCCCGGGACGATGAACTCGACGGTGCCCGCGCCCACGTACCCGCAGGAGCGGGCCGCCTGGACGGCCGCCTCGCCCATCGCCGCGCGCGTGGCCGCGTCGAGCAGCACGCTGGGCGCCTCCTCGATGACCTTCTGGTGGCGCCGCTGGAGCGAGCACTCGCGCTCCCCGAGGTGGATCACCCGCCCGTGCGTGTCCGCTAGTACCTGGATCTCGATGTGCCGGGGGCGGTCGATCCACCGCTCCACGAGCAGCGTGTCGTCGCCGAACGAGGCGCGCGCCTCACGCCGGGCCGCCGCGATCTCGTCGCCGAGCAGGGCCTCGTCCCGGACCAGACGCATGCCCTTGCCGCCGCCGCCCGCCGACGGCTTCAGAAGGACCGGCATCCCGATCTCGCGGGCCGCGTCGATGAGTTGACGGTCCGTCAGGCCGCTGCCCGACGATCCGGGGACCACCGGGACGCCGGCCGCCCGGACCGTCTCCTTGGCGCGGATCTTGTCGCCCATCAGGGAGATGGCGTCGGCGGACGGTCCGATGAAGACGAGCCCGGCGTCGGCGCACGCGCGCGCGAAGGCGGCGTTCTCCGCGAGGAAGCCGTACCCCGGGTGGATCGCCTGCGCGCCCATACGGCGGGCCGCCTCCAGCAACCGGTCCATGGACAGATAGCTCTCGGCGGCGGGCGCGGGCCCGATCCGCACCGCCTCATCCGCCTCACGCACATGCCGAGCGTCGGCGTCGGCGTCACTGAAGACGGCCACCGACCGAATCCCCAGCGCGCGCAGGGTGCGCATGACGCGTACGGCAATCTCGCCCCGGTTGGCCACGAGGACCGTGTCGAACAGTGCCCCGTCCGCGCGGGGCGTCCCGTCCGGCCGCATCTCCGGCCGCACCTCTGGCTTCACCACCGACTGCACCTCTGGCTTCACCACCGACTGCACCTCTGGCTCTACCACGTCGTCCATTCCCACCCTCACATCCGGAAGACGCCGAAGCCGTCGCCGCGGGGCGGCAGCGGGGCGTTGGCACATGCGGTCAGGGCCAGGCCGAGGACCTGGCGGGTCTCCAGGGGGTCGATCACGCCGTCGTCCCAGAGGCGCGCGGTCGCGTAGTAGGCGTTGCCCTGGGTCTCGTACTGCGCGCGGATCGGGGCCTTGAAGGCTTCTTCGTCCTCGGCGGGCCAGTCCTCGCCACGGGCCTCCGCCTGGTCGCGCTTGACGGTCGCGAGGACGGACGCGGCCTGCTCGCCGCCCATCACGGAGATCTTGGCGTTCGGCCACATCCACAGGAAGCGCGGCGAATACGCCCGGCCGCACATCGAGTAGTTGCCCGCTCCGTACGACCCGCCGACCACCACCGTCAGCTTCGGCACGCGCGTGCAGGCGACCGCCGTCACCATCTTGGCGCCGTGTTTGGCGATGCCCCCCGCCTCATAGTCCCTGCCGACCATGAAGCCCGAGATGTTCTGGAGGAACACCAGCGGGATACCGCGCTGGTCGCACAGCTCGATGAAGTGGGCGCCCTTCTGGGCCGACTCGGAGAACAGGATGCCGTTGTTCGCGACGATGCCCACCGGATGCCCGTGGATCCACGCGAAGCCGGTCACCAGGGTCTGCCCGAACTCGGCCTTGAACTCGGCGAACCGGGAACCGTCCACCACGCGCGCGATGACCTCCCGCACGTCATAGGGGGTACGCGAGTCCACCGGCACCGCGCCGTACAGCCCGTAGGGATCCGCCTTCGGCTCCTCCACCGGGCGCACCGCCCAGGGCAGCTCCCCGCGCGCGGGGAGGGTCGACACGATGGTGCGGACGATCCGCAGCGCGTGCGCGTCGTCCTCCGCGAGGTGGTCGGTGACCCCGGAGACCCGGGAGTGCAGCTCGCCGCCGCCCAGTTCCTCGGCCGTCACGACCTCGCCGGTCGCCGCCTTCACCAGGGGCGGGCCGCCGAGGAAGATCGTGCCCTGACCGCGCACGATCACCGCCTCGTCGCTCATCGCCGGGACATACGCCCCGCCCGCCGTGCACGACCCGAGGACCGCCGCGATCTGCGGGATGCCGGCGCCGGACATCCGGGCCTGGTGGTAGAAGATCCGCCCGAAGTGGTCCCGGTCCGGGAACACCTCGTCCTGCATCGGCAGGAAGGCGCCGCCCGAGTCCACGAGATACACGCACGGCAGGCGGTTCTCCAGGGCCACCTCCTGCGCGCGCAGGTGCTTCTTCACGGTCATCGGGTAATACGTGCCGCCTTTGACCGTCGCGTCATTCGCGACGATCACGCACTCGCGGCCCGAGACCCGGCCGATCCCGGCGATCACCCCGGCCGCCGGGGCGTCCCCGCCGTACAGCCCCTCGGCCGCCAGCGGTGCCAGTTCGAGGAAGGGCGAACCGGGGTCGAGGAGGGTGTCCACGCGGTCGCGCGGCAGCAGCTTCCCGCGCGCGGTGTGCCGTGCACGGGCCCGCTCACCGCCGCCGAGCCGCACGCGCGCGAGACGCGCCCGCAGCTCGTCGCCCAGGGCGCGGTGCGCCGCCTCGTTGGCCCGAAACGCTTCGGACGCGGGATCGGCCGCCGTCCCCAGCACCGGTGCCTCTTGCATCGAGCCCCCATGGTTCATGAGCATGGTTAATGAGCGTTAACGTATGTCCTCCAGGTTAACGACCGCTAACCGCCCTGTCTAGAATTGCTGCCATGGTCACGAGAACCGACGCACAGACCCGCCGTGAGCAGATCCTCAAGGAGGCCGCGCGGCTCTTCGCCGAGCGGGGCTTCCATGGTGTCGGCGTGGACGAGATAGGGGCCGCGGTCGGCATCAGCGGACCCGGTCTGTACCGGCATTTCGCCGGCAAGGACGCGATGCTCGCCGAGTTGCTCGTCGGCATCAGCGGACAGCTCCTCACCGGGGGCAAGCGGCGCGTCCAGGAGTCCGACGGGCGCCCCGACGCGCTGCTCGACTCGCTCATCGAGGGCCATATCGACTTCGCGCTCGACGACCGGCCCCTCATCACCCTGCACGACCGCGAGCTGGACCGCCTCCGGGACAGCGACCGCAAGCTGGTGCGCCAGCTCCAGCGCCAGTACGTAGAACTGTGGGTCACCGTCGTCCGTGACCGGTACGACCGGCTCTCCGAACCGGAGGCCCGCGCCACCGTGCACGCGGTCTTCGGCCTGCTCAACTCGACCCCGCACATCGGCCGCCCCGGCTCCCTGCCCGGCCGCACGGCGATGGCGAGCCTGCTGCACCGGCTGGCCCGGGGCGCCTTCGACGCGGCGGGCACGTGAGAGGGGGCGTAAGCGTTTACCCAGTGACGCGGCTCTCTCTGGACGGCTACGGTGACTGACGGGTAACCTGGGCCTGAGCAAGCGCTTAGTCGAGCCATGCCCACGCCCACGCCCAGTCCCGGGACCCCGCCTCCCAGAAGGAGAACCCCGTGCGCCGAACTGTTTACAACGAGGACCACGAGGCGTTCCGGGAGACCATCCGCGCCTTCATCGAGGCCGAGGTCGTCCCCGTCTACGACGAGTGGTACGCGGCGGGACAGGCGCCACGCGACTTCTACCACCAACTCGGTGAGCTGGGCATCTTCGGCATAGAGGTGCCCGAGGAGTATGGCGGCGCGGGCGAGGAGTCCTTCAAGTTCCAGGCGATCGTCTCCGAGGAGACCGCCCGCGCGGGCGTGTCCTTCGGCGGCTCAGGCGTCCATGTCGCCCTCTGCCTGCCGTACCTCAAGGCGTATGCCACCGATGAGCAGAAGAAGCGCTGGCTGCCCGACTTCGTCACCGGGCGCAGCATGTACGCCATCGCGATGACCGAGCCCGGCACCGGCTCCGACCTCGCCGGTATGAAGACCACCGCCAAGCTCTCCGACGACGGCACGCATTACGTACTGAACGGCGCCAAGACCTTCATCACCGGCGGCGTCCACGCCGACCGCGTCATCGTCTGCGCCCGCACCGCGCCGCCCACGCCCGAGGACCGCCGGCACGGCATCTCACTCTTCGTCGTCGACACCAGGACCGAGGGCTACGCGGTCGGCCGCAAGCTCGACAAGCTGGGCCTGAAGACCTCCGACACCGCCGAACTGTCCTTCACGGACGTCAAGGTCCCCGTCGAGGACCTCCTCGGCGACGAGAACAAGGGCTTCTCCTACCTCGGCCAGAACCTCCCGCAGGAGCGCCTCGGCATCGCTGTCGGCGCCTACGCGCAGGCAGCCGCCGCCGTCCGCTTCGCCCAGCGGTACGTCGAGGAGCGCACCGTCTTCGGCAAGACCGTCGCGTCCTTCCAGAACACCAAGTTCGAACTGGCCGCCTGCAAGGCCGAGGTCGACGCGGCGGAAGCGGTCTCGGACCGCGCTCTGGAAGCCCACGACCGGGGCGAGCTGACCGCCGCCGAGGCCGCGAGCGCCAAGCTGTTCTGCACCGAGGTCGCCCACCGCGTCATCGACAAGTGCCTCCAACTGCACGGCGGGTACGGCTACATGAACGAGTACCCCATCGCCCGCCTCTACGCCGACAACCGTGTCAACCGTATCTACGGCGGCACCAGCGAGGTCATGAAGATGATCATCGCGAAGGACATGGGCCTGTAGGCCGCGCGCAACGCACGCGCAACACCTCACCGACACACCACAGGCACACTCGTTGTATGCATCAGTCATTTGAGTCCCTCATCGATCTGCTCGACCTGGAGCAGATCGATGAGGACATCTTCCGCGGGCGGTCACGCTCCGCCGTCATCCCCCGCGTCTTCGGTGGCCAGGTCGCCGCACAGGCCCTGGTCGCCGCGGGCCGCACAGTCCCGGGCGACCGCGCGGCCCACTCCCTGCACGCGTACTTCCTGCGCATGGGCGACCCCGGGGCGCCCATCGTCTACACCGTCGACCGGATCCGCGACGGCCGCTCCTTCACCACGCGCCGCGTCGTCGCCGTCCAGCACGGCCAGCCGATCTTCCATCTCTCGGCGTCCTTCCAGACGTACGAGGAGGGCCTGGAGCACCAGGCCCCGATGCCGCAGGCACCGGACCCGGAGACGCTTCCCACGGCCGAGGAACTGCTGCCCCGGTACTCCGACGTCCTCGACCCCGATGTGCTGCGCCGACTGCTCGACGCGGCCCAGGCCGTGGACCTGCGGTACGTCGACGCGCCCCCGTACGCCAGCGTCGGGCAGCCGCGTGAGCCCCGGTCGCAGGTCTGGTTCCGCACCAACGGCAAGCTCCACGGCGCCATCGACCAACCCCTGCTGCATGTCTGCCTCGCCACCTATGTCTCCGACATGACCCTCCTCGACTCGGTGCTCCTCGCGCACGGGCGCGGGGGATGGGCGGTCGGGGACGTGGTCGGCGCGTCCCTCGACCACGCGATGTGGTTCCACCGGCCCTTCCGCGCCGACGAATGGCTCCTGTACGACCAGGAGTCGCCGTCCGCGTCTGCGGGGCGGGGGCTCGGCCAGGCCCGTATCTACACGCGGGACGGGCAGTTGGCGGTCACGGTGATTCAGGAGGGCGTGGTCCGGATTCCCCGCTGAGCGGGGCTTTTGCCGGGGAGTCCGCCATGGGATCCGCCGGGGAATCCGCGGTCACGACGGTCCAGTGGCCGACCTCGCGGTACCCGGAGTCGTACACCGGGGAGCCGTCGCCGGGCTCCAGGTCGTAGTGGCGGACGTTCCCGGCCCAGTACCGCAGGACGCGCCCCAGCTCGCGGGCGCGCTCCCCGTCGGATGCCATGCCGTCCAGATCGACTTCGAGAAGGAACTTCATGGCTTCCATCGTTTCATTGAACTACCTTTGGGGACTTTTCCGTATCGGGGATCGCATATGCACAGGTGGACGCCGTACGGGTGGGCAAAAAGTCTCCACTCGCGTTGGGGGCCGGCGGTGGGTGGACGGGGCGTGACGCGTGTCCCAGCGTTCGGGACGGAGCCTCCGTGTACGGGGGCCGACGGCACAATGGGACCCATGCCGATATCCGGGACACCCAGCCGCGCCGCCCTTGTCGACCATCTCGTCCGCACGCGTATCGCGGGGGATGTGGCCACGCCTCGCGAGAACAACCTTTCCCACTACCGCAAACTCGCGAACGGCGACCGTCACTACTGGCTCGGCCTGGAACTCGGCGACCGCTGGAACGACGAGCAGGACGTGCTCGCCGTGATGGCCGAGCGCTGCGGTGTCAACGACGACCCGGAGTACCGGTTCGGTCAGGACACCATCGATCCCGAGCTGACCGTGGACGGGCTGGAGCGGATGGCGGGGCGGCTGCGGAAGGCGGCGGCGGGGCGGGAAAGCGTTCTCTTCGCGACCGGGCACCCGGGCGGGCTCCTCGATGTGCACCGGGCGACGGCCGCGGCGCTGCGGGCGGCGGGCTGCGAGATCGTGGTGATCCCGGACCATCTGCACGCCGACGAGGGCCTTGTCTTCCAGTTCGCCGATGTCGCCGTGCTGGAGCGCGGCGCCACGCTGTGGCACACGCATTCGCCCGCGCCGATGACCGCGATCCTCGACGGGCTCGCGCGCGAGGGCCGTCCGCTGCCGGACCTGGTCGTCGCGGACCACGGCTGGGCGGGGTGCGCGGGGCAGCGCGGTCTGGACTCGGTGGGGTACGCGGACTCCAACGACCCGGCGCTGTTCCTCGGCGAGGCGGAGGGCACCCTTCAGGTGACGGTTCCCCTCGACGACCATGTCACGAGCCCCCGGTACTACGACCCGATGACGGCGTATCTGCTGGACGCGGCGGGGCTGTTGGACGAGTCCGTCACGGCCACGGGTTGAGTCCCTCAGCCCGGCGCCGCGCGAAGTGGCGGGAAGAGACACCCGGCGGCGCCGGCCCCTTCCTCCCCCTCCCCCCTACAGGATTCGGCGGAGGGCGAACCAGAGTTCCATTCTGGTGTCCGGGTCGTCCAGGTTCTGGGTGAGGAGGGTGCCGCAGCGGGCGATGCGTTGGCGGACCGTGTTGCGGTGGATGCCGAGGGCGACGGCCGTGCGGTCCCAACTGCCGTGCAGCGAGAGCCAGGTGTGCAACGTCGACAGCAGGGCCGGGTTCTCCGCCAGGGGAGCCAGCAGGGCTCGGGCGTGCGCCTCCGCTTCCGTCGCCGGGATCAGCGACGCCAGGCCGCTGTCGGCGGGGCGGTGCCGGGTGAGCGGTGTCCGGGTGGCCAGGGCCCGTACCAGCGCCCGCGCGGCCTGCGCGTCGGCGGTCGCGAGATCCGGCGCGGCGGCGGACGCGCTCGCGCCGAGGCTCCAGCCGGGCTGCGCGGTGATCTCCCGGTCGGCCGGTACCAGTACCCGTACCGCATCGGGCCCCGCGTCCACGAGCGGGGAGCCGAGCGCGGTGCCGAGGGCGGTGGCGGCCACCGCGTCCGCCGGGCCCGAAGCCCGGTGCCCGTGCACGACGGTCCACGTCTCGGCGCCGAGCAGCGGAACCACCTGGTGCGGCTCGGCCCCGAGCAGCAGTCGCAGCAGCGCCGCCGAACGCCCGGCCTGCGCGGCCCCCTGATGCTCCCCGGTCAACAACGACAACAGGACGACCGCGACACCCGTGACCGTGTGGTCACCGGGGTCCCGTCGGCCGCCGGCCACCCCCAGCGCGAATCCCTGGCCGCCCCCGAGCGCGTACACCGCGAGCGGCGCGCCCCCGACGGTGTCCGTCGCCGACGTGGGCGCCGGTGCCCCGGACCCCGGCCGGGACACCACCCGTACGAGATCCGCGACCGCGTTCCGTACCGCGGCGCCCGGCTCCGTACCCGCCGTCCGCACCGCCGTGCCGTCCGGGCCGAGGAGGGCCGTCCAGCCGCCGACGCGCTGGGCGAGCTGTCGGAGGACGGCGGGGACCGGGTCGGGCCGGGCGGCGGCGGAGGCGAGGCCCTGCTGGGCCTCCGTGACGCGGCGCAGCTCCGTGTGCCGGATCTGCGCCATGATCGCCCACACGGCCCGCGTCACCGCGCTGAACGTGGTGCGCGGCGGCACCTCGACCAACGGCAGCCCGTACCGCTCGCACGCCGCGACCAGCGCTCGCGGCACCGTGTCGTGCACCGGCGCCACCCCGAAGCCGAGCGCGGCGCCGCCCGCCTCGACGACCCGGGCCACGTAGTCGTCGTAGTAGGCCCCGGTGCCCGCCGCCTCGGACGCGTGCACCCCGGCCGTCAACAGCAGCTCGCCGCCCAGGAGATACGGATACGGGTCGGACATCTCCGAGGTGTGCGCCCACAGGATCGTCGTCGTCCCGGCCGGCGGCCCCGCGATCTGGCGCAGCCCGAGATCCTCCCGGGCCAGCAGCGCGGCCAGCGGGACCGGGGGAGTGGGCGGTGGGGCGGCGGAGTCCGGCACGGTGGACGATCCCTCCATTCCGTTCGGTATGAATGGATGAAACGTACACTTCAGCGTTGCTTTCCGGCCACCTATCGTCGTCCCCGTCGATGACACGGGTACGGGCGGATGTCCCCGGGTCACCGATCGTCCCCGACCTCCCCCACACGACACGCCACCGAGGTGCGCGAAGGAGGGCCACATGGCCGTCGATTACACAGTGATCGTCATCTACCTGGCCGGCATGCTGGCGATGGGCTGGTGGGGCATGCGCCGCGCCAAGTCCAAGAGCGAGTTCCTCGTCGCGGGCCGCAGGCTCGGCCCGACCATGTACTCCGGCACCATGGCCGCCATCGTCCTGGGCGGCGCGTCCACCATCGGCGGCGTCGGCCTCGGCTACAAGTACGGACTCTCCGGCGCCTGGATGGTCTTCACCATCGGACTCGGCCTGCTCGCCCTGTCCGTGTTCTTCTCGGCCCGTATCGCCCGACTGAAGGTGTACACGGTCTCCGAGATGCTCGACCTGCGCTACGGCGGCCGGGCCGGCGTGATCTCCGGTGTCGTGATGTGGGCGTACACGCTGATGCTCGCCGTCACCTCGACCATCGCGTACGCCACGATCTTCGATGTCCTCTTCGACATGAACCGCACCCTGTCGATCATCCTCGGCGGCTCCATCGTCGTGGCCTACTCGACGCTCGGCGGCATGTGGTCGATCACGCTGACCGACATGGTGCAGTTCGTCGTCAAGACGATCGGCGTGCTGCTGCTCCTGCTGCCCATCGCCGTCGTCAAGGCGGGCGGCTTCAGCGAGATGAAGGCCAAGCTGCCCACCGAGTACTTCGACCCGCTGGGCATCGGCGGCGAGACGATCTTCACCTATGTCCTGATCTATACGTTCGGCATGCTCATCGGTCAGGACATCTGGCAGCGCGTGTTCACCGCACGCAACGACCGCACGGCCCGCTGGGGCGGCACCGTCGCGGGCACCTACTGCCTGGTGTACGCGCTGGCCGGCGCCGTCATCGGCACCGCGGCCAAGGTGCTCTACCCGAACCTCGCCAACGCGGACGACGCCTTCGCGACCATCGTCAAGGACGAACTCCCCATCGGCGTACGGGGATTGGTGCTCGCCGCCGCGCTCGCCGCCGTGATGTCGACGTCCTCCGGCGCCCTGATCGCCTGCGCGACCGTCGCCAACAACGACATCTGGTCGCGGGTGCGGGGCGTGGTCGGCGGCCAACGCGACGACGGCGAGGCGCACGACGAGGTGAAGGGGAACCGTGTCTTCATCCTGATCATGGGCATCGGCGTGATCTGTATCGCCATCGCCCTCAACAACGTGGTCGAGGCGCTGACCGTCGCGTACAACCTGCTCGTCGGCGGACTCCTCGTCCCCATCCTCGGCGGACTGCTGTGGAAGCGGGGCACGGCGCCCGGCGCCCTCGCCTCGGTCGTCGTCGGCGGACTCGCCGTCATCGGCCTGATGTGGCACTACGGCATCCTCGCCAACCAGCCCGTCTACTACGGCCTGTTGTCCTCGCTCGCCGTCTACGTCGTCGTATCCCTGGCGACCCCGCCCACCGACGCGGCGGTACTCGCCGCCTGGCGGGAACGGCTCGCGGGACGCGGTGCCCCGGAGACGGCAGAACCCGAGCCCGTCACCGCCACCCAATAACCCCTGGGTAGAGTCAGAAAACGCAACGAAGCGTAGGAAAGAAGGCACATTCAGATGAGCAGCAACGAGACGCCGCGCGGACCCGTCGACTCCTCCCGCGTACCCCGGTACGCCGGGCCCGCAACGTTCGCCCGGCTGCCCCGGCTCGACGAGGTCGGCACCACCGACGTCGCCGTCGTGGGCGTGCCGTTCGACACCGGCGTCTCGTACCGGCCGGGCGCCCGCTTCGGCGGCAACGCGATCCGCGAGGCGTCCCGGCTGCTGCGCCCCTACAACCCGGCGCAGGACGCGTCCCCGTTCGCGCTCGCCCAGGTCGCCGATGCCGGGGACATCGCGGCCAACCCGTTCGACATCCACGAGGCCGTCGACACCATCGAGGCCGCCGCCGACGACCTGCTCGGCAGCGGTGCCCGGCTGATGACCCTCGGCGGCGACCACACCATCGCCCTGCCCCTGCTGCGGTCCGTCGCGAAGAAGCACGGCCCGGTCGCGCTGCTCCACTTCGACGCCCATCTCGACACCTGGGACACGTACTTCGGCGCCGAGTACACACACGGGACGCCGTTCCGCCGGGCCGTCGAGGAGGGCATCCTCGACACGTCCGCGCTCTCCCACGTCGGTACGCGCGGCCCGCTGTACGGCAAGCAGGACCTCACCGACGACGAGAAGTTGGGCTTCGGCATCGTCACATCGGCCGACGTCTACCGCCGGGGCGCCGACGAGATCGCCGACCAACTCCGGCAGCGGATCGGCGACCGTCCCCTGTACATCTCCATCGACATCGACTGCCTGGACCCGGCGCACGCCCCCGGCACCGGAACGCCCGAGGCCGGCGGCATGACCTCCCGTGAACTCCTGGAGATCCTGCGGGGGTTGGCGAGTTGCCGACTCGTCTCGGCGGACGTGGTCGAGGTGGCGCCCGCATACGATCACGCCGAGATCACCGCCGTCGCGGCCTCGCACACGGCGTACGAGCTGACGACGATCATGGCGCGGCAGATCGCGGCGGAGCGGAAGGACCAGGGGACGGACCAGGGGACGGCCAAGTGACGCACGACCACCACGGCCCCGAACTGCTGCCCACACCCGCGCAGACGACCGCCGCGCTGAACCCGCCCCCGGGCCGCACCGGCGGCGACCTCGTCGTGGAGACCCTGCACAACCTCGGCGCGACCACGGTGTTCGGCCTTCCCGGGCAGCACGCGCTCGGCATGTTCGACGCGCTGCGCCGCTCGGACCTGCGGTACGTGGGCCTGCGCGTCGAGAACAACGCGGGCTTCGCCGCCGACGCGTACGGCCGGATCACCGGTGAGGCGGCACCCCTGCTCCTGTCGACCGGGCCGGGTGCGCTCACCTCGCTCGCCGCGCTCCAGGAGGCGGCGGCGGCCTCGGCTCCCGTTCTGGCGATCTCCAGCCAGATCCCGACGGCCGGTCTGGGCGGCGGACGCCACGGCTATCTGCACGAACTGCGCGACCAGCAGGCGTCGTTCAGGGACATAGTGAAGTCGGTGCACACCGTGCGCGCCGCCTCGCAGATCCCGTCCGCCGTCGCGGCGGCCTGGCAGTCCGCGCTCACCGCGCCGCACGGACCGGTCTGGGTGGAGATCCCGCAGGACGTCCTCCTCGCCGAGACATCCCTGCCCGTGGTGACCTCCCTCGACGCCACGCCCCACGAGGTCTACCCGCGCCCCGAACTGACCGCCGTAGCAGCCGAGTTGCTGAGTACGGCCGTCCGCCCGGCGATCATCGCGGGCGGCGGAGTGGTACGCGCCGACGCCTCCGGCAAGCTGCGCGCCCTGGCGGAGAAACTGAACGCGCCCGTCGTGACGACCTTCGGCGGCAAGGGAGCCTTCCTCTGGGAACACCCGCTGTCGCTCCAGTCCTGGCTTGAGGACCGTCACACCACGGACCTCCTGGAGGACGCCGATGTCCTGCTCGTCGTCGGCTCGGGCCTCGGCGAACTCTCCTCGAACTACCACACGTTCGCGCCGCGCGGCCGGGTGATCCAGATCGAGGCCGACCTCGGCAAGCTGGAGTCGAACCACCCCGCACTCGGCATCCACGCGGACGCCCGCCTCGGTCTCGCGGCCCTGGTCGACACGGTACGGGAGCGTCCCGACGCCTCGGCTCCGGCGCGGGTACGGGAACTGTTGGAGAAGGTGGCGGCGCGGATCGGAGGGCAAGACACGGCGCTGGAACGCCAGTTGCTCGCCACCGTCCGGGACGCGCTGCCCGACCGGTCGCCGTCCTTCTGGGACATGACGATCCTCGCGTACTGGGCATGGTCGGCCTTCGACCCGAGGCACCCCAACACGATGCACTCCGCGCAGGGCGCCGGCGGTCTCGGCTACGGCTTCCCCGCCGCACTCGGCGCGGCGGTCGCGGACCCGTCCCACCCGGTCCTCGCGGTCTCCGGCGACGGGGGAGCGATGTACTCCCTCGCGGAACTGGCGACCGCCCGGCAGTACGACCTCGACGTCACCTGGCTGATCGTGGACGACGGCGGTTACGGGATTCTCCGCGAGTACATGACGGACGCGTTCGGCACGACGACCGGGACGGAACTCACGCGGCCCGACTTCGTCGCGCTCGCGGAGTCGTTCGGGGTCCCGGCGGTCCGGACATCGCCGGACGCCCTGGGCGCCGACCTGTCCAAGGCGCTGGGGGAGCCGGGCCCTTCGGTGGTCGTACTGCCGGTGACGGTACGGATGTTCGGCGCGACGCACTTGTAGCAGAGGCTTTTGGCAGGGCTTTTGCGACGGGGCTTTTGTGACGGGGCCTTTTTGGCAGGGCCTTTGTGGCAGGGGTGGTCTAGGGGGTCACGAGGCGGGCCTCGTACGCCATGATCACCAGGTGGACCCGGTCGCGGGCGTCCAGCTTGGACAGCAGCCGGGTCACATACGTCTTGACCGTCGCCGTCGTGATGTTCAGGGCCACCGCGATCTCCGGGTTGGCGTGCCCGCGCGCGAGCAGCGTGAGCACCTCGCGTTCCCGGTCCGTGATGGCGGTCAGGGGGCGGGGCGCCGGAGCGGGGTCGGATACGGGGTCCGGGCGGGCCGTGAAGTCGGCGATCAGGCGGCGCGTGACCGAGGGCGCGATCAGGGCGTCTCCGGTGGCCACCACCCGTACCGCCGCGAGGATGTCGTCCAGGGCCATGTCCTTCACCAGGAACCCGGACGCGCCCGCGCGCAGCGCCCCGTACACATACGCGTCGTCGTCGAACGTGGTGAGCACGACCACCCGGGTCGGGCCGCCGGACGCGGTGATCAGGCGGGTGGCCTCGATGCCGTCCATGCCGGGCATACGGATGTCCATGACGACGACATCGGGCCGCAGTTCGTCGGTCAGCCGGACGGCCTCGGCGCCGGTGCCGGCCTCGCCGATGACCTCGACGTCGGAGGTGTCCGTGATGACCATCTGGAGGGCCGCGCGGACGAGGGGCTGATCATCGGCGAGGACGACCCGTACCCGTGGCGGTGTCCCTGTGGTCATCGGACACCCGCGGGTACCGGCAGCCGGGCCGTCACCCGGAAGCCGCCGTCCCGCCGAGGCGCGGCGGAGAATTCACCGTGCAGGAGGGCGACCCGCTCACGCATACCGACCAGCCCGTACCCCGGGGCCGTGACAGTGGCGACCCGGCCGTTCCCTTGGTCGGCGACCTCGATGGCGACCGCGTCGTCACGGCAGTCGATGGACACGGCGCAGGACGGGGTGCCCGCGTGCCGGACCACATTGGTGACGGACTCCTGGATGATCCGGTACGCCGACACGTCGATGTCCGGGGGCAGTTGACGCCGTTCGCCGAGCCAGGACACGTCGACGCGGACTCCGGCGGCGGTGGTCGTGGCGGCGAGCCGTTCGACGTCGGCGAGTCCCGGTGCCGGATGCAGCGGCGCGGCTTCCGGCTCGTGCCCCGGTTCCGGCTCGCGCAGCGCGCCGAGCATGCGCCGCAGCCCCGAGAGGGTCTCCCGTCCGGCGATCTCCACCTCGCTCAGCGCGGCGCGTGCCCGGGTGGGCTGTGTCTCGATGACGCGAGTCGCCGCGCCCGCCTGGAGAGCGATGATGCCGATGCTGTGGGCGACCATGTCGTGCAACTCGCGGGCGATCCGCAGCCGTTCGGCGGTGACGGCCTGCGCGGCGGCCTGGGCGCCCAGCTTCTCGGCGTACGCGCGGGACTGGCGCGCGGAGTTGCCGACGAGCCAGGCGACGACGGCCGTCAGCGCCATCGCGAGCAGCGTCGAGGTGCCGATACCGAACCCGACGGCCAGCCGGATGACCGCGTATCCGACGAGCACGCCGAGGGTCAGCGCGAGCGCGGTGCCCGAGGTGCGGCGCGGGCGGGTGGCGGCGACGAAGCACAGGGCGATGTCGGCGGCGAGGATCTGGAGGAGGTTGATCTCGGACGAGTTCAGCGCCATCGCGCCCGCGACCGAGGCGGTGAGCAGCAGCGCGATGGCGGTCAGGGCCCGGCGGCGGAGCAGACAGCTACCGGCCAGCGCGAGGACGGTGGCGATGGCGAGGGACTGCTGGTTGCCGGGGGGCATGTGACCCCACCCCTGCCGGGGCAGCATCAGGCCACCTGCATTCTCACCGGGCAGCACGACCATCGTCAGGAACGAGTACGCCGTCGCCGCGCACCACGCGAGCGCCGTCCAGACGCCCGGCGGCACACGCTTGAGCAGCGGAAGAGGCGGGGTGACCTGCATGTCGCGATCGTAACCGCCGGTTCCGTATCGGGCATCGGACCGTGGTCGTACGCCCGGGGACGACACCGGTCCCCCGGAATGCCACCGGCGGTCCGATGACGCCCGGCGACGCTTCCCGGCAGCGTGGAGTCCGTGATCGAAGTAAACGAACTCACGAAACGCTACGGAAAGACCACAGCGGTCAACCGGCTCACGTTCACTGTGCGCCCCGGACATGTGACCGGCTTCCTCGGCCCGAACGGCGCGGGCAAGAGCACCACGCTCCGCATGATCATCGGCCTGGACGAGCCGACCGGTGGGACCGTGACCGTCGACGGGCAGCGCTTCCGCGACCATCCGCGCGGACTGCGGCACGTCGGCGCGCTGCTCGACGCGGGGGATGTGCACGGCGGTCGCAGTGCCGCCGCGCATCTGGCGGTCCTGGCCCGCAGCAACGCGATTCCACGGCGGCGGGTGGACGAGGTACTGGAGGAGGTCGGACTCGCGGACGCGGCGCGGCGCCGGGTCGGCGGTTTCTCGCTGGGGATGAAGCAGCGGCTCGGTATCGCCACGGCGCTGCTCGGTGACCCACCGGTCCTGCTCTTCGACGAACCCCTCAACGGCCTTGATCCGGAAGGGGTGTTGTGGGTACGCCGACTGTTCCGGCGGCTGGCGGCCGAGGGCCGGACGGTATTCGTCTCCAGCCACCTCATGAGCGAGATGGAGAACACGGCGGACCGGCTGATCGTCATCGGGCGGGGCGAGTTGATCGCGGATGAGCCGCTGACGGAGTTCGCTGCGCGCGGCAAGCGGGTGACCGTGACGGTCCGTACGGCCGACGCGGCGGGGCTGAGCGCGCTGACGGACCTGGTGACGGCGGAAGGGGCGACGGTCCTCGCGGAGGGGGAGGGCGCGATCTCGGTAACGGGCCTGAGCGCGCCCCGCATCGGCGAACTCGCCTTCCAGCACGAGCTGATGCTGCACGAACTGGCGCCACGGTCGGCGTCGCTGGAGGAGGCGTTCATGGAACTGACGGCGGGGAGCGTGGAGTACGCGGCGGGAGGTTCGCGATGAGCCAGGTGGCAGTGGCACGGGCGGGTATGTGGGATCTGCTGGCATCGGAGTGGCTGAAACTCTGGTCGCTACGGTCGATGCGCTGGGCCCTGGGCGTGAGTGCCCTGGCCATCATCCTCCTGAACGCGAACGCGGCCTACGCGGACTACGTCAACTGGCCGCGCTACGACGACGGAATCCGCTCGAACTTCGTACCGGGCTGGTCGTACCGCGACGCCTTCACCAACAACTCCGGCATCACGCTGATGCTCATCGCGGCGAGCCTGGGCTCCATCACGGTGGTGAGCGAGTACGGGACGGGGCTGATCCGCACGACGTTCGCGGCGGTGCCGGCGCGGGGGTCGTTGATGACGGCGAAGTTGGCCGTGGTGACAGTGGTGATGACGGCGTATGGCGTGGTGGTGGCGGGCGGTTCCTTCTGGCTGACCCAGGCGATTCTCGCGGGCCGGGACGTCGGTATCTCGATCACGTATCCGGGGGTGGTGTGGGGAGTACTGGCGTCCGCACTCCTGGCCCCGGTGAGCGCGCTGGTGGGTTTCGGCCTGGGGGCGCTGATCCGCCATAGCGCGACGACGATCGTGGCGAACGTGGTGGTGCTCCTATTGGTGCCGAACTTCCTTTCGGACGACCGCTATTGGTCGGCAACCCTGAACCACGCCCTTCCGTTCCGAGCTTGGCAGCGCCTACTCCAACTGGACGCTCCGCTGCCGACACCGCAGTTGCCGTATCCGGCGACGGGGGTGGCGGGGTCGTGGCTGGTGTTCGGGATGTGGGGGTTGGTGGCGGGGGTGGTTGCGGTGGTGGTGGTTGGACGGAGGGATACGTAGGCGCTCCGCGCTTGCCGGGGGTGCCCTCGCTGGGACCACCCCCGCGTGTGCGGGGACCACGTCTTACGCCACAGCGGGTCATTCCTCACGTAGGGACCACCCCCGCGTGTGCGGGGACCACTGCGCCGAGGTCGATCGCGAGGATCGCGTGGAGGGACCACCCCCGCGTGTGCGGGGACCACGCCCGCCGTGCCTGCTCGCGGCTGAGTGGCCGGGGACCACCCCCGCGTGTGCGGGGACCACAGGTCGTGAGCTGGGGGTTTATCTCGCCGAGGGCTTGTTTTTGCTTACTTTCTCGGAATCCGGCATAGCGGACATGGCTCCTGTTGGTGCCGCGTATGGGTGCCAGGCTACAACTGGGGCTTCTGGCAGGTGGGTTACTTGGGTGCGCGGGCTGTTGATCGGTACCGGCCTCTGTAACCCTGGCTGCTAGTTCGGCTCTTGTTTGGGGCGTTGCGGTAAGTCTGGGCGTGGCGCGAGGGCTTTGCGCAGCAGGGCGTCTGTTTCCGGGTCGTGCAGAGCCCACGCGTGGGGGTGGGGGTGGTTCCAGTAGAGGGTGCAGGCGTCGTTCTGGGGGCCGCCGGCGGTTTCGCACCAGGGGAGGGACTCGTACCGCAGGACGCTGCCGGTGTTCCAGCGGGCCCATAGGGCGTGGGTGGGTTCGTGGTCCCAGTCCCATACGTGGTCGGCGTGTTCGCCCTGGTGCCGGGTACCGAGTTCGCAGCGGGCTCGGGTGGGGGCGTATCCGAGGTCGTTCCCGAGGACGCGGCCCTGTCCGGCGAGGATCGCGACGAGCAGGGCGACGGGCGGTACGGCGGTGGTGGCTTCGCATTGGTGCATGGTTTGTCCTGGTGGGGGAGGTGGAGGGGGTGCGTCCGCATGGTGGCGGCAGGCGAAGAGGGTGTACGTGCAGTCCCTGTCCGGGATGACGACGAACAGCGGGTGTCCCGTCTTGATGCGTTCGCGGGCGACGCGCTGTTCCTTTCGGTCCTCGGCCCATATGCGGAGGTCTGTGGGGCCGTCGGGTTCCGGTGCCGTTGCCTGGCGTGCGGCTGGCGGCAGCCAAGGCGTACTTGCCGGGTCGGGGTCGAGTCGGTCGGCGATGTGTAGTGCTTGGCCGCTCAGCCAGCGGAGGGCGAGGACGGGGGAGATGGTGTGGTGGGTGCCAAGGATGTGGTGGGCGGTGTGTCCGGTGCCGTAGACGGGGCCTTCGGCGTGGATTTCGGACCGGTAGTTCATACGGGTCCTTCGCGCCACATCACCCAGGGGCGTTCGATGACTTCGGCGTAGCTGGTGTGCTCGGGGTGGGTACGGAGGTGGGTGAAGGCCCAGGTCTGGGGTTCGGTCGGGTCGGTGCTGGTGGGTGACTTGGCGTTGCATGCGGTGTCGTCGTCGGTGTTGAGGGTGAGGCACCGGTAGGCGTAGGTGAGTTGGGGGGCGTCGGGGTCAAGATCCGGCCGTAATGTCCAGCGGACGAATCCGAGGGTGGTCACAGGTACTCGCCTCGACTCCGTGCGTTCAGCCGGGAGTTCTCTGCGCGTAAGCGCTGTTCGGGACTTGCCGGCCGTACGTCCTGTGGGTCGACGGTCCATTCCCTACCGCCAGTTACTGGGCGCAGGGACCATAGTCCGCACCACTCACCCCGGAACTCGCCGATCCGGTTCTGTGCGTCGACCATGAGCGTGCCGGGGGTCGGAAGGTTCTTTTCGGACACCATCGTTCCTCTCCGTAGCTATTTCACTACCAAGAGGTGTCAGAGTGGACCTAGAGTTGGGATGCCTTCAACGTTCCGTCACGGGAGAGCACGTTGGTAAACCGCAAGGACTTAAACCCCGAAGCGAGCCCGCGAGCGGCCTACGGTGCACGTGTACGCAGCGCACGCGAAGCGCGTAACTGGATCCAAGATGACCTTGCCGAGCTGGTCGGCTACTCCGGCAGGCACATTTCAGCAATCGAAACCGGCCGCAAACCGCCAACTCTCCAGTTCTCGCGGAGTCTGGATACCACCCTCGGGCTGTCCGGGACCGCAGAGTCGTTCGAGCGCGCGTGGTCGGAGATCCGGCAGGGGTCGTTGCTGGAGGGCTTCCCGGAGTACTTGATATACGAGGCGCGCGCGGCAGAGATCCGGCTGTTCGAAGTCGGCCTGATCCCTGGCCTGCTCCAGACAAAGGAGTACGCACAGGCGCTGGCTGACGCCCACGTACGGCGAGGGACCCTGACACCCGAACAGGCCGATGAACGAGTCGCGCTCCTCATGGAGCGTCAGGCTGCGCTGGTTCGCCCTCTGCCACCCTTGGTGATCGCAGTGCTGGACGAGAGCTGTATCCGTCGGCCCATTGGCGGCGCTGCCGTGATGGACGCGCAGTTGGCGCGGCTGGTGGAGTTCGCGGAGCAACCGAACACCATGCTTCAGATCGCCCCCTACAGCATTGGTGAGCACCGCCCCTTCAACCGTGCGGTCAACCTGCTCACCTTGCCGGACCGATCCGTGTTCTCCTACGTCGAGTCACAGACCGAAGGACACTTGGACCGGGCACTGACCTCCGTACTGCCTCTGGTGAGGGCCTACCATCAACTACAGGCCGTATCACTGTCGCAGGCAGCGTCTGTGGACATGATCCACCAACTCCGAAAGGGCACCCTGTGAAGACCGAGGACAAGACCCTGCAGTGGGTGAAGTCGTCCTACAGCGACAACGGCGGCACGTGTGTCGAGTGGGCCCCGGCGCACGCGTCCGTTACCGGCATAGTCCCCATGCGTGACTCCAAGAACCCGTCAGGTCCGGTGCTGGACTTCCAGGCCGATGCGTTCACGTCCTTCGTATCGGCCGTCAAGGCAGGGGAGTTCCGTACCGGCTGACCGCTAGGGCGCTTGGTCCAGCTCGGACAGTGCGGTCTCGATAGACGTCCTCAACGTGTCCGTCTCGGGGTCGTCGAACTCGGCGAGCAGCGCGAGGGCTTCCTGCCACGAGGCGCGTGCCTGTTCGCCGGCGTCGTCGGTGTTTCGCAGGCTGCTGGCGAGATGGTCCAGGGTGGCCGCCGCTTTCCAGCGATCACTCAACTCACGGTGGACCGCTGCGGCTTGGCGGTGAAAGGCGACGGCGTCTTGGCCCCGCCCCATTGCCTGGTAGACGACCCCGGTACCGTCGAGCGCTTCGGCTTCGCGGCCTCGGTCGCCGATGCGGCGGTGGATGGTCGCTGAACGGTGGTAGGAGACGAGGGCTTCGTCGGCCGCACCGCGAGCGAGCTGGATCTTGGCGTGGCGGAGTAGGAGCCACCCTTCCAGGAGCCGGTTGTCGAGTTCAAGGGCGATGGTCAGGGACTCTTCGGCCAAGGCGGCGGCTACGTCCAACTGCCCCAATTCCAGGTGCACTTGGCTCAGTTCCCCGAGAACGTTCGCTTCGCCGTTGCGGTCACCCGCGTCCCGGTACATCCCCCGTGCCGTACGGCCCAGCTCCGTAGCCTCGTTCAACTGGCCGAGTTGGAGGCTCACCGCGCACAGGTTCGCTATCGGGGCAATCAGTTCGGCAGATCCGATGTCGCGGCGCAGGTCCGCGCTCTGTTTGAGATGCGCGTACGCCTGATGGACGTGGTGGCCGTCGAGGAATACGGTGCCCAGCAGATTCAGGACCCACGCTTCGCTGTGCCGGTTGCCGGTCTGCTGGTGGATCTGTAGGGCGGCCTGGTAGTGGTCGGCGGCCTCGGTCAGCCGGTGGGACTGGCGGCCTGCCATGCCCAGGACTTCGAGGAGAACCGCCTGCCCTTCCTGGTCGTCGCGGCGGCGGGCGGCTTCAAGTCCGAGTTGGCCGGTGGTGAACCAGTCCTCGAAGAGGTTGTTGCTGGCGTAGATGGAGCGTAGGACGGCCGGTAGTTGCCAGGCCATGCGGTCGAAGTCCGCTGTGACCATGGCGCGTTGGGCTGCGAGGAGGTTGTTCTGCTCGGCGCGGAACCAGTCCATCGCTTCCTGGAATGTGGCGAACTCCAGCGGTCGTACATCGTGGGCTGGGGAGCCGAGGGCGATGCGGGCGAATCCGCGTCGACGTTCGGCTGTGACGACCGCGTCGGCGGTGTGGAGGTACCAGGTGAGGATGCGCCGGAGGGTGGTGCGTCGCTCGTGCGGTGGGTCGAGGTGTTGGGTCTGGTCGAGGGCGTAGGCGCGGAGGAGGTCGTGGAATTGGTAGCGGTCGGGGCCGGTTTGTTCGAGGAGGTGGACGCCGACGAGGAGGTCGAGTTGGCGGCGGGCGTGGCCGGCGGGGATGGTGGCGATGACGGCGGCGGCGTGGGTGGAGAAGTCGGGGCCGGGGTGGAGGCCGAGGAGGCGGAAGAGGCGGGCGGCGTCGGTGGGCAGGGCGCGGTAGGACCAGGTGAAGACGGTGCGTACGGCGTCGGCTTCGTCGTCGTCATCGGAGGAGAGGGCGTCCCAGAGGGAGGATTCGTCGCGGAGGTCTTCGATGAGCATGCCGAGGGGGACGCGGGGGCGGGCGGCGGCGCGTTCGGCTGCGACGCGTAAGGCGAGGGGGAGGCGGGCGCACAGGCGGGCGAGTTCGGCGACTTCCTGGTCGTCGTCGGTGCGGTAGCCGCCGGTGGTCTCGTGCAGGAGTTTGACGGCGGCGGATTCCTCGAAGACTTCCAGGGTCACGCGCCGTGCTCCGTCGCGGGCGACGAGTCCGGAGAGGCGGTTGCGGCTGGTGATGAGGGTGAGGCAGTGGCCGGTACCGGGGAGGAGGGGGCGTACCTGTCCGACGCTGGCGGCGTTGTCGAGGACGATGAGCATGTTCTTGTTGGCGAGGAGGGTGCGGTAGAGGGCGGCGCGGGCTTCGACGTCGGTGGGGATGGCGGCGGCGGGCACGCCCAGGGCGACGAGGAAACGTTCGAGGGCGAGTGCGGCGGTGAGGGGCGCGCCGGGATCGTACCCGCGCAGATTCACGTACAACTGCCCGTCGGGGAAGTGGTCTTTGGCGCGGTGGGCCCAGTGGACGGCGAGGGAGGTCTTGCCGACGCCCGCCGTCCCGGCAATCACGAGCACCGGCACACTGCCCAGCGCCGCATCAAGGCCCTCAAGGTCAACGGTCCGATTGACGAAGCCGCGCACATTCCCGGGAAGCTGCTGCGGCACCGGCACGGCGGCCTGGGCGGAGTGAAAGTGCACCCCGCCACTGAAGTCCCGCCCCTGCACCACGGCATGCGCCGCCCCACCCGAAAACGACGACGCCGTCCCATCCCCCGCACGACTGTCCATCCCCACCCTCTCCCCACAACCAACACCGAGTAACCAACCGTTCACGCCAACCAAACCAGCCACGAGAAAGCCCCGTCCCCCAACGCGCCTGCGCGAGCCTGCGCGGGAACCGCATCAGGCCGCCGCCATCGATGACTGTTCCGGAACCACCTCCGCGCGTGCGGGGATCACGACCAGACCGGCACCTGGACCCAGGGCGGATCGGGACCATCCCCGCGCGTGCGGGGACCACAGCCAGATCGTCGGCGACTCCACATGCGGCGTGGGACCACCCTCGCGCGTGCGGGGACCACGCCCCCCTTGTACCGCTTGGCGATGTCGATGCGGGACCACCCCCGCGCGTGCGGGGACCACGGCAAGCACATGCGCGCCTACCGCTGCGGCCAGGGACCACCCCCGCGTGCGCGGGGACCACTCTGTCCACTCCTTGACCTTGCCGCGCTCCCAGGGACCACCCCCGCGTGCGCGGGGACCCCTGCCCAGGGGGATCGCGGCGACACCAGCCACGGGACCACCCCCGCGCGTGCGGGGACCACACGGCCTTCCGGTCGCCGTCGGTGAGTCGGACGGGACCACCCCCGCGCGTGCGGGGACCACTAGACCCTCCACCTCCAGTCCTTCGGCGGGTAGGGACCACCCCCGCGCGTGCGGGGACCACCATCCTGTCCCGGTCCGGGGCGACTCCTCCTAGGAACCACCCCCGCGCGTGCGGGGACCACGGTGCGATCTGCTGCACGCCGACGACCGAAGCGGGACCACCCCCGCGCGTGCGGGGACCACCCGTCGTCGGCCGCGGCGAGGTCGCTGATTGCCGGACCACCCCCGCGCGTGCGGGGACCACCCGGCCCGTCCGGGGCCTTGAGCGTCACCCGGCGCCATGCCTGGGACCACCCCCGCGCGTGCGGGGACCACATGGGACGGGCCCGGGTCTCCCGGGCCAGGAAGGGACCACCCCCGCGCGTGCGGGGACCACCCCGTGGTCATGGACGACCGGGGCCGCTGGGAGGGACCACCCCCGCGCGTGCGGGGACCACGTTCAGCTTGTTCCCTGTGGACTTGCCCTCAGAGGGACCACCCCCGCGCGTGCGGGGACCACGGCACCGCGCTTGCCAAATGCGGCCGTAACGAGGGACCACCCCCGCGCGTGCGGGGACCACCTGGCGTACCGCAGCAGCGACCACACGATGTACGGACCACCCCCGCGCGTGCGGGGACCACAGTTCGTGAGCTGGGGGTTTGTGTTGTCGGGGGCCCGTTTTTGCTTACTTGTTTGGATTCCGGCATTGGGGACATCTGGTTCTCGTCGGTGTGGCGTTGCGTTGAGGCTACAACTCCGGCTTGTGCGGCATGGGTTACTCGTGTGGGCGACGCTTTGGCCTGTGGCGAAGGTTCCGTGTCCTCCCGGTATGGGGGTGCGGAAGAGGCATTCCGCGACGACCGCCCACCGCCTCCCGAATGTGTCGAATCGCAGCGGTCGCACACCGTCAGCAGGTGGACGCCGACCGGAACATCGAGCCGGCGCCCTGCCTGGCCGACGGCAACGGCAGGCAGAGCGCGGTAGGACCCGGCGATGACGGTGCGTACCGGCGTCGGCCTCCTCGTCGTCCTCGGGGGACAGGGCATCCCCCGGGGACGACTCGTCGCGGAGGTCTTCGACAAGCATGCGCAGCGGGCCGCGGGGGCAGTCGGCTATGACCCCCTGTCAACATCATCCGCGTCTCGGAGGAACCTCACGAGGTGACCGGGGACTCTGAGTTTGGCTGCTTTTGGTCTCTTGTCGAGTGAGGGGCGCACGTACTTAATGGTCCCCACGGCCGCAGAGTCGGATACATACAGGGGGCTTGAGAGTTTGTGGAAACGACCGGGACCGTAGGACCCTCACCGCCGCCCATGCCCCCAATTCCCCCGGGCGGGACCGTGGTCGACCTCAAAGTCGGCAGGCGGCTGCTGTGGGTGGGGGAGGCCGCCTACCCGCTGCACAACATCACCCGCGTCCACACCTTCGAACTCAGGCCCAAGCGCATGGAAGCTTTCATGAGCTTCCTGAAGTGGCTCGGTATCACGTTCGCGGTGGTCGTCGTGCTCCAGGCGGTCAACCGGAACGCGGAGGCCGACGGCGGGAGTGCGAGCGACTCCGCCGGCGCGGTGTGGCTCCTCGGCATCGCGGTGGCGACCGCCCTACTTGTGGGGCTGGTGAAGGAGTTGACCGCGAAGTCCGAGCACGTGTTGGCCGTCGAGACCTCCAGTGCCTCGACCGCGCTGGTGACGCTGCCCAATCCCGACCAGTTGCGCCAGCTTGTCCACTACCTTGTCGACGCCATCGAAAAGCCTGAGGTCGAGTTCCAGGTACGGGTGGAGCGCGTGATGGTCAATCCCAAGAACTACCACTTCGGCGACAACGTGAATATGTACGGCGGTCTGTTCAACACGGGGGTAAGCAAGTGAGCGGCGGCGACTCGTACCACTACGGGAACAAGATCCATGGCGACAACGTCAACATCTACGGTGGGACAGGGAACACCGGCATCGTCAAACACCAGTCCCTTGCTCTGCACGAGGCGACTGAGGAACTGGTGCGGCTGCTCCGGGAGTTGCGCCGTTCGGTCGAGCCCGGGAGCGCGCAGGTCATCGACGACTCCCTGCCGGTGATCGCCTCCGGCGCGAGTGCTCCGCAGGAGCGGCACCGAGCCCTGATCGCCATGGCCACCATCGCCGCGACGGTCGGATCACTCGGCCAGCCGGTCGCCGACGCGGTCAACAAGGTCCTGGGGCTGATGGGTGCCCTTTAGACGGAGGTGGCGGTAGCCGGTCCGCCAGGACATGTGCCTTCGATTGATGCACCCCAGCGCGGGACCGAATGACGAAGCGACGCTGCACGGGCGACTTCGACGCTCCGGAACAGGGCGGCAGGCGGCCAAGCTCAGCCGCTGACCAGCACGTAGATGATCACGGCAAGGAATGCTCGCGACCCCGCCGCCCTTACGGGACCACCCCCGCGTGTGCGGGGACCACGCTGAGCTTCTCGGCGGCGGCGTCGTAGTCGTAGGGACCACCCCCGCGCGTGCGGGGACCACTGCATGTAGTAGCCGAGAGATGAGACGCCCAGGGGACCACCCCCGCGTGCGCGGGGACCACTGACCCCGGCAAATCGCCCGGATCGCCTCCCGGGGACCACCCCCGCGTGTGCGGGGACCATCCCCACCAGCCGGGCGGTGGCCGCCTGGGCTGGGGATCACCCCCGCATGTGCGGGGACCATGGGTGTGGTGGTCACGGGTTCTCCCTGGTGTGGGGATCACCCCCGCGTGTGCGGGGACCATAAGCGGGTCGACAACACCCTCTACGAGGCGAAGGGATCACCCCCGCGTGTGCGGGGACCATGACGACCGGCTGCGCGTCGACAGCGAGAACCTGGGATCACCCCCGCGTGTGCGGGGACCATAGTTCGTGAACTGGGGGTTCTTCTCGTCGAGAGCCTGTTTTTGCTTACTTGTTGGGATTCCGGCATACCCGACATCTGCTCATCTCCCGTGCCGCCCACCCCTACCTACAGCACCCCCCGAGGCTACAACTCGCGCCCCCGCAACAACCGTTACTTCCGCGCCCGGGGTACTGGGGCCCCGCCCCTCCCCCGACCCCCCCAAGGCAAATTTTCGTAAACGCTACAACCATTCGACCCGTGTCCCGAGTCACGTGTTCGTCGTCTTAGGGGATGGGGAAATCTCAATGTCATATCGGATAGCCCGGCGCGCCCGCGTCGTCTCCGTGGGGCTCGCCGCCGGTGTCCTCGCGCCGCTCGCCGTGGCCGTCACCGCCGTACCGGCGTCGGCCGCCGCACCCGCCGGCCGTACCGGCACCATGCCCACGGCCCTCGCAGCCGCCGCCGCACCGCAGGTCACCTGTACATCCGGCAAAGCCGGACTCGCCGCCAAGCTGCAAAAAGACATCACCACCGCCCTCAAGGACCGCAAGGGCACTATCGCCGTCGGCCTCTACGACCGCGGCACCAAAACCACCTGCTCCCTGCGGAGCACCTCCGCCTTCGACTCCGCCAGCGTCGTGAAGGCCACCGTTCTCGCCACGCTTCTCTGGGACAACAAAAAGCAGAACCGGTACCTCACCCAGCGTGAGATCGACCTCACCACCGCCATGATCACCAAGTCCGACAACAACGCCACCACCACCCTGTGGCGCCAGCTCGGCGTGACCAAGGTCAAGAACTTCCTCAAGGCCGCCGGGATGACCAAGACGGTCCCCGGATCGGGCGGGTACTGGGGGCTCACCCAGATCAACGTTCAGGACGAGCAGAAACTCCTCGCCCTCTTCACCGCCAAGAACTCCGTACTCAGCGACAACTCCCGCGCGTACATCCTCAAGCTGATGAACAAGGTCGTCAGCTCCCAGCGCTGGGGCACCCCCGCCGGCGCCCCCTCCTCCGTCAAGGTCCACGTCAAGAACGGGTGGCTCTCGCGCGCCACGCACGGCTGGCGCGTCCACAGCATCGGTGCCTTCCAGGGCGGCGGCCACGACTACTACATGTCGGTGCTCACGCACGGGAACAGCTCCATGAACTACGGCGTCGCCACCATCCAGGCCGTCGCCAAGGCCATCCACAAGGACCTCACCCCGACGACCGTCGCCACGCAGCGTTACGCCCCGACCACCGCCCCCAAGGAAGCGATCCCGCCTTTGCCCAAGCCGTAATGTTGCGGAGGGATGAAATCCGGAACATTCCGCGTTCCCCCGTTGCGTAATACCAGCGCAATGAGCAGATGGGGAGGCACCGGGTGCCAGCGGACAACGGCCGAGCCGGTATAGGGACCTCCGGTACAGAGACCTCCGGCACAGACGCGCCAGGCACAGAGACAGGCACAGAGACAGACGCAGGCACAGACACCCCCGGCTGGGCCCGCCGTCTCACCGCCTACGCCTGGCGCTACCCCAAAGACGTCATCCTCTCCCTCGGCGCCTCCCTCGCCGGTATGGCCGTCATGGCCCTCGTCCCGCTGATCACCAAGGTCATCATCGATGACGTGATCGGCGCGCACAGCCGGTCCATGACGGTCTGGGCCGGTGTCCTCGTCGGCGCCGCCCTCGTCGTGTACGTGCTCACCTACATCCGCCGCTACTACGGCGGCCGTCTCGCCCTCGACGTCCAGCACGACCTCCGTATCGACATGTACGGGACGATCACCCGGCTCGACGGGCGGCGCCAGGACGAGCTGTCCACCGGGCAGGTCGTCGGCCGCGCCACCAGCGACCTCCAGCTCATCCAGGGCCTCCTCTTCATGCTGCCGATGACCGTCGGCAATGTGCTGCTGTTCGTGATCTCGCTGGGCATCATGGCCTGGCTGTCGCTGCCGCTGACCCTGGTGGCGCTCGCCGTCGCGCCCGCGCTCTGGTTCATCGCCCGCCGCAGCCGCACCCGGCTGCACCCCGCCACCTGGTACGCGCAGGCGCAGGCGGCGGCCGTCGCGGGTGTGGTCGACGGTGCCGTGTCCGGTGTCCGGGTCGTCAAGGGGTTCGGGCAGGAGGAGCAGGAGACCGGGAAGCTCCGCGAGGTCGGGCGCAAGCTGTACGCGGGGCGGCTCCGTACCATCCGGCTCAACTCCAAGTACACCCCCGCGCTCCAGGCCGTACCCGCGCTCGGGCAGGTCGCCATGCTCGCCGCAGGTGGCTGGCTCGCCGTACGCGGGCAGATCACGCTCGGTACGTTCGTCGCGTTCTCCGCCTACCTCGCCCAGCTCATCGGCCCGGTCCGGATGCTCGCCATGGTCCTCACCGTCGGCCAGCAGGCCCGCGCCGGCGTCGAACGCGTCCTGGAACTGATCGACACCGAACCGACCATGAAGGACGGCACCAAGGAACTCCCGGCCGACGCGCCCGCCACCGTCGAGTTCGACGGCGTCTCCTTCGCGTACGAGGGCGGGCGGCCGGTGCTCGACGGGCTCAGCTTCGAGATACGGCCCGGCGAGACCCTCGCCGTCGTCGGCTCCTCCGGCTCCGGCAAGTCCACCGTGTCCCTGCTGCTGCCCCGCTTCTACGACGTCACGCACGGCGCCGTCCTCGTCGGCGGACACGACGTACGCGAACTGACCCTCGACTCGCTGCGCGCCGCCATCGGCCTCGTACCCGAGGATTCCTTCCTCTTCTCGGACACCGTGGGTGCCAATATCGCGTACGGGAAACCGGACGCCACGCAGGACGAGATCGAGGCGGCGGCGCGGGCGGCTCAGGCCGAGCGGTTCATCGCCGAACTTCCCGCCGGGTACGACACCAAGGTCGGGGAACAGGGACTCACCCTCTCCGGCGGGCAGCGCCAGCGGATCGCCCTCGCCCGCGCCCTCCTCACCGACCCCCGCCTGCTCGTCCTGGACGACGCGACATCAGCGGTCGACGCCCGCGTGGAGCACGAGATCCACGAGGCGCTGAAACACGTCATGGCCGGGCGGACCACCCTGATCATCGCGCACCGCAGGTCCACCCTCGGACTCGCCGACCGCATCGCCGTACTCGACGCGGGCCGCCTCGCCGACCTCGGCACCCACGAGGAACTCACCGCGCGCTCCGCCCTCTACCGTGACCTCCTCACCGACCCCGACGAACTCGGCGGCGTCTCACCCGGACACACCCCCCACCGCGCCAGGGCCCTCGCGGACGACCCGGACAACTGCTCCGACGGCGCGACCGTCCGCGCCGAACTCGACGCCGAGTTCGACGCCGAACGCGGTATCACCCCCCACCTGTGGACCGGCGACCGCGAGCCGAAGGACACCGCGCTGTCCGGCATGCCCGCGACCCCCGAACTCCTCACCCAGGTCGACGCGTTGCCGCCCGCCATCGACCGCCCTCACGTCGACGAGGCACGCGCCGTCGCCGCCGAGAAGTCGTACGGGCTGCGCCGCCTGCTGCGCGGATTCGGCGGAGCGCTCGGCCTCAGCCTGGCCCTGGTCGTCGTGGACGCGGGCGTGGGACTGCTGCTTCCGGTGCTGATCCGGCACGGCATCGACTCCGGCGTCACCGAACTCGCGATCGGCGCCGTGTGGGCCGCGTCCGCGCTCGCCCTGATCGCAGTGACCGTCCAGTGGGCCGCCCAGATCGGCGAGACCCGGATGACCGGACGCACCGGTGAACGCATCCTCTACGCACTGCGCCTGAAGATCTTCGCGCAGCTCCAGCGGCTCGGACTCGACTACTACGAACGCGAGTTGACCGGTCGCATCATGACCCGGATGACGACGGACGTCGACGCGCTGGCGACGTTCCTCCAGACGGGTCTCGTCACCGCCTTTGTCTCCGTCGTCACCTTCTTCGGCATCATGGGCGCTCTTGTCGTCATCGACGTCCAGCTCGCCCTTGTCGTCTTCGCGACCCTGCCGCCGCTGATCATCGGTACGTACTTCTTCCGCAAGCAGAGCGTGAAGGCGTACGAACTCGCCCGTGAGCGGGTCTCCGTCGTCAACGCCGACCTTCAGGAGTCCGTCGCCGGGCTGCGTATCGTGCAGGCGTTCCGGCGCGAGGGGTCGGGCCGGGAGCGGTTCACGGGGCGTAGCGCCGAGTACCGGGCGGCCCGTATCCGTGGGCAGTGGCTGATCTCCGTGTACTTCCCCTTCGTGCAGCTCCTGTCGTCCGTCGCGGCGGCTGCCGTCCTGATGGTGGGCGCGGGCCGGATCGAGGCGGCGACCCTGACGACCGGCGCGCTGGTCGCGTATCTCCTCTACATCGACCTGTTCTTCGCCCCCGTACAGCAGCTTTCGCAGGTCTTCGACGGCTACCAGCAGGCCACCGTGTCCCTCGGCCGCATCCAGGAACTCCTGCGGGAGTCGACGTCGACCGAGGCGCCCGACGAACCCCTCGACGTGCTGTCGCTGCGCGGCGAGATCACCTTCGAGAACGTCCGGTTCGCGTACGCCTCCACGGACCGTGTCGAAGCCGCCGTCAGCGAGATCGCCCTGCGGATACCCGCCGGGCAGACCGTCGCGTTCGTCGGCGAGACCGGCGCCGGCAAGTCGACGCTGGTCAAACTGGTCGCCCGGTTCTACGACCCGACCGGCGGCCGGGTCACCGTCGACGGCACCGACCTGCGCGCACTCGACCTCACCTCCTACCGCCGTCGCCTCGGTGTCGTCCCGCAGGAGGCGTACCTCTTCGCGGGCACCGTCCGGGACGCCATCGCCTACGGGCGGCCCGACGCCACGGACGCCGAGGTGGAGGCCGCCGCCCGCGCGGTCGGCGCGCACGAGATGATCGCGACCCTGGACGGCGGCTACCTCCACGAGGTGTCCGAGCGGGGCCGCAACCTCTCCGCCGGACAACGGCAGTTGATCGCGCTGGCCCGCGCCGAACTCGTCGACCCGGACATCCTCCTCCTCGATGAGGCGACCGCCGCGCTCGACCTCGCGACCGAGGCCCAGGTCAACCGGGCCACCGACCGGCTCGCGGGCCGTCGTACCACCCTGGTCGTCGCCCACCGCCTCACCACGGCCGCCCGCGCCGACCGCGTCGTGGTCATGGACCGCGGAACGGTCGCCGAGGACGGCACCCACGACGAACTCCTCGCGCGGGACGGGCATTACGCCGCGCTGTGGCGCACGTTCGTGGGGGAGGCGGGGGAGCCCGGCGAGGAGGCGGGGGAGACCGTGGGCGCCGGGGCACCCTGACACCACGTCAACTGACGTGCCGTCACCGGGTATGAGGTCAGCGCTCCTTGATGTCGGAGATCTTCTTCGTCGCGAGGTCCGACTGCACGGTCAGATAGGTGTACGTGGGGTGCTGGGCGCTGCCCCAGGTCAGCCGGACCGACGACCAGGTGTGCCCCGCGCCGCTGTCGCGCGGGGTCACCCGCCAGGCCCTCGGCACGTCCTGCGCGCGCAGCACACCGTCGGCGTGATTGCGGCTCTCCCAGGCGGCCAGGCGCGAACGCAGCGACGAGGTGAGGTAGAAGCTCCGCAGGTCGGTCGCGGTACGGCGGGTGCCCGAGTCCGTGACCGCGTCGATGTAGGCGCCGTAGAAGTCGGCGACCCGGTCGGCCGCGGAGGAGGGGGTGCCGCCGCGGGCGGCCGGGGCGGCGGCGACGGTGGCCGCCGTGGTCTCCGTCCGGGTCGGGGAAGCCGTCTGCGCCGAGGAAGCCGTCGGTGCCGAGGCCGCCGAGGGGACCGCCGCGACGGCCGTCAGCAGGGCCGCCGTGAGGAGGATCCGGCCGGTGAGAGGGTGCGACAGGTGCCGCCGGTAGGTGTTCTGAGTCATCGTCGACCCGCCTTTCGCTTTCTGCTGTGAGGGACGACGGGCACCCCTCAAGAGTTCGCCCCGATCCGGCGAAGACCAGGACAAACCACACGGTAAGCGCACCGCCTGGGAACCGCGTGGGCGCGGCGTGGGCGTGGCGGGATATGACCGCCCGTAGGGGCGTGCGGCGGCCCTCGCGCAACCGCCCGGCCTCCGCGCCGCGTCCGTACATCAGTACGCTGACGGAGCCGAAAGGGGCGACTGTGGACGACGGTGCGGGCCAGGGCGGTATACGCCGACGCGGCGAACGGGGTCGGCGCCGGACACCGTTCGGAGTGTCCGGGACCTCGGTCCTCGCCGCGACCCTCGCGTCCGTGGTCGTGGCGCTCGCGGGCCCCGGAGTCGCCGACGCCGACGCCGCCGCGCTCTGCGCCGGCCGCAAGGTACGCACCCTGCCCTTCTCCACCGGCGACGTCCTCGTCTACAAGAAGTCCGGCTATGTGTGCGCGGTGACCGTCGCCGACAAGGCCGGGAGCCGCCGCACGATGTCCGTCAGCGTGCAGGCGCGCGGCAGCCGGCCGGTCCAGGACAAGGGGCAGTACACGCAGCACGCGGGTCCCGTGAAGGTGCATGCCGGGCACCGCTGCGTCTGGGTCAGGGGCGCCATCGCGTCGAAGTCGGTCAGCTCAGGGTGGATCCTCTGCTGAGCAGCGCCGTGGTGAGATGACCGGGAACGCCCGGTTGAGAACACCGGTACCCAAGGGGCACTAGTGAACAGGGAGTTGCTCCAGTAGGTTCGCGCAGGCATCAGCGAACCCAGGGAGGGTGCATGCGCAAGGCGCTCAGATGGCTGCTGTCGCTCGTGGTGCTCATAGGCACTGTGAGCGCGGCAGGCGCGGCCACCGCCGCAACCCGGCCGGAGGCAGCCGACATCAAGGACCGGTTGCTGTCCGTACCGGGCATGAGCCTCATCGAGGAGAAGCCGTACAGCGGCTACCGCTACTTCGTCCTCGACTACGTCCAGCCGGTCGACCACCGGCATCCGTCCAAGGGCACCTTCAAGCAGCGCCTCACCGTGCTGCACAAGGACACCAACCGGCCCACCGTCTTCTACACCAGCGGCTACAACGTCTCCACGAACCCCGGCCGCAGCGAGCCGACCCGCATCGTGGACGGCAACCAGGTCTCCCTGGAATACCGCTTCTTCACGCCGTCGCGGCCCGCGCCCGCCGACTGGTCCAAGCTGGACATCTGGCAGGCCGCCAGCGACCAGCACCGTATCTTCCAGGCCCTCAAGCCGGTGTACGACAAGAACTGGCTGGCGACCGGCGGCTCGAAGGGCGGCATGACCGCCACGTACTACGAGCGCTTCTACCCGCGCGACATGGACGGCGTCGTCGCCTATGTCGCGCCCAACGACGTCGTGAACAACGAGGACTCCGCCTACGACCGGTTCTTCGAGACGGTCGGCACCAAGGAGTGCCGCGACCGCCTCAACGCCGTACAGCGCGAAGCCCTCGTCCGCCGCGCGCCGCTGCAGAAGATGTACGCCGCCGAATCCGCCGCGAGCGGTGCCACCTTCACCACCGTCGGCACCCTCGACAAGGCGTACGAGGCCGTCGTACTCGACCTGGTGTGGGGCTTCTGGCAGTACCACCTCGAAGCCGAGTGCCCACAGGTCCCGGACGCCAAGACGGTCTCCGACGAGGACCTCTACGCCTATGTGGACGCCATCTCCGGCTGGTCCTTCTACACCGACCAGGGCCTCGACCCGTACACGCCGTACTACTACCAGGCCGGCACCCAGATGGGCTCCCCGAACATCCAGCTCCCGCACCTCAAGGGCCTGACGAAGTACGGCTACCAGCCGCCGCGGAACTTCGTACCCCGCTCGATCCCGATGAAGTTCCAGCCGTCGGTCATGCGTGACGTGGACACCTGGGTCAAGCACCACGCGACGCGCATGCTGTACGTCTACGGGCAGAACGACCCGTGGGGCGCCGAGCGCTTCCGCCTCGGCAAGGGCGCCAAGGACTCGTACGTCTACACGGCACCCGGCGCCAACCACGGCGCCAACGTCGCCGGTCTCGTCGCCGACGAGAAGGCCAAGGCGACCGAGCGGATCCTCGCCTGGGCGGGCGTCGCCCCGGCGGCCGTGTCCGCGGCGAAGCCGCTCGCGACCTACGACGCGAAGCTGGACCGCGCCAACACGAAGCACGACCGGACGCTGCGCCCGTAACGGGCCGACGTCACCTGAGTGATCTCTTGAGTGATCTCTCCGCCGCGACGGCAGTGCGCCGTCGCGGCGGAAAGATCGATACGCCGGTGCGTCAGTACGAGAGTCCGTACCCGATCGGATACAGCTCCTTGGCCGGGTCGGCCGCCGTCGGGACCGGCACCGGCAGCTTGCCCCGTGGCCGGGCGCGGCCCGCGATCACCCGTACGGCCGCCCGCAGTTCGACATCCGTCCACGAGTACGCGGCGACACACGCCCCGACCCCGTCCGGCAGCCGCGCCGCGTCGTACGGGTTGCGGATCGCCACCGCCACCACCGGCACCCCGGTCGCCACGAGCGCGTCCACGAGCGTCCGCTGACTGTTCGTCGCCGTCATGTTGTACGTGCCCACGACCACGGCGTCCTTGCCCTGCGCCGCCGCCACCGCCGCGTCGATCAGCGCCCGCGAGGGAGCGGTACCGGTGGACAGGGCCGTGGCCGTGAAGCCCAGCTCTGTCAGCGCTTTTGCCAACACGGACGTCGGCGGCCCGGTCGTGCCCGACGGGGACGCCGGGTCGGCGCCCACCACCAGGACGTTCTTGTGGGTACGCCGGTTCAGCGGAAGCAGCCGCTGCCGGTTGACGAGGACGGTCGTGGTGTTCTCGGCGATCCGGTCCGCCTCGGCGAGATGCGCCCGCGTGCCCACCGTGCGGTCCACGCCCCGGTCGCTGACGTACGGGTCACGGAACAGCCCGCGCCGCTCCTTCAGCGCGAGAATCCGCAGAATGGATTCGTCGAGCCGCTGTTCGGTGATCTCACCGCTGCGCACGGCCGCGAGCACGCCCTTCCACGCGACCTCCAGACTCGGCGGGTTGAGCAACTGGTCGACGCCCGCCTTCAGCGCCAGCACCGGCACCCGGTCGTCCCCGTACTTGTCGCGCACCCCCTGCATACCGAGCGAGTCCGTCACGATGACACCCCGGAAACCGAGCTGGTCGCGCAGGATGCCGGTGAGGATCGGATGCGAGAGCGTCGCCGGATCGTTCGTCGGGTCGAGCGCGGGGAACTGGATGTGCGCGGTCATGATCGAATCGATGCCCGCCGCGATGGCCGCCTTGAACGGCGGCGCGTCCAGCCGCTCCCACTCCTCACGCGTGTGCGTGATCACCGGAATACCGGTGTGGCTGTCGACACTCGTGTCCCCGTGCCCCGGGAAATGCTTGGCGGTCGCGGCGATCCCGGCGCCCTGATAGCCCTTGACCTCGGCGGCCACCATCCGGGCCACGGCGGCCGGATCGGCACCGAAGGAACGCACACCGATCACCGGGTTCGCCGGATTGACGTTCACATCGGCGTCCGGCGAATAGTTCTGCCGGATACCCAGCGCGCCCAGCTCGGCACCGGCGATCCGGCCGAGCGACTTCGCGTCCGCCGTGGACCCGCCCGCCCCGATCGCCATCGCGCCGGGGAAGAGCGTCGCCGGATACCCGACACGGCAGACGATGCCGTGCTCCTGGTCGGTCGAGATCAACAACGGCACCGGTGTCCGCTGGGCGAGCCCGGCACGCTGGATACCGTTCGACAGGGCGGCGATCTGGTGCGGGTCGCGAGTGTTGTGCGCCCAGGCGAAGTAGATGATGCCGCCGACGTGGTACGTGGAGATCAACTCGGCAGCCGTACGCACCCCGATCTCTTTGAGGTTCGCGTCGATGTCGGCCTGGTCCGGCTCGGTCGCGGAGTGCCCGTACACCCGCATCACGAAGAGCTGGCCGATCTTCTCCTCGATGCTCATGAGGGAGACGATGCGGCGGAGGCGGTCGGCGGGGTCGTGGCCGTGTCCGAGGCCGTTGTCGGGGGAGGAGGCGTGGGCGGTGCCGGCCGAGGTGACCGCGGTTGCGGTGGCGGCTGCGGCTCCGGCGGTGGCGGCCAGGAGGGTGCGTCTGGAGGTACCGGTCTTTCGTTCGTGCACTTGCGCTCCTTTGGAAGAGGTACCGAAGGGGTCCCGAGGGGAGTGCCAAGCGCCGGGGCTGACCGATGGGTCCGGACAACACCCGTGCTTCCTCTGCGCATTGAAGGAAACTTCCGAGCATCACGGATATCCGGAAAATAACTGCCAGTCAAGTACCTGGTGGGTGACGTCAGATGTCTGTGGCGGTGGTCATGGCCGTCTCTCTGCCTCTGTCCGTGTCCGTGTTCGTGTCTGTGTTGGTGGGCCAGTGGGCCTGGAGGGTGCGGACCGTTTCGGCGATGGCGGGGCGCCGCGCGGCCCCCGTACGCCACAACGCGTACAGCCGCCGCACCGGCAACGGATCGAGGTCCACCGCCACCACCCCCTCCGGCAACGGCCCCCGCCCGAGCCTCGGGATCAACGCCACCCCGAGCCCCGCCGCTACCAGCGCCACCAGCGTCGGGTTCTCCTCGGCCTGATGCGCGATGTCCGGCTCGCACCCCGCCGCCCGCAACGTCCGCACCAGCCAGTCATGACACACCCGCCCCGGCGGCTGACAGATCCACCGCTCCCCCTTCAGCTCCGTCCGCCGCACCGACTTACGCCCCGCCAGCGGATGCCCCTCCGGCACCAGCAGATCGCACAGATCGTCACCGATCACGGCCTGCTCGACACCCGGCGGCGCCGGCAGCGGCGCGATGTCCCAGTCGTGCGCCACCGCCAGATCCACCGCCCCCTTCTCGACCAGCCCGATCGAACGGTGCGGATCCACCTCCGACAACCGCGCGTCCAGCGTCGGATGCCGCACCGCCAGATCGGCCAGCACCCCGGGCAGCAGCCCGCGCGCCGCCGACGCGAACGCCGCGACCGTCAGCCGTCCCGTCGGCCGCCCGCGCCGCTCCTCCAACTCGGTCTCGGCGCGCTCCACGATCGACAGCAGCTCCTGCGCCGTGGTCGCGAGCCGCCACGCCTCATCGGTGAGCCGCACCCCACGACCGTGCCGCTCCAGCAGGACCGTACGGGTCTCCCGCTCCAACTTGGCGATCTGCTGCGACACGGCGGAGGGCGTGTACCCGAGCGCGAGAGCGGCGGCACCCACGGTCCCGTGCACCGAAACGGCGTGCAGGGCACGGAGCCTCTGTAGATCCAGCACGGGTTCTCTCCTACGGGCGCCTTGGCTGCGGGCGGTGGCTAGGGCTTGGGCGGTGACTGGGGCCTGGGCGGTGGTCGGGCTAGCGATCAATTAGCGATGCTTCATCCAACCATGCAGCAATCATTGCTGGTGCTACATGGTTGGGGGCGGCGATGCTCGGTCCATGCGACCCCTGCACCTCTGCCTCGCCGTTCTTGTCGCCGCCATCTGGGGCGTCAATTTCGTCGTCATCGACATCGGCCTCGCCCACTTCCCGCCGCTGCTCTTCTCCGCCCTGCGGTTCCTCGTCGCCGCCTTGCCCGCCGTCTTCTTCGTCGGGCGCCCCAAGGTCGCCTGGAAATGGATCATCGGCGTCGGACTCGTCCTGGGCGTCGCCAAGTTCGGCCTGCTGTTCATCGGCATGGATCACGGCATGCCCGCGGGACTCTCCTCGCTCGTCCTCCAGGTGCAGGCGGTCTTCACGGCCCTGTTCGCCGCGTTCGCCCTCCGGGAACGTCCCGGCCCCCTCCGTATCGCCGGAATGACCGTCGCACTCGCCGGCATCGCCGTCGCCGCCGTCGACGAGGGCACCTCCGGTCCGCTGCTCGCCTTCGGCCTGGTCATCGCCGCCGCCGCGTGCTGGGGTGTCTCCAACGTCCTCACCCGCAAGGCCGCCCCGCCCGACTCCCTCAACTTCATGGTCTGGGTCAGCACCGTCCCCGTCCTGCCCCTGCTCCTCCTCTCGCTGATCTTCGAAGGCCCCTCCAGGGACCTCGCGGCGCTGCGCGGCCTCGACTGGGCGGGCGTCGGCACCGTCGTCTACGTCGCCTGGATCACCACCGTCGTCGGCTTCGGCATCTGGGGATGGCTCCTGCGCACCCACCCCGCGTCCACCGTCGCCCCCTTCTCCCTCCTGGTCCCCGTCTTCGGCATGTCATCCGCCGCCCTGTTCCTCGACGAATCCGTGAGCCCCCTCCGCTGGTGCGCAGCCGCCCTGCTGGTAGGCGGCGTAGCCCTCACGTCCCTGTCCCCGGTCCGCCCGACCCCACCCCGAGGCCCTGACTCCGGCCCTGCCCCCGGTCCCGGTTCCGGTGCCGGTGCCGGTGCGGAGTTCGACGGGGAGTCCGGTACTGATGCCGACCGCCCCTCCGACCCGCCCGCGCCCCGACCTCGGCCGACTCCCCGGCCCCGCCTCACGCCGCGTCGTTGAGCAGCCTTGCCAGGTGGTCGCGGCCCGCGCCAAGGAGTTCCGGGAGCGGGGCCGCGTCGGCGTACCAGCGCTTCTCGTACTCCCAGCACAGCCAGCCGTCCCAGCCGCCCCGACTGAGGACGTCCACGCACTCCGTGAGCGGCAGTACCCCCGCGCCCAGCGCCAACGGTGTCGTGTCCTCGGCGGACGCGATGTCCTTCACCTGGACATACCCGAGGAACGGGGCCAGCGCCGCATAGGTCTGCGCGGGTTGTTCGCCGCCGAGCCAGGTGTGCATGACGTCCCAGAGGGCGCCGGCCTGACGGTGCCCCACCGTGCCCAGTACGCGCCCTGCGTCGGCGCCCGTGCGGTGCGAGTCGTGGGTCTCCAGGAGGATCCGCACGCCGAGGTCCGCCGCGTACTCGGCGGCCGTGCCCAGGCGTCGGGCCGCCGTCGCGTCGGCCTCCTCGGCGCTCTGCTCGGTACCGCCGCCCGGGAAGACCCGCACGAAACGGGTGCCGAGGTCGCGTGCCAGTTCCAGGAGGCTCCGCAGCTCATGCAGCACCGGCCCGTCGTCCCCGGGCGCCGCCACCTTCACATAGCCCGCGATGCCGAGGATTTCGACGCCGCCCGCCTTGAACGCGGCGGCGACATCGGCCCGTTCACCCAGGGGCAGCCCCAGGTGCACCGGTTCCTCCGGGTGGGCGCGCAGTTCGACACCGTGGTATCCGTACCTGGTCGCGAGTGCCACAACCTCCGGGACCGGAACTCCGGGCACCCCGAGTGTGGAGAAGGCCAACTTCATGAGCCGGACCCTATCCACCCTCCGACGTCGGTCAACCACCCTTCGCCTTCCGCCCCGCGCGGATCCCCTTCACCGCCCCCGCTTCATCGTGGTCCGTTCTGGAGGGGCAGTCGCCAGTCCTGGCCTATGAGGTCCGCGCCGAAGGAGCGATGGGGTTTCTCGGAGACCAGGACGAAGCCGTGCCGCTGGTAGATCGAACGCGCCGCCTTCAATATGTCGTTCGTCCACAGGACCATCTCCCGATACCCCACCCCCCGCGCGAAGTCGACGCACGCCCCGACCAGCCGGTCCCCTATGCCCAGGCCGCGCGCGTCCGGCTCGACGAGGAGCAGCCGCAGCCTCGCGGTGCCGGGCGCCTCGTCCCGTACGCACATCACGCAGCCCACCGGGCGGCCGTCCAGCTCGGCTATCCACACCCGCTCCAGATGCGGGTCGTGATCCTCGGCGAAGTCCGCGACGATCCGGGCGACCAGGCCCTCGTAATCCGTGTTCCAGCTGTACTCCGCGGTGTACAGCGCGGCGTTCCGCTGGACGATCCAGCCCAGGTCTCCCGGGCCCGGCTCGCGCAGCAGGACGTCCTCGCGGCGAGGTGGCCGGCCCGCCGACAGGACCTCCTGGACGATACGCATCGCCTCGGTGAGGCGGGTGCGGTCGGCGGCGGGGATCGTCGAGATGAGCGAGCCCACGGACTCCCGAGTCCGCTCGTCGAGCAGATCCGCCGTCTCCCGGCCGCGCGGCGTGAGCGTGATGTGCTGGCGGCGCGCGTCCTGTTGGGAGGGGGCGCGCGACACCAGCCCGTCCTTCTCGAACTTCCCCAGCATCCGGCTCAGATACCCCGCGTCCAGGGACAGTTCGAACCGCAGGTCCGCGGCGTCCGTCCGTGGGGAGTGCGCCAGCTCGTACAGCACGCGGGACTCTGTGAGCGTGAAGGGGACGTGCAGGTGGCGGCCGTAGTCCAGCGCGCCCACGAGGTTGGTGTAGAAGCGGTTGAACGCCCGCACGTCGTGCACGGGCTGGTCGGGTCGTACGGTCTGGCTGTTCGGCATGGTCGGCTCCGGCGACTCCGCTGGTTATCTTTGACTGAGTCAAAGGTACGCCGGACATCGCCGCCGAGGAAACCCCTGTGGATAACTCGTCCGGAGCCCGGTCCTGGCGCCTCTCGGAAGGGGTTCCGGCATCCCTCGGGACAGGTCCGGCACACCTCGGGGCAGGTCCGGGAGCCCCTTGGGACAGGGGTGGCATCCGTTGGCCGGAGCTGACCGGAGTCGTCCCGCCGACGATTCCCGGGGCCGAGCGCCGACTATCCCTGGAGCCGGGCGCCGATTAGCCCCGGGGCCGAGCCGTCGACCCCCGCACCATCAACTCCCCCCGCACCGTGGCGATCCCGCCCGGCGGAGGGTTTTCGCGGGACATCGCGATCCGGCCCGCACGGGCTCCGGCCTCGAACAGCGGCAGCCGTACCGTCGTGAGCGCCGGCATCGCGTCCACGCTGAACGGCAGGTCGTCGAAGCCCGCCACCGACACGTCCTGAGGAATGCGCAGCCCCTGGTCCCGCAGCGCGGCGCAGGCACCCAGTGCCACCGTGTCGTTCGCGGCGACCACGGCCGTCAACCCGGGGTCCCGCCACAGCAGTTCGAGAGTCGCGTCGAACCCGGACTGCCGGTCGTAGGGCCCGTGCACGACCAGGGATTCCGCGGCGCGCGCGATCTCGGCCCCGGCCGAACCCGCTCCCGCCGAACCCGCCCCGGAGGAACCGTTCGCCCCCGCCGAACCCTTCGCCCCGGCCCCGGCTCCCGCGGCCATCGCCGCCCGATGCCCCTCCAACCGGTCCCGCGTCGTCGTCCGCTCCTCCGGGCCCGCGATGTACCCGATCCTGCGGTGCCCGAGCGACAGCAGATGCTCCGTGAGGCGCTGACCGCCGCCGCGGTTGTCGAAGGCCAGCGCCACCGCGTCGGTACCGGGCACCGGCGGGCGCCCGCACAGGACCACCCGCGTGCCCGCGTCCCCGAGCCGCTGGAGCTTCGCCGTCATCGCCGCCGCGTGGACCGGGTCCTCCACCGCGCCGCCCGTGAGCACCACGGCGGCGGCACGCTGGCGTTGCAGCAGCGTCAGATACGTGAGTTCACGCTCGGGGGATCCGCCGGTGTTGCACACGACGGCGAGCCGTTCACCACCCGCGCGCCCGCCGGGCCCGACGATCTCGGACTGCACGGCACCGGCCATGATCCCGAAGAACGGGTCGGCTATGTCGTTGACGAGGATGCCGACGAGGTCGGACGTGGCGGCGGCCAGCGCGCTGGCGGGGCCGTTGAGGACGTAGTCCAGTTCGTCGACGGCGCGCAGTACGCGCTCGCGCGTGGCGGCGGCGACCGGGTAGTTGCCGTTCAGTACGCGGGAGACGGTCGCGGGGGAGACCCGCGCCCGAGCCGCCACGTCCGCCAGTGTCACGGTCATCTCGTCGTCCTCCGGTCCTGTCTGATCTGTCGGCGTGGCGCTCCGAATCCTCTCCGAGCCCCACCAAAATGCCACCCCGGCGGCACCGCAGTGTCACCAGGGTCAGGCGGAGTGTCACCCGCGCCGGGCCGCCCCCGCAGCCGAATGCCTAGACAGCGCGCTCCTTCCCCGATCCGAGGGCGCCGTCTCCGCGCACCGAGCGGGCCCCGCCGCCACTCCGAGCATGCCTCGCCGCACTTCCAGCGCGCTCCGCCACCGGGTGCCGCCGCCTCCGCCGCAACCACCCCGAACGCGCCCAGCCACCGACCCGAACACGCCCCTCCCAGCCATCCCGAACACGCCCCCCAACCACCCCGAGCGCACCCTCAACCATCCTGAACGCGCCTCCCAACCGCCCTTGACGCACTCCGCCACCACCCCCCGAAATTGCGCCGTCCCCCCGCCGAAAGCGTCCCCGCCCTTGTCGGTCCCTCCCTCCGCAGGCTAGCGTTTACGGCATAGAAAGCGCTTGCTGAAGAGTCTCGGTTCGAGCGTACGGGCCGACCGGGTGTATGGAGGGAATCGCGTGACACGCAAGACAGTGCGTATCGCCATGAACGGTGTGACCGGACGGATGGGACACCGGCAGCACCTGGTCCGCTCGCTTCTCGCGATCCGCGAGCAGGGCGGCCTCGATCTGGGCGACGGCACCACCCTGTGGCCCGAACCGGTGCTGGTCGGCCGTCGGGCCCACGCGCTTGAGGCACTGGCACGGGAGCACGGCCTGGACCCGGAGAACGTCTCCACCGACCTGGACGCCGTCCTGGCGGACCGTTCCGAGAAGGCCGTCGACATCTACTTCGACGCACAGATCACCTCCGCGCGCGTGGAGGCGCTCAAGAAGGCCATCGCGGCCGGCAAGCACGTCTACACCGAGAAGCCGACCGCCACCGACCTCGCCGGAGCCCTGGAGATGGCCAGGCTCGCGCGGGCCGCCGGCATCAAGCACGGCGTCGTCCAGGACAAGCTGTTCCTGCCGGGCCTGCTGAAGCTGAAGCGGCTCGTGGACGGCGGCTTCTTCGGCCGGATCCTGTCCGTGCGCGGCGAGTTCGGCTACTGGGTCTTCGAGGGCGACTGGCAGGAGGCCCAGCGCCCCTCCTGGAACTACCGGTCACAGGACGGCGGCGGCATCGTCGTCGACATGTTCCCGCACTGGGAGTACGTGATGCACGAACTGTTCGGCCGCGTCCGGTCCGTACAGGCGCTGGCCACGACGCACATCCCGGAGCGCTGGGACGAGCGGGGCAAGCCCTACGAGGCCACCGCCGACGACGCCGCGTACGGCATCTTCGAACTCGAAGGCGGCGCCGTCGCCCAGATCAACTCCTCCTGGGCGGTACGGGTGCACCGCGACGAACTGGTCGAGTTCCAGGTCGACGGCACCGAGGGCTCCGCCGTGGCCGGTCTGCGCACCTGCCGCGTGCAGCACCGGGGCGTCACTCCGAAGCCGGTGTGGAATCCCGACCTGCCCGCCACGCACGCGTTCCGTGACCAGTGGCAGGAGGTCCCCGACAACGAGACCTTCGACAACGGTTTCAAGGCCCAATGGGAGCTGTTCCTGAGGCATGTCTACGCGGACGCCCCGTACCACTGGGACCTCGCCGCCGGCGCGCGCGGTGTGCAACTCGCCGAACTGGGCCTGAGGTCCGCGATGGAGGGCCGTCGTATCGAGGTGCCGGAGATCGTGCTGTGACCCTCCGACTCCCGGACGCCACCGGCGCGTTGCGCACGTACACCCCGCGCGCGGAACCCCTCCCCGCGCGCGGGACACCCGCCACGCCCCTCGTCTCCCGTACGGTCTTCTCCGCCGCCCATGTCGTCGCCGACCCGTACGCCGACGTGTCGCCCGACGGGCCCGCCGCCGTCGACTGGGACGCGACCCTCGCCTTCCGGCGCCATCTGTGGGCGCACGGCCTGGGGGTCGCCGAGGCGATGGACACCGCCCAGCGCGGGATGGGTCTCGACTGGGCGGGCGCGGCCGAGCTGATCCGACGCTCGGCCGCCGAGGCCGCCTCTGTGGGCGGCCGGATCGCCTGCGGAGTCGGCACCGACCAACTGACAGGACCCGCGACCCTCGCGGACGTCAGGGCCGCCTACGAGGCCCAGCTCGCCGTGGTCGAGGAATCCGGCGCACAGGCCGTCCTGATGGCCTCACGCGCGCTCACGGCGGCGGCCCGCGGCCCCGAGGACTACCTCGCCGTCTACGGCCATCTGCTGCGCCAGGCCGCTGAGCCGGTGATCCTGCACTGGCTCGGACCCATGTTCGACCCGGCGCTGGACGGCTACTGGGGCTCGCGCGACCTGGACGCCGCCACCGAGACCTTCCTCGACGTCATCGCGGCCCACCCCGACAAGGTCGACGGCATCAAGGTGTCGCTGCTCGACGCCGGCCGCGAGGTCGCGCTGCGCCGCCGACTGCCCGACGGAGTGCGCTGCTACACCGGCGACGACTTCCACTACCCCGAGCTGATCGCGGGCGACGACCACGGCTTCAGCCACGCCCTGCTCGGCATCTTCGACCCGCTGGGACCCCTCGCCGCCGACGCCGTACGGGTCCTGGACACCGGGGACGCGAAGGGCTTCAGGGAACTCCTCGACCCGACGGTGGAACTGTCCCGGCACCTTTTCCGGGCGCCCACGCGGTACTACAAGACCGGTGTGGTGTTCCTCGCCTGGCTCGCGGGCCATCAGAGCCACTTCACGATGGTCGGCGGCCTCCAGTCCGCCCGTTCCCTCCCGCACCTCGCCCGTGCCTACGAACTCGCCGACGGACTCGGTCTGTTCCCCGACCCGGCGCTCGCCGAGGCCCGGATGACGTCCCTGCTGACCGTGTACGGAGTCGCCCAGTGACCGATCGCCCCCAGGCCCTGTCGCGTTTCAGCGTCAACCAGATGACCGTCAAGCAGCTCTCCCTGCCCGAACTCGTCGCCGCCTGCGCCGAGTCCGGTGTCCCGGGCGTCGGCCTGTGGCGCGAGCCCACGCGCGCGTACGGCGTCGACGCCACCGCCAAGCTCGTACGGGACGCCGGGCTCACCGTCACCACCCTGTGCCGGGGCGGCTTCTTCACCGCCGAAGACCCCGCCGAGCGGGCCGCCGCCATCGCCGACAACAAAAGCGCGCTCGACGAGGCCGCCACGCTCGGCACCGACACGCTGGTCCTCGTCTCGGGCGGCCTGCCGCCCGGCAGCCGCGATCTGCACGGCGCCCGGGAGCGCGTCGCCGACGCCCTCGCCGACCTCGCGCCCTACGCGGCGCAGCGCGGCATACGGCTCGCGATCGAGCCCCTGCACCCCATGTTCGCCTCCGACCGGTGTGTGGTCTCCACCCTGGAACAGGCCCTCGACCTCGCCGAACGGTTCCCCGCCGACCAGGTCGGGGTCTGTGTGGACACGTACCACATCTGGTGGGACGACCGGGCGCCCGCGCAGATCGAGCGGGCCGGGCGCGGCGGCCGGATCCACTCCTTCCAACTCGCCGACTGGACCACGCCGCTGCCGGAGGGCGTGCTCAACGGCCGGGGTCAACTCGGCGACGGAGCGGTCGACCTGCGCGCGTGGCGCACCCGCGTCGAGGCCGCGGGCTACGCGGGCCCGATCGAGGTGGAACTCTTCAACGACGCGCTGTGGGCCCGGGACGGCGGCGAGGTGCTGACGGAAACAGTGGACCGCTTCCTGCGGCACGCCTGTTGACGCAGGAGACGTAGGAAGGGTCGACGTAGGAAGAGTTGGCTTAGGAAGGGCTTACTTCCGGCCACCTCCATCCCGGTCGGATCGCGATCCTCCGCAACGGCACGCTGTCTCCGGATCGGTTCATCGCCATGTCGAGAAAAACCGCCGCGCGCGTACAACCGTCGGGCACCCGCGCGGGTCCTACACGGCATCAGGACTTCCAGGGGGTGGATCCGGGGGGATCTCGGCGGTTCCTGATGGGGGAGGGGAATCCGAGGGGGTCCGGTCGGGCAGATCGGGCCCCCTCGTTGATGTCCGCGGGTGCCGGGACCGCTCCGGGTTCAGGATTCCGGCCTTCTTCACAGGGCCGCGACCTCCTCCGCCGTCGGGAAGGACACCTGCGCGCCCTTCCTGGTGACGGCGACAGCGCCCACACGGGCCGCGTAGGCGGCGGCGGACGCCAGGTCCTCGCCGAGGCCCAGGCGCCACGCCAGGGCCGCTGTGAAGGCGTCTCCGGCCCCGGTGGTGTCCACGGCGGCGACCGGCACGGACGGCACCCGGCGCGTCACCATGTCGCCGCCCGCCTCTGCGGGCGCCTGGGCCACCAGCGCGCCCTTGGCGCCGAGCGTGATGACCACCGAACGCGGACCGAGGGCGAGCAGCCCGCGCGCCCAGTCCTCCGGCGCGCCCTTGCCCTCCGTCCCGAGTACCACCCGCGCCTCGTGCTCATTGACGACCAGCGGATCGCACGCGGCCAGCACCTCGGGCGGCAGCGGCGCCGGCGGCGACGGGTTCAGCGCGAACCGCGCACCGGGCGCCAGATTCCGTACCACCTCGGCGACCGTCTCCAACGGGATCTCCAGCTGTGTGGAGACCACCCGGGCCGCGGCCAGCAACTCCCGCGCGTCGCGTACGTCACCGGGCGTGAGGTGGGCGTTGGCGCCCGGGGACACCACGATGCTGTTGTCGCCGGACGGGTCGACCGTGATCAGCGCGACCCCGGTCGGCGCGCCGCCGACGAGGACACCAGAGGTGTCGACGCCCGCCGTGCGCTGCGAGTCGAGCAGCAGCCGCCCGTGCGCGTCGTCACCCACGCGCGCGAGGAGGGCCGTCCGGGCACCGAGCCGGGCGGCGGCGACCGCCTGGTTCGCGCCTTTGCCGCCGGGGTGGACCGCGAGGTCGGAGCCGAGCACCGTCTCACCGGCCCCCGGCCGCCGCTCGACACCCACCACCAGGTCGGCGTTGGCCGACCCCACGACCAGCAGCTCGTACTCGTCCATCGTCCGTGCCTTCCCGTCTCTCGCCCTACTTGTCCTGGAGCCCGCCGGTCAGGGACCGGTCAGGAGAAGTCGGCCACGTTCTTGCGCGACCGACGCGTACAGCGTGCCCGTGGCGACCGCTCCCGGGCCGTCAGGCGTGCCGTCGAAGCCGACGACCTTGTCCGGGTGACCCCGGAGCACGTTCGCTCACTCACCGCCTGCTCCTTCCTGCGGGACTCGCGGGACGCGCGGTCTCCCCGGCGCTCCCGGCGGGTGCGGGCTCGCCGCAGGAACGGCGCACGACGAGCCGGGCGGCAAGGGTCACGGACTCGGGAACCCTGCCCTCGATCCGGTCGGTCACGGCCCGTACGGCGGCCCGGCCCAACTCGGCCGTGGGCTGGGCGACGGCGGTGATCGGCGGATCGGTGTGCACGAACCACGGGATGTCGTCGAACGCGGCCAGGCCGATGTCCCGGGGAACCCGCAGCCCACGCGCGCGGATCGCGTCCAGCGCGCCGAGCGCCATCAGGTTGTCCGCCGCGAACACGACCTCCGGCGGCTCCGGCAGCGAGAGGAACGCCTCCGTCGCCCGGCGCCCGCTCTCGGCCTGGAAGTCGCCCTGCCCGATGTACGCGTCGGGCAGCGCGATGCCGTACGCGCCCAGGCTCTCCCGGAACGCCGCCACCCGCTCACTGCCGGTCGTCGTCGTGGCCGGGCCCGCGATGACGGCGAGCCTGCGGTGCCCGAGCCCGTACAGATGGGCCACCAGATCCCGTACCGCCGCGCGGCCGTCGGCCCGGACCACGGGCACGTCCAGGCCCGGGATCCAGCGGTCCACGAACACCATCGGGGTACCCGCGCGCGCGGCCTCCAGCGTGAGCGGCGACCCGCCGTCCGTGGGGGACATCAACAGCCCGTCGATACGGCGGTCCAGGAGTGTGCGCACGTGGTGGTCCTGCACCGCGGGCCGCTCGTCGGCGTTCCCGAAGATGACGCTGTACCCCCGCGCGCGTGCCTCCTCCTCGACGGAGCGGGCCAGTTCGGTGAAGTACGGGTTCAGCACATCGCTGATGACCAGGCCGAGCGTGCGGGTCCGATCGGTACGCAGGGACCGGGCCACCGTGTTGGGCCGGTAGTCGAGGGTCTCGACGGCCGCGAGGACCCGGGCGCGCGCGCCGGGGCTGACGGACGGATGCCCGTTGAGGGCCCGCGACACCGTCGCGACGGACACCCCCGCCGCAGCGGCGACGTCCTTGATACCCGCCACCGGCCGCCCCTCTCGTGAAATCGATTACACGAAGGATTGGAAACGATTACACGACGATGGGGCAACCCCCTGACCCCGTCCCGAGACCGGATCGTGATGATCGGGGGCCGCGTTGTCGCACCCCGCCTGTAGCGTCGGAGGATGTCCAATCTGGCGGTGGTCGAAGGAGTGCTGGAGCGGATCACCTTCGCCTCCGAGGAGACCGGGTACACGGTCGCGCGCGTGGACACGGGCCGGGGCGCCGGAGATCTCCTCACGGTCGTCGGGTCGCTGCTCGGCGCCCAGGTCGGCGAGTCACTGCGGATGCAGGGCCGTTGGGGCTCCCACCCGCAGTACGGCAAGCAGTTCACCGTCGAGAACTACACGACGGTCCTCCCCGCGACCGTCCAGGGCATCCGCCGCTATCTGGGCTCCGGACTCGTCAAGGGCATCGGCCCGGTCTTCGCCGACCGCATCACACAGCACTTCGGCGTCGACACCCTCCGGATCATCGAGGAGGAGCCCAAGCGTCTGATCGAGGTCCCCGGCCTCGGCCCCAAGCGCACCCGCAAGATCGCCGACGCCTGGGAGGAACAGAAGGCGATCAAAGAGGTGATGGTCTTCCTCCAGAGCGTCGAGGTGTCCACCTCCGTCGCCGTCCGCATCTACAAGAAGTACGGTGACGCGTCGATCTCGGTCGTCAAGAACCAGCCCTACCGGCTGGCGGCCGACGTCTGGGGCATCGGTTTTCTCACCGCCGACCGCATCGCCCAGGCGGTGGGCATCCCGCACGACAGCCCCGAACGCGTCAAGGCGGGCCTCCAGTACGCGCTGTCGCAGTCCACCGACCAGGGCCACTGCTATCTCCCCGAGGAACAGCTCATCGCCGACGCGGTGAAACTCCTCCAGGTCGACACCGGGCTCGTCATCGAATGCCTCGCCCAACTCGCCACCGAGGAAGAGGGCGTCGTACGCGAGCGTGTACCGGGACCCGACGGGGAAGCCGTCACCGCCGTGTATCTCGTCCCGTTCCACCGCGCCGAACTCTCCCTGTCCGCACAGGTCATGCGTCTGCTGCGCGCGGACGACGACCGCATGCCGGCCTTCCGGGACGTCGCCTGGGACAAGGCCCTGGCGTGGCTCGCCGACCGCACCGGAGCCGAGTTGGCGCCCGAGCAGGAGGAGGCGGTCCGGCTCGCGCTCACCCGCAAGGTCGCCGTGCTGACCGGCGGACCCGGCTGCGGCAAGTCGTTCACCGTGCGCTCGATCGTGGAGTTGGCCCGCGCCAAGCGCGCGAAGGTGGTGCTCGCCGCGCCCACGGGCCGCGCCGCCAAGCGGCTGGCCGAGCTGACGGGCACCGAGGCGTCCACCGTGCACCGCCTCCTGGAACTCAGGCCGGGCGGCGACGCCGCGTACGACCGGGACCGGCCGCTGGACGCGGACCTCGTCGTCGTGGACGAGGCGTCGATGCTGGACCTGCTGCTCGCCAACAAGCTGGTCAAGGCCGTCCCGCCGGGCGCCCATCTGCTGTTCGTCGGCGATGTCGACCAACTGCCGAGCGTCGGCGCGGGTGAGGTGCTGCGCGATCTGCTCGCCGACGGCGGCCCGGTCCCGGCGGTCCGGCTGACCCGGATCTTCCGCCAGGCCCAGGAGTCGGGCGTCGTCACCAACGCGCACCGCATCAACTCCGGTCTGCCCCCCGTCACCCGGGACCTGAAGGACTTCTTCCTCTTCGTCGAGGAGGACACCGAGGAGACCGGCCGGCTCACCGTCGACGTCGCCGCCCATCGGATTCCGGCCAAGTTCGGCCTCGACCCGCGCCGCGACATCCAGGTCCTCGCGCCCATGCACCGGGGCCCGGCGGGCGCGGGCAACCTCAACGGCCTGTTGCAGCAGGCCATCACCCCGGGCCGCCCGGACCTCGCCGAGAAACGGTTCGGCGGCCGGGTGTTCCGCGTCGGCGACAAGGTCACCCAGATTCGCAACAATTACGAGAAGGGGCACAACGGCGTCTTCAACGGCACCGTAGGCGTGGTCACCTCGCTCGACGTGGAGGAACAGCGCCTGACGGTCCTGACGGACGAGGACGAGGAGGTTCCCTACGACTTCGACGAGCTGGACGAACTGGCGCACGCCTATGCCGTGACCATCCACCGCTCCCAGGGCAGCGAGTACCCGGCCGTGGTCATCCCGGTCACCACATCGGCCTGGATGATGCTTCAGCGGAATCTGCTCTACACGGCCGTCACGCGCGCCAAGAAGCTGGTCGTCCTGGTCGGTTCGCGCAAGGCTCTCGCCCAGGCGGTACGCACGGTCTCCGCCGGGAGACGCTGCACGGCCCTGGATTTCCGGCTCGCACCCCGGCCCGCCGAAGGCCCGGCCGCTCTCTGAAAAGTACGTCCGGCAGACCCCGGTGAGACAGGTCCGGCAGACCCCGGGCGCGCGTGGACACGTTTGATCGATCAAACGAGTCGGAAAGCTCACAGGGCCCTTCCGGAACCAGGGCGAAGGGGGCAGGATGAGTAAGTTGGCGGCACTGAGTGCCGCCAATAGGCCCAATGGTCGACCCCGAGTGCACTCTCCTGAGCCAAATGGGGGATGGTAGAGAACAGTCAGGGCACCTCGAAGATGAGGCACTACGTCGGTGAGGGAAGACGTGAGCGAGAACGCTAACAATGCGGTAGTACTGCGGTACGGCGACGGCGAGTACACCTACCCGGTGATCGACAGCACCGTCGGCGACAAGGGCTTCGACATCGGCAAGCTCCGCGCCCAGACGGGCCTGGTGACACTGGACAGTGGGTACGGGAACACCGCCGCCTATAAATCCTCGATCACGTACCTCGACGGCGAGCAGGGCATCCTGCGGTACCGCGGTTACCCCATCGAACAGCTGGCGGAGCGCTCCACCTTCCTGGAGGTGGCGTATCTGCTGATCAACGGTGAGCTGCCGACCGTCGACCAGCTCTCCACGTTCAAGAACGAGATCACGCAGCACACCCTGCTCCACGAGGACGTGAAGCGCTTCTTCGACGGCTTCCCGCGCGACGCCCACCCCATGGCGATGCTGTCCTCCGTCGTCAGCGCGCTGTCGACGTTCTACCAGGACAGCCACAACCCGTTCGACGAGAAGCAGCGCGACCTCTCCACGATCCGGCTGCTCGCCAAGCTGCCCACGATCGCGGCCTACGCGTACAAGAAGTCGATCGGCCACCCGTTCGTCTACCCGCGCAACGACCTGGGCTATGTCGAGAACTTCCTGCGCATGACCTTCTCGGTCCCCGCGCAGGAGTACGACCTCGACCCGGTCGTCGTGTCCGCCCTGGACAAGCTGCTGATCCTGCACGCGGACCACGAGCAGAACTGTTCGACGTCGACGGTCCGGCTGGTCGGTTCCTCGCAGGCGAACATGTTCGCCTCGATCTCCGCCGGTATCTCCGCGCTGTGGGGCCCGCTGCACGGCGGCGCCAACCAGTCCGTCCTGGAGATGCTGGAGGGCATCCAGGCGAGCGGCGGCGATGTCGACACCTTCATCCGCAAGGTGAAGAACAAGGAAGACGGCGTGAAGCTCATGGGCTTCGGGCATCGCGTCTACAAGAACTTCGACCCCCGGGCGAAGATCATCAAGGCGGCGGCGCACGATGTCCTGTCGGCGCTCGGCAAGTCCGACGAGCTGCTCGACATCGCGCTGAAGCTGGAGGAGCACGCGCTCGCCGACGACTACTTCGTCTCGCGCAAGCTCTACCCGAACGTCGACTTCTACACCGGCCTGATCTACCGGGCCATGGGCTTCCCGACGGAGATGTTCACCGTGCTGTTCGCGCTCGGTCGGCTGCCCGGCTGGATCGCCCAGTGGCACGAGATGATCAAGGAGCCGGGTTCCCGCATCGGCCGCCCGCGCCAGATCTACACGGGCGTGGTGGAGCGGGACTTCGTTCCGGTGGAGTCCCGCTAGGCGCTCCGCTGGAAGGCCGGCGTGGAAACCGCGGGTTGTCGGTGGCTGGTCGCGCAGTTCCCCGCGCCCCTTACGGGGCGCTGCCCCCTCCCGGCCAAGTCCCGCCGAACGGCAAGCGAAGTGCCCTACGGCGAGTGAGCCGAAGGAGCGCGCCGGGGTCGAGACGGCGAGCGCGCGCAGGCCCGACGAAGGAGGGCTGAGCACGGTCGTCGTCTCGACCCCGGCTTTTGCGCCCCGGAGGCGAACCGAGCCCTTAAACAAGCGGAAAGCGCCCCGCTACCGGTCCCCCCACGGGCCGGCAGTCGGGGCGCTTTCCTGTGTCCCGGTGCGGATTCCCCCCACGGGATCCGGCCGGGCGCCTTTGGGCAGCGCCTGCTGCGTTGGGTGTGTGGTGCCGCTGCGATCTGCCGGGACGCGTACGCACGGGAGGGCCGCTCAAAGCTCCCCGGTGCACGTGCCCCGGCAACGCATTTCGGGAACGTCCCCCAAGACATCCCCGATGTCAGAAACGCCCCCCAAGACGTTTCTGGCATCACCTTCTTAGACTCACGAGCCCCCTCGATGGTTACGTCGAGAACGCTGTGATCTACGTCTCCCGCATATGTCCTCTACCTGCGCAAGAGCCCCGATATGGCGATCGGGGCTCAAGCGTAAGGATGTTGCGTGGGCCTTGTGAAGGGCTCCGGGGATAGTTACCTGAATGTCCTCGGTAGAAGGCCGTTCGTGACGGCGAAAACGGATGAAAACGCCGTGGTCGCGCCCGTGATCGTCTGGCTGAGGGGATCAGGCGCGGCCGGTCAGCTCGTATCCGGCCTCGTCGACCGCCGCGCGGACGGCTTCCTCGTCGAGTGGGCTCGCGGAGATCACGGTGACCTGACCGGTCGATGCCACTGCCTGGACGGAGGTGACGCCCGGGAGCGCGGACACCTCGGCGGACACGGCGCCTTCGCAGTGGCCGCAGGTCATTCCGGTGACCTGGTAGACCGTGGTCACGGATCCCTGGGCGGACGTGGGGGACTCGGCGGACTCGGCGGCGGTGCTGGTCTCGGTCTGGGCACTCATCTGCGGTCTCCTCGGGGATGCGGTGACGGGTCGGCGTGCTGACATTCACCACGTTATACCCCCAGGGGGTATGAGGCAAAGCGGATCGGCCGTGACGGTGGCGGCTAGCCGGGGTGGCGGCTGCGGGGATCAGCCCGTGGTCGTGGTTGTGGTCGCTGCCGGCGTCTGTGCCGAGGAGTCCGGACCGCCCTGCTGGGGCATGAGCGGTGCGAGATAGCGGTACATGGCGGTCTTCATCTCCACGATGTACGCGTCCCGTTCGGCGCCTTCGTGGAACATGATCAGCTGGAGGCCCGATTTGAACATGCCGACGGTCATGTTGGCCGTGCGGCTCCGCACATCTGCGGGAGTGTCCGGCAGGACGGCGGCGAGCAGTTCCTCGACGCGGGTGTGGACGCTGTCGTGCAGGGTGTGGATCTCCTTCGCGATCTCGCCCGGGGTGTCGGGGCCGTGCATCAGGATGGCGAACGCCGGGTTCTCGCAGTTGAAGGCGATCAGCGGGTCCAGGACCGCGTCCAACATCCGGTCCAGCGGGAGCGTCAGATGCCCGGACGACAGCGCCTGGCCGTGCGACTCGCGCCAGCTGTCCAGCAGCCGGTCGCTCAGCTCGATCGCGATCGCTTCCTTGTTCGGGAAGAACTGGTACAGCGTGCCGGGTGACACGCCCGCCTCCCGGGCGATGGCGTTGGTGCTGGCCGCCGTGTAGCCGCTCGTGCAGAACACCGAGGCGGCGGCCTGGAGGAGTTGGGCGATGCGGCGCTCGCCGCGGGCCTGGCGGCGGACTCGCTTCGCCGCGGACTTTCCGGGCGCGACTGCTCCAGCCCCTGCGCCTCCTGTGGCTCCTGCGCCTCCTGCGGCTCCTTGGGCGGAGTCGACTCCTCCGGCTCCCTCGGCTCCTCCGGCGGGGTCGGCTTCCTGGGCCTCTCGGGCCTCGCGGGCCCTTCGGGCTTCTTCGGCGTTCATCGCGGCGGCTCTCGGAATGTCATGCGAAAGATCATCCTGATGGTCATTGACAAACGCGAGCGCTGACTCGCATTCTAGAGAAACGCGAGTGATCACTCGTGTTTGCCAAGTCTATGGCAAGGGGCGACCTGTGCTGCCCTGCGGGAACTACCCCGCGGGCATACGGGTCACGGTGAAGGGGACACCGCATCATGACCGAAGTCAACGGGGCCCCGGCGGGGGGCGACGCCGGGGGGTCGGCCGTGGGTGGGTGGACCCGGTTCGTGACCGGGCGGCCCCGCGTGTCGCTGCTTGTCGCGCTGCTGCTCACCGCTCTGGCGGTGATGGCCGGGAGCGGGGTCGGGGACCGGCTGGGCAGCGGCGGCTGGGAGGCACCGGACGCGGAGTCGACGTATGCGACCAAGGCGCTGGAGCGGGAGTTCCCCGCCTCGCAGCCCAATCTGCTGCTTCTCCTCGACAGCGGAGGCGCTTCCGTGGACGACCCGGCGGTCGCCGCCGAGGGCAAGCGGCTCACCGAGCGACTCGCCGCCGAACCAGGGGTGACCGGCGTCGGCTCGTACTGGCAGACCCGATCCCCCGCCCTGCGTGCCGAGGACGGCCATGAGGCGCTGATCGCCGCGCGGATCACCGGCGACGACAAGACGGCCGCCGAGACCCTGGACCGCATCGCGCCCTCGTTGCGCGGTACGCGGGGTCCGGTCGAGGTCGGCATCGGCGGCCCGGTCGCCGTGCGCCACCAGATCCAGACGACCATCCAGGAAGACCTGGTCCGCGCCGAGATGATCGCTCTCCCGGTCACGCTGATCCTCCTGGTGATGGTCTTCGGCAGCGCCATCGCGGCCCTGCTGCCCCTCGGGATCGGCATCGTCGCGATCCTCGGCACCAACGCCGTGCTGCGCGGTCTGACCTCCTTCACGGATGTGTCGGTCTTCGCACTCAATCTGACGACGGCCCTGGGGCTGGGCCTCGCCATCGACTACGCGTTGTTCATCGTCCGAAGATTCCGCGAGGAACTGGCCGAGGGTGCCGACCCGTTGACCGCCGTGGCCACCACCCTGCGGACCGCCGGCCGCACGGTCCTGTTCTCGGCGCTGACGGTCGCCGTGTCCCTGGCCGCGATGCTTGTCTTCCCGCAGTACTTCCTGCGCTCGTTCGCGTACGCCGGTATCGCCGTGGTCCTCATCGCCGCTGCCGCCGCGCTGATCCTGCTGCCCGCCGCCCTGGTCCTGCTGGGGCACCGCGTCAACTCGCTGGACCTGCGGCGCCTGGTGCGGCGCGGCGCGTCACGGGAGCCCTCCGGGGAGACCGGCGGCCGGGGCTGGGCGCGGACGGCGGCGCTGGTCATGCGGCGGGCACCGGTGTTCGCCGTGGCCACCACCGTGGGCCTGGTCCTGCTCGGAGTGCCCTTCCTGAACGTCAAGTTCGGCACCGCCGACGACCGCCAACTGCCGGCCACGGCCGAGTCCCATGTCGTCCAGCAGCACATCAGGGACGGTTTTCCCGGCAACCCGGGCGGCTCCCTCGAAGTCCTCGCCGAAGGCTCCGCGACCGAGACGCAGTACGCGAGCTACCGCACCGCGATAGCGGACCTGCCCGACGCGGCCGGTGTGGAGGGGCCGGTGGTACGGGGGGACACGGCGTACTTCACGGTGCTGCCGAAGGGCGAGTCGGTCGGGGAGGACGCGCAGCGGCTCGTGGGCCAAGTCCGTGCGGTGGACGCACCGTTCGACACCTCGGTCACCGGTGCGGCGGCGGTGCTCGTGGACTCCAAGGACGCGATCGGCGACCGGTTGCCGTGGGCGGCGGGCATCATCGTCGTGGTCACCCTGTTGCTGGTGTTCCTGCTCACGGGCAGTGTCCTGATACCGATCCAGGCCGTCGTCCTCAACGCCCTCAGCCTCACCGCGATGTTCGGCGCCGTCGTCTGGGTCTTCCAGGAAGGCCATCTGTCGGGCCTGCTGGGCTTCACCAGTACGGGGGACATCGAGACGACCCTGCCGGTCCTGATGTTCTGTGTCGCCTTCGGCCTCTCCATGGACTATGGCGTGTTCCTGCTCTCCCGCATCAAGGAGGAGTACGACCACACGGGCGACCACGCCCACTCCGTGCGGTACGGATTGCAGCGCACCGGTGGACTGATCACCGCGGCGGCCGTCATCCTCGCGGTGGTGATGGTGGCGATCGGCACCTCGCGGGTGACCAACACCAAGATGCTCGGCCTGGGTATCGCGCTGGCCGTGGTGATGGACGCCATGGTGGTCCGGAGTCTGCTGGTACCCGCCGTGATGCGGCTGACCGGACGGGCCACCTGGTGGGCGCCGGGTCCGCTGCGCCGCTTCCACGCCCGTTTCGGCCTCAGCGAGGGTGGGGCACCGAAGCCGCGGCCCCTGTCCGGACCGGAGCCGGAGCCCGTCGACCCGGGGAGCCGGCCGGACCGGGACACCGTGGGCACCCGGGGCTAGCGTTCGACGCGAACGGGCGGTGGGCGACAGATGGAGGACGGGCGGCATGCGGGCAGTGGTGTTCGAGCGGTACGGGGAGTTGGCCGAGGTGCGCGAGGTGGCGGACCCGGTGCCGTCCCCCGAGGGCGTCGTGGTGCGGGTCGGGGCGACCGGTCTGTGCCGGAGCGACTGGCACGGCTGGATGGGCCACGACCCGGACATCACCCTGCCGCATGTGCCCGGACACGAACTGGCCGGTGTGGTCGAGGCGGTGGGCGCGGGCGTCGTGGGTTGGCGCCCCGGCGACCGGGTGACCGTTCCCTTCGTGTGCGCCTGCGGACGGTGCGCCGCCTGTGCGGCCGGCGATCAGCAGGTGTGCGAGCGGCAGACCCAGCCCGGGTTCACCCACTGGGGTTCCTTCGCGGAGTACGTGGCGTTGGAGCACGCGGAGGTGAATCTGGTGAGGCTGCCGGACGAGGTGTCGTTCGTGACGGCGGCGGGTCTGGGGTGCCGGTTCGCGACGGCGTTCCGGGCGGTGACCGCGCAGGGGCGGGTGGCGCCAGGGCAGTGGGTGGCGGTGCACGGCTGCGGGGGAGTGGGTCTGTCGGCGGTGATGATCGCGGCGGCGAGCGGTGCCCGAGTGGTGGCGGTCGATGTGTCACCGGCCGCGCTGGAGATGGCGGCGGAGTTCGGGGCGGCCGTGTGCGTGGACGCGTCGGAGGGTGACGCGGTGGCGCGGGTCCGGGAGATCACCGGTGGCGGGGCGCATGTGTCGCTGGACGCGCTGGGGTCGCCGGTGACCTGTGCGGCCTCGATCGAGGGGCTGCGCCGGCGGGGACGACATGTCCAGGTCGGGCTTCTCCCCGAGGACCCGGTGATCCCGATGTCCCGGGTCATCGCTCTGGAACTCGAACTCCTCGGCAGCCACGGTATGCAGGCCCACGCCTACCCGGAGATGCTGAGGATGATCACCTCGGGCCGGCTCCGCCCGGACCTCCTGGTGACATCGAGCATCACCCTGGACGAAGCACCGGCGGCGCTGGAGGCGATGGGCACGGGAGACGGGGCGCCGGGCCTGGCGGTGGGTGTGACAGCGGGCGTGACCGTCATCGAACCCTGACGGTCACCGGGCGGGACCGTGGGTGCCGTCCCATCCGGTGCCGTCACACCCACCGAAGGGAGTGGGCGATGGCGTCGCACAGGTCACCGAGAGGGCTGCTGGTGCCGCTGAGGGGCGTACTGAAGGCGAGGAGGAAGTAGCCCGCGTCGCCCGGCATGCGGACATGGAAGTCCATGGCGGTGGCCGTGACGACGCGGACGGTCTCGCCGGCGGGCAGTCGCACCACGTCGATCCGGGACTCGGATCCGCGCCGTTCGGAGAGCGTCGCGGCGAAATCTTCGGGCTCCGGGACGAGACCGGGGGGCAGTGGCTTCAGAGAGACGAGGAGGGAGGCGGGGACGGTGGGACGGTCGGGTCCGTGGGCCGGTTCGGTGCGGAGGAAGAACTCCAGGGCGCCCTGAGCCACACCGCTCTCGGCGGTGTTGCGCAGGGCGGTCCAGATGGCGCGCGAGGTTTCCGCGGGGGTCCGGCTCGTCAGGAACTCACGATCCACGAAGGTCTTCAGCTGGCCGCGCCAGCGCTCCTGGGTGAGGTCCAGGCGGAACCAGTCGCGCGGGACGAGGAGCCGATAGTCCGACGGCGCCTCATCCCGGGCATCCCCCGATCCGGACCCGGAGCCACTCCCGGTCCCCACACCCACCCCCATGCCCACCGTCGCCCCGGGCTCGGGTGCCGTCACGCCGCCTTCACCGGTGCGCCCTCCACGTCGTACAGGCGAAGGCTTTTCACGATGCCCGCGAACATGGAGGAGAAGACGTCCCAGCCCTCCTGGGTGGGGGTGGTCATCTCCAGCACGACGACGGTGGCGTTGGGGAGCGGTACCTGGACCTGGATGAAGGACGTCCAGAAGGGTTCGTCCGAGCCGGACTCGGACAGGGAGCCGTCGACCGTGGCCTGCCGGGCGCCGACGCAGGTGACGGCGGGGCCACAGGGCAGCCGGACCTCCGTCACCTCGCCGGTGTCGAGGTCCCGGAGCGCGCTCGCCAGGATGCCGACGGGATCGGGAGCGGCCTGCGGAGGCAGATCCATGAGGGAGATCTGGACGTTGGCGGTGCAGCGGACCTCGTCGACCTCGGTTATCACGAAACCGGCGTACTGGACCCCGGCGTCCACGAGGAAGTCGTAGCTCGCCGCGCACATCGCGGCCCACTGCGCCTGGAGTTCGAAGTCGGCCTCGCTCAGGACGCGGGCCGCGAGGTCGAGGAGCTGGTCGCCCAGTTCCTCGATGGTCTCGACGTCCAGCGGCAGTTCGAAGAAGCCTTCCGGCATCACCCAGCGGACCCGTACCAGATCGTCACCGGCCGACATCTCGACCGGGCCCGGGGAGGTCACGGCGGTCATGCGGTGGTCTCCTCATCGGGCAGATCGAGTTCCTCGGCGTCGGCGTGGAAGTTCGCCGCGAAGGGGTACGGACCGTAGTGCGGGTAGAAATCGGGGAGTTCGGTGCCGTTGCGGGCCGCGATGTGGGCGATGTTCCGGTAGGCGGCGGCGCGGGCCCGGACCTTTTGCCACCCGCGATGGCTCCATTCACGGACCGCCGCGACGGCGAAGCCGCAGACGACCGCGCCCATGACGGCCCCCGCCGCCGCGTAGTACAGCGTCTGTGACCGGGACGACTCCCAATACTGGACGTAGGCACCCCAGTAGAGGATGGGGGCCGCCACGACCAAGATGACCGGCAACCTCCAGCGCATGCCCACGTTGTGGAGTTGCACATCGTCGAGGTGGCGTAGCCGGAGCAGCTTGAGCACGGCGGCGTCGTCGAGGAAGTCGAAGCGCAGCTCACGCCCGGCCTCCTCGGCGGCCCGGCGCGCGGCGGGCGACGCGGTGAGAACCTCGCCCGGGACCTGCGTGCGCACGATCCCGCCTCGCGCCTTGTACTCCTGGGGCCCGAGCGGCCCTTCCTGTTCGCCGGTCATGGAGGGTAGAACTCCTTCGTCACATGGGATCTAGGCCGCAAGGGCGGCGTGGAACGGTGTGGGGGACGGCTGTGGCGACGGCCGGGGTGTGACCGTGGGGCGCGGCGCCGGATCGCCCGGGTCGCCGGTGCTCGCTCCGGTCCGCCCGGTGAAGATCTTGTGCAGTGCGCTCGCGAAACCTGCGCCCTTGATGTAGGCGGTGATCTTGAGTCCATCAATCGGTGCCTTGCCGATTTTCCCGAGGATGTAGTTGGTGCCCTTCACGGCGATGCCGTTGAAGAACTTCTCGCCGACCCCCGCGATGGCCCCCGACCCGCTGAACCGGATGCCCCGCAGCTTGGACAGGCCCTTGAGGCCCTTCAGCGCCGAGAACCCCTTGACGGCGCCGAGGCCGGGGATGACGCCCAGCACGTCGAGCCCCAGTTTGAGGAGGTCGAGCTTGCCGCCGCGCGCTGTCATGTCGTAGGCGTGGCCCGCCAGCGCGAGCGCGCTGGCGAGCACCGCGGCACCGGCGAGGATTGGCGCGAGCACCGTCAGTGGCGGTACGAACGCGCAGATGACCGCGAGGACCGCGAGGATGCTGGAGAGGGTGGCGAGCCCGTCCGCCCAGTCGGCCAGCATGTTCATGAAGCCGCCCGGGTCCCGTACCCCGTCATGGTGGATCACGTTCTTGATGTGTTTCGCCGCCGCGGACGCCGCGTCGTCACGGATGTCTTTCGCCCGGTTGATCTCACTGTGGCACTGGCGGATGGCGTCCATCGCCGCGTCACGGTTCTTCGCCAGGCGCGTGCGGTCCGTGATGTCGTCCTTGCTGGGGGCCGTTCCCTTGTACTGGTCCAGGCCGCTGACCGCGGTCTTCTGGTCGCCCTCCGCCGCGCGGAAGTCGCTGAGCGCCTTGTCCGCGATCTGCTGTGCCCGGTTCAACTCACTCGCGTACTCCCGGGATTCGCCGTCCACGACCCTGGTACCCAGTGCCTTCGACGCCTCGTCGTAGCGCTCGTACGACCGCTTGAGCCGCCCGGACGCACCGTCGGCGATGTCGTGGAACGCGCGTCCGGCATCGCTGTCCCAGCCCTCGACCGACGACAGCGCCCTGATGTTGCGGGCCTGCTTGTCGATCTCGTCGGCCATGCCCCGCAGTTCCTTGCCGAGTCTGGCCACCTCGTAGGGATCGCCGGGTATCGGGTCCCCGTCGTGCAGGGGTTCCCAGTCCTTGGGGCGGCTCATTTCTTCCCCTTGGTTCGGGCGTCACGGAGCGCCTGTGCCAACTCGTGATCGATCTCGTCGTACTTGTCGGCCGCCGTCTTGGTGAACTTGGCCAGATTCTCGATGTCTTCCATCAGTTTCTTGCGCGTCTTCTTCCAGGTGTCCGAGAAGTCGTCGAAGACATCGCGGAGTTTGTCGCTTCCCAGGGACTGGTCGTAGCCGTCCGCCGGGTTGCTGTTCTCCTTGAACTCACGATGGATCCTGAACAGGGAATCCGAACAGTCCCTGATCATGTCAAGGTCGGCCCTGGTTCTGTCGCCCACGCTACTTCTCCCCGTTGCTGCCACGCCCGCGAGGCGTGTCTTCTCATGAGCAAAGGGCACGCTATCCGCCGAACGGGTGGTCGCACCAGATGCGTCTTCTCTCCTGACGCGGGGTCTTCTCCCGTGGCGCGGGGGCGAATTCGGCATCTGGGGTGAAGGGGGCATCGCCGCCGCGCGGGGGCGGCGGCGACGGAGTGTTCCGCGAGGGTCAGTCCTTGCGGTCCCGGTTGCGGGGGCGGGACGCGACCCAGGCCCGGACCGTGTCCGCGTACCAGTACGGCTTGCCCGACTCGACGTGGTCCGGTGGGGGCAGGAGACCGTGCTTGCGATACGAGCGGACCGTGTCCGGCTGGACCCGGATATGTGCCGCGATGTCCTTGTACGACCAGAGCCTCTTGTCGGTCATCGGTGGTACCTCCCTGCGCTTGCCGCAGTCGCGGCCGGAGAGCCGTCGGGGGAGCTGGGCGCTGCGCTGGCGATCACTCAGCCTGTGCCCGGTCAACGACGCGGAGTGATCAGTGGGCAGGGGCTGTCGAGCGGGTGTGACGGAAGACCCGCGTATACGAGACATGTGTGACAGGACAGGGGTGATTGTGACGTGAGTGATGCAATTGCCCTGCCTGGTCGTCCCCTTCCGGTCGCCCGGCGGCCATCCGGCGGTCATCCGAATGTCCGGACAAAATGTTGACAGGGTGACGGGGGCGGCACTAGACCTGGGAGGGATCGGGCGGCGGCGGTGGCCGTGCGGTCAGAACGGCGACGGGCCCGACGAAGGGACGTGCAGGGTGACCGATCCGTACGACGTCATCACGATGGGCCGGATCGGTGTGGACCTCTACCCGTTGCAGTCGGGGGTGCCGCTCGCCGAGGTCACGACGTTCGGGAAGTTCCTCGGCGGATCCGCGACCAATGTGGCCGTGGCCGGGGCGCGCCTCGGCCGCCGTACCGCCGTCATCACCCGTACGGGCGCGGACCCCTTCGGCGCGTATCTGCACCGGGCGCTACGGGAGTTCGGCGTGGACGACCGGTGGGTCACGTCCGTAGCGGGGCTGCCGACGCCGGTCACCTTCTGCGAGGTGTTCCCGCCGGACGACTTCCCGCTGTACTTCTACCGGCTGCCCAAGGCGCCCGATCTGGTGATCCATGAGGATGAACTCGACCTCGGCGCGATCGCCGGGGCGCGCGTCTTCTGGATGACCGGGACCGGGCTGAGCGAGGAGCCGAGCCGCAGCGCGACGCTCGCCGCGCTCGCGCACCGGGCGCGGTCGGGCACCACCGTCTTCGACCTGGACTGGCGCCCCATGTTCTGGTCGGAGCCCGGTGCCGCGCGGCCGTTCTACGCCGAGGCCCTGCGGTACGTGACGGTCGCCGTCGGCAATCTGGACGAGGTGGAGATCGCCACGGGGGAGCGGGAGCCTTTCGCCGCCGCCCGCGCGCTCCTCGCCGAGGGCGTCGAACTCGCCGTCGTGAAACAGGGGCCCAAAGGCGTCCTCGCCATGACGGCGGCCGGTGAGTTCGCCGAGGTTCCGCCGTTGCCGGTCGATGTGCTCAACGGACTCGGCGCGGGCGACGCGTTCGGCGGCGCCCTGTGTCACGGACTGCTGTCCGGCTGGGACCTGGAGCGGACGATGCGGTACGCGAACGCGGCGGGCGCCATCGTCGCGTCCCGCCTGGAGTGCTCGTCGGCGATGCCGACTCCGGCGGAGGTCGACGCGGCCCTGGCGGACGGGGCGGTCCGATGACCGCGGTGACGGAGGATCAAGGGCCACCGCTGGGTAGGGGTACACCATGAGCGACACAAGCCGGAGCGACACAGGCCGGAGCGACACAAGCCCCAGCGATACCAGCCTCTACGTGCCCAAGGGTGCCGCCGCCACCCCCTACCTCGTGGACATCGATCCGAAGCGGGCCGGCTGGACCTACTCCGGACTGCGGGTCCTCGATCTCGGTCCGGGCGAGAGCCATCTGCTGACCGCCGGTGACAGTGAATGGATCGTGCTCCCGCTGAAGGGCGGCTGCACGATCCACACCGAGGGCGGCATCATCGAACTGCGGGGCAGGGACAGCGTGTTCGCGGAGGCCAGTGACTTCGCGTATGTGCCGCGTGACGCCCACGCACAGATCGCCTCCGGTGCGGGAGGCCGCTTCGCCCTGGCAGGAGCGAAGTGCGAGCGCCGACTCCCCGCCCGCTACGGCCCCGCGCCGGAGGTTCCCGTCGAACACCGCGGAAGCGGCGTCTGCGCCCGCGAGGTGCGCAACTTCGCCGCCGCCGGTGTCTTCGCGTGCGACCGTCTCATCGCCGTCGAGGTGATCACGCCCGGCGGCAACTGGTCCTCCTACCCGCCGCACAAGCACGACGAGCACCTGCCCGGCGAGGAGAGCGAACTGGAGGAGATCTACCACTTCGCCTTCGAGGAGAGCGCCGACGGCCGGCCCGGCTTCGGCTACCAGCGGGTCTCCCCGTCCCGCGCGGGCGGCGCAGAGCTGCTCGCCGAGGTCCGTGACGGCGACACCGTCCTGGTCCCCGACGGCTGGCACGGCCCGTCCATCGCGGCACCCGGACACACCATGTACTACCTGAACGTGATGGCCGGTCCGGGTGAGGAGCGGGAGTGGAAGATCCGCTTCCACCCCGACCACGCGCAGACATACCGATGACAGTGGACGGCGACGACAGCGGACGCGACGACAGTGGACGGCGATGACAGAAGGACGGCGATGACAAGGCTGACGGTCGCGCAGGCGCTGGTCCGGTTCCTGGCTGCCCAGTTCACCGAGCGCGACGGCGAGCGGCGGCGGCTGATCGGCGCCACCTGGGGCATCTTCGGCCACGGCAATGTCGCGGGGATCGGACAGGCCCTCGTCGAGTACGCCGATGTGATGCCGTATCACCAGGGCCGTAACGAACAGGCGATGGTGCACGCGGCCGTCGGCCACGCCCGCCAACTCGACCGGCTCTCCACGCACGCGGTGACCACCTCCATCGGCCCCGGCGCGACGAACCTCGTCACCGGCGCCGCACTCGCCACGATCAACCGCCTGCCCGTGCTGCTGCTGCCCGGCGACACCTTCGCGACCCGCCCCGCCGACCCGGTCCTGCAACAGCTCGAAGTCCCGTACGCGGGCGATGTGTCCGTCAACGACTGTCTGCGGCCCGTGTCCCGGTACTTCGACCGGATCACCCGGCCCGAGGCGCTGATCCCGGCCGCCCTCCAGGCGATGCGGGTGCTCACCGACCCCGCCGACACGGGCGCGGTCACGCTGGCGCTGCCGCAGGACGTGCAGGCGGAGGCGTACGACTGGCCCGACGAGTTCTTCGCCGAGCGGGTGTGGGCCGTGCGCCGCCCCGCGCCCGACCCGAGAGAACTCAGGGCCGCCGTAGCCGCCGTGCGCGCCGCGCGGCGGCCCCTGCTCGTCGCGGGCGGCGGCGTCCACCACAGCGCCGCCGAACAGGCCCTGGAGCGCTTCGCGGACGCCACCGGGATCCCCGTGGCCGCGACGCAGGCGGGCAAGGGCTCCCTCGCCTGGGACCACCCGGCCGACGTCGGCGGCATCGGGCACACCGGCACCGCCACGGGCGACGCGCTGGCCCGTACCGCCGACCTCGTCATCGGCGTCGGCACCCGCTGGAGCGACTTCTCGACCGCGTCCGGCACCCTTTTCGCCTCCTCGCCCACCGTCCTCAACCTGAACATCACCGCCTTTGACGGCCGCAAGCTGGCCGGGCTCCCGCTCGTCGCCGACGCCCGCACCGGACTCGACGCCCTCACCGACGCGCTCACCGAGCCCGACACGCGCACCGAACCCCACGCGCGCACCGAGCCCGACGCTCTCACCGACCCCGACCCCAACGCCCTCAAGAGCCACCGCGTCGACCCCGCCTACCTCGCCGAATACACCAAGGAAAAGGCCCGTTGGGAGGCCCGCGTCGACGCCGCCTTTGCCGTCGCCGACCCCGACGCGCGCCCCACCCAGCCGCAGGTGCTCGGCGCCCTCGACGCGCTCGTCACCGCCGACGACATCCTCATCAACGCCGCCGGCTCGCTCCCCGGCGACCTGCACAAACTCTGGCGCGCCCGGTCCCGCGACCAGTACCACGTCGAGTACGGCTACTCCTGCATGGGCTACGAGATCCCCGCCGCGATCGGTGTCGCGCTCGCCGCGCCGGGGCGCCCGGTGTGGGCGCTGGTCGGCGACGGCACGTATCTGATGATGCCCACGGAGATCGTCACGGCCGTCCAGGAGGGCGTCCCGATCAAGGTGGTGCTCCTCCAGAACCACGGGTACGCGTCCATCGGCGGACTCTCCGAGTCGGTCGGCGCCGAGGGCTTCGGCACCGCCTACCGGTTCCGGGCCGACGACGGCACCTTCACGGGCCGTCCGCTCCCCGTCGACCTGGCCGCCAACGCGGCCAGCCTCGGCATGCGGGTGCTGCGCGCCGGAACCAACCGTGACCTGCGGGAAGCGCTTGCCGACGCCCGCGCGTCGGACCGTCCCACATGTGTCTACGTGGAGACCGAAACGGCAGACACAGTGTCGGGCGCGCCCCCGGCGCAGGCGTGGTGGGATGTGCCCGTGGCCGAGACGTCGACACGGCCGTCGGCGGTCAAGGCCCGCGAGGAGTACGACCGGCACGTCACAGCTCGACGCCGCCTTCTGTGAGAGTAGGGATCTTGTCATGACGAAGACCGTCAACCACTGGATCGGTGGGAAGACCGTCGAAGGTGCGTCGGGGACCTACGGACCCGTCACCGACCCCGCGACCGGCGCCGTCACCACGCAGGTCGCCTTCGCGGACGTCGACGAGGTGGACGCGGCCGTCGCCGCCGCCAAGGCCGCCTACGCGACCTGGGGCACCTCGTCGCTGTCGCAGCGCACCGCGATCCTGTTCCGGTTCCGCGCGCTGCTTGACGCCAACCGTGACGCCATCGCGGAGCTGATCACCGCCGAGCACGGCAAGGTCCACTCGGACGCCCTCGGGGAGGTCGCGCGCGGCCTGGAGATCGTGGAGCTGGCCTGCGGTATTACCGTGCAGCTCAAGGGCGAGCTGTCCACCCAGGTGTCCAACCGGGTCGACGTGTCCTCGATCCGGCAGCCGCTGGGTGTCGTCGCGGGCATCACGCCGTTCAACTTCCCGGCCATGGTGCCGATGTGGATGTTCCCGATGGCCATCGCGTGCGGCAACACCTTTGTCCTGAAGCCGTCCGAGAAGGACCCGTCGGCGGCCGTCAAGATCGCCGAACTGCTGGCCAAGGCCGGACTCCCGGACGGTGTCTTCAACGTCGTGCACGGCGACAAGGTGGCCGTGGACCGGCTCCTGGAGCACCCGGACGTAGCGGCCGTCTCCTTCGTCGGCTCCACGCCGATCGCCCGTTACATCCACACCACAGCCTCCGCGAACGGCAAGCGCGTCCAGGCGCTCGGCGGCGCCAAGAACCACATGCTGGTCCTGCCGGACGCCGACCTGGACGCGGCGGCCGACGCGGCCGTCTCGGCCGCCTACGGGTCCGCCGGAGAGCGCTGCATGGCCATCTCGGCCGTGGTCGCGGTCGGCGCGATCGGCGACGAGCTGGTCGCGAAGATCCGTGAGCGCGCCGAGAAGATCAAGATCGGTCCCGGCAACGACCCCGAGTCCGAGATGGGCCCCCTGATCACCGCCGCGCACCGCGACAAGGTCGCCTCCTATGTGCACGGCGCGGCGGCGCAGGGCGCCGAGGTCGTCCTCGACGGCACCGGCTACACCGTCGAGGGCCACGAGAACGGCCACTGGATCGGCCTGTCCCTCCTCGACCACGTACCGACCTCGGCGGACGCCTACCGGGACGAGATCTTCGGCCCCGTGCTGTGCGTGCTGCGCGTGGACACGTACGACGACGGTGTCGCCCTGATGAACGCCTCGCCGTTCGGTAACGGCACCGCGATCTTCACCCGGGACGGCGGCGCGGCCCGTCGCTTCCAACTGGAGATCGAGGCGGGCATGGTCGGCGTGAACGTGCCGATCCCGGTCCCCGTCGGCTACCACTCCTTCGGTGGCTGGAAGGACTCGCTCTTCGGCGACCACCACATCTACGGCAACGACGGAACGCACTTCTACACGCGCGGGAAGGTCGTCACCACCCGCTGGCCCGACCCGGCCGACGGCCCCACGGGCGTCGACCTGGGCTTCCCGCGCAACCACTGAAGCGCGACGGAAACCGCCCCTTTCGGTCATGGTCCGGCCGTCCGCATTGCGGACGGCCGGACCTGTTTTCCGGGGTCGCGCTGCGGTTCCCGTAGGGCCGGGATGGACCGGACTGCCTGACTTCTCTTGCCATGTACGGCAGTCCAGTAGTCATTTGGCTACGGATTCCGTAGGTGAATGACCGTTGACGATTCGGATTCCGCAGGGTTCCATGACGGCGCCGGGAGCACGCACCACCCTTCACGACAGCCTCCGGAGGCGATACCGCTCCCGCCTCACCACCTGCCGCACGAATCGATCGGAACCGCCCGATGACCGACACGCTTCGCACCCCCACCACGGACGCACCACCGGACCTTCCGGCGGTGGATCCGGGCGATCCGGGCGGGCCGGGCGATCCGGGCGGGCCCCAGAAGCTCAAGCGTTCCATCGGTGTCGTCGGCGGCACCCTGCTCACGCTGTCCTGCGTGACGCCCGCGTCGACCCTGTTCGTCGTCGTGCCCGACCTGTTCTCCAGTCTGGGCACCGCCACCGCGCTCACCATCGCGATCGGCTCGCTGCTCTGTATCGCCGTCGCGTTCTGCTACTCGGAACTCGGCACCCTCATCCCCAGCGCGGGCGGCGAGTACGCCATGGTGTCCACGCTCGCCGGACGCCTCGCGGGCTGGCTCGTCTTCGTCCTGTCGCTGCTCGTCGTGATGATCGTGCCCCCGGTGATCGCCATGGGCACCGCGGACTACCTCGCCCCGATCGTGCACCTCGACCCCGCGTTCGCCGGCGCGGCCGTGATGCTCCTCGCCACTCTCGCGGGCCTCCTCGACCTGCGGGCCAACGCCTGGATCACCGGCGTCTTCCTCGTCCTCGAAGTGATCGCGGCGGCCGTCGTCGCCGTCCTGGGCTTCGCCCACTCCGAGCGCGGCGCGGGCAGCCTCGTCGATCTGACGGTGGCCGGATCCGACGGGCGCCCCGACACGGTCACCGCGATGCTGATCATCTCCGGACTCGCCATCGCCCTCTTCGTCACGCAGGGTTTCTCCACCGCCGTCTATCTCTCCGAGGAGTTGGAGAACCCGCGCCGCAACGTCGCCCGTACCGTTCTCGCGACGCTCGCGATCTCCGCCGTGATCATCCTGGTGCCGGTCATCGCCATCACCATGGGCGCCCCCGACCTCGCCGCCCTCACCGGCGGCGACATCAGCGGCATGGTCGCCGCCTGGAGCAACTCGGCGGTCGGCACCTTCGTCAGCCTCTGTGTCGCCCTCGCGATCATCAACGCGGGCATCGTCATGGTCATCCAGAACTCCCGGGTGCTGTTCGCGTCGGCCCGCGACCGTGCCTGGCCGAGCCCCGTGAACCACGCCCTCGCGCGCCTCGGCCGGTTCGGCTCCCCGTGGGTGGCCACGCTTTTGGTGGGCATCCCCGGCGCCCTCCTGTGCTTCGTGAACCTGGACACCCTCTACGGCGTCACCGGCGTCTCCGTCACCGCGATGTACCTCCTGGTCGCCGTCGCCGCGCTGCTCGCCCGCCGCGGCCACCACCGTGACCGGCCCGCCTGGCGCATGCCGCTGTGGCCCGCCCTGCCCGTCCTGCTGATCGCCGTGCTCGCCTACGTGCTCAGCCAACAAGAAGTCACGTATCTCCTGTGGACCGGCGGGATCACCGCCGTCGCGACCCTGTACTGGGCCTTCTATCTGCGTCCGCGCCGGGCGACCCGGTGGCTGGTGTCGATCCCCGAGGACGTCCGCGACTGACCGCACCAGGGGCGTGAAGGGGCGTGAAGGGGGCGGGATGCGGCACGGCGAAGTTCCGTCCCCGTGATGTGCATCGCGTCGTGCACCGCGCCGTGCGACGAGGCGTACCACGGACGCGGTACGCCGAGCGGAGCCCGTACTCCTCTGGGAGGTCTGCCGGTTCACCCCGGTGGCTGCCTCCGTTGTCGGTGGCCACCCGTACCGTGGGGGACATGGATCTCCGAATGCCCAGGTTGCCCCGGCCACGGCGGCGGCGGAGGTGGATCGCCTCCACCGCCGCCGTCGTCGTGCTGGCGGGCGCCGGCACATGGACGGCCGCGGCCTCCGACGACGCGCCGCCGGTGCACCGCCAGGACCGCACCCTGGACACGGCCGGTGCCCGGATCGACACCTCGTACTTCACGGCGGGTGGCGAAGGACGGCGCCCCGCAGTGCTCCTGGGGCACGGCTTCGGCGGCAGCAAGGACGACGTACGCGAGCAGGCGGAGACCCTCGCGCGCGATGGCTACGCGGTGTTGACCTGGTCGGCGCGCGGATTCGGCCACTCCACCGGGAAGATCGGCCTCAACGACCCCCAAGGCGAGGTCGCCGACGTCTCGAAGCTCATCGACTGGCTCGCCGGCCGCCCCGAGGTCCGGCTCGACGCGAAGGGCGACCCGCGCGTGGGCGTCGCCGGAGCGTCCTACGGCGGGGCGATCTCCCTGCTGGCCGCCGGGTACGACCAGCGGGTCGACGCCATCGCCCCGCAGATCACGTACTGGAACCTCGCCGACGCCCTGTTCCCCGAGGGCGTGTTCAAGAAGACCTGGGCCGGTCTGTTCCTGAACACCGGCGGCGGCTGCGACCGGTTCGAGCCGCAGTTGTGCCGGATGTACGACCGGGTCGCCGAGTCCGGCGTCCCCGACGCACAGGCGCGCGCCCTCCTCACGGAGCGCTCCCCGTCCGCCGTCGGCGAACGCATCAAGGTGCCGACGCTGATCTTCCAGGGCCAGACCGACTCCCTGTTCCCGCTCGACCACGCCGACGCCATGGCCAAGGCGATCCGCGCCAACAACGCGCCCGTGGACGTCGACTGGATCGCCGGCGGACACGACGGCGGCGACATGGAACAGACCCGGGTGTACGACCGGATCGGCGCCTGGTTCGACCGCTATCTCAAGGACGACAAGGGCGCCGACACAGGCCCCGCGTTCCGGGTCACGCGGACCGGGGGCATCGACTCCACGGACGGCGCGACCCTGCTGCGCGGCGCCAGTGGGTCCACGTATCCCGGACTGGAGAGCGGGCCGCGGTCCTTCGCGCTCAGTGGCCGTGAGCAGACCTTCGACAACCCCGCGGGCGCCAGCCCGCCCGCGATCTCCACGGTCCCCGGCCTCGGCGGCATCGCCGCGGGCGGCGGGGGCGGGGGCGGCGGCCTGGGCGGCGGCGGAGGCGACGGCGGCGGGGGCATCTCGCTCTCCTCGCTCGGGATCGGCCTCTCGCTCGACTTCCCCGGCCAGTACGCGAAGTTCGACTCGGCCCCGCTCAGCAGCGACCTGCGGATCACCGGCTCGCCCACCGTGCGCGTCCACGTGCGCTCCACCAGCGACGACGCCGTGCTGTTCGGCAAGGTGTACGACGTCGGACCGGGCGGCACCCAACAGGTGCTGCCGTCCCAACTCGTCGCCCCGGTCCGGGTCGAGGGTGCGAAGAACGGCAAGGACGTCGAGCTGACCCTGCCCGCCGTCGACCACAAGGTGGAGAAGGGCCACCGGCTCCGCCTGGTCCTCGCCACGACGGACCTCGGGTACGCCTCGCCGATGGCGCCCGCGAAGTACACCGTGTCCGTCCAGGGCGACTTGGCCGTCCCCACCGCGCCCGGGGTCGACACCGCCGCCGCGCCGCTGCCGTCCTGGGTGTGGTGGCTGCCGCTCGCCGGAGTCGCCGTCGCGCTCGCCCTGCTCCTCACCGGCCGCCGCCGCACCGCGACCCCGGCACCCGACCCGGCACTCGCCGACGTACCGCTCCAGATCACCGACCTGAGCAAGCGGTACGCCAGGTCCGCCGACCGGTACGCCGTACGGGACCTCTCGTTCCGCGTCGAGAAGGGCCAGGTCCTGGGACTGCTCGGGCCGAACGGCGCGGGAAAGACCACCACCCTGCGGATGCTGATGGGCCTCATCCGGCCCGACGCCGGTGAGATCCGCGTCTTCGGGCACGCGATCCGGCCCGGCGCCCCCGTACTGTCCCGGGTCGGCTCCTTCGTCGAGGGAGCGGGCTTCCTGCCGCATCTGACGGGCCGGGAGAACCTGGAGCTGTACTGGCGGGCCACCGGGCGGCCCGCCGAGGACGCCCATATGGAGGAGGCGTTGGAGATCGCCGGGCTCGGCGACGCCCTCCAGCGCGCGGTACGCACCTATTCGCAGGGCATGCGGCAGCGGCTCGCCATCGCCCAGGCCATGCTCGGCCTGCCGGACCTGCTGATCCTCGACGAGCCGACCAACGGTCTGGACCCGCCGCAGATCCGCGAGATGCGCGAGGTGATGATCCGGTACGCGGCGGCGGGCCGCACCGTCATCGTCTCCAGCCATCTCCTCGCGGAGGTCGAGCAGTCCTGTACACATCTGGTGGTCATGGACCGGGGCCGGCTCGTGCAGGCGGGGCCGGTCGCCCAGATCGTCGGCTCCGGGGACACCCTGCTGGTCGGTCTGGCGGCGCCCGTCGCCGATCCGCTGGTCGAGAAGGTCGGCGCGCTGCCCGGTGTGGCCTCGGCGGTCCGGGCCGACGGTGACCTGCTGGTCCGCCTCGACGCGACGGAATCCGCCGGTGCCCAGCGCCTGCTGGTGGACCTGGTCCGCCTGGAGGTCCCGGTGACGTCGATGGGACCGCATCGACGGCTGGAGGACGCGTTCCTGACCCTGATCGGTGGGGAGCAGTGAACTCCGGGTGTGCGGCGGCCTGGTGGACCGCCGGAGACGATGGCGTACGGGAACGGCACTCGATCGGAGAGGGCGTATGAGCACGCTCGTTGGGCAGGACCGCGCCGAGGTGGCGCCCGGCTATCGGGCGCGGGGCACCCTGCCCCTGCGCGTGGAGGCCGTCCGGCAACTCAAGCGGCGCCGCACCCTCGTGATGGGCGCCGTCCTCGGCCTGCTGCCCTTCGTCCTGGTGGCCGCCTTCGCCATCGGCGGCGAACCCGGCGGGCGCAACGGCAGCGTGACCCTGATGGACACCGCCACCGCGTCCGGCGCCAACTTCGCGGCGACGTGTCTGTTCGTCTCGGCGGGCTTCCTGCTGGTGATCCCGGTCGCGCTGTTCTGCGGGGATACCGTGGCCTCCGAGGCGAGTTGGTCGTCGCTGCGCTATCTGCTCGCGGCCCCGGTGCCCCGGGCCCGGCTCCTCGCGTCGAAGCTGACGGTCGCCCTCGGCATGAGCCTCGCCGCGATGGTGATGCTGCCGGTGGTCGCGCTCGCGGTCGGCACGGCGGCGTACGGCTGGGGCCCTCTGGAGATCCCCACCGGCGGTGTGCTGTCGGCGGGCACGGCGGCGCAGCGGCTCGTCGTCGTGATCGGGTACATCTTCGTGTCCCAACTCGTCACCGCGGGACTCGCGTTCTGGCTGTCGACCAAGACGGACGCACCGCTCGGCGCGGTCGGCGGCGCGGTCGGACTGACCATCGTCGGCAATGTCCTGGACGCGGTGACCGCCCTCGGGAGCTGGCGCGACTTCCTGCCCGCGCACTGGCAGTTCGCCTGGGCCGACGCGATCCAGCCCCAGCTCGAATGGGGCGGCATGATCCAGGGCACGGCGGTCTCGCTGACCTACGCCGTCATCCTGTTCGCCCTCGCCTTCCGGGGCTTCCGGCGCAAGGACGTCGTCTCCTAGCCCTGGCGGGTGCACAGCGAGCGCAGCGCGTACGTGAGGCCCCGGGTGTGCGGGGCGTCCAGCCCGTACCGGTACGCGGTGGTGGTCGCCGCGCGGGTGACCCGGGGACGGCAGGACGGGGTGTTGCGGGTGGCGCGGGTGTCCGCCAGGGCGCGCAGTACGTCCGTGGTGAGCCGGTCGAGCGCGGGGCGCACCTCCCGCGCCAGGTCGGGCCGCTCGGAAGGCCGTTCGGCGGGCCGTTGACCGGGGTACGTGTCCCAGCGGGCGAACAGGTCCCGCTGCACCGACTTGCCCGCCTCGATCTGGTCCCGGAACACGGCGACCGTATGCGCCGGGTCGAGTCCCAGCGCGGGGGACCGGGCCGCCACGTCGTCCAGGATCCGGCGTTCCCGTACCTGGTCCTCGATCGGCGCCCCGGTGCCGAACTTGGCGGCGGCCACCCGGTCGGCGAGCAGCAGCCGTTCGGTGAGGAGACGGACGAGGGGGTCCACGGACCGGACAGGCCGGACAGCGGTGGCCGGTGCCGGGCTCCACAGCCCGAGCAGCGCGACGCCGACCACCGCGTACAGCCGCGGACGTGCGAGCGGGAACGTTTTGCCACGGAAGATTTCCTTGATCACAGGACCTTGTATCGCACGTAAGGTGGCCGGGTGAGCGGGACATCCGAGGGGCGACGGCGCAGACTTCCCCGCCAGGTGCGGGAGCAGCAGATCATCGATGTGGCGGTGCACGTCTTCGCCAAGCGTGGCTACCACGCCGCCTCGGTGGACGAGATCGCCGAACTCGCCGGTATCTCCAAACCGATGGTCTACCTCTATCTGGACTCCAAGGAAGGGCTCTTCCTCGCCTGTCTGCGGCGCGAGTCGGGCCGGCTCGTCGGCGCCTTCCAGGGTGCGGCGCGCGACGGCGGTTCCCCCGAACTGCGCCTGTACGCGGGCCTGTCCGCCTTCTTCGCGTTCGTCGCCGGACACCGCGACAGCTGGGTCGTCCTGCACCGGCAGGCGTCCGAGCTGACCGAGGCGATAGCGGCGGCCGTCGCCGAGTCACGGCGCGCGGTGATGACCGAGGTCACGGGCCTGGTACGGGACGGCATCGCCGAGAGCGAGCGGGGCGACCGGCTCCGCGACGAGGACGCGGACTTCGTGGCGCACGCCCTCGTCGGCGCCGCGGACTCGCTCACCTACTGGGTGGACCGGCACCCCGACGAATCACCCGAACGAATTACGCTGCGGCTGATGAACATGGTGTGGCTGGGTATGGACCGTGTCCTCGACGGCGAGGCGTGGCTCCCTCAGCCGAGCTGACACACCCCCCAACCATCTGGGTGCGCACCATTGACGGTTTCCTACGCGCGAGTAAGTTGACGATGTCGTCAGCAAGCCCCCCGAGCCCCCTGCCCCCCTACGTCGAGGCACCGTCGCCGCCACCGGGAGCCGTCATGAGCGTACGCAAGGATCTGAAACGGGCCGCACAGCGCTCCGCCCTCGCCGACCGTGTGGTGGTCGAGCTGACCCGGGACGCGGACGGCACCGTACGCGAGAGCCGGGTCAAGGCACTCGCCGCCGGACTCGTCACCGGCAGCATCGCCGATGTGCCGTTCACGAACGCCGCCGAGGCGCCGGACGCCGTCGTGGTGCGCCGCAAGGTGGGCGCGCGCTGGCGGCCCGTCACGGCCGCGGCCTTCGCCCGCGAAGTCACCGCCACCGCCAAGGGGTTGATCGCGGCGGGCCTGGAGCCGGGCGGCCGGGTCGCGCTGATGTCCCGTACCCGCTACGAGTGGGCCGTGCTCGACTTCGCGATCTGGGCGGCGGGCGGCCAGAGCGTGCCCGTCTACCCGACCTCGTCCGCCGAGCAGATCGAGTGGATCGTCCGGGACTCGGGGGCGCGGTTCCTGATCGCCGAGACACCCGACAACACCCGTACGGCGACCGACGCCATGGCGCCGCTGCCCGAGGGGGACCGGCCCCGGATCTTCGAGCTGGACGCCGGCGCGATCCTCGAACTCGCCACGCTCGGACGGGAATTACCCGACGAGGAGATCACCAAGCGGCGCGCGGCGCTCGGCCCCGACACCATCGCCACCGTCTGCTACACCTCCGGCACGACGGGCCGCCCCAAGGGCTGCGTCCTCACGCACGGCAATCTGCACGCCGAGGCCGCCAACAGCGTCGATCTGCTGCACCCGGTGTTCAAGGAGGTCACGGGCCAGGTCGCGTCGACGCTCCTGTTCCTCCCGCTCGCGCACATCCTGGGCCGCTCGCTCCAGATCGCGTGCATGCTCGCGCGGATCGAGATCGGTCACTTCCCGAGCGTCAAACCCGATGAACTCCGCCCGGAAATGCGGTCGTTCAGGCCGACCTTCCTTGTCGGCGTGCCGTATCTCTTCGAGCGGATCCACGACACGGGCCGGGCGACCGCCGAGAGGCTCGGCCGGGGTGCCTCCTTCGAGCGGGCGGACCGGATCGGGGTGCGCTTCGGCGAGGCGTATCTGCACAGGTTCCTCGGCACGGGACCGGGCCCGGGGATCGGTCTCACCGCCGCGTGGGCCCTGTACGACCTGCTCGTCTACCGGCGTATCCGGCGCGAGTTGGGCGGCCGGCTGCGCTACGCCATCAGCGGCGGCTCCCCGCTGGACCCCCGCCTCAACTTCTTCTTCTACGCCGCCGGCATCATCGTCTACGAGGGCTACGGCCTCACCGAGACCACCGCGGCGGCCACCCTGTCACCGCCCCTGAAACCCCGCCCCGGAACCGTCGGCCTCCCGGTGCCGGGCACCACCGTGCGGATCGCGGACGACGGCGAGGTGCTGATCAAGGGCGGCATCGTCTTCGGCGCGTACTGGAACAACGCGGACGCGTCCGGGCAGGTGCTGGACGACGGCTGGTTCGCCACCGGTGACCTCGGTTCCCTCGACGGCGACGGGTACTTGAGGATCACCGGCCGCAAGAAGGACCTCCTCGTCACCACCGGCGGCAAGAACGTGGCGCCCGCCGTCCTGGAGGACCGGCTGCGCAGCCGCCCGCTGATCGGGCAGTGCGTCGTCGTCGGCGACAACCGGGACTACATCGGCGCGCTGATCACCCTGGACCCGGACGCCCTGACCCACTGGCTCTCCGTACGCAAGCGCGCCCGGGACACCCCGCTCGCCACCCTGCACACCGACCCGGACCTGCTCGCCGCCGTCCAGCAGGCCGTCGACTACGCCAACCAGGCCGTGTCCCGCGCCGAGTCCATCCGCCGCTTCGCCCTGATCCAGGGCGAGTTCACCGAGGACAACGGCCTGCTCACCCCCTCCCTGAAAATCAAACGCCACGCGGTGGTCCAGAGGTACGCGACGGAGATCGAGGACCTGTACGGCACCTGACATCACCTCGGGATATCACCTCGGCGGCGCCTGCCTCAGACGAAGCGGATCGTCGGGTCCACCGGTGTCATGACCGTCCATCTCAACTCGCCCCGCCCGTAAGGGCCGACCGTCCCGTACGGGCCCATCGTCAGGATGCGGAGGGTGATCGGTTCCGGGGAGACCAGGGGGAAGAACATCGGGCGGGGCCGCGTGTGCGGGCCCGGTGTGTGGGCGGTGCGGCGCCACAGGGCCGGGACCTCGGGCTGGGCGCGGAGGTGCCGGACCACGGTGTCCAGGCGGGCGTTGTGCGGGGTGCGCTGCCAGGCGAGCCGTACGTCGGAGAGGAGCGGGAGGGCCCAACTCCCCTCCCAGTCACGGAGTTGGTACCGGGAGTCCGGGCCGAAGACCCATTCGAGGACATTGGCGCCGTCCCGGGCGACCCAGGGGCAGTGCAGTCCGGCGACCTCGTTGCACGCCAGCACGTCCCACGCCCCGTCGGCGAGAAAGCTCACACAGTCGCGCTGCCGCCGTACCAGGTCGAGGAGGAGCGGATCGGGTGCGGCGGCGGCGGGGCCCTGTTCGTACGCCGGTTCGTGGCGCGTGAAGTGGTAGAGGACGTCGGCCTGGGCGGGGGAGAGGTCGAGGACGCGGACCACGCCGTCGATCATCCGCCGGGTGTACTGGCGGCGCTCGCCGCGCTCCAGATAGCGGTACCAGCGTTCGCTGACGCCGAGGAGTGTGGCCATGTCGAGCTGGGTCACATAGCTGCGGGCGCCCCGGGTGCCGTCGAGTCCGGGGATCTGCGCGGGGCTGCGGGCCTTGCGCCACTCACGGAGCATGGCGCCGACATCCGCGTCCCGTTCCCCTCCGCTTCGTTCAGTCGTCAAGTAAAGCCCCCGTAAATTGCTGATTTTTCGGCGGTCTCCGTGGCCGGTCGCTCTGCGTGCGCCACGCGCTTACTCCCGGTCCGCTTCCGCAGGTGAGAGGGGTGTCAGAGTGCCATACGCGCGACCGGAACGGCAGAGTTCCGGCACTCTGGCATGCCGTTCTTTACCTCCCCGAAACGCGCAATGTGAGCAAGCCCACCAAGCCCGTCCGGGCCTCACCGGAGGAGAAGGCGAGTAGGTATGACCACGATCGAACGCGTCGCCGTCGCCGTCGCCCATACGGATCTCGGGCGGCATCCCACCGTCGCCCGGTGCGCCCGGATCTGGGCGCGTGGCGCGCTCAGCGAGTGGCGGGTGTGCGCCTCCGTCGTCCCGGACGTCGAGCTGGTCGTGTCCGAGTACGTGTCCAACGCCCTGCTCCACGCCCGGGGCAGCATCCGCGCGGAACTCGCACTGTTACGGGACGGGCGCCGGCTGCTGGTGGCGGTCCACGACTCGGGACCGTGCGCCGATGCCGCCGCCCGGCCGGGACGGGAACACCATGGGCGCGGCCTGCAGATCACCGGCGCGCTGGCCCTCCACTCGGGGCGGGAGACCACCCCGGACCGTTCCAGGGCGTGGGCGACGCTCGCGATACCGGCCTGACTGTCAGTCACCGTGACCGAATCCCCCCGCCACCCCCCGCCGTCTCCTGCGGCGCCCCGCACAGCCAAGGACTCCCATGAGCTACTTCCTGCCGGAGGACGACCCCGTACTGGCTTCCTGCCGGGGGCTGGCCCGGATGCATCCGTCCACCATCCGGCTCAGCGAGCGCCCGCTCTATCTGACGGCCGCCGACCCGCACCCGGGGCGCCGCGTCGGGCTCGTCTCCGGTGGCGGCTCCGGTCACGAACCCCTGCACGCGGGGCTGTTGGGGCGCGGCGGCCTGGACGCGGTGTGCCCGGGGCAGATCTTCGCGTCGCCGCACAACGGCCAGATCGTCGCCGCCTCCCACGACGTGGTCGGCCCCTCGGGCGTCCTGCACATCGTCAAGAACTTCACCGGCGACGTCCTGAACTTCTCCCTTGCCGCCGAGCGGCTGCGCGCGGAGGGCGTCACGGTCGCGGAGGTACGGGTCGGCGAGGACGTGGCGAGTACCGGTACGGGCGCCGGGCGCCGGGGGACCGCCGCCACCGTCGCCGTGGAGCGCATGCTCGGGGCCGCCGCCGACCGGGGCGCGGACCTGGCGGCACTGGCCGACCTCGGCAGCCGCGTCGTCGACCGTTCGCGCAGCCTCGCCGTCGCCGCCCGCGCGCACACCTCGCCCGACACGCTGCGGCCCGCGTTCACCCTGCCCGCCGACCACATCGACTACGGGGTCGGCATCCACGGCGAACGAGGGGCGCGCACCATCCCCCGGCCGCCGGTCGAGGCGCTGGTACGCCGGATGCTGGACGACCTGCTGGTCGACGGCCCCCCGGCACCCGAGGGCCGGCTGCTCGTCGTCAACGGACTCGGCTCCACCACGCGGCTCGAACTCCAGGCCGTCGCCGCCATCGCAGGTGACCAACTCGCGGCGTGGGGTGAGACGGTGGCGGCGGTCCTGGCCGGTACGTACATCACCGCGCTCGACACGGCCGGCTTCTCGCTGACGCTGACCGCGCTGGAGCCGGGCTGGCTCGAACTGTGGCACGGCACGGACGCCTGTGAAGGCACGCCCACCCGCACGGCGGCCCACACCTCCCTACGGAAACCGCACCCGGCTCCCGTGTCCGAGCCGTCGGCTGACCGCCCCCAGGGCTCCCGGGCCGCGCTCGACCGGTACGCGGAGATCACCCGGCAGGTGCACGACGCGCTCGGCCGGCTCGACCAGGCCGCCGGGGACGGCGACTTCGGCGCCAATCTGCGCGGCGGACTGCGGCTCGCCGTCGAACGGGTCGACCGGACCGGCGAGGACGGACTCGGCGCGGCTGCCGCCGTCTTCCTCGACCAGGTCGGGGACAGCGCCGGGCCGCTGCTCGGCATCCTCTTCGACCGGCTGGCCGCCGTCACCGCGACCTGCCCCGGCGGTGAACGCCCGGCGATTCCCGCACTCGCCGACGCCAGTACGCGGGCCCTGGACGCGATCCACCTGGCCGGGGGCGCGCGGACCGGCGACCGTACGCTCATCGACGCCCTCGCTCCGGCCGCCCGCGCGCTGACGGACGCGCCCTGCGACACCGACGACGCGATCACCACGGCCGCGCTGGCCGCGATCGGCGGGGCGCGCGCCACCGCCGCGATGCTCGGCGGCCGGGGCCGCGCCAGCTACGTCGGCGAACGCGCCCTGGGCACACCGGACCCCGGAGCCATCGCCATCGCGCTGCTGTACTGCGCGCTCGCGGACGTGTACGAGCCCCAGCACGCGACGAGGCTGCCGGCCCCGGGGTACGTGGTGCAGGCGTCACCGAGGGTCTGAGGTCCGCGGGCCCCCACACCTTCCAGCGAACAAACAGACAAACAAACGGACGAATGAACGGACGAACGGATCCACCATGACGCACTTCCTCACCCCCGAAGCAGCCCGTGACGGCGCCCGCGGGCTCACGCTCGCCCATCCGCACATCGCGCTCTGTGAAGACCCCCTCTTCCTCTGGTCACGGGATCGCGCCCCGGTGCGCCGGGTCGGCCTGGTCTCGGGCGGAGGCAGCGGTCACGAACCGTTGCACACGGGCCTGTTGGGACCGGGCGGTCTGGACGCGGTGGCCCCGGGCGAGGTGTTCGCGTCGCCGCACGCGCGGCAGATCGTCGGCGCGTCGATGGCGGCGGCGGGCGACGCGAACGGCGGTGTGCTGCACATCGTGAAGAACTACACCGGAGACCGGGTCAACTTCGCGATCGCGGCGGACCAGTTGCGGGCGGAGGGATACGAGGTGGCGCAGGTCGTCGTGGACGACGACGTCGCGACCAGCGGTTCGGCGGCCGGGCGGCGTGGAACGGCGGCGACCGTCGTCGTGGAGAAACTGCTCGGCGCGGCGGCGGACCGGGGAACCGATCTCGACGGACTCGCGGACCTCGGAACCCGCGTCGCCGCGTGTTCCCGCAGCCTCGCCGTGGCCGCCAGGGCGCACACGTCACCGTCCACGCGGCGCACGGCGTTCACGCTCGGGCAGGAGATCGACTACGGCGCCGGGATCCACGGGGAGCGGGGCGCCCGGACGATCAACTCGCTGCGGCCCACGGAGTTCGTGGTGCGGCGGATGCTGACGGATCTGCTCGACTCGGTCACGGCGGGACGCGAGGGCGTGATCCTGCTGGTCAACGGGCTCGGGGCCACGACGGAGTTGGAGTTGCGGGCGATCAGCGCGCTGGCGCATGGCTGCCTGGTCGAACAGGGCGTCGAGGTCGCGGTGGTGGCCGCCGGAACCTATACGGCGGCACTCGACACGGCCGGCTTCTCGCTCACGCTGACCGCCCTGTCACCGGGCTGGCTGGACCTGTGGTGCGCGCCCGCGAAGACCCCGCTGCACCTGCCGGGCGCGACAGCCCCGCCCACCGCGCGGACGACGGGACCCGTCTTCGTACGGCGGACTCCGGCAGCGCGGACGCAGGGGCGCCGGGACGTCCTGGAGCGGCTCGCGACGATCTGCGCGACGGTGCACACCGACCTCACGAACCTCGACCAGCGGGCGGGCGACGGGGACTTCGGCGACAACTTCACCTCCGGTGTGACCCGGGCGGTGACGCGGGCGCGCGAGGACGACACGGCCGGGATGACGGCGCTCGCGGACGCTTTCACCACCCATGTGGGAGGCACCAGCGGTCCGTTGTTCGGCATCCTCTTCCAACACCTGGCGCTGGCGCTCGGCGACGAGGCGCACGCCGACACGGCGGCACTCGCTGCGGCCTGCGCGGCGGCGGTGGCGGACATCGCCCGGATCGGCGGCGCACGCGTGGGCGACCGTACGCTGCTCGACGCCCTGGCCCCCGCCGCGGACTCCCTGGAGGCGTCGGCCAGGTCCGGCCGCGCCGCGCCCCTCACCTCGGCGGCCGTCGCGGCGATAAAGGGCGCCCACCGCACGGCCGAACTCACCGCCCGCCGGGGCCGCTCCAGCTATGTCGGCGACCACGCCATCGGCGTCGCGGACCCCGGTGCCATCGCGGTCGCCCTGATCTGCACGGCCCTGGCCGAGATCCACGAGCCCACCCAGGCCACCCGGCTCCCGGGCCCGTCCCACATCACCTTCCCGGCCCCCTCCCCGGAACCGACGGACTGACAACCTCCGGATCCGTCGTCACGTGTCCGCCGGGTCAGGGCGGTGGCCGGGTGGGTGGCGGATTTCGGTACGGGGACGGTCCGGAGCGGTACGGGGCGACGGGGACGGGACTGTCAGACCCCTCTGCGAATATCACTCGGGTCCGAAACGAGGCAGCGGGTTCGCCTTTGCCGGTTGCCTGTGCAAGTCACTTCTTGAGGGGACGACCATGTCGACCGACATGTACGGCGTGCGGGTGCTGCATGTCGACCCGGACCAACTCCGGGTCGTGTTACAGGTGTTCGTCGTCTACTACGACACCGGTTCGCGCACGCACATCCCACTGCCGGGTGAGGAGCCGGGCGTCTTCCTGCACTTCCTGCATCAGAGCGCGTCGGGCTACCCGAGCGGCGACAAACGCAACGGCCCCCTGGGCAAGGCGCTCAGCGTCGACGACATCCTGAACTACGAATGGGTCGACACCCACGCACGCCGCTTCATCTCGGACGTCCGATGCGTCGAGACGCTCAACGACCCGCCCACCGAGGAGCAGTGGGAAGAACTCCACGACTTCTACTACGAGCGTGGCGGCACCTGGCAGGACGAAGAACTGCTGATCCAGGGCGAGTACGAGATACGGGTCACCGACCGCAAGTGGCTTCAGCACCTGAGCGAGGGGCAGTCCTGGGCCACGGCCTCGTTCCCGATGAACGGCGACAGTTGGACGGCCGAGGACGCCCCGTACCTGCCCGACCTGGCCCAACCGGCGCTCACCCTGCGCCCGTTCGAGACGACGTCGGGCAGCGTCAAGTTCGACTCCGTCGAAGGGATGGAGTTCTCCGACGACGGCAGGTATCTGGCGGTGTGCAGCGACCAGGCGCGGGTGTGGGTGTACGACACCGCGGACTGGAGCCAGACCGTGCACACCCGCGCCGGTGACTGGGTGGTGCCGGTGCTGATGTGGGTGCCCGGCGAGCACGTCCTCGTGGTCAAGGACTACAGCATCGGGGGCGAGCCCGAGGAGGAGAGGCAGTGGGCGTACGACGTGGACCAGGGCAGGGAGGTCGAACGGCCCTTCCAGTTCGGGCACCGGCGCTCGGCCGACGGCGCGTACCGGATCAGCCCGAACGGCACGCGCGAGGGCGGTTTCGACCTGCACGGGGATGAGCGTGAACCCTCCCGGCGACTGTCCCACAGCGGCGGCAGCTGGGACCCGATCCAGTGCCACGCCTTCTCCGGCGACTCCTCGCGGCTCTTCCTCGGCGCGCAGCAGAACCTGTACGTGGTCGACCCGGCGAAGGGCGAGGTGGTCGACAAGGTCATGGACGCCTCGGAGCGGCTGTTCGAGATGGCGTCCAACCCGGACGGGAGCTATCTGGCGGTCTGCAGCTTCAGCCGGAAGCTGGACTATCTGGATTTCGGCAAGGACCGGCCGCACGAGTTGTGCGTCTGGCGGATGGCCGACAAGAAGATCATCCTGGGCCATCAGTTCAGGACATACATCGGCCAACTCGCCTGGTCCCCGGGCGACGGCCGCTGGCTCGCGGCCGTCGTGGAGCCCATGGGCGAGGGTCAGTTCCATCAGGGCTCGGCGGAGATCGCCGTCTTCCGGATGGGGCCGGGCGAAATGGGGCCGGGCGAAAGCCACTGAGCGGGTGCGGGTGATCGGTGGGTGATGGGACACCGGTCATCGGTGTCAGGCGGCGAGGTCGACGCGATCGCGGTCGGGGGAGTGTCGGCGTCGCCGTCCGACGCGTTTATGTCACCGCTACGGCGTCCCCGCTAGCGTGCTGACAGCCTTCGCGGGGTCTCTCCCGGATGCGAAAGCCCTCCCGGAGGAGGGCCGCCGTGCATCGCGCGTAGAGCGCGCCCCCGGCAGGACTCGAACCTGCGGCCAAGCGCTTAGAAGGCGCCTGCTCTATCCACTGAGCTACGGGGGCCGGGTGGTGGCCGGTGGCCTGGAGCCCGGTGTGGGGCCGGTCCGTGACCTTGCCGGGGACAAGGATAGGGCTCCTTGGGTCCTGTCCCCTGCGCTTCGCCTCCATGACCCGATGTGGAGGTTCGGTGAAGCGGTCCTGATAATCGCAGGCGGGTACGAATCGTGCATCGCTTTTGCCGCCTCACGCCCCGGGTGTTGTGCACTCGTTATGCCTGCGCCCCAGTCGCACCTTCCGCCCCTTGTGTCCTATCGGCGCGCAGGAACAGTCATATGCTTCAGAAAGCTGCCTAAATTGGGCATTCTTCGCATGTGGTGACCTTGGACGTACGGCCTCAACTGCTCGATGCACTCTCCGCCCTGCGCGAGCGTGTCGCCGCCGCACGCTTTCCGCTCCCTCTCCCGGGGGCGCCACGCGCGCGTGCCAACCGCAGGGAACTGCTGGCACAGCTCGACGACTATCTGGTGCCCCGTCTGAAGGCACCTGAAGCACCCCTGCTCGCCGTGATCGGCGGTTCCACGGGAGCGGGCAAGTCCACTCTGGTCAACTCCCTCGTGGGGCGCCAGGTGAGCGAGGCGGGCGTGCTGCGGCCCACCACGCGTGTGCCCGTGCTCGTCTGCCATCCGGACGACCATCACTGGTTCAGCGGCATGCGGGTCCTGCCCGACCTCACGCGCGTGTGGGCGCCCCCACAGGACTCCCTGACCGTGGGGCCCTACGGTGTCCGGCCCACCGCCGCCAGGGGCGCCAGGGCCGCCACCGAGCGGCAACTGCGCATCGAGACGGCCACCGCCCTCCCCGTCGGGCTCGCCCTCCTGGACGCGCCCGACATCGACTCACTGGTCGCCGAGAACCGTGTCCTCGCCGCCCAGCTCATCTGCGCCGCCGACATCTGGGTCATGGTCACGACCGCCGCGCGGTACGCCGACGCCGTCCCCTGGCATCTGCTGCGGACCGCCAAGGAGTACAACGCGACCCTGGTCAGCGTCCTCGACCGCGTCCCCCACCAGGTCGTCTCCGAGGTGTCCCGGCAGTACGGCGCGCTGCTCACCAAGGCCGGGCTCGGCGATGTCCCGCGGTTCACGGTGCCCGAGCTTCCGGAGTCCGCGGGCGGCGGCGGACTGCTGCCGTCCACCGCGGTCGCCCCCCTGCGCGCCTGGCTCACGCACCGCGTCCAGGAGCCCACGGCACGTGCCCAGGCCCTCGTCCGTACGGCCAACGGAGTGATCGACTCCCTTCGGGCGCGGGTGCCCGAACTCGCCGGCGCGGTGGCCGCCCAGCACGCGGCGGCCGTCCGGCTCACGGCCGTCGCCGAGGAGACGTACGAGAGCGAGCACGCGCGCGTGAAGGGCCGTTTGAAGGGCGGCGCCGTGCTCTCGGGAGACGCGCTCAAGCGATGGCGCAGCTACCCGCTCGACTGCGGCGCCGGTGAACTCCTCGACGCCCTCGTGGAGAGCCTGGGCGCGCTGCTGCTGTGCGGTGTCACCGCGGCGGACGAGCGGATCGACGAACGCTGGCGGCCCGAATCCGCCGCGGGCGCACCCGGCCTGACGGACCGTGACCCCGGCCTGGAGAGCGCCGAGCACCGCATCGGCATGGCCGTACGGCGCTGGCGGCGCGTCCTGGAGGAGTACGCCGAGGAGGAGGTGCGCGAACTCACCAGGACCGACAAGACCGGCAAGACCGGCAAGGCCGACAAGGTCGACAGGATCGCCAAGGCCGCCAGGGCCACCAAAATTACCGTCCCCGACCCGGACGCGGTCGCCGCGCTGCTCGCCACCACCCTCCTAGGCGGCCGACGGGGGCGCAGCGCGGGCGAGACCCTCGCCGCGCGCCTGGGGGCCCAGGGCGCGCTCCGGCTGCGCGACAAAGGCGGCCGGCTGCTCACCGAGTACGTCGAGAAGGTCCTGCACACCGAACGCGAGCGCCGTCTGGCGCCGCTCGACGCCCTTGGGGTGCACGTCGATCCCCAGGCCGAACTCATCGCCGCGCTGTCCGTACTGCAGAAGGAGAGGTGACCGCGGTGACTGCCGTGACCGACCACGCGGATCACACCGACCACCAGGACCAGGACCGAGCCGGGGACGAGGACCGAGCCGGGGCGGAGAACGCGCCCTCCAGCAGGAACACGCCCGGCAGGGACACGTCCAGCAGGAACGCGTCCAGCAGGGACACGTCCAGTAGGGACACGCCCGGCAGGGACACGTCCTCCCGCAAGGACCCCGTATCGCGTACGGACACCGCGGCGCGCGCGGAATCCGACTCCACCGGTGGCGGTTCCGAGGGCGAAAAGGGGTCCCCGCGCGCGAAGAAGGGCGCCGACGACGGGCGCGACGCGATGCCCGGCGAGGGCGACGGCGACGCGCGCGGGGAGGGCGGTCCGGCATGGGACGACGGGCTGATCGCGCGCCGCGTGTCCGACGACGACGCGCTCGCCGCGGCGACCGCCCGCGACAGCGCCCCCGCGCCCCCACCCGCGTACGTGCCCCCGCACCAGCCCGGCGCGGGCGCTGTCTACGACGGACAACTGCGCGGCCGGCTCGACGCCCTGCGGGAACTCGTCGGCCTCTCCCGCGCGCGGCTCGACCGGGGGACCCTCGCCGAAGCGGGCCGCGTCCTCGACGAGGCGTCCGCGCGGCGCAGACTCTCCGACCGGCACACCGTCGTCGCCGTCGCGGGCGCGTCGGGCAGCGGCAAGTCGACGCTCTTCAACGCGCTCGCCGGAGTCACCATCTCGGACACCGGCGTCCGCCGCCCCACGACGTCGACGCCGATCGCGTGCACCTGGACGGACGGCGCCGCCGGTCTGCTCGACCGGCTCGGCATCCCGAGCCGGCTGCGGCGCAGACCCGTGCAGAGCCCGGACGCGGAGGCCCAGCTGAACGGTCTGGTCCTGGTCGACCTGCCCGACCACGACTCGGCGTCCCTGGCCCACCGTGAACAGGTCGACCGCGTCCTCGCGCTCGTGGACGCCGTCATCTGGGTGGTCGACCCCGAGAAGTACGCCGACGCCATCCTCCATGAGCGCTATCTGCGCCCCATGGCGGGCCACGCGGAGGTCATGTTCGTCGTGCTCAACCAGATCGACCGGCTGCCCGGCGACGCCGCCGACCAAGTACTCGACGATCTGCGGCGCCTCCTGGACGAGGACGGCATCGCGCTCGGCGAGTACGAGGAACCGGGCGCGACCGTGCTCGCCCTGTCCGCCCTCACCGGCGACGGGATCGACCAACTCCGCGAGGCACTGGACCAGTTCCTGGTGGAACGCGGCGCCCCGGCCCGCCGTATCGCCGCCGACGTCGACGCGGCGGCGGCCCGCCTGCGGCCCGTCTACGCGGCCGTGCGCCGGCCCGGACTCACCGAGGAGGCGCGCGACGAGTTCTCGGCACACCTCGCGGAGTCCGTCGGCGCGGTCGCCGCGGGCCAGGCCGCCGAACGGGCCTGGCTCCGGCACGCGGGCAAGGCGTGCGGCACGCCGTGGCTCAGGCTGTGGCGCTGGCACGAGTCCCGGCGCGAACCCAGGATGCTGTGGCCGGTTGCCCTGACGCCCGCCGAGGAGGAGGCCACCGCACGCCAGCGCGTGGAGCAGGCGGTCCGCACGGTCGCCGACCAGGCGGCATCCGGACTGCCCATGCCGTGGGCGCAGGCGGTGCGGGAGGCGGCGGTACGGGGATCGGCCGGGCTCTCCGAGGCGCTGGACCTGCTCGCGGTGCGGGCGGGGGTGCCGACGGGACGTCCGCCGAGGCCCGGCTGGTGGCCCGTGGCGGTGCTGGTCCAGGCGTTGATGACGATCCTTCAGGTCGTCGGTGGAGTCTGGCTGGCCGCGCAGATCGTCCGGATCACGGCGCCGAACCTGGGTGTCCCCGTGCTGCTGATGGTCTGCGGCATCGTCGGCGGTCCGCTCGTGGAGTGGACCTGCCGGATGGCGGCACGTGGCCCGGCCCGCAGATACGGCGAGGAAGCGGAACGCCGACTGCGCGAGGCGGCGGCGGGGTGCGGTCGCGCGAGGGTCTTGGACCCGGTCGCGGCGGAACTTCTGCGGTACCAGGAGGTTCGGGAGCAGTATGTGCGGGTGACGACGGGGGCGGTCGCGGGGGCGGCGGCCGGCGCGGCGGATGTGGCGGATGTGGCGGAGGTGGCCGCGGGGGTCTCGGGGGCCTCCGGGGTCTAGGCCGGTACGTCGTCCCTGCGGGTGACGGAGTTGTCCACAACCGGCCGGTAGCCCACAGGCTTCAGCGAGTTCGCCGCGATGCGCGCACTCTGGATTCCAGCCGTACGGGACGAGCCCGTACGAGATCCGGAGGGGGTTCACGATGAACGAGACGCTGGTGACGGTCGTGGGGAATGTGGCCACGGCCCCGGTGTACCGCGAGATGCCGACGGGGTCGGTGGCGAGGTTCCGACTGGCCGCGACCTCGCGGCACCGGGACCGGACGAAGGACGCGTGGGTCGACGGGCACACCAACTTCTTCACGGTGTGGGCGTGGAAGGGGCTCGGCACGAATGTCGCGGCCTCGCTCTCCGTGGGGGAACCGGTCATCGTGCAGGGCCGGTTGAAGGTCAAGATCGAGGACGGGGGACCCCGGGGCGCCGGGCAGCAGTGGGCGTCGGCGGACATCGACGCGTACGCGATCGGGCACGACCTGTCGCGAGGGACCTCGGCGTTCCGGCGGGCCTCCGCCGTCCGGACGGCGGAGGGACATCCGCCGGAGCCACAACAGCCGGGCCCCGAACCGGACTTCGCGATCGAGCCCATGCCCCGGCCCACCGATGAGCTGGCCCCGGCGACCTGAGTCGACCTGGGCCGATCCCGGCGACCCGAGTCCATACCTGAGCCGACGTCACGAAGTACGGCTTATCGGCGAACTACCGGCGAATCAGCCTCATTGATTTGTCGATAAGCCCAGGTCGGACGGGGTGTCGGCGATAACGATTCCGAGTCGGAACGGCTATCCGATGGTATGCGCGGGTTCCCTGGTCCGCCGCGCTCCTAGGATTCCGGGCGTAGCTCACGGGGCATCTGATTCTGCTGGTGGAACCGCATCCCCCCATGTCAACGGTTCCTGCCCGAAAGGGATTTCTGTGTTTTCTGTTCTGTCCTCCCCACGGCGGGGAGCCGTCCGTCTTGCCGCCGCGACCGTCGTGTCCGGCCTGGTCGTCGTCGGCGCCCTGGCCGGTGCCGGCGTGGCCGCGGCCGACGAGGCGCCGCAGCAGCACGGCGGCGCCGCCGCCACGCTCGGCGGCCTGAAGACGTTCGGCAAGGCCGTCATCCATGACAACGGGCGTGACCAGCCCGTCTCCGCGGGCCTGTTCGAGATGTCCGTCGACAACGGCGGCACGCTCCAGACCTACTGCATCGACATCCACAACCCGACGCAGAAGGAAGCCAAGTACCAGGAGACGCCCTGGAGCGGCACCTCGCTGAACGGCAACGCCGACGCGGGCAAGATCCGCTGGATCCTCCAGAACTCCTACCCGCAGGTCAACGACCTCGCGGCACTCGCCCAGAAGGCGGGCGCCGGCCCGCTCACCGAGCAGGACGCGGCGGCCGGTACGCAGGTCGCGATCTGGCGTTACTCGGACGGCGCGGACGTCGAGGCGGTCAACCCGCAGGCGGAGAAGCTCGCGGACTACCTCCAGGCGAACGCGCAGAACCTCGCCGAGCCCAAGGCGTCCCTGACCCTGGAGCCGTCCGCCGTCGCCGGACACGCGGGCGAGAAGCTGGGCCCCGTGACCGTGCGGTCCAGCGCGGACCAGGTCACCGTGGCCCCGCCGGCAGACGCCGCGACCAGCGGCGTGCGGATAGTCGACGCCGACGGCAAGCCGGTCACCACGGCGCGCAACGGCGGCGAACTGTTCTTCGACGTCCCGAAGGACGCGGCCGACGGTTCGGCGGCGCTGACCGTCCAGGCGTCGACCACCGTCCCGGTCGGCCGGGCCTTCGCCTCGGAGACCCGCAGCCAGACCCAGATCCTCGCCGGGTCCAGCGAGTCGACGGTCTCGGCGACCGCGTCGGCGAACTGGGCGAAGACCGGTGCGATACCCGCGCTGTCCGCGGAGAAGAACTGCTCCAAGAGCGGTGTGGACATCACGGCGAGCAACACCGGCGACGAGGCGTTCACCTTCGAGCTGATGGGCATCACGCACACCATCGCGGCCGGCAAGACCGAGACGGTGACGATCCCGCTCAAGGAGGACCAGGCGTACGACTTCACGATCACGGGTCCGAACGGCTTCGAGAAGCGGTTCAAGGGCGTCCTCGACTGCGAGACGCAGGGCAGCGGAGGCGGCGACAGCGCGACCCCGTCGTCCGCGCCGAGCCCGGCGTCGGCGGGCGGCACCAGCGCTGGTACCAGCGGCGGTGACCTCGCCGAGACGGGCAGCTCCAGCGCCACCCCCCTGATCGCGGGCGCCGCGGTCCTGCTCGTCCTGATCGGCGGCGGCGTCGTGTTCTTCCTCCGTCGCAAGAAGTCCCCGGCCGGGGAGTGATCCCGCAGCCACCGTGCACTCCGACACAGAGTGACCCCAGGGTCACCCCGTGAGCACAGCGGCCCCGGCCCGCCCTCCGCGGCGACCGGGGCCGCCGCACGTCCGGGGTCGGGTCCATGGTTCGGACCAGGCGGTTTCTCCGGGTGCCGGGGTGTACGGCAAGATGGGTGTGTCTGCCCTCACGCGGCGGAGTCACATGTTGACATTGCAGGTTTCAAGCGGTCGGACGGTTTCTCTTGGCTGAGTTCATTTACACCATGCGCAAGACGCGCAAGGCGCACGGCGACAAGGTGATTCTCGACGACGTCACCTTGAACTTCCTGCCCGGCGCGAAGATCGGTGTGGTCGGGCCCAACGGCGCCGGCAAGTCCACCGTTCTCAAGATCATGGCGGGCCTTGAGCAGCCGTCCAACGGTGACGCGTACCTGTCGCCCGGCTACTCCGTGGGCATCCTGCTCCAGGAGCCCCCGCTGGACGAGTCGAAGACGGTCCTGGAGAACGTGCAGGACGGCGTCGCGACCGTGAAGGGCAAGCTCGACCGGTTCAACGAGATCGCCGAGCAGATGGCGACCGAGTACACCGACGCGCTGATGGAGGAGATGGGCAAGCTCCAGGAGGACCTGGACCACGCCAACGCGTGGGACCTGGACGCCCAGCTGGAGCAGGCGATGGACGCCCTCGGCTGCCCGCCCGGCGACTGGGCGGTCACCAACCTCTCCGGTGGCGAGCGGCGCCGCGTCGCGCTCTGCAAGCTCCTCCTCGAACAGCCCGACCTGCTGCTCCTCGACGAGCCCACCAACCACCTCGACGCCGAGTCCGTGAACTGGCTGGAACAGCATCTCGCCAACTACCCGGGCACCATTGTGGCCGTCACCCACGACCGGTACTTCCTCGACAACGTCGCCGGGTGGATCTGCGAGGTCGACCGCGGCCGCCTCCACGGCTACGAGGGCAACTACTCCAAGTACCTGGAGACCAAGCAGACCCGTCTCAAGGTCGAGGGGCAGAAGGACGCCAAGCGCGCCAAGCGGCTCAAGGAAGAGCTGGAGTGGGTGCGGTCCAACGCCAAGGGCCGGCAGGCGAAGTCGAAGGCGCGTCTCGCCCGGTACGAGGAGATGGCCGCCGAGGCGGACAAGATGCGGAAGCTGGACTTCGAGGAGATCCAGATCCCGCCGGGCCCGCGGCTCGGCAGCATCGTCGTCGAGGTCGACAACCTCAGCAAGGGCTTCGGCGACAAGCTCCTGATCGAGAACCTGTCGTTCACGCTCCCGCGCAACGGCATCGTGGGCGTGATCGGTCCGAACGGCGCGGGCAAGACCACGCTGTTCAAGATGATCCAGGGCCTGGAGGAGCCGGACTCCGGTTCGATCAAGGTCGGCGAGACGGTGAAGATCGCGTATGTCGATCAGAGCCGCTCCAACATCGACCCGAAGAAGACGCTGTGGGCCGTCGTCTCGGACGAGCTGGACTACATCAACGTCGGCCAGGTGGAGATGCCGTCGCGCGCGTATGTGAGCGCGTTCGGCTTCAAGGGCCCGGACCAGCAGAAGCCCGCGGGCATTCTGTCCGGCGGTGAGCGCAACCGCCTCAACCTGGCGCTGACGCTGAAGCTCGGCGGCAACCTGCTGCTCCTCGACGAGCCGACGAACGACCTCGACGTCGAAACCCTGTCGTCGCTGGAGAACGCCCTCCTCGACTTCCCCGGCGCGGCCGTGGTCGTCTCCCACGACCGGTGGTTCCTGGACCGCGTCGCGACGCACATCCTGGCGTACGAGGGCGACTCGAAGTGGTTCTGGTTCGAGGGCAACTTCGAGTCCTACGAGAAGAACAAGATCGAGCGGCTCGGCCCGGACGCGGCGCGTCCGCACCGTGCCACGTACAAGAAGCTGACCCGGGGCTGAGGTCGAACGATCGTGACCCGTCATGTGTACTCCTGCCCGCTGCGCTGGTCGGACATGGACGCCTTCGGCCATGTGAACAACGTGGTCTTCCTCCGCTATCTGGAGGAGGCCCGGATCGACTTCATGTTCCGGCTGGCGCCGGGTGACGGCTCGCCGTCGTTCTCGGGCGGGTCGGTGGTGGCGCGCCATGAGATCGACTACGTACGGCCGTTGGTCCACCGGCATGAACCAGTGGTCGTCGAGTCGTGGGTCACGAAGATCAACGCGGCCTCGCTGACGATCGCGTACGAGATCAAGGACGGCGAGGGCTCGGACGAGGTGTATGTCCGGGCGTCCACCGTCGTCGTGCCGTACAACTTGGAGGCGCAGCGGCCCCGGCGGATCACCGCCGAGGAGAAGACGTACCTCCGGAAGTATCTGGACGACGGCGGGACGGACGGCGGCGGCGACGCGGAGGCGCTTGCCGCATGACGGGCCCGAGCCAGCCGGACGGTCCGGGTCGGCCGCGGCGGACGCTGCATTTCGCCGACGCGGGGGAAGCGGCCGATCTCGCCGCCTTCCTCGGCCGGCTGCTGCACTACGACCGGGGCGCCGCCGTCCGCGTCCAGGCGTCCGGCAGCACGCTCGCCGTGTTCGGGCGCCCGCCGTCCTTCGAGGTCCTGGCGATCCGCACGGCACGCCTGGCGAAGCCGTACGAGCACGGGATCGACGCCGCGCTCGACAGCACCGTGTCGGCGGGGGAGCTGCTGGAATCGGTGGACGAGACGGCCGGTACGGCGACCGTGCCCGACGCGGTCACCGGGCCGCCCTGGGCCGGGGTCCTGCCGCCGCGCGGTGGCTGGCACCCCGAGCCGGGGCTGCCCGCGCCGGGCGCGGTGCGGGCGATGGTCGCGGGGGCGGTCGCCGAATTCCGGTCCCGTACGGAGGAGTTGGCGCCCGAGGAGCGGACGCGGGCCGTGCTCGACCGGATCGGGCGGGAGATCTGGTCCCGTCCGATCGGCGACAGCGAACTGCCCGTGCGGGCGGCACACGCGGCACAGGCGCTGGGCTTCCTAAGGGCCGTTCCGGCGCCGGTACCGGCGGGTCAGCCCCCGGTGCCCCCGGGCCGGGCTCCGGGCGCCGGTCCGTCCGAGGCACCGCTCACCCTTCTCGCCGCCGGGGCGTGGCTGCGGCTGCGCACCCCGTACGGCTCGATCGCCGTACGCAGAGCGGGAGTCGGCCCGCTGAGCGTCACCCCGACCTGAGCCGGACGAGAACGCGCTAGCCCTCCTCGGTGTCCGGCCACACTCCGATGTGGTCCTCCTCGTGTTTGAGGAGGACACGGTCCCGCATGCCCAGGCTCTCCGTGTACTCGGCGGGGAGCTGGAGGCGTCCCGCGCGGTCGAGCATCGCGTACTCGCGGGCGACCAGCGACTCCTCGCCGGTCGTGGCGTCGACCTCGGTGCGGCGCAGGACCTCCGTGGAGGTGCGGCCGTCGCGGATGGCGACCGTACGGCGGACCTCGCCGGCCACGGCCTGGTCGTGGGTGACGATGACGACGGTGGTGCCGAGCTGCTCATTGGCGGTGCGGAAGGCGGCGAAGATCTGTTCGCCGGTGTGGGAGTCCAGTTCGCCGGTGGGTTCGTCGGCGAGGAGGACCGAGGGGTCGTTGGCGAGGGCCACCGCGATGGCGACGCGCTGCTGCTGGCCGCCGGACATCTGGTGCGGACGCCGGTCACGGCACTCGGCGACATCCAGCAACCCGAGGAGTTCCAGGGCGCGTTCGGACTTGGCGCGGCGGCCGGGGGCGCCCTTGCCGTGCAACTGCATGGGCAGCGTCACATTCTGAGCGGCCGTCAGATAGGGCAGCAGATTGCGGGCGGTCTGCTGCCAGACGAAGCCGACGACGTCACGCCGGTAGCCGAGGCGTTCCTTCGCGCCCATCGTGAGCAGATCGCGGCCCGCGACGCTCGCCGCGCCCGCCGTCGGCTCGTCGAGGCCCGCGAGGATGTTCATCAGCGTGGACTTGCCGCTGCCGGACGCGCCCACCAGGGCCATCAACTCGCCCTCGCGGACAAGGAGATCGAGGCCCTGGAGAGCCTGCACCTCCACGCCGTCCGTGGAGAAGATCCGGACCAGCCGGTCGCAGGTGATGAGGGCGTCATGCCCGTACGCGGGCCGGTCACGGCGGGCGGTGGCCCGCCGCTCAAGGTCGGCCAGTGTCGTGTCGGTCGTCGTGGTCATGGACGGCGCTCCCGGGTCGTCGGTCCGTGGATGGTTGACGGGTCCCGTCGTCTCGTCGGTCCGTGGCTGGTGGACAGGTCCCGTCATCGTTGGTCACCCACCCTGAGTTCGCGTACGGCTCCGCGGCGGCCCGTCCACCATGCCTGCGCCACCGCGACGCCGACCGTCAGCAGGACCACGGCGAGTGCGGGCAGCAGGAGGGAGAACAGATCGGGGCGGAGGGTGCTGATGCCGGCGGGCGGTGAGTTGGTGGCGGACGCGGTGGCCAGCGCCACAGCGGTGAGGTCCGTGCCCGGGGCGAGCAACCGGATCGCCGCCCAGCCGGTCAGTGCCCCGCCGATCGCGGCGGGCAGGGCCTGCGGCAGCGACTCCAGGACGAGCAGACGGCGCCCGTCGCGGCGGGTGAGGCCCATCGTGCGGAGCCGGGCGAGCAGCGCGGCGCGTTCCGGGGCCGCGCGGGCCAGGGCGAGCAGCAGGGCGAGGGCGGCGTAGCCGGCACTGGCGGCGACGGCGGCGACGTAGACCCGCTCGGCGCCGGTCTGTGTCGGCGAGTCGGAGTACCGCTCGCGGGCGTCCTCCCGCAGATGGACATTGGCGGTGACACCCGCCACCTTGGCCAGCGCGTCGGCGTCGAGGCGGTCGCCGGTCACCAGCAGGGTGGTGGGCCGCATCTCCCGCCCCAGCGCACGGACGTCCACGACGAGGAACTCGGCACCGGACACCGCCGGAGTCAACGACCGCTGCGCGACGATCCGTACGGTCACCTCCCGCCCACCGCCGATCAGGGCGAAGGGCTCCGTACCGAGCCGCCGCGCGGTCGCGGGCGACGCGACAGCGGGCACGACGGCGTCGGTACCGGACTGAGCCTGATCACCCTTACCGCCCGCCCCCTCGGTCAGGACCCCTGCGGGGAACGCCCCGAGGTCCATCCGTCCCGCCAACCCGGCGTACGCCGTCGGGTCCACGGCGACCAGGGGGAGCTTCGCGTCGCTCTCGGTCGGTGCCGCGTTGTAGTCGATCTCGGCGCGGGTCACATCACGGACGCCCGACACCTTCGCGAGGCTCGCCGGCGCCGTCGGAGGGAACGGCAGGCCGGGCGCCTCCACACGGGCGTCGGCGCCGGTCTCGATGACCGCCGCGCGGTCCCGGGCATCCGTGACGCCCGCCAGCACCGAACCGCCGAACGCCGCCGTCGTCAGCGCCGTGAGCAGCGCCAGCAACGGCAGTACGGCCGAAGCGGAACCCCGTCCCGCCCGTGCGAGCGACAGATGGCCGATGACACCGCGCAGCCGCCCGGCGGGCCGCGCCAGCCAGCGCAGCGGCAGCGGATACACCCGGACCAGGACCAGCGCGGCGATCACACCGACCAGGACCGGGGCGAGCGCGACGAGTTCGCCGCCGTCCGAGGTGCCCCGCCGGCGCAGCGCGGCGACGGCGCTCACCGCCAGGACGAGCAGGGTGAGTTCGGCGACGGTCCGCTGCCGCGAGGGCCGCGCGTTCGTCAGGTCGTCCCGCGCGGTGTGCACCCGCACGGCCCGGTGCGCGGCCATCGCCCGCACCGGCAGCACCCCGCACGCGAGGAGCGTGACCACACAGGCGCCGGCCACGGCGTACGACGACCGGCCCTCCGGTACGGCGAGCAGCGCGACCGCGAGACCGAGGGCGCCCGCCGGAACGGCCACCACCGCGGTCTCGCCGAGGAGCCGCAGCCCGATCCCGCCGAGGGAGCCGCCGCGGGCCCGCAGCACGGCGAGTTCGGCGCGCCGCCGCCCGGCGGTCAGGCCGCCCGCCATCAGCAGCACCACCCCGGCGACGGCCGCCGCGCCGAACGCGGCGACCGCGACCACCGGTGCGATCCCGGCCTGGAGCCGGTCGTAGCCGTCGAGGATGTCGTCGAGGTCGGTGCCCGCCGCCGTGTTGATGTCGGTGACCTGGCGGATCCGCAGGAGATCGGCGCCGTCGACGGTGGCCGTGACGGCGGCCTTCAGACCGGTCAGATCGTGCGCGGTCAGGGCGTCGATGTCGGGCGCGATGTGCCAGAACCGCTGCGGGTTCGCGGTCGTGCCCAGCAGCGCGGGCGCCGCGTCCGGCGCGAGCAGCAGGGTGCCGAGCCAGTACCGGGGGGAATCGGGGTCCTGGGGCGCGACCGGCACCAGGGCGGGCGACCGCAGGATCGGCTGGGTGCCCCAGTACGCGGACTTCGGGCGCTCCGGCGTCAGGATGCCGGTGATCCGCACGGCCAGGTCGGCGCGCTGCACGCCCGGCACATGGATCACGGAACCGGCCTTGATCTTGAGCCGGTCCGCGGTCTCGGCGGTGACCGCGCCCTCCACCTCGCGGGCCTCGGCCGTGACGCCCGTGCCGGCGCGCGGCAGCCGCCCGTCCCGGAGCTTCGCGTGCGTGTCGAGTCCGTCCTGCGCCGAGAAGAAGAACTGGGGATTCAACCTGTCGGGCCGGGCCAGCCAGGTCTCGCGCGCCTCAAGGGAGTCGAGGGTCCGCACCCCGTACGAGGACTGGGCGGCGTCGGCGGTCAGCGGTGCGCGCAGCCGGCCGACGACTCCCTCGTACGACCGGTGCAGCGCGGCGCCGCGCAGCGACTTCTCGCGGGTCTCCTGCTCGATTTCCAACCCGGGCTGCGGCGCGGTGAACTGGACCGTGGAACTGCCCGGTGACGCGTCGGTGACCGCCCGGCGCAGCCCCGCGTTCTCGTACGCGTCCACGGCGCGCGGGAACGCGGCGGCCAGACACGCGGTCACCGCGACCAGCAGCGCCAGCGCGCAGGCGGCGCCGGGCGCGGCCCGCAGCCGGGTCCGCACCCAGGGCACGACGACCCGGCTCCCGGACCGGTCGGGCAGGTCCGCTGAGGACTTCTTCGGGTTACGCATCACTCGCCTCCCTGGCGGAGAGAGTCGGCCATGTCGGCGCTGCGGCGCAGGGGCAGCGCCGCCGTGACGAGCAGCGGGGCGAAGGCGACGAGGGCGAGCAGCAGGGCGACCCGCTCCGGGGGCAGCGCGACGGAGACCGTCGGGATCGGCTGGGTGGCGCGGGCGGTGAGCACGACGAGCGGCACCACGGCCCGGGTCAGGACCGCGCCGAGCGCGACGCCCACCAGGAGCGCGAGGGTGATGAGGATGCCCTGTTCGGCGGCGACGAGCCGGGCGAGGCGGCGGCGCGGGGTGCCGAGGGCCCGCAACACGGTGAATTCGGCGGCCCGTTCGCGCAGCGACCCGGCCGTGCTGACCGCGAAGCCGACGGCGGCGAGCGCGGCGGCGGCGACAGCGGCGGCGGCGAGCGCCGACTCCGGACCCGCGCCGAGCGGGTCGTCGCGCAGCCCGTCCGCGATCTCCTCGCGCACCACGACCGACGACGGGTCGATGTCGGGCCGGGCGCGCACGGCCGACGCGACATCGGACGTACGGCCGGACTCGGGGGTCAGCCACCACTCGGTGGGGGTGATGCCGGTGGTCTGACGCGCGGTAAGGGCGAGGTTGACCGCGCGCAGGTCGAGGAGGAGCGCGCCGCCGTCCGTGGCGGGCCCTGCGGTGGGCGCGGCACCGTCCTCGTCGTCCGCGGCGGGCGTCCGCACCACGTCGTCGAGGGCCGTGGTCGGCAGGGCACGGACCCGGTCGACGAGCTTGACCGGGACATGGGTTCCGGCGATCGGCACGTCGACGCTCTGCCCGATCCGCGACCCGGTCACCGACAGGAACTTGTCGGTGGCGACGGCAGCGACCTCGGGCGGCCGGGCCCGGTCGACGGCGACCCGGACGGTGAGGGTGGTGGGCGCGCTGTACGTGTACTCGCCCGGCATGAACCCGGTGCCGTACGACACGGACAGCGCCGTCGCCGTCGCGCGCCCGACCTTCGGCGCGGTGGGACGCGTGTCGGTCCGGCTCGACATGTCCGTTCCGGTGAGCTGGTTCGACCCCCGCCACGCCGTGCTCAGCTCCACCGCATGGGCCGTGCCGGACGCGTCGGTGGCGCGCAGGCCCTCCAGCGTGAGGGTGTGGTCCTCGGCCAGGCCCACCGGCTGCGTGAGGGTGAGTTCGAGTCCGGTCAGGGTCAGCGGCTCCGCGATCCGCCCGGCGGCGCCGCCCGCCGCGTGCGTCAGATCGAGCGCCAGCCGGTGCGCCTTGCCGTCGGTGGGCACCTCACCGACCGGGAGCCGGTACGTGGTGCCGTAGCGGTCCTCCACGGTCACCGCGACATCGGGCGCCTCGACGGGGGCGACGAACTCGGGCCGCTTCCCGGCGGACCGCTGTTCGCTGTGCAGCCGCAGCGTCAGATCGAGGTTCGTGGTGCCCTTCGGGAGGGGGGTGCCGGCCGTCCGGTCGGACTTCCGCGCGGTACCCAGGTCGCCGACGAGTCGGTCGGTGGGCCGGTCCGCGAGGTCGGCGCGCAGCAGCATCGCGTCCGCCGCGTGTTCGGTGTCGAGGGCGAGGACCGTGGCCTGCCGGTCACCGGACAGTGGCATCGAGGTCCGTGACCCGGGGGCCGCCTCGCGTACGCCGGGCGTCGCCGCGTACACACCGGCCTGGCCCAGTTCGCCCGCGCCGGCGTTCGTGACGCGTATCTCGGCACCTGCCCGGAAGTCCGCCTGGTCGTCCTGCGAGCGGTTCCAGGAGGCGCCCTGGCCGATCGCCAGCATGCCCATCGCCACCGCGAGGACCAGGAGCAGCACGGGTCCCGCGCCGCGCAGCGGGCGGCGGCTGAACTGCCAGCCCGCGAGCGCCGCCGAGAGACCGCGCCCGCCCGCCGCACGCCGCTCGGCGAGCCGGGCGACCGGCGGCAGCAGCCGCAGGGTCAGGACCGTTCCGGCGAGCAGGGCGAGCGCGGGCGCCGTGACCAGGAGCGGATCGATGCCGAGGCCGCCGCCGCGGTCGCCCGTGAGCGCCCCGGAGCCGGAGGTCTGCTGGTCGAGTTGCCAGTAGGCGACGCCCGCGATCACCAGCAGCCCCACATCGGCGCCGGCCCGCAGCGGCGCGGGCAGGGCGCGGGCCCGCCCGCGTTCCGGGCCGTCCGCCGAGGTCAGCGCGGGCAGGGTCACCGCGAGCGCGCAGCCCAGGGCGACCGCGGCGGCGACCAGCCAGACCAGGGCGTCGGGTCCGGTGTCCAGGCGCAGCCCGATCCGGGACAGGGCGCCCTGTCCGGCGAGCAGCCGGGTCAGCGGTCCGGCGAGGAGCGGTGCGCACAGGGCCGCGGGCACCGCGAGGAGCAGGGCCTCCGCCGCCGCGAGCCCGCCGATCCGGGCGCGGGAGCCGCCGCGCGCCCGCAACAGACCGGTCTCCCCTGCCCGTTCGGCGCTCAGCAGCCGGGCGACCAGGAGCAGCGCGTATCCGGCGAGCAGGACCAGTTGGAGCGCGACGATCAGCAGCGTGGACCGGGACACCAGGAGGGACCGCTCGACCCGGTCGAGGACGGTCGGCAGCGCGGTCGTGACGGCGGTGCTGCCGCCCAGCGCGGGGTCCTTGCGCAGGTCGAGGACGCCCTGCCGGGCGGAGTCGCGCAGCGCGTCGATCCGGCCGGTGGTCAGCGTGGAGAAGTCGGGCGACGCGAGCCAGGCGGTCTGCCCCTCGCTGACCCGCGCGCCCTTCAGCACGGACGGATCGGTGAACAGCGGCCCATAGGTGGTGAACGCGACCTTCTGCACACCGCGTCCGTGCAGGTCGTCGAGTTGCCAGTACGCGTCGTCGGCGTGCGCGGGACGGTAGACGCCGGTGACCCGGACCCGTACCGAAGGGCCGTCGAGGCGGTCGGTGAGGGTGAGATCCCGGCCGGGCCGCACCCGCAGTTCCCGGGCGGCGGCCTCGGGCAGCGCCACCTCCACGGTCCGGCCGTCCGTCGCGCGCGGCGCCCGGCCCTCGGTGAACCGGACCTTCTCGGGGTCGAGCGCCGCGAGCTGCGTGAGGTCGGGATTGCCGGCCCGCTCCGCCGGTGCCTGCAAGGAACGCGGCAGCGCGTAGGGGCCCGAGCGGACCAGGGTGCGCACGGTCGTCGGCAGCCCGCCGAAGGTCTCGCGGGCCCCCTTCCGTACGGCAGTGTCGGCGGCCGTACGGGCGTCCGGGGCGATCGGGGCCTTGGCGATGAGGGCCGTGGCCGCCGTGTCGCGGGTCTGCAAGGTGTGGCGCAGCGCCGCGTCGCCGATGGTGCCGGAGAACGCCGCGAGGGTGGAGAGGACGGTGGTCGTCAGCACGACCGCGATCAGCGCGGCGGCGAGCAACAGCCGATGGGCCCGTACGCGCGCCAGTACGAACCCCGTCACCATTGGCCCCCCGCCATTTCACGCTCTACGCCGTACGTTTCAGTCGTAACGTTTCAGTCGTACGTCTTCCGAAGTCCGCCCGATGTTTTCAGAGTGAACACAGTTTCGGGAAGGGGTGGCGGACCGGATGTTGGAAAGTTGAGACCGGATATCGGCGTTCCGCTTCGCCCGTACCGCTCAGTCGACGGGGTCGGCGGAGTTGACCATCGACGCCGCCGCGTACGTCAGGTATTTCCAGAGCGTCTGCTCGTGCTCCTCGGAGAGCCCCAGCTCGTCGACCGCGTCCCGCATGTGCTTCAGCCACGCGTCGTGCGCGGCCCGGTCGACGGTGAACGGCGCGTGCCGCATCCGCAGCCGGGGGTGGCCGCGGTTGTCGCTGTACGTGGTCGGGCCGCCCCAGTACTGGATCAGGAACAGGGTGAGCCGGTCCTCGGCCGGGCCGAGGTCCTCCTCCGGATACATCGGCCGGAGCAGCGGGTCGTCCGCGACGCCCTGGTAGAACCGGTGCACCAGGCGACGAAACGTCTCCTCGCCACCGACCTGCTCGTAGAAGGTCTGCTCCTGAAGGCTGCCGCGCCGGATCTCGTTCACGGGTCCATGGTGTCATGCACCCGGACGGAGGACTCCGGACCTAGGACCTGGGCCAAGGCACGGGAGTTCCGTGGCACCGTGGAGACATGGGCACCGACGAATCCCTCGCCACCGCCGCCCGCGCAGGGCTCGTGCGGGACATCGAGGCGAGCGGTGCCTGGGACGCGGACCCGGAATGGCGGTCCGCGTTCGAAGAGGTCCCCCGGCACCTCTTCGTGCCGTACTACTACGTCGCCGTACCCGGCGGGTACGCGCGGATGTGGGGCGAGGACCCCGACCCGGCCCGCCGCGCCCGCTGGCTGCGCGGCGCCTACCAGGACGCGCCGCTCGCCACCCGGGTACGGGACGGGGAGCTGATGTCGTCCAGCAGTCAGCCGTCGCTGATGGCGAAGATGCTGGTGGAACTCAGGGTGGGCGAGGACGACTCCGTCCTGGAGATCGGCGCGGGCACCGGCTACAACGCGGCGCTGCTCGCGTACCGCGTGGGCAGCGGCCGGGTGACCACCATGGACCTGGAACCGGAGATCACCGAGTCGGCGCGCACGCATCTCGCCGCCGCCGGGTACGCGCCGACGGTGGTCACCGGGGACGGCGCCCGTGGCTGCGCGCAGCGCGCTCCGTTCGACCGGATCATCGCGACCTGCACGATCGGCGCGGTGCCGCGCGCGTGGCTCGCGCAGTGCGTGCCGGGCGCCCGGATCCTGGCACCGCTGGCCACCGGGCTGATCGTCCTGGAGGTACGGGACGCCACGCACGCGGAGGGCCGGTTCCTGCACACCCCCGCGTACTTCGTGCCGCTGCGCGGCGGGGGGCATCCGCCCGGGGAGCCGCCGAGGCTGGGCGGGCTGCCCCGGCGGGCCCTGCGCGACGAGCTGTTCCAGTTCCTGCTGACCCTCACGGCGGGCCGCCTCGATCCGCAGGACGCCCTCACCCTCTGGCACGGCGAGAACCGCCCCGTACGGGAGCGGTTCGGCGTCACCGTGAACGGCACCGACGCCTGGGCCTGGCTGGACGACCCGGCCGGCCCCTATGCGTGGCCGCTACCGGAGTAGCTGTCAGCCCCGTCGGATCGTGATCGTCGTCCACGCGCCCACATGGACCCGGTCGCCGTCCTGGAGGGGGACCGGGACGAAGGGCTGGATCGGTTCGTCGGAGCCGTTGACCGTGGTGCCGTTGGTCGAGTTCTGGTCGACGACCGCCCAGGAACCGTCCGGCTGCTGCACCAGGACCGCGTGCTGGTGCGAGACGCCCGGGTCCTCCGGCGGCACCGACAGATCGATGTCCGGGATGTCACCGGTGGAGTGGCGGCGCCGGCCGATGGTGATCTGGTTGCCGGTGAGCGGACGCCGCTGCTCGGGCGAGTACGCGGGCAGGTTCAGCCCCGCGGCCTCCGGACCCGAGCGCTGCATCATCGCCATGAAGTACTCACGGTCGGGCCCGATCGTCGCGGCCCACGACAGCGGCGGCTGGTATCCACCGGCCACCGGGCCCGGCGGCTGGAAGTGGTCGGGCTGCTGGAACGGATCGGTGGCACCCGGCATGGTGCCCGGCATGCCACCGGCCGTCGGCGGCGGGATCACCCAGTCGTCGTCGGTGCCGCCGCCGAAGGGTCCGGGCGGGGACGGCGGGCCCGGCGGGCGGCCGGACTCCTGCGGATAGCCGGGAGGCGCGGGCGGTCCGGGCGGGCCGAGTGGCCCCGGCTGCCCCGATCCGATCGGCTCGGCGGGCCGGTTCATCTGCGAGGGGCGCGAACTCTGGTAGTCGAACGACTCCTGCCGCCCCGGCGCCGGGAACTGCGACGCACCCCCGGCACCCGGCCCGCCCGCGGGCGGACGCGGCGCGACCGGGGTGTACGAAGTCGCCGTGTTCGTGAGGAAGTTCCACCGGCACTCCTCGCAGAACGGCGCCCCGCTCTCGCGCTGGGTGTGGCACTGCGGGCAGTACTCGGGCTCCGGCGCCGGATCGGGCACGGCCGACAGATGCGGGCGGCCTCCCGGCGCTCCGGGCGGCGGCGGATAGCCGTAACCGGGGGCGGGCGGCGGCGGTGGCGGCGGTGGTACGGCACCGGCCATGCGGTGACCGCAGACCTCGCACCAGTCGTCGGAACCCGACTGGTGTCCGTTCGGGCAGGTCGGCATGTCGGCGCTTCCCCCTCACTCCGTCACTCGTACTCGCTACGGATCGAACTCGCTGCTGGTCGAACTCGGCTACCGGCCGAACTCGCTACGCACTGCTCACCTCTTGACACGAACCGTCTTGGTCGACCGGGTTTCGAGAGTCATCTCGTCGGCCTCCTCGACCTTCGCCTTCAGTCGCACAGTACCCGCAGCCGCGTCGACCACGTCCACCACCTTCGACAGCAGTTTGGCGGTGTCCTCGTTGCCCGACGCGCTGGCGAGCTGAACGGCCCGGCCCAGTTTGGCCGTTGCCCCGTCGGCGTCCCCCGCCTTGCGGGCGTCCAGTCCCTGCTGGATGACCTGCGCCAGTTCCGCCTGGCCGGTGTAGTGCGCGACCTGCGGATTGATCGATGTGGACGCCGCCATGTCGTCCGTCCACACCGCCCGTACGAGACCCTGCGACAGGGTCTGCGTGGTGCCGTCCGGCTGCGGGATCACCAGCGAGACACGGGCCGCGAGCATCTCCTGCCCGACACTGGCCGCCGGCACCTCCACACAGACGTGGTAGTCGCGGGACTCGTCGCCCCAGGACCCCGTCGGATAGTCGCCCGCGCGCGGACCCACCTCCGTACGGCGGTCCGTCAACTCCTCGACCGTGGGTGCCACTTGCTTGACGAACTTGATCTCGGCGCCCATCGGCGTCCACAGCCGCAGTCCCACGTCCGCGACCTCCTTGCCCATCGCGGTCTCCATCATCTGGGTGAAGTCCGCGGCCAGGCCCGCCGGGTCGGCGACGATGTCGGCGCTGCCGAGCATCGCCGACGCGATCCCTGTGACCTCTTTCACCTCCCAGTCCGTGCCGACACCACGCGCGTCACATGTGAAGCGCCCCGCGCAGGAGTCGAGCGCGGCCTTCAGATCCTCGGACGACTCGTGTTCGTTGCGCCCGTCGGTCAGCAGGATGCCGTGCCGGATCGACACATCGGCGCTGGACAGGAGCCGGTCCGCGAGCCGCAGCCAGGTCCCGATCGCGGTGCCGCCGCCCGCGGACAGCTTCCGCAGCGCCTGCCGGGCCTCCGCACGGGTCCGGGTGTCGGCGACCGCGAGCCGCCCGCCGCCCGGATAGACCTCCTTGGCGACATGCGTGCCGCCGATCACCGCGAAGTGCACCCCGTCGCGCAGGGTGTCCACGGCGGCGCCCGTCGCGTCGCGCGCGTTGCGCATCTTCGTCGGCGGGTAGTCCATCGAGCCCGAACAGTCGACCATGATCGCCACGGCCGCGTCGGGTCCCTGCCCCGGTGTGTACTGATGCGGCGCGGACGCGGCGGTGCCCACCGTGCCGCCGCCGGTCGAGGTCACCGTGACGATCGCGCTGACCTCGCGCCCACCTTCGGGCAGGTACTCGTTCTGGTACACGTCGACCGAGAACTGCGGCACGGTCGACTTCGAGAAGTTGGCCATGGGTTCTGCTCCCCCTTGCTCTCCCACTAGCTGTCCCACGGCACCCGCGTGCCGGGGACACGACGTCAAAACTCGGCTGACCGCGCGGTCCTCAGGCCGATCCTGCCCCCTTCGCGGGGACCGGGAACGGCAGCAGGGCCACTGTTACGTTGTCGTGGCCCCCACCGTCGAGGGCGTGCCCGACCAGGACCTGGGCGCTGTGCAGCGGCCGGTCCGCGGCGTCCACCGGGAGCGCGTCGGCCATCTCCTGGGCCGACTCCGCGTAGTTCCACAGCCCATCGGTGCACACCACCACTACACCCGGACGGTCCGGTTTGAAGGAAGCGGTGTGCGGCTCCAGTTCGTACGCGTCCGCGCCGAGCCAGCCCGTGATCGCGTGGGCGCGCTCGTCGGCGTACGCCTCGGCCTCGTTCATCAGGCCCGCCGAGACCATCTGCGCGGCCCATGAGTCGTCCTCGGTGAGACGCGCGGTGGGTGCCGTGCGGTCGACGGGCACCCAGTACGCGCGGCTGTCGCCGACCCAGCCGACGATCAGCAGGTCCTTGGCGACGATCGCGCCGACCAGGGTGCACGCCGGCGCGTTCTGGTGCGGTGCGTGCTCCCGGGTGGTACCCGGCTCCCCGGCCAGCGAGTTGACGGATTCGGACGCGGCGAGGATCGCGTCGAACATGGCCTGCTGGGGGTGGGTGCCGAGCGGCAGCGACGCGAGCAGCGACTCGTTCGCCGCCCGGGACGCGGCCAGCGACGCCTCGTCGGGTCGGGTCGCCGACGACACCCCGTCGCAGACGATCGCGACGACGGCCGGCGAACCGTCCGGCAGAGCGGTCGAGGAGATGGCGAACGCGTCCTCGTTACGGTGGTGGCGCAGCCCGCGGTCACTGACCGCGGCGACCGCGTCGAGTTCCTGCTCCATGTGGTCCCGTTCGCGCGGCTGTGCCTTGCCGCAGTGCTCGCAGTAGTCGTCCTGGTCCACCTGGCCCACGGAGCAGAACACGCACTGCTTGCCGCCGCCTTGGGTGCCGCCGGCCGATATGGGCGCGGCGGTGCGGGGGTCGGCGGCGGGCGTCGCGGGCGCCGGTGCCGGTGCGGCGAGTGCGGACAGGGGGCCGGGTGCGGGGGGTGCGACGGGCGGTGCCACCGTGGGCGGCCGTCCGGGCGGGGCGGGGAGCGGGTAGTCGCCGCCCACCGACCCTCCGGCCGTCGGTTCGGCCGCCGGGAGGTGCTTGCCGCCCGACTCGATACCCGGGACCTCGGTCGCCAGATGCACCGGCGCGGGCACGTCGGAGCTGTCGACCTCGGGAGCCTGGGGCCACTCGACGGAGGCGCCGGACACGCCGGACGCAGGGGACACGCCGGAGGGATCCTCGCCGTTCATGGCGATCGTGGCGTGGTCGTCGGGTGGCGCGGGCGCCGCCGACAGGTCGTATCCGCAGGCGCCGCAGAACCGGTCACCCGCGTCCACCGGCTCGGCGCAGCCGGGGCACCTGGCTCCGGCGGCCAACTGGGGCTTCTGCGACATCAATCACACCCACGTCCGGGGGCGGAAACGGTTGGCCCGCTCCACCAGTTCGATCCTCTCCTCGCCGCCCCGCGCGAGCCGGGCCAGCGTCCGGTACGAGCGCTCCAGGCCGAACCGCAGCCCACGCTCGTCCAGATCGCTGCCGAGCAGCACGGTGCGTTTGCCCGTACTCGGCGGCGCGGAACCCTGGCCACCGGAGAGTACCCAGTCGAGGGCGGTGCCCAGCACCTCCGTCGACAGGCGCTCCCTGCGGACCGCGTCCAGGCCGAAGCCGTCCAGGGCCTCCACCTGCCCGGCCGCCGCCGTCAGGTCGTCCAGGAGCGGTACGTCACCGCCGGGCGCGACCGGTGCCGTCACGCGCCGTCGCAGCCGGGACCGTACGGCGGCGACGCGCGCCGCCGTGTAGTGGATCGACGACTCCGGCACCGACTCCAGGGTGTGCACGGCCGCGCGCCGGTCGCCCGCGGCGAGCTGCACCCGGGCCAGGCCGAACGCGGAGGACACATAGCTCGGGTCGGTCGTCCACACCAGCCGGTAGTACTCGGCGGCGTTGTCGAGCTGGCCCAGGACCTCCGCGCAGACACCGAGGGCGAGCTTGGGCGCGGGCTCGCCGGGGAACGCGTCGTAGACCGCGTCGAAGGACAGGGCCGCGCTCTCGTGGTCGCCGGTGGTGAGCGCGCCGACGCCCCGGTACCAGACCACCCGCCAGTCGTCCGGGTGGTCGGACTCCAGTGCGTCGAGGGCGCTCGTGGCGGCCTCCGTCTCGCCCATCTCCAGACGGGCCCGCAGCTCCCGCAGCCGCAGTTCGAGTGAGTTCTTCGGCGCCGCGTGCAGCGCCGTGATCAGTTCGGCGGGCGCGGAGGCCGCGAGGCCCGCCAGGAAGCCCGCGTTGGGGTCGCTCGGGTCGACATGCGGGACCGGCAGCGCGAGGGCCGCCGCGGCGGCGGCGAGCGGTTTGACGATCCGGGGCGCGGAGCCGTTCATGGCGACGGCGCCCCCGAGCGTGGACCCGGTCGCGGCTCCGGGCGTGGTGCCGGGTATGGCTTCGGGTGTCGTTCCGGTCGCCGGGGTGCTCGCGGCGACGATCGCGGGGTCGCCGGGGTCGCCGGAGGTGCCGAGGGTGCCCGGGACGCTCGGGGTGCCGGTGCCCGCCGCCAGGGCGCGCCGTTCGCTGCGGCTCGGCGGCAGCACCCGCGTGCCGAGCTGCGACACCTCACCGTGGGCCGCGTCGAACAACTCCGTGTCCGTGACCTTCACTTCGGGCCCGAACAGCGTCGACAGCGCGGGCCGCGGGCGGCCCGTCTGGAGGGCGACGACCTCCCGCAGCACACCCGTGAGCTGCTCGGCCATCTCCGAGGCCGACGCGAACCGCCGCGCCGGATCGGGGTCGGTGGCCCGCACCAGGAGCCGGTAGAACGACTCGTACGTACGGAAGACCTCGATATTGTCCGGGTCGGGCAGGGAGTCCACGAAGACGTTCGTGTACCCCTGGAAGTCGAAGGTCAGCACCGCCAGCGTCCGCGCGACCGTGTACAGGTCCGACGCGACGGACGGGCCGACCTCCGCGACCTCGGGGGCCTGATAGCCCACCGTGCCGTAGATCGCCGACTCGTCGTCGTCCGTTCTGCGGACCGCGCCCATGTCGATGAGCTTGAGCTGGTCCCCGGTCTGGATGGCGTTGTCGACCTTGAAGTCGCAGTACAGCAGATTGCGGCTGTGCAGATGCCCGAGGGCCTCCAGCGCCTCGATGCCGTACGCGCACGCCTGCTCCACCGGCAGCGGATCACGCTTGCCCGCCGTCGTACGCCGGTCGTTGGCGATCTCCTTGAGCGACTTGCCGCCGACGTACTCCATGACGATGTACCCGTCCATGGAGCCCGTGCGCTGGTCCAGATGCTCGACGAAGTTGTAGATCCGGACGATGTTGGAGTGCTCGATCTCGGCGAGGAACCGGCGCTCGGAGATCGCCGCCGCCATCGCGTCCTGGTCACCGGTGTCGAGCAGGCCCTTGAGGACCACCCACCGGTCGGACACGGCACGGTCGACCGCGAGATACACCCAGCCCAGACCGCCGTGCGCGAGACAGCCCGCGACCTCGTACTGCCCGTGCACGATGTCGCCCTCGCCCAGCTTCGGCACGAACGAGTACGGGTGGCCGCACTTCGTGCAGAAACCCTCCGTACGGCCCGTGCGCTCGCCGCGTGAACGGCCCACCGGCGCCCCGCAGTCGGAGCGCGAGCAGAACCGCTTCCGCTCGGGCACCTCCGGGTTCTCCAGGACCATCGCGCGCGGATCGGGACGCGGCACACCCGGCACCTCGACCAGGCCCACGCCGAGCCGGCCCCGGGCCGTCGAACCGGCGGCCGAGCCCGAACTGCGCACCGACACCGACCGCGACGACAGCTTCCCCGACAGGGACCGGGAGAGCCGTCCGGAGACGGATCTGCGGGACTGCGAGGAACGGGACGACCGCGACGAACGGGCCGACGCCTGCGAACTCCGCGCCGACGAGCTGCTGCCCGAGCCGCGCGACGATCCCCGGCCACCGCCGGTGATGCCGGTCGCCGGCGAGTTCACGCTGCCGTTCGACGCGACGACCGGCGCGAGCCCGCAGGTATCGCAGTACAACTCACCGCCGCCCACGTCCTCGTACGCCCCCGGGCAACCGGGCCGCTGACACTTCCGCTCCTGAGTCACGAGTTCCCCCTCCGGTCCACGGGACCGCCCTGGTCGGGCACCCGCGGCACCAACACGTCCGCCGCCGCCCGCTGATACCGCGCCACCGCGTCCGCCGCCGCCCGCAGATCGCACGGCGCGCTCCACAGCATCCGGCGGGCCGCGTCGTACCGCTCGATGAGCAGCGGATCCTCCGCCATGCCGTGCCGGGCCACCTTCGCCTTGTACGCGTCGAGCCTGCCGCGCAGCTCCGCGCGGACCGCGAGCGGCGCCGTGACGGCGGTCAACGACTCGCGGGCGCGCAGCAGTTCGTCCTCGGCCCGCTGCTCAAGGGATTCCAGGAGCGGTGAGAGCCGGTGCCACTGGCCGTGTCTGCGGTACTCGGCGGCCGTCGACAGCTGCTCCTGGAGCACGGTCGGCGGGCCCGAGACGGCGGGCACCTCGGACGCGGCGATCTTCGCGAGGACCTCCCCGCGCGCGGAGCGGGCCTCGGCGAGCGTCCGGTCCGCGCGGGACAGCAGGTCCCGCAGCTTCAGCAGCCGGTTCTCGGCGTCCTGCCGGACGGTGAGCACCGCGTCGATCTCGCGGCGCACCTCCTCCAGGGCGCGCGCCTCCCGGTCGTAGCGCCCGGTGTCGGGCCGGCCGCCGCCGGGTGCCGAACTGCCGGGCGCGGACTGCCAGAACGCCAGCGGGTCCGACACCACCTGTTCGCGCAACGCGGTCAACACGCGCGTGATGCGCTCCAGGTCGTCGCCCGACGGATGCTCTCCCGGGCGTACGCCGACGGAGTGCGCCAGCCGGCGGGTGCGCTGCAACTCCGCCGCGAGCAGATCGATCCGGGCGGGCAGCGCCGACCACACGGCGTCCGCCGCGACGACCAGGTCGAGGGACTGCGCGTACAGCTCGTTCATCCGGGTCACCAGGCGCTCCAGCGTGAACCGCTCGCTGAGCTTCGCCGGGCCCGTGATCGACGGGGACGGCGCGCTGCCCGCCGTGCCGTGCGCGCCCGGCACCGTGACGCTCTCGCCGCGCAGCAGGTCCGTCAGCCCGGCCAGGTCCTCCTGGTTCGGCCAGCGTCTGCGGGCGCGTTGCTCGCGTGCGGTGCGCAGGGCGTCCGTGTACAGGTCGAAGTACGACCACAGCAGGGTGATCGCGCTCTCCGTCGCCGTCCACCGCTCCCGCGTCGTGCCGGTGAGTTCGGCGCCTTCGAGCAGCCTGCGGCCCGCGTGGTCCTGGAGCGCGAGGAGCGATGTCTCGATCGCCTCGTGCTCCGCGCCGAGCCGCGCCAGCGCACGGTCCACCTCGTCCCGGTCCATCACCGGCCCAGGGGGTCCCGTGACGCCCATCGATCACCTCGCCGTTCTTGTCGGTCCTTCGTCGGTCGTTGCCGGTCGCCCCAGGCGGTCGGGTCGGTCGGGTCGGTCGGGTCGGTCGGTCAGGTCGGTCAGTCGCGGTACTGCGGCTGCGGTGGCCCGGAACTCTTGCCGAGGTCGTCCGCGAGCCAGTCGTTGTAGGACTTCTGCCAGCTCTGCTTCCGATAGTCCACCAGAACCTGGTTGACCCGGCGCACCAGATCGTCGGAGCCCTTCTTCATCGCCACGCCGTAGTACTCGGTGGTGAAGGTGCCGCCCTTGATCTCGACCGTCGGGTCCTGCGCGGCCTGGCCCGCGGCGAGCGCGCTGTCGGTCACCACCGCGTCCACGTCGCCGAGTTGGAGCCGCACCAGGCAGTCGAGCTGGTTGGGCACCGTGGTGGATATGTCGGCGCCGAAGGACTCCTTCTTCAGCTCGGTCTCGGCGGTGGAACCGGCCGCCGAGCACACCTTCTTGCCCTTCAGGGACGCGTTGTACCCGGTGATCTCGGAGATCCTCGGGGCCAGCACCTGCTGCCCCGTCTTGAAGTAGGCCGTGGAGAAGTCGACCTGCTTCAGCCGGTCGCAGTTGATCGTCATGGTGCGCACGATCATGTCGACCTGGCCGCTCTGGAGCGCCGGTATCCGCTGGTTGGTGGGGATGGCGCGGAACTGCACGGTGCCGCCCGGGAGGATCTGGTCGGCTATCGCCTGGGCCAGGTCGATGTCGAAGCCCGCGAGGCTGCCACCCGGCTTGTTCGGGTCGCGGTACCCCCAGCGGTAGCTGTTCTGGTCGACGCCGATGACCAGGCGGTTCTTCTCCCGGATCGCGGTGACCACGGGGCCGCCGTCGGACGCCGAAGGCCGCAGGCTCGACGCCTCCGGTGTGCAGGTGTCCGCCTTCGCCCGGGTCGCGTCGGTGACGCCACCGCCGCCGAAGGCGCCGTCGTCACTGTCCCCGCTCGGGCTCGTCAGGGGCAGCAGGACGAGTACCGCCGTGAGGACGCACGCCAGTGCCGCCGCCATCGCGGCGACGCCGCCCCAGCCGCGCAGGCCGGCCCGTACGCGTCGTGCACTCATCGCAGTGCCCCCTTTCACCGGTACTCCGAAAGCCTGCGCCCGATACCGAGCACCGCGCCCGCCGCCGCGAGGACGCCCAGCACGGCGGCGCCGATCGCGAGGCCGGTCATGGCGCCCCTGCCGCCATTGGCCGCGCTCTTGAACTGGTTCTGCTCATGGACGAGAGCCGTCTCCAAGGCGGTGTCGACGGAGTCGAAGCACTCGCCGGTCGGCTTGTCCTTCGCGTCGCCGATGACCTTGTCGAGCGCGCCCTGGTAGTCACCCGCGTCATCGCGGTCACGGGCCGTCACATGCCGTTCCTGCCACACCTTCATGGCGCTCGCGGCCTGCTTCACGGGCTTCTCGCCCGTCGCGTCGTCCGCGAGCCGCAGCGCCTGCGCGAGCAGCCCCTCGGTGCCCTTCGGGCCGCCGAGAAGCTTCATCTGCTCCTGGAACGCCACGTCGTACTTGTCGAGCGTCTTGTCGCCGACCGCCACGGTCTCGGCGCCCCGGCTGACCAGGGTCAGGTTCTCGTTTCCCCGGGCCTTCAGCGAAGCGATCCGGGCGTCGTTCAGGACGTTCAGCGAGCGCACCCCGTGGTCGTACGAGTCGTTGAGGCCCACGCGCGCGACGCTGTGTCCGACGACCAGCCAGAGCAGTACCACCGTCGTCGCGGCCGTGGCGCCGAGGAGTCCCTGGTTCAACACCCGGTTCGTCCGGCGGTAGTTGCGGCGCTGGGCCCAGCCCAGACCGCCGAGCGCGACGACACCGAGCGCGATGGCCGCCCACGGGTAGGGCGTCGCGCTGTCGTAGTCGGCGCGCAGCCGGGCGTTCTCCTCCTTGTACAGCTTCTCGGCGGCCGGGAGCATCTGCGTCTGCATCTTGTCGTTGGCGTACCGCAGATACGCGCCGCCCAGGGGGAGTCCCTGGCGGTTGTTGGAGCGGGCCCGCTCGATCAGCCCGGTGTACTCCGGGAGCAGCCTGTTCAGTTCGGCGATGGCGGCGGCCGACGGGGTGCCGGTGCCGGTGTTCGACGCGGCCGTCGCGAGTTTCTCGGACGCCGTCTCGATGTCGTCGGTGTACCGGTCGATGACGTCCTTGGGCTCCTGGCCGCCCGCGAGGAAGCCGCTGGACGCGGCCGTGTTGGCGTCGGCGAGCGAGCGGTAGACGGCGGCGGCGTCCGAGGCCAGCGGCTGGCTGCGGTGCAGCACGTCGTCGGCGGCGGCCGAACGGTCCGTCATCTGCCAGGCGGTGACCGCGCCGAACGCCACCATGAGCACCGCCAGTACGGCGCCGATGACCCGCAGCCTGCCCGGCTCGGTCGTCGCGGCCGACCGCAGCCGCTCTACGCCCTCGGCCCACGCGGTGCGCAGCGGCGGCCCGGCGGGCGGCGGCGACACCGGCGCGCCGCCGCCGGCGCGCGGTGACGGCACCGGCGGCGGAACGGGCGGCACCGCCGGCATCGTGGGCGTCGCCTGTCCCGGCGGCGCGCTGCCGTTCGGCGGGTACGTCACTCGACCTCCCCCAGGTCCATCCGGTCACTCCGGGCCCCGCGCGTCGGACGCGGGCAGGAGTGCACGGCCGCAAGTATTGCCCAGAGGCCCGGATCCGCACAGACATTGACTGGATCTTGAGCGGAACGCACAGCGCGGTACAAGATCCCCGCACTGCCCCCTCTCTTTCAATACGCGCGTGTGGCCTGTTCGGTTCCCGTTCGGTGCCGCGGGTCAGCCGCCGTTCTCGAAGTACGCCCGCACGCGCGCGTGGACCGCGTCCGGGGCGCCGAACCGGTCCAGGCCGAGGAGGGCCGAGCCGAGCACCGGCGGGGCCGTGACCACCTGGGGCACCGCCTTCGGCGCCCGGTCGGCGAGCAGGGCGTGCACCCGGTCGTCGAGCTGCGGATGGCGGGCCGCGAGGACGCCGCCACCGAGCAGGACCGGTGTCTCCTCGTCCAGCAGGTCGAGCCGGTCGAGGGCGACCGTGGCCATGGCGACGACCTCGTCCGCGAGCCGGTCGATCAGGGAGCGCGCCACCGGGTCGCCGTCGTCGGCGGTGGCGAACAGGACCGGTGTCAGCTCCTGTTGGCGCGTCAGGTCGATGTGCTTCAGATGCAGCGCCTCGATCAGCGCGTACATCGTGTCGAGCCCGAAGTGCGCGGGCAGGGTGCGGGCCAGCGCGGTCGGCCCGCCGCGTCCGTCCTCGGCGCGCGCCGCGTGCCACAGCGCCTCCTCGGCCAGGCCCCAACCGCCGCCCCAGTCACCGGAGATACGGCCGATCGCGGGGAAGCGGGCGGTGCGCCCGTCGGGTCGCATGCCGACGCAGTTGATGCCCGCGCCGCACACCACCGCGACGCCCCGGGGCTCGGCTATGCCGGCCCGCAGGATCGCGAAGGTGTCGTTGCGCACCTCGACGCTCTCGCCCCAGCCGCGTCGGCGCAGCGCGTCGGCGAGTTCCCGTTCCTCGACGGGCAGATCGGCGTTGGCGAGACAGGCCGAGACATGGTCGACACCCTGGACGCCGGCCTCGGCGAGCGCCGGGAGCACGGCGGCGGCCAGGCCGTCGACGGCCGCCTCGACGCCGACCTTGGGCGGCTGGAACCCGCCGCCCCGTGCCGTCGCGGTGACCCGGCCGTCGGCCGTGACCACCGCGACGTCGGTCTTGCTGTTGCCCGCGTCGATCGCGAGCACGGACCCCGCCACGGAGTCCGCCGGAGCGGACGCGGGTACGGAACCCGCCGCGGGCGTGGGTCTGGAGCCGTTCATGCCCACGCGAGGTGCTCCCGGTTGTGCGCGATCAACTGGTCGGTGAGGGCGTCCGCGTAGGCGTACTGGCCGACCAGCGGGTGGGCGAGCAGCGCCCGGAACACCCGGTCGCGGCCCCCGCGCAGCGCGGCCTCCAGCGCCAGTTCCTCGTACGAGGTGACCTGCGCGACGAGTCCCGCGTACAGCGGGTCGAGCGCGGGCACGGCGAGCGGTGTCGGGCCCTGGGCGCGGACGGCGGCCTGCACCTCGATGACGGCGTCGTCCGGCAGGAACGGCAGGGTGCCGTTGTTGAGCGTGTTGACCACCTGGTACGGGCTGCCGCCCCCGCCGAGGAGTGCGGCGGCGAGGTCGACGGCGGCCTCCGAGTAGTAGGCGCCGCCGCGCTTGGCGAGCAGCTCCGGCTTCTCGTCCAGCGCCGGGTCCCCGTACATCGCGAGAAGTTCCTTCTCCATCGCGGCGACCTCGGCGGCCCGCGACGGCTTGGTCCTCAACTCCCGTACCACCTCGTCGTGGGCGTAGTAGTACCGCAGGTAGTACGAGGGGACGACGCCGAGCCGGTCGACGATGTCGCGCGGCAGGGAGAGGTCGCCGGCGATGGCGTCGCCGTGGTCGGCGAGCAGCTTCGGCAGCACGTTCTCGCCCTCCGGGCCGCCGAGGCGCACACCGGTCTCCCAGGTGAGGTGGTTGAGCCCCACATGGTCGAGGTGGATGTCGGCCGGCGCGACGCCGAGCAGTCCGGCGAACTTCCGCTGGAAGCCGATCGCCACATTGCACAGACCGACCGTCTTGTGCCCGGCGTGCAGCAGCGCGCGCGTGACGATGCCGACCGGGTTGGTGAAGTCGATGATCCAGGCGTCCGGGTTGGCGCGGCGCACCCGCTCGGCGATGTCCAGGACCACCGGGACGGTCCGCAGCGCCTTGGCGAGGCCGCCCGCGCCGGTGGTCTCCTGGCCGACGCAGCCGCAGGTCAGCGGCCAGGTCTCGTCGTCGTTACGGGCGGCCTGGCCACCGACGCGCAATTGCAGCAGGACCGCGTCGGCGCCCTCCACGCCCGCGTCGAGATCGCCGGTCGTGGTGATGGTCCCGGGGTGGCCCTGCTTGGCGAAGATACGCCGGGCGAGCCCGCCGACCAGCGCGAGGCGGTCCTCGGCGGGGTCGACCAGGACGAGTTCCTCGATGGGGAGGGTGTCCCTCAAACGAGCGAATCCGTCAATGAGTTCGGGGGTGTAGGTCGATCCTCCGCCGACCACGGTGAGCTTCATCAGTACTAACCCTTCACTCCAGTGAGCGTGACACCCTCGACGAACGCCTTCTGGGCGAAGAAGAAGACGAGGATGACAGGTGCCATGACCAGCAGGGTCGCGGCCATGGTCAGATTCCAGTCGGTGTGGTGCGCGCCCTTGAACGACTCCAGGCCATAACTCAGGGTCCACGCACCGGGGTTCTCCGAGGCATAGATCTGCGGCCCGAAGTAGTCGTTCCAGGCGTAGAAGAACTGGAACAGGGCGATCGCGGCGATACCGGGCTTCGCCATCGGCAGGACGACCCGCAGCAGGGTACGCAGCTCCCCGCAGCCGTCGACCTTCGCCGCGTCGATGTACTCGTTCGGGATGGTCATCAGGAACTGCCGCAGCAGGAAGATGGAGAAGGCGTCCCCGAAGGCCATCGGGATGATCAGCGGCCACAGGGTGCCGGACAGATCGAGCTGCTTCGCCCAGAACAGGTACATCGGGATGATGATGACCTGCGGTGGCAGCATCATCATCGAGATGACCAGCATGAGAGACAGGTTCCGGCCGCGGAAGCGGAACTTGGCGAGTGCGTACGCGACCGGGATCGAGGACACCACCGTGAGGACGGTGCCCAGGCCCGCGTACAGCAGGGTGTTGCGCCACCAGGTCGGAAAGCCCGGCGTTTCGAAGACCTGGCGGTAGTTGGACCATTCCCAGGTGCGCGGGATCAGGTCCCGGGTCAGCGCCTGCTGGTCGCTCATCAGCGAGGTCAGCAGGACGAAGACGAACGGCAGCACGAAGAACAGGGCGGCGGCGACACCGAGCGCGTGCACGGCGATCCACTCCAGGAACGCCCTGCGACGCGCGACGCGCTCGCTGTCACCCGGCGGCGCCGTCACCCTCACGGGTCGGTCGATCAGTTGGGTCATGGTGTCAGTCCCCTGTCCCGATCAGGCCGCCGCGGCGCCGCATCAGGAACGCGGTGAACACCATGGCGAGGGCGAACAGGACGAGCGCGATCACACAGGCGGAGCCGTAGTCGAAGCGCTGGAAGCCGAGGTTGTAGACGAGCTGCGGCAGGGTCAGCGTCGACTTGTCGGGATAGCCCGGCTCGAACTGCTGCCCGGAGCCGCCGATGATGCCGGACGCCACCTTTCCGGCGACCAGGGGCTGTGTGTAGTACTGCATGGTCTGGATCACGCCCGTGACCACCGCGAACATCACGATGGGCGAGATGTTCGGCAGGGTGACGAAGCGGAACCGCTGCACCGCCGACGCCCCGTCCAGCTCGGCGGCCTCGTACTGCTCCTTCGGCACGTCGAGCAGGGCGGCCATGAAGATGACCACGAGGTCGCCGACGCCCCACAGCGCGAGCATCGTCAGCGCGGGCTTGGACCAGGACGGGTCGTTGAACCAGCCCGGCTGCGGCAGCCCCAGATCGCCGAGGAGCGAATTGACCGGCCCGGTCCCCGGGTTGAGGAGAAAGGCGAAGGCCATCGTGGCGGCGACCGGCGGCGCGAGGTACGGCAGGTAGAACAGGGTCCGGAAGACACCCGTACCCGTCTTGACCTTGGTGATCAGCAGCCCGATGCCGAGCCCGAAGACGACCCGGCAGCCGACCATCACCAGGACCAGCCAGAGCGTGTTCCACAGCGCCGGCCAGAACAGGGGGTAGTCGGTGAAGACATACGACCAGTTGGCGAAGCCGTTCCAGGTGGGCGGCTGGAAGCCGTCGTACTTCATCAGCGAGAAGTAGACCGTCGACAGCAGCGGATAGGCGAAGAAGACCGTGAAACCGATCAGCCACGGTGACATGAAGGCCAGCGTTCGAAGCGCCGACCTGCGGCGCTTCGAACGGAGCGTGTACGTGCTCATGGTGGGGTCCGGTTACTTCTGCTGCGCGATGTCCGTGTCGATCTCCTCGGCGGTCTTCTCCAGACCGGCCTTGAGATCGGTGACCTTGCCCTTCTCGTAGTCGAAGCCCAGGTTCTGGATCGACACGAGGTACTGGCCGCCGTTCGGCGACGCGGGCGTGGTCGTCGAGTTCGGGTCCTGCGCGATGTCCAGGAACGTCTTCCAGCGCGGGTCGTACTTCAGCTTCGGCGACTTCAGGGCCTCGACGGTCGAGGGCACGTTGTGGATCGCGTTGGAGAAGTTGACGACCGCGTCCGTGTCCGTGGTCATGAACTTGACCAGCTCCCACGCGGCGTTCTGCTTCTTGCTGGTGGACGCGATACCGGCGATGGTGCCGGTGATGTAGCCCTTGCCGTACTGGTCCGCCTCGTCGTCGGGCACCGGCAGCGGCGCGACCCCGATCTCGAACGCCGGCTTGGTGTCCTCGGCCATCCCGAGCCGCCACTCACCGTCGAGCTGCATCGCGACCTGACCGGTGTGGAAGGGGTGCTTCGCGCCCCACTCGTCACCGAAGGTGGCCCGGTACTTCTCCAGTTTCTGATAGCCGCCCAGCGCGTCGACCAGCTTCTTCTGGAATACGAAGCCCTTCTCGAACGCCGGGTCCTTGGCGATGTTCGACTTGCCCTCGGCGTCGAAGTACGTCGGTGACCACTGCCCGAAGAGATGCTCGGTCGTCGACTCGTAGCCGTGGTAGGTCGGCATGAACCCGAGCTGCTCGTACGAGTCGCCCTTGGTCTTCGTCAGCTTCTTCGCGTCGGCCTCGAACTCCGACCAGGTCTTCGGCGGCCCGTCGATACCGGCGGCCTTGAAGGCGTCCTTGTTGTAGTACAGGCCGTACGCGTCACCGAGCAGCGGAGCCGTGCACCGCTTGCCGTCGTACTGCGTGTACTCGTTCATCGGCTTCGGGAACGTCTTCTCCGGGTCGATGCCCGACTTCTCGAAGAACGGCGCGAGATCGACGAAGGCACCCGACGAGCAGAATTTGCCGACGTTGTTGGTGGTGAAGGACGACACCACGTCCGGGGCGGCCGAACCGCCCGCGCGCAGCGCCTGGTTGATCTTGTCGTCGTTGATGTTGCCGACGACCTTCACCTTGATGTTGGGGTGCGCCTTGGTGAAGGCGTCCACGTTCGCCTGGACGGCCTTCACCTCGGACTCGGCGCTCCAGCCGTGCCAGAAGGTGATCGTCGTCTGCTTCGAGGCGTCGTCTTTCGCGCCCGAGCTGGACTGGCCCGTACAGGCCGTGGCGAGAAGGGCTATCGAGGCGGATGCGGCGAGCGCTGCCGCCGCCTTCCGGCGCTTACCGGACATGGCGGTGTCTCCCTTGGACGGGTGTGAAAGGGGAAGGGAAGGGATGAAAGGGGCGGGCGGGCGGGGAAAACAGAGGGCGTTTCAGCGGGAGGTGTCGAAGACCTCGTCGCGGGTGGCGGCGAGCGCACTCTCCAGCGCCCCACGCAGCACGGGATGCTCGGCGACCTCACCCACGACCAGCCGGGGGCGCACCGCCGCGAGTTCGTCGAGTTCCGCCTGCACCAGCTTCCGCAGGGCCTCGCCGCCCGCCGTGAACAGGGCGCCGCTGAGGACGACGAGTTCGGGGTCGAGCACCGAGACGAGCGAGGCCAGACCGGTCGCGAGCCCGGTGGCGTAGATCTCCAGGAGCTGTCGGTGCGGGCCCTCGTTGACGCGTGCGGCCTGGGCGACCAGGGCGGCGGCGACCTCCGCGTACGGGCCCTGCGGCACCGGTGTGATGCCGAGTTCCCGGGCCAGCCGGGGGACCACCTGGGAGCCGGCCAGCTCCTGGTAGCCGCCGCTGTTCGCCCGGGTCACCTGGCGGACCAGGGGCGCGCCCGGCACCGGCAGGAAGCCGACCTCGCCCGCGCCGCCGGTCCAGCCCCGGTGCAGCCGCCCACCGATGACGAGCGCGGCACCCAGACCGCCCTCGTTCCACAGCAGGACGAAGTTCTCGTGCCCGTGCGCCACGCCCAGGCGCTGCTCGGCGATGGCGGCGAGGTTCACGTCGTTCTCGTACTCGACGGGCATCGGCAGCGCCGCCGCCAGCTCGTCGAGGAGGGTGGGGGAGTGCCAGCCCGGCAGATGCGAGGCGTACCGCAGCCGGCCGGTGTTCGGGTCGAAGGCGCCGGGGGTGCCGATGACGACGCGGTGCAGATCGGCGCGGGCCAGCCCGGCGGCCTTGACCGCGCCGTCGAGCGCGTCGGTGACCAGACGGACCACGGGGACGGCGGAGTGGCGCCCCGGGGTGCGCAGTTCGTACTCGCCGACCGTGCGCCCGGTGATGTCGGCGACGGCGGCGCGGATCCGCCCCGGGTTCACATCGAGCCCGGCGGCGTGGGCGGCGTGCGGGTTCACCGCGTAGAGCTGCGCGTTCGGTCCGGGGCGGCCCTCGCTGGTGCCGGTGGCCAGGACCAGTCCTGCGGCTTCGAGGCGGGCGAGGAGCTGGGACGCGGTCGGCTTGGACAGGCCGGTGAGCTTGCCGATCCGGGTGCGGGACAGCGGGCCCTGGCTGAGCAGCAGGTCCAGGGCGGCACGGTCGTTCATGGCGCGCAGGACGCGCGGGGTGCCCGGGGTTCCGGCCGTTCCCGCCATGGGCGACCTGCCCTTCTCCGTCAGATCTGTTAGGAAAGTTTCCTATTCGGTGTGAGGAAGGTAGGCCGCACCCGAGAGTCCCGTCAACGGCCGACGCCTCCACGGCAACCAAGTCGTTACCTGCGGAGGCGTCGAGCGGCGGGTGAGCCGGCGGATGAGCCGGCGTACGGGCCGGGGGAAGCTACTTGGCCAGATTCGTCGGCGGTATCGGCGACGCGGCCAGCGACTGCGGCGAGGTCGCCGACGCGTACGCGGACGGCGCCGCGACGCCGGCCGCCGGATCGGCGGACGCCTCGGTGTCCGACGGGAGCGGCAGGCCGCCGACAATCCGGATGCCCGCCTCGTCGAACGCCCGCTTGATCCGCCAGCGCAGCTCCCGCTCCACACTCAGGGACTTGCCCGGCATGGTCTTCGCGGAGACCCGCACCACCATCTGGTCGAGCAGCACACTGTCCAGGCCGAGGACCTCCACCGGACCCCACAGCCGCTCGTTCCACGGCTCGTCCTTGGCCATCGCCGCGCCCACCTCGTTGAGCTTCTCCTGCACCCGGTCCAGGTCCTCGTCCGGGCGGACCGTGACATCGACACCCGCCGTGGACCAGCCCTGCGAGAGGTTGCCGATGCGCTTGACCTCACCGTTGCGGACGTACCAGATCTCGCCGTTCTCGCCGCGCAGCTTCGTCACGCGCAGGCCAACCTCGATGACCTCGCCCTCCGCGACGCCCGCGTCGATCGTGTCGCCGACCCCGTACTGGTCCTCCAGGATCATGAAGACTCCGGAGAGGAAGTCCGTCACCAGGTTGCGCGCGCCGAAACCGATCGCGACACCCGCGACACCGGCCGAGGCGAGCAGCGGCGCGAGATTGATCTGGAAGGTGCCGAGGACCATCAGCGCGGCCGTGCCCATGATCAGGAACGACGCGACCGAGCGCAGCACCGAACCGATGGCCTGCGAGCGCTGGCGGCGCCGCTCCACATTGACCAGGAGCCCGCCGAGCGCGGTGCCGTCCACGGCCTGCACCGTACGGTTCATCCGGTCGATCAACTTGGTGATCGCCCGCCGTATCACCACCCGCAGTACCACCGCGATGGCGAGGATCAGCAGCACCCGCAACCCGATGCTCAGCCAGGTCGACCAGTTCTGCTCCACCCAGCTCGCGGCGTTCGTCGCCTTCTCCTGAGCGTCCTCCAGGGTGACGGGGTCCGGATCGGATCCGGCAGCCATCAGGACGGACGAGAACACGGCAGGTACCTCCAGGCGTAGCGGCCAGCCCGCGCCAGGGGGACGGCGGCACCAGGGCTCGCGCGCTGCGGGCAGGCTCACCACACTAACGGGGCATCGTGTGCGGATCGTTGTCATGTTCCACGGAGAGACCCTCCTCACCTGCGGTGAAACGGTATGGGCCGCGTCCTCGGCCGCCTCTCGCGTGACCGACCGCACATTTCCCGCGCCGGGCGCGCGCCCACCCGCGCGTACCCGCCAGGAACAACAGGTGAGAGCCGTGCGACGGGCCGCGGGCGGATCCGGGAACGGAAAACTCCTTCACCCCGTTACCAGGAGGTGGTGGCGCTACGACCAGGCATGAGGGGAGACTGGCAGCAGATCGTCCCGGCGCGAGCCACGCGTCGCCGGCGTACAAGGAGGCATCCGTGCCGCATGTCCTGGTCCTCAACGCGTCGTACGAGCCACTCGGCGTCGTACCGCTCCGCCGCGCTCTCGTCCTCGTCCTGGAGAACAAGGCAGTCGCCTTGGAGGAATCCGGCGCTTTCATGCACAGCGCGACCATCACGGTTCCAGCACCCAGCGTGGTCCGGCTCAAGCGATTTGTCCGGGTCCCCTACCGGGGGCCCGTTCCTCTGACCCGGCGCGCGCTGTTCGCCCGGGACGGTGGTCGGTGCATGTACTGCGGTGGCGTCGCAACCAGCGTCGACCACGTCATTCCGCGCAGCCGCGGTGGTCAGCACGCCTGGGACAATGTGGTGGCGTCCTGCCGCCGCTGCAACCATGTCAAGGCCGACCGTCATCTGGTCGAGATCGGCTGGCGCCTGCGCCACAAACCCGCCCCGCCCACCGGTCTCGCCTGGCGCATCATCGGCACGGGCCACCGGGACCCGCGCTGGCTGCCCTACCTGGAGCCGTATGGCGCGGAGGACGCCATGGCCCGGATCGACGGCATCTCTGCCTGACGCATCCGGGCCTTTGTCATCTCGGGGACCGTTCCTGTGAGCTTCCTGTGAGCGCCTCTCGGTACCTCCTGGTACCTCTGAGCGCCGGTGAGCGGTCACCCGACCACCCACCCGGAATTACCCGGTCCGGGGGGAGTGAGGCATACCGGAGGACACCCGGGGATACCGATGAACCGACACCGATGGACTGATATCGGACGTGACACGTCTGCGGCGGCGATGCCTGGGTAGGTCCTGACCTGACCCCGGATCACCGCACATCACCCACGACAAGGAGGCCACCCGTGGCCGCATCGGCGCACCTTCTGCTCTCGGCCCTGTCCAAACATCCGGACGCCCCAAAAGACGGCAACAAAGACGCCCCCCAAGGCGCCCCCAAACTCGCGGTCGTCCCCGCCCAGGCATCGGCGCCCGACGACCGCTGCCCCTTCGTCCCCGACGAAGGCACCTCCACGGCCGAGGGCGCCTGGACCGAGCCGCCCCTGACCAGCGAACCCCCGCTCGCCGACGCGGCACCCCTCACCAGCGAGCCCCCGCTCGCCGACGTCCTACCGCTGACCAGCGAGCCCACCCCCCTCGCGACGGCCGCGGGCCAGGATCCGTCGGTGGCCTAGATGCCCCTGACCCGGCTCGCCGACCTCCATGGCGTCGCCACGTCGTACGCCCCGTCGCCCAACCGCACCCTGCCCGCGTCCGATGCCGCCGTCAGCGCCGTCCTGACCGCCCTTGGCGTGGACGTCAGCACCCCGGAAGCCGTCGAGGCCGCCCTCGCCGACCGTGAACGCGAACTGGCCGAACGGCTCCTTCCGCCCACCCTCGTATGGTGGCCCGGCAGCCCGCCCGACGCGCTCACCGCCCTCCCGTCGGGCACCCGCGTCCAGGTGACGCCGGAAGACGCCGAGACACCCACGGACCTCGCCCTCGGCGGCCTCGCCTCGGCGCCGCTCCCGTCGGGCGTGCACTCCCTCACGGCCGTCGCGCCCGACGGCCGCACCGCGCACGCGCACCTCGTGGTCGCGCCCGCCCGCGTCCCCGACCCCGGCGAGCGCACCTACGGTCTGCTGGTGCAGCTCTACTCGCTGCTGTCCCGGCGCTCCTGGGGCATGGGCGACCTCGGTGACCTCGCCGAACTGGCGGCCTGGGCCGGACGCTCGCTCGGCGCCGGATTCGTCCAGGTCAACCCGCTGCACGCGGCCGTACCCGGCGCGCACACCGACCCGTCGCCCTACCGCCCGTCGTCCCGCCGCTTCCCCGACCCCGTCCATCTGCGCGTCGAGGACATCCCCGAGTACGCGTATCTGGACCCGGCCGACCGCGAGCGCGCCGACGACCTGGCCGAGCGGGCGGCGACCCTGCGCGCCGCCGTGCTGCTCAAGGACGCGCTGATCGACCGGGACGCCGTCTGGGACCTCAAACGACAGGCCCTGGAACTCATCAGGAAGGTGCCGCTCGGCCCCGGCCGGCTCGCCGCGTACTGGGACTTCCTCGCGCGCGAGGGCGAGGCCCTGGAGGACCACGCCACCTACTGCGCGCTCGCCGAGGTGCGCGGCCCCGACTGGCACCACTGGCCCGAGGGGCTGCGTGACCCGCGCTCCCCGGAGACCGCCCGCGCGCGCAGCGAGCTGATGGACCGGGTCGACTTCCACTGCCGTCTCGCCTGGCTCACCGACGCGCAACTCGGCACCGCCCAGCGCACCGCACGCGACGCGGGCATGCCGATCGGCCTGGTGCACGACCTCGCCGTGGGCGTGCACCCGGACGGCGCCGACGCCTGGGCGCAGCAGGAGTACGTCGCCGAGGGCATGTCCGTCGGCGCGCCCCCGGACGCGTTCAACGCGCGCGGCCAGGACTGGGGCCTGCCGCCCTGGCGCCCGGACCGGCTGGCCGCCTCCGGCTACGCGCCCTACCGGCGGCTCCTGCGTGCCCTGTTCCGGCACGCGGGCGCCCTGCGGATCGACCATGTGATGGGCCTGTTCCGGCTCTGGTGGGTGCCGCGGGGCCGCCCGCCGACCGAGGGCGCCTATGTCCGGTACGACGGCGAGGCCATGCTCGCCGTGCTCACCCTGGAGGCGCACCGGGCCGGCGCCCTCGTCATCGGCGAGGACCTGGGCACCGTGGAACCCGGCGTCCGCGAGGCACTGCGCGCGCACGGCGTGTTCGGCACCTCGGTGCTCTGGTTCGAGCGGGACTGGGACGACACCGGGCGACCGCTGCCGCCGGAGAGCTGGCGCACCGACTGTCTGGCCACCGCCACCACGCACGATCTGCCGTCCACGGCGGCCCGGCTCAGCGGCGAGCACGTCGAACTCCGTGACCGGCTCGGCCTCCTCGCCCGCCCACTCGCCACCGAGCGGGCCGAGGCGGCGGCGGAGGCGGGGGAATGGCTGGCCCTGTTCTCGCGGCTCGGTCTGATGCCCGAGGGTGTGGGCGGCGCGCTGGCCGGTGACGCGGAGGAGGCGGCGGTACGGGCCGTGCACCGGTTCCTGCTGCGCACCCCTGCCCGGATGGTCGGCGTCTGGCTCCCGGACGGCGTCGGCGACCGCCGCCCGCAGAACCTGCCCGGCACCTGGGACGAGTATCCGAACTGGCGGCTGCCCATCGCCGACGCCGAGGGCCGTCCGGTCACCCTGGAGGACCTGGCGGCCTCACCACGCCTGCACGCGCTGATGGACGTCTTCAGGGAGTGACCGTGCTCAGGGAGTGACCATGTTCGGGGAGTGACCGTTTTCAAGGGGTGACCAGCGTGTACGGGACCCCGGGCGCGCGTCCGGTCCGGGGGTTCGCTACGTTTGCACCGTGGACAAGAAGAACGCCCTGCGCGCCGGCGCCCTGGCTGCCGGTACGACGCTGATGATGCTGCTGATGTCGTCCCCCGCGCTCGCGCTCGACCGCGACGCCGGCGACGACCCGGGTTCCGGCCTGAGCGTGATCCAGACGCTCGGCCTCTTTGTCGCGCTCCCGATCGGCCTGTTCCTGCTCATCGCGGGCCTGGTGATCGTCACCGACAAGTCGCGCAAGCAGCCGAAGCAGGGCTGACGGCCCCCCCGCACCCGCACGCCGAGGGCGGCGGTCACCGCGTACACGTGGTGACCGCCGCCCTCGGCGTGTTCGCACGGTGTCCCTACGCGCGCGCGTCGGCCTCCTGAGCCTTCAGCGCCCGCTCCACGCCCGCCCTCGATTCCGAGATCAGGCGGCGCAGGGCCGGGGGCGGGTCGGTCGCGGTCAGCCAGGCGTCCGTGGCGTCCAGCGTGGACTGCTCGACCTGGAGGGCCGGGTAGAGGCCCACCGCGATCTGCTGGGCGATCTCGTGCGAGCGGGTGTCCCAGGCGTCCTTGACCGACGCGAAGTACTTCTCCGTGTACGGGGCGAGGAGTTCACGCTGGTCCGTCTGGACGAAGCCCGCGATGACGGACTCCTGCACGGCGTTCGGGAGCTTGTCCGACTCCACGACCGACGCCCACGCCTCCGCCTTGGCCTCCGGCGTCGGACGGGACGCGCGGGCCGTCGTCGCGTGCCGCTCACCGGCGGCCGTCTTGTCCCGCTCGTACTCGGCGGCGATCCCCGCCTCGTCGAAGCGGCCCACGGCGGCGAGCCGCTGGACGAACGCCCAGCGCAGCTCGGTGTCGACGGCCAGACCCTCGATCGACTGCGTACCGTCGAGCAGGCCGTCCAGGACGTCGAGCTGTTCCGGGGTGCGGGCGGTCGCGGCGAAGGCACGGGCCCACGCGAGCTGGTGGTCGCTGCCCGGCTCGGCGGCCCGCAGATGCGCGAGCGTCGCCTCCGTCCACCGGGTCAGACCCGCCTCGCGCCAGGTCGGGTCCGCGTACAGGTCGATGGCGAGCTTCACCTGGCGGTGCAGGGACTGCACGACACCGATGCCGGCCTCCTTGCCGATGCCCGACAGGACCAGCTCCAGATAGTCCCGCGTGGCCAGTTCGGCGTCACGCGTCATGTCCCACGCCGACGCCCAGCACAGGGCGCGCGGCAGCGAGTCGTCGAAGTCGCCCAGGTGCTCGGTGACAAAGGCGAGCGACGCCTCGTCGAGCCGGACCTTCGCGTACGACAGGTCGTCGTCGTTGAGCAGGACGACCGAGGGCCGGGCCTTGCCGACCAGCTCCGGTACGGCGGTCAGCTCACCGTCGACGTCCAGCTCGACGCGCTCACCACGCACCAGCTTGCCGTCCGCGTCGAGGTCGTAGAAGCCGATCGCGATGCGGTGCGGGCGCAGCGTCGGCTCGCCCTTGGCGCCGGCCGGGAGGGCCGGGGCCTCCTGGCGTACCGCGAAGGCGGTGATGGTGCCGTCCGCGTCCGTCTCGATCTCCGGGCGCAGGATGTTGATGCCGGCGGTCTCCAGCCACAGCTTCGACCAGGTCTTCAGATCGCGCCCCGAGGTCTCCTCCAGGGCGCCGAGCAGATCGGACAGGCGCGTGTTGCCGTACGCGTGCCGCTTGAAGTACTTCCGCACGCCCTGGAAGAACTCGTCCATGCCGACATAGGCGACGAGTTGCTTGAGGACGGAGGCGCCCTTGGCGTAGGTGATGCCGTCGAAGTTGACGAGGACGTCGTCCAGGTCGTTGATCTCGGCCATGATCGGGTGCGTCGACGGGAGCTGGTCCTGCCGGTACGCCCAGGTCTTCATGGAGTTCGCGAACGTCGTCCAGGAGTGCGGCCAGCGCGATTCGGGGCCGTACGCCAGGCAGGCGATCGACGTGTACGTGGCGAACGACTCGTTCAGCCAGAGGTCGTTCCACCACTCCATCGTCACCAGGTCGCCGAACCACATGTGGGCCAGCTCGTGCAGGACGGTCTCGGCGCGGACCTCGTACGCCGCGTCCGTCACCTTGGAGCGGAAGACGTACTGGTCGCGGATGGTGACCGCGCCCGCGTTCTCCATCGCGCCCGCGTTGAACTCCGGCACGAAGAGCTGGTCGTACTTGGCGAACGGGTACGCGTAGTCGAACTTCTCCTGGAACCAGTCGAAGCCCTGCCGGGTGACCTCGAAGAGCGCGTCAGAGTCGAGGAACTGGGCGAGCGAGGGACGGCAGTAGATGCCCAGCGGTACGGACTGCCCGTCCTTCTCGTACACGCTGTGCACACTGTGGTACGGGCCGACGATCAGGGCCGTGATGTACGTCGAGATACGCGGCGTCGGCTCGAAGACCCAGATGTCGTCCTTGGGTTCGGGCGTCGGCGAGTTGGAGATCACGGTCCAGCCCGACGGCGCCTTCACGGTGAACTGGAAGGTGGCCTTCAGGTCGGGCTGCTCGAAGGACGCGAACACCCGGCGGGCGTCCGGGACCTCGAACTGCGTGTAGAGATACGCCTGCTGGTCGACCGGGTCCACGAACCGGTGCAGACCCTCGCCGGTGTTCGTGTACGCGCAGTCGGCCACCACACGCAGCACATTGGCGCCGTCGAGCAGGCCGGGCAGGGCGATACGGGAGTCCGCGAAGACCTCGGCCGGGTCGAGCGGGTCACCGTTCAGGGTGATCTCGTGGACGGTGGGTGCGACCAGGTCGATGAAGGACGCGGCGCCTGACTCGGCGGAGTCGAAGCGCACCGTGGTCACGGACCGGTAGGTTCCTCCCCCACTCCCGGCTTCGCTCGACCGGGAGGGACCCCCATCCTGCGCACCGCTGAGATCGAGGTCGATCTCGTACGAGTCCACGGTGAGCAGCTTCGCCCGCTGCTGAGCCTCTTCGCGGGTCAGGTTTGTGCCAGGCACGCGGTCATCTCCTCGGTATGCGACGCTTTCCGGTCATCCTTCCACGCGCCCGGAGCGGGTGCGCCGGACGCATGGAAGGGGCGATCCCGTCGTGAGGGACCGCCCCTCGGGTCGGTGCGGGTGGGGTCGGTGCGGGTGGCAGGTCAGCCCTTGAGTTCCGCGGCGACCAGTTCCGCGATCTGTACCGCGTTCAGGGCGGCGCCCTTGCGGAGGTTGTCGTTGGACACGAACAGGGCGAGGCCGTGCTCGACGGTCTCGTCGGCGCGGACGCGGCCCACATAGGACGGGTCGCGGCCCGCGGCCTGGAGCGGGGTCGGGATCTCGGAGATCTCCACACCGGGCGCGGCGGCCAGCAGTTCGTACGCGCGCTCCACACCGATGGGACGGGCGAAGCGGGCGTTGATCTGGAGGGAGTGGCCCGAGAAGACCGGCACCCGGACACAGGTCCCGGAGACCTTCAGACCCGGGATCTCCAGGATCTTGCGGGACTCGTGGCGGAGCTTCTGCTCCTCGTCGGTCTCGAAGGAGCCGTCGTCCACGATCGCGCCCGCCAGCGGCAGCACGTTGAAGGCGATCGGCCGCTTGTAGACAGTGGGCTCGGGGAAGTCGACGGCTTCACCGTCGTGCGTCAGCTTGTCCGCGTCGGCGGCGACCTTCTGGACCTGCCCGTGCAGCTCGGCGACCCCGGCGAGCCCGGACCCGGACACCGCCTGATAGCTCGCGACGACGAGCGCTTCGAGGCCCGCCTCCTCGTGCAGCGGCTTGAGGACCGGCATCGCGGCCATCGTGGTGCAGTTCGGGTTGGCGATGATCCCCTTCGGGCGGTGGGCCACCGCGTGCGGGTTCACCTCCGAGACGACCAGCGGCACCTCGGGGTCGCGGCGCCATGCCGAGGAGTTGTCGATCACCACGGGGCCCTGCGCGGCGACCTTCTCGGCCAGCGCCCGCGAGGTCGCGCCGCCCGCCGAGAACAGCACGATGTCCAGGCCGCTGTAGTCGGCCGTGGAGGCGTCCTCGACGGTGACCGGGGTGCCCTTCCAGTCGATCGTCGAGCCGGCCGAGCGCGCCGAGGCGAACAGACGCAGCTCGTCGACCGGGACGTTCCGGTCGGCCAGGATCCTGAGCATGACTGTGCCGACCTGACCGGTGGCTCCGACGATTCCGACCCTCACGGTGTCTCCTCCAACGCCTACGACATGGGCGAACGCTTCCATCATGCGTCTGTCCCCGGCCCGGCTGTCCAATCCATTGCCCGAGGAGTGGGACATTCGGACCCCGGACCGGGCGCGCACACAGGCGTGATCACTTCCGGGCCTCGATGGTCCACCGGCCAGACGTGCGGACCTGGAGATACCCGCTCGGCACCCGATGAAGCCCCGGGCCCAGGCTGATCCGGCGTATCGGCTCCAGCCGCTCGTCCAGCTCCCACAGCACGATCAGGTCCAGCGTGCCGCGCCCCTGGTGCGTGAGCATCACCTCGGTCTCGGGGCCCGTGTGACGCACGACGCCGTAGCCGGCGCCCGACACGGAGACGTCCAGGACCTGGGCCTCGGAGAGGGGCCGGGGCTCGACCCGCCACCCGGTCCGGTCCCCGGTGGTGATCAGGACATGGCAGTGGCCCGTGTCCGGCACCCACAGCGGCCCGGTGACCGGACGGCGGCTCGTCGTGTCCACCGAGATCGCCTTCCGGCCCTCCGGCTGCGCCGTGTGCGCGGTCAGCGGGTCGTCGTCCGACGTGAGCCGGCGCAGATCCAGGAGCGCGGGCGGACCGTCGTATCGGAACACGGCGCTGCCTGTGCCCTCCAGCGGGCCGGACAGCGCGGGCGCCTGGTCGAGGGGCAGCAGCCGCAGCTTCCAGTTCCGGGCGTCCGTGATCCGGAGCCGCTGCTCGCTCTCGCCCTCGCGGAACAGCAGCGTGCGGCCCCGCTCGCCGTTGTTCTGCCCCCGCAGCAGGGTGTCCTCGTCGTCGTACTCGTCGAGCACCGCGACCGTGTATCCGAAGAGCACCCCGTCGCCGGTCAGTTCGTAGTCGAGCAGGGCCGGGCGGCCCGGGTTCGGGTTGACCAGGGTGACCGTGGCGTGGCCCCGGCCCTGGTAGACGCCGGACTCCTGGGCGGCGCCCTGGTCGAACACCGGCAGTGGGCGGGCGGCGAGCGACCAGGGGCCGTCCGCCTCCACGAGCAGCAGCAGCGGGCCGTCGGGTATCGGCGCGGTCTGGGTCAGCGGCCCGACCTCGTTGACGAGCAGCTCGCGGTCGTCCAGGTCCCGGGCGACGGCCGTCTCCATCGACCAGATCGCGAAGCCGCCGCCCCCGTCCTCGTCACCGTCGAACCGCGCGTCGAGATCGGCCGCCGTCCCCGTGTACGCGAGCACCTCGGGGCCCTGGCCCTGGATGGCGGTGCCGAGATGGCGGACCACCGACACGGGCTGCACCACCACCGTCCAGTCGTTGTCGGCCTCGACGCGCAGCCGCAGATGCCGGTCCGACGGGTACGGCGTGAGGGTCCGGCCGCGGAAGTCGTCCACGGTCGTGTTGAACAGCAACTCGTCGTTCTTGTTGCGGTGGTCGAGGGTCTGGACCGCGAAGTAGCCCTCGCCCTGGTGCCATGCCTCGACGATCACCGGGCCCGGCGGCACGGGGGCGTCGACGGTGATGACGTCGTTGCCGTGCCCGCGCCGCGCGAAGGGCTGGAACTCGGAGCCGTAGACGAAGGGGGCGGCGGCCCCGGGAACGGCGTCCTGGGGAACACCCTGCCGCGGCGCCTGGACCGGTACGGCGTCCTCGGGACCCTGCTCCTCCTCCACCGAGATCCCGAAGTCCGTGGCCAGACCGGCGAGTCCGGAGTCGTACCCCTGCCCGACCGCCCGGAACTTCCAGGCGCCGTCCCGCCGGTAGAACTCGCCGAGCACGAACGCCGTCTCGGTGGACGCGTCGGTCACCGTGTACTGCGCCACCGGAAGCCCGTCCGGACCGACCGTCTGCACATACAGACCGGGTACCGCGCCGAACACCCCGCCGTCGCATGACGCGGCTATCACCACCCGCTGGACATCCGGCTCGACCGCGTGCAGATCCAGTTCCAGCCACTCGGCGGCCTGTCCGCCGCCCTCCGCCGTGCCCGCGTGCCGTACCGCGCCCGAGGGGTGGTGCGGCTGGTTGTAGAAGACGAGGTCGGCGTCGCCGCGTACCTTGCCGCGCGCGTCGAGCAGCAGTGCGGACGCGTCCACGGTCGGGATTCCGGGTGCCTGGGCGCGGCACACGGCCACGCGTACCGGGGCTGCGGGGACAGGGGTGTTGGCGCCTTTGGTGATGTGCGTCATGGGGCACATGGTGACAGTGGAGATGCCGTGAAGTCGATGGGTTCCTTCGGTGAAGGGCAGGTTCGTGGAAACTGGTCCGAACGTTTCCGACCCGTCCGGCGTCTTAGGGGAAACGCGGGGTGGGGAGGGTGGCATTGCTGTGGCGCAGAGTCCGTGACGCGGACCCGCTGAACGCGGCCCAGGAGGACCGGGTGCGCGCGGTCCTCGCGCTCGGCGGGGTCCCGTACGCCGATCTGCCGGACGGGGTGCAGCAGGTCAGGCTCAGGCTGCTCGAACGGGCCGCACAGGGCCATGAGGCGCCCCGCGACGTGTCCGCCTGGGCCGCCGTCGTCGCGTCGAACCTCGCCATGGACTGGCACCGCGCGCGGCGCAGGCAGGAACGGCTCGGTGAGCGCCTGGCCTCGCTGCGCCAGGAGCACCCCGGCGGCGGCGAGACCCGGGTGACCTCGCTCGCCGTGGCCCAGGGCCTGGACGAACTCCCGGACAACCTCCGGCAGGTCGTCGTCCTCCGCTTCTACGCGGACCTTCCGGTACGGGACATCGCCGAGCAGTTGGACATCCCGGAGGGCACGGTCAAGAGCAGGCTGTACACGGCGGTACGGGCGCTGCGCGCGCGACTGCACGAGGACGAGGTGGTGTGACGTGACCGGGGAGCAGCCGTACGACGACCCGTTGATGCTGGCACTCACCGACGAACCCCTGCCCGACGCGGCACGGGACGATCCGGAGACCCTGGCCGCGCATCGCGCCGCCGTCGCGGACATCGCCGAACTCCACGTAAAAATAAGGCAGTTGGGCGACACGCTGGCGGCCCGCGAAACCGCACCCGCACCCACGCCCGCCCCCGCCCTCACGCCCCGTCCCGTACCCGCCCGGCCCCGCCGCCGCGTCCGGATCGCGCTCGGCGCGCTGGTCACCGCCTGTGCGCTCGCCGTCTTCGGCGGCTTCGGCTGGCTGGTCGTCCAGGGCGGCGGCATGGGCGCGAACGACACCTCGGCGGCGAGCAAGGGCGACGCCAAGGACGTGGCACCGGAAGGGGGACAGAGGGACCAGGGACAGAACGGCCAGGGGGACTTGGGAGACCTGTCGCCGGAGGGCTATGTGGCCTGTGCCCGGCTGATCGTCGAGGGCGAGGTGACCCGCGTCGAGCCGCTGGCCGGCGGCGACCAGGACCGGATCACGCTGACGGTCGACCACTACTACAAGCCGAGCGAGGGCGACAAGGTCGTCACCTTCGTGATGGACCGGGCGGTCGACCCACGCCTGCGCATCGGCGAGACGGCACTGATCGGTATCCCGCACGGGTCCGGCATGCCCGACATCTGGGCCACCGGAGCGGACATCCCCGCGCAACGGGCCTGGATCAAGGAGGCGTTGCCCGGCTCCAGCGCCCTGACCTGCTGATGAGGCGCCCCGACCTGCCGATGACCAACGGCCGATGACCCACGGGGGAGTGCGCGCACGGGGGGTGCGCACAGAGGTGGGGCGGGCCCCGAAAGGAGCCCGCCCCACCGTTTCCGTACCGGCACCTCAGCGGATGCCTACCCGCTTACGGAATGACCTTGCCGATCTTCACACTGCCGATGCCCGCGGCCGTACCGCGCGCGTTCAGCACCTGCACCTGGCCGAAGAACTCCCGGCCCTCGGGCGCCGCGGCACTCGCGACGACCTCGGCCGAGATCTGCGCCGAACCGCCGACCGGCAGGTTGTACGTCTTCGACTCGTCCACCTTGACCGTGCCGAGCGTGGACGAGAAGTACACGTCCCGGTAGTCGTAGGCCGTCTCACCGGCCGGAGTCGAGTAGCCCTCGACCTTGATGGTGTACACACCGGCGGCGGGCTTGCTGATCGAGACCGCCTCCTCCGACGAGCCGCCCGCGGAGTACGCGACCCGCGTACCGGCCGCGTTGTAGACGTACAGGTCCAGGTCGGCCGCCGTGTCCGAGACATTGCCGATCGCGACGTCGAGCCGCTCGGCACCCTCGGGCACGACCACCGTCGTGGCCTGGGTCTCACTCTGCTTGATCGTCGGCCGCGTCGTCTTGGACGAGCCGAGCGAACCGCCCTTCAGCTTCGCGTCGAGCGCCGCGAACTGGTTCGTCACCTTCCAGGACACGGGGGCCGGCGTACCGACCTTCGCCTCCGGGACGGACTGCACGGCCGGGTCGAAGTCGAGCCCGTACAGGGCCACGTCCAGCTTGTACGGGTTGTCGAGGAACGGCGACGTACGCCGCGACTCGACCTCGATCTCCCACACACCCGGCACCGGGTCCGCGTACGAACGCAGGTCCGGACGGCAGGTGTTGGCCGGGTTGTAGTTCGGGTAGCAATTCGGCGTCGACGTCGGGTCGAGCGGGACGCCGTACGGGTGGATCGTGATGAAGCGGGTCTGACCCGTCTCCTTGAGACCGCTCATCGCGACCTCAAGGGTCTTCGCGCCCTCCGGCACCGTCACGTAGTACGAGATGGTGCTGTTGCGCTGCGAGACACCCGACGCGGAGAACGTCGACGAGGGCTTCGCGATCGGCGTGGAGACCACGACGGTCGTCATGATCTGCTTGTCCACGCCCTGCGTGGTGAGGTCGTCGACCTCCAGGATCGCGCTGTGCGCGCCGACCGAACGGGGCTGCGCCTCGACCTTCACCGTCACCGGCTTGTTCAGCGGCAGCAGGACCAAGGACGAGCCGGCGATACGGAACGTGCCGTCGTTGGTCTTCAGGCTCAGCAGGTGCGGAACCGAGCGGTTCGGGCCCGTCGTCCGCGTGACGACCACGTCGTACGTCTTCTTCTGGCCGACCTTCAGGCCGCCGTCACGGTCGTAGAGACCGGTGCCGAAGCCCGGCGTCTTGAGCGCCCAGTCGATCGTGGTGTCGACCGGAGCCTTGACCGTGTACTCGTTCGCCGACACACCGCGCTTGATGAGCTTCCAGGCGCTGACGATGTCGATGAGGCCGCTGCCCTCGCTGTTCGCCGTCTCACCGCTGATGTGCTGGGCGGTCGAGGTCAGCGCGGTACGCAGCTTCGCCGGAGTCAGATCGATCTTCTTCTGCTTCGCGGCGGAGAGCAGCAGCGCGGACGCGCCCGCGGCCTGCGGGGACGCCATCGAGGTGCCCTGGAGCATCGAGTAGCCGGCCGGGAGCTGGTAGCCCGCCTCGGCGACCGGGCCGCCCGGCAGCCAGGTCTGCGTCGTCTGGATCGCCGCGCCGGGCGCCGAGATGGTCGGCGCGAAGCCGCCGTCCTCCCGGGGGCCGTGCGAGGAGAACGGGACCATCGCGTACTTCTTGGTGACCCCGGAGCCGTAGTTGGCGGCCCAGGTCTCCTTGGAGATGGTCGCGCCGACGGAGATGACCTTGTCCGCGAGGGCGGGGTCACTGATCGTGTTCAGACCCGGGCCGTCGTTGCCCGCGGAGATCACGAGCTGGACGCCGTAGGTGTCGATCAGCCGCGTGTACAGCTCCGCGCGGGCGTTGTTGCCGTCGTTCAGCGCGGGCAGACCGCCGATCGACATGTTGACGATGTCGACGCCCCGGTTGACGACGAGGTCGATCATGCCCTCGGTGAGCGCGACGCTGGTGCAGCCGCCGCTCCACGAGCAGGCACGCGAGGAGACCAGCTTGGCGCCGGGCGCCGCGCCGTTCATCTTGCCGCCGAACAGGCTGTTCGCCGCGGTGATGCCCGCGACGTGCGTGCCGTGCTCGGACTCGATGATGCCGATGTTGACGAAGTCGGCCGTCTTGCCGACCCAGTCACCGCCGTAGGGGTCGGTCGGCACGTCCTTTCGGATCTCGATGACGAACGGGACCCGCTCGACCACGTCGGTCGCCGGGTTGTCCGTACCGAAGTACCCGATCTGGAAGCCGTCCTTGTACGGCTTCATCGGCACGTCGTCCGTGAAGTCGTTGTTGTTGTTCAGGTCGACGCGGACGGTGTTGTTCTTCGCGTCGTAGAGGACGCCCCACGCGTCGGTGGTGTCCCCGTCGCGGTTCAGGTCGCCGTTGGCGTCGCCGCCGATGGACGCCGACTCGCGGAAGATGTTGACCTGGTAATCGCCCGCCGGGGCCTTCCAGGTCTGGTTGCTGTAGGTGAAGACCGGCCCCGACACGGGGTTGGTCATCCGGCGCCAGGTGGCGTCGGAGTCCACGATCGGGTCGGTCGCGGTGACCCAGTCCACGATCTTGCGCTCACCCGTGGTGGTCTTCTGGAGCGCCGGGTGGCCCAGGTCGACACCGGAGTCGAGGATGCCGATGGTGACACCCCGGCCGTCCGCCTTCGGGTTGTCCTGCACGAAGTCGACGGCGCCCGTCTCGAACGACGGGTTGTACGGGTTCTTCGCGGGGGTGTTCTTGTCCGGCGCCGGGTAACTGCCGGGCGCCGGGGTGTTCTTGGCACCCTTGGCGCTGTCGCCCGCCGGGGTCGGGTCGTCCAGCTCGATCTCCTGGCTCAGGTCGATGCCGTGCACCGACGAGAGCTTCGAGGCCGCCTTGATCGCCGCTTCGGCCTTCGCCGTCGGGATCGTCGCGCGGACATAGCCGAGCTTGTCGTAGGTCTGGCCGACCGAGCCGCCCTTGACGGCGTCGAGCTGCTCGGCGACCTGCCGGGTGGCGCCGGGCGCGGTGGCGACCATCATCGTGACGTTCTTCTCGCCGGCGGCCTGGGCCTCGGCGAGACGGTCGGCGTCGGCCGCGCCGAGCTTGTCGTCCGACTGCTTGATGGTGGAGTCGGCCGGTGTCGGTGTGGAGCCGCTGTCCGCGGAGAAGGCCATGGGTATCGGCCCTGCCGCGGAGAGTGCCGCCGCGAGTCCCGCGGCCACGGCTATACGGGCCACGCGTCTCGCACCGTGTCTGGGTGCGCGCTGGGGATCGGGGGTCATCTGCATCCCTGTACGTATGAGAGCGGACGGTAGGACCGACCCCTGCCCACGATGTTCCGGAATTCGGGGCCGGATGACCGCTCAGCCTTACGTAAACGACCACCGTTTGGGGAGAGTTGTCCGAGGCGTGATAGGGCCATGGCGTACTTCCGCCATACGCCATGGGTCGTAAGGCGGGTGATAGGGGGATTTGGCGCCACCGCCTTCGGGGTCTACGCGTGTCCGGTTCAAGGTCTACGCGCGTCCGACGCGCCTACCTCACAGCGGGACCCCGTACCTCGCAGCCCGACTCCGTACATCCAAGCCCGGCTCCCTACCCCGGCAGATGAACGCGGAGTGAGCGTTCGCCCTCGGGCAGAGGTACCGCCGCGGACGTGCGAGGGGTACCGAGATCCACGTCCGGTGATGGGCGTCAGGCGTTGCTCCTTCGTTAACGCACAGGCCACCCCCGATGCCAACCATCCAGGGAGAACGGGGTGTTCACGCACCACGAACACCCCGGGCCCACCCCCTCGCTGTGTTCGCACCCGGAAAGGCCGCGCCATGCCGCGCCTACGCTCTGTCGCCGCTGCCGCCACCGTCCTCGACCGCCGCGCCCTCCTTGCCGCCACCGGAGCCGTGACCCTGTCCGCGGGGATCGGTTACGCGCTCGGCCCCGGCAGCGGCTCGGCCGCCGGGGCACCCTCCGTCCCGGGCGCACCGGCCGGCGCCGACGCGATCTCCCGCCAGGCACCCGCCGCCCCCCTCGCGCCCTACGGCAAGGGCACCACGCTCACGTCGGTCGCCTCCGCCGCCGGCTCCACCGGATACCGGCGCCTGGGCGACGGACCCGCCTGGAAGCGGGTCGTCCGCTCTGATGCCGCCGCGCCCAAGGCGGGCCGCACGGACCGTCGTACCGCGCTCGCGGCCTTCGTGCAGTTCACCGACCTGCATCTGGTCGACGTCCAGCACCCGCTGCGCTACGAGTATCTGCGCGCCCAGACCGCGAGCGCCTGGCGGCCCCAGGAGTCCCTGTCCGTCGCGGGCGCCGTCAGCCTGGTCGAGCGGGTCAACGCCCTGCGCGGCGCCCCCGCCACCGGCGCCCCCCTCCACTTCGTGATGACCACGGGCGACAACACCGACAACAACGCGCGCTCCGAACTCGACTGGTACCTCCGGGTGATGAGCGGCGGCCGGATCACCCCCAACACCGGTGACCCGCGCCACTACGAGGGCGTCCAGAACTCCGGTCTGAAGCTGTACTGGCAGCCCGACGCGGCCCTGCGCGACGCCGACAAGCAGTTCGGCTTCCCCCGGATCGACGGCTTCCTCGACGCCGCGATCCGCGAACTGCGCAGCCCGGGTCTTCGGCTGCCCTGGTACTCCACGGTCGGCAACCACGACGCGCTGCCCGGCGGCTGCTACGCGCCCGGCGACTCCTTCTTCGCCGAGTACGCGGTCGGCGGCAGGAAGCTGATGTCCCTGCCGGAGGACCGGGGCGCCGCCGTGTGGCAGGCGGTCAAGGCGGGGAAGGACCCGCTGGGCACCGCGTTCAAGGAGCTGCTGAAGAGTGAGGCCCGGCACATGCGGTCGGTCACCCCGGACGAGGCCCGCGCCCCCTTCACGCCCGCCGAATACCTCCGGGCCCACCTCGACCCCGCGCACACCGGACCCGGACCCCACGGGCACGGCTACACCGAGGCGAACGTCGCCGCCCGCACCCAGTACTACTCCTTCCGCGTCTCCGACGACGTGCTCGGCATCAGCCTCGACTCGACCGACCCCGGCGGCCACTACGAGGGCTCACTCGGCACGGCCCAGCTGACCTGGCTGGAGCGCACCCTGAAGGAGCACCAAGGCGAGTACGTCGTCGTCTTCAGCCATCACACCAGCCGGACGATGCGGAATCTGCGCCCCGATCCGGGCCGTCCCGGTGAGGCACGGCACGGCGGCGACGAGATCGTGGCGCTGCTCGGTCGCCACAAGAACGTCCTCGCCTGGGTGAACGGCCACAGCCACAAGAACGCCATCACCCCGCACGGCACCTTCTGGGAGATCTCGACCGCGTCGCACGTCGACTTCCCGCAGCTCGGCCGGGTCATCGAGATCGCCGACAACCACGACGGCACGCTGTCCCTGTTCACCACGCTCATCGAGTCCGCGGCCCCGCACCGCACGGATTTCGCCGATCTCTCCCAGACCGGACTCGCCGCGCTCTACCGCGAGTTGTCCTTCAACGCGCCGGGCGCCCGTACGACCCTGTCCGGCTCGGCGGGCGACCGCAACACGGAACTGCTCCTCCGGAAGGGCTGAGCGGAAGGGCTGAGCGGAAGGGCTGAAGCGGAAGGGCTGAAAAGCTCTCAACCCGAACGGCACCGTCAACCGCCGCGCGCACCCCCGGAGTCCCTCCGTCCGACGGAAGCCGGTCATGAGGGCAGAGGGAGAACAGGGTGCAGCACAGCAGGGGTACGAGGACCATGCGGGCCGCCGTCGTGGGCGTCGCGGCGGCGGCCGTCGCGGCGACGGCGTTCACGGCGCCCGCACAGGCCGGGACGCGTACGGACGACCACGCGGCGACCCGGCGGGCGATGGACGCGGTCGTGCGGCAGGGCGTCCCCGGTGTGACCGCCCTGGCGCGGGACGACAAGGGCACCTGGAAGGCCGCGTCCGGCATCGGTGACCGGTCGACCGGCGCACCGCGCGGCACCGGCGACCGCTACCGGGTCGGCAGCATCACCAAGACCTTCGTGGCGACCGTGCTGCTCCAACTGGAGGCCGAGGGACGGCTGTCGCTCGACGACAAGGTCGACCGGTGGCTGCCCGGCGTCGTCCGGGGCAACGGCCACGACGGTCGGAAGATCACCGTGCGGCAACTCCTCAACCACACCAGCGGGATCTACAACTACACCGCCGACGAGACCTTCGGCCGCACCTACTTCCTGCACGCCGGCTTCATGGAGCACCGCTACGACAGCCTCACGCCGCGCGCACTGGTGCGGACCGCCATGGCCCACAAGCCGGACTTCGCCCCCGGCGCCTCCTGGAACTACTCCAACACCAACTACGTCCTCGCCGGAATGATCGTCCAGAAGGTCACCGGGCGCCCGTACGGCGACGAGGTCCGCGACCGTATCGTCAAGCCGCTGGGCCTGAACTCCACCACCGTGCCGGGCAACGACACCCATGTACCGCGCCCGAGCAGCCGTGCGTACTCCAAGCTGTCCGACGCCCCGGCGGCCACCGAGATCTACGACGTCACCGAGCTGAACCCGTCGCTCGCCTCCTCGGCGGGCGAGATGATCTCGACCTCGCGGGATCTGACCCGCTTCTACACCGCGCTGCTGCGCGGCAAGCTGCTCCCGAAGAAGCAGCTCACCGAGATGACCACCACGGTCCAGGTCCAGCCCGGCGTCGGCTACGGGCTCGGCCTGATGAGCGAGAAGACCTCCTGCGGCACCGAACTCTGGGGCCACGGCGGCGGTATCCACGGCTCCTCGTCCGGCGCCGTGACCACCCGCGACGGCCGCCACGCGCTCGCGTACAACCTCAACGGCGACTGGGTGGGCGACGGGGGAGCGATCCAGGAGGCGGAGTTCTGCGGCAAGTGACCGGCAGATGAAGGGGTGGCCGGTACGGCTGTCCAGGGGTGACAGGTGAGGGGGCGGGCGCCCGGTCCCGGGGCGCCCGCCCCCTCACTCCCCTCCTACCGGCGCGCGCCCGGCATCCGGTGGCTCACCTCGGCAACACCACGACATACGCGGCCGGATCGCGGTCGTCCGCCGCCATCAGTGCCGTCCGCACGATCGTGGCCTGTTGCTCCGGCGCGTCCCGCAGCTTGCGCGGCGTGAGGTGCACCACGGTGATACCCAGCCGCTCCAGGTGCTCCCGCTTGCGCGCGTACTCCGTCCACTGGAGCGACTCGGCCGCACTGTCGCGCCGGCCGCCCGGCCGGGGCGCCCGGGTGTCGAGTTCGACGGCGACGGCCTGGTCCGGCCAGTACGCGTCGACACCGCCGAGATGCGGACCGCCCGGCAGCCGCAGATCCACGTTCCACACCGGGTCGGGCAGCCCCCACTCGCTCACCATCGCGTACAGCCGGTCCTCGGCGATGGTGCGGCCCTCGGCGACCAGCGCGTCCACCGCGTTCACGACGTGCGGGCGGCCCATCAGCCGCGCCCGCGTCAACTCCCGTACGACGGCGGTCGGTTCGCAGTGGCCGCCGCGTACCGCCTCGGTGAGCAGCCGGCGTACCGCGTCCGCGTCCGTGAGCCCGCCGACCGCGTCCGCGAGCGCCCGGGGCACCGGCGCCACCGGAACCCCCGTGACCTGCCGCGCGACCGGCAGCGCCGCCGTCCGCACCAGCCGCGCGCACCCGGTGGACCGCAGCCGCCGGGTCCTGGGCACCAGCACGTCGAACCGGTCGAGCGAGAGCAGCGGGGGAGCGGACGAGAACCCGTACAGCGCGAGCGCCGCGAGACCGGTGATCATCACCTCGCCGTACGGCGCCGGCACCGGGTCCGTGCCCTGGTGCGGGAGCCGGGGCGCGGCCTCGGTGGCGCGCGGTGCCGGGTGCTCGTCCGACGGCTGGACCGGCACCGCCGGCCTGGCCCGGGTCCCGTGCCCCGAACGGCCCGGTGGGCGGCCCGCGTACAGCAGCACGGCGTGTACCCGCTCCTGGCCGGTCGGCGGTCCGGGGTGGAGCAGGAAGACACCGGGCAGCAACTGCTGCCAGGCCCCGCCGGGCCGGCACTGCGCGTTCGTCTCGGCGGCCGAGACACCGTGCGCCCGGAGTTGGGCGGAACTGAGCACACGGAGCCGGACGTCCGAGAGGTGACGCAGGGGGCGGGGGGAGAGCGGGGTGTTGTGGTTCATGCCCCCGCCATTCCCACCCTTGCGCACCCTCCTAACCGGTGTTACACGCCCGTCGACAAATGCGGACAAGCTCGCCCTAAAGTACGGGCGTTCGAGTGCCGAAAGGCGCTGGTCCATCCGGGGTTACGGGTAGAGGGACCAGCCGCTTGTCACAACTCCGTACCGGCGTCACACGCCTGCGCCCACAGCGCCCGCCCGAGGTCGTCCCGCGCCTCGGCGACGAGCCGTCGCAGCGCGGGCGCCGCGTCCCGGTGCTCCCGGAGCCACGCGTCGGCCCTGTCCAGCGTCCCGCGGTCGTCCTGGAGCCCGGGGAACAGCCCCCTGACCACGTCCATCCCGATCTGGATGGACCGCTCGGCCCACACCCGCTCGATCGCCGCGAAGTACTTCTCCGTGTACGGCGCGGTCAACTCCCGCTGCGACGGCTGGGCGAAGCCCGCGATGGTCGCCTCGACCAGCGCGTTGGACAGCGCGTCGGACTCCACCACGGCCGCCCACGCCTGCGCCTTCACGGCCGCCGATGGACGCGACGCCAGGCAGCGCACCTGGTGCCGCTTGCCCGACGCGGTGTCGTCCCGGGCCAGTTCGGCCGCGAGCACCGACTCGTCGGCCGCGCCGTGCGCGGTGAGCGGTTCGAGGAACGTCCAGCGCAGCTCCTGGTCGACATCGAGGCCGTCGATCTTCGCGCCGCCGTCCAACAGCCCCCGCAGGAGCTGGAGATCAGCCTCGCCGGATGCCACGGACGCGAAGAACCGCGCCCAGGTGAGCTGGTGCTGACCGCCCGGGTCGGCGATCCGCAGCTCACGCAGCGCGCCCTCGGCGAGCAGCCGCCCGCCCTCCTCGCGCCAGTCCGGCGCCGCGTAGCGCGTGACCGCCGTCCGCGCCCAGGCGTGCAGCATCTGGAGCACCCCGATGTCGGACTCACGGCCCGCGAACCGCAGCACCAGGTCCACGAAGTCCCGCGCGGGCATCAACGCGTCCCGCGTGAGGCTCCACAGCGCCGACCAGCACAGCGCCCGCGCCAGCGGATCGGTGAGATCGCCCAGCCGCTCACGGAGTGTGGCCAGCGAGTTCTGGTCGAAGCGGATCTTGCAGTACGTCAGGTCGTCGTCGTTGACGAGCACCAGCTCCGGCGCCCGCTCACCGGCCAGCTCCCCGACGACCGTACGCGCGCCGGAGACGTCGACCTCCGCGCGCGCGTAGCGCACGAGCGCCCCGGAGACGTCCTCGCGCGCGTAGAGACCGATCGCCACGCGGTGCGGGCGCAGTTCGGGGGCCTCGGCGGCGGCGGTGCCTTCCGGGCCGTCGGTGGGCGTCGGCTGATGGGCCGGGGTGGTGGCCTCCTGGACCACGGACAGCTCGGTGATCCGGCCCTCCGCGTTCAGCGTCACCTGCGGCGTCAGCGAGTTGACGCCGGCCGTCTGGAGCCACGCGCGCGACCAGGCCGCCAAGTCCCGCCCTGAGGTCTCCTCCAGGACGGCGAGCAGGTCACCGAGGCGCGTGTTGCCGTACGCGTGCCGCTTGAAGTAGCGCCGCGCGCCCTCCAGGAAGGCGTCCCGCCCGACGTACGCCACGAGCTGCTTCAGGACGGACGCGCCCTTGGCGTACGTGATGCCGTCGAAGTTGAGCTTGGCGTCCTCCAGATCACGGATGTCGGCCGTGACGGGATGCGTCGAAGGCAACTGGTCCGCGCGGTACGCCCAGGCTTTGCGGTTGTTGGCGAAGGTGATCCAGCCGTTGGTGAACCGGGTCGCCTCGACCATCGAGAACGAGCCCATGAAGTCGGCGAAGGACTCCTTCAGCCACAGGTCGTCCCACCAGCGCATGGTCACGAGGTCGCCGAACCACATGTGCGCCATCTCGTGCAGGATGACATTGGCCCGCCGCTCGTACGCCGCCTGCGTCACCTTGCCGCGGTAGATGTACTCCTCGCGGAACGTCACACAGCCCGGGTTCTCCATCGCCCCCAGGTTGTACTCGGGCACGAACGCCTGGTCGTACTTGCCGAACGGGTACGGGTAGTCGAAGTGGTCGTGGAAGAAGTCCAGGCCCTGCTTGGTCACCAGGAACACGTCGTCCGCGTCGAAGTGCCGGGCCAGCCCCTTGCGGCAGAGCGCCCCGAGCGGGATCTCCAGCGTCGACCCGTCGTCCAGCACGCGCGTGTAGCGGTCGGTCACATGGTGGTAAGGCCCCGCCACGACCGCCGTGATGTACGTCGAGATCGGCTTGGTCTCCGCGAACCGCCAGACACCGTCGGTGAGTTCACCCGTGCCGTTGCTCCACACCGTCCAGCCCTCGGGCGCCGTCACCTCGAAGCGGAACGGCGCCTTGAGGTCGGGCTGCTCGAAGTTGGCGAAGACCCGGCGGGAGTCGGCCGGCTCGTACTGCGTGTAGAGATAGACCTCGCCGTCCTCCGGGTCCACGAACCGGTGCAGGCCCTCGCCGGTGCGGCTGTACGCGCACTGGGCGTCGACCACCAACTCGTTCTCGTCGGCGAGGTCCTCCAGGGTGATCCGGGTGCCGTCGAAGACCGCGCCCGGGTCGAGGTCCCTGCCGTTGAGGGACACCGCCGTGACACTCGGCGCGATCAGGTCGGCGAAGCTCGCCGCACCGGGCTCGGCGCACCGGAACCGGATCGTGGTGACCGACCGGAACGTCGTCGGCCCTGCGCCGCCCTCGCCGGTCGCCGACCGCAGATCGAGCGCGATCTCGTATCCGTCGACGGACAGCAGAGCGGCCCGCTCCTGGGCCTCGTCGCGGGACAGATTCTCACCGGGCACGGGCGGCACTCCCTTGTGACTCGCGTGGCTGTTTGGACGTATGGGACGTTTTCGAACGGGGTCGATCCTCCCATGGGGCTCCACCGCGGGACACCCGGGAACGGCCCGCCGCGTCCGGGAATGGCCGACGCGACCGGTGGCGTTGTCGCTGGTGTACGCGGTAAGCGCATTCCGTCGCCGGCGCCCTCGGGTGCCGAGGCCATGAGGAGAGACATGACCGAGAAGACCCCCGTCGACTTCTGGTTCGACCCCCTGTGCCCCTGGGCGTGGATGACATCGCGCTGGGTGCTTGAGGTCGAGAAGGTCCGGGACATCGAGGTCCGCTGGCATGTGATGAGCCTGGCCGTCCTCAACGAGTCGAAACTGGACCAACTGCCCGAGGAGTACCGCGAGGGCATGAAGAAGGCGTGGGGCCCGGTGCGTGTCGTCATCGCCGCCCAGCAGGAGCACGGCGACAAGGTGCTCGGCGACCTGTACACCGCGCTCGGCACCCGCATCCACAACCGCGGCGAGGGCCCCACGCCCGAAGCCATCGCCGGCGCCCTGAAGGACGTGGGCCTGCCCGCCTCGCTCGCGGACTACGCGGACTCCGACACCTACGACACGGAGCTGCGCGCCTCGCACAAAGAGGGCATCGACAAGGTCGGCCAGGAGGTGGGCACCCCCGTCATCGCCGTGCCCGGTGCTGACGGCGAGCAGATCGCCTTCTTCGGCCCGGTCGTCACGCCCGCCCCGAAGGGCGAGGAGGCGGCCAAGCTGTGGGACGGCACCCTGATGGTCGCGTCGATCCCCGGCTTCTACGAGATCAAGCGCACCCGCACCCAGGGCCCGATCTTCGACTGAGCCCCGTTCTCACGCGTCGTCGCCCCGGTAGAGCGCGGCCAGCTTCGGCAGGTGGCGCGCCACCTCCTCCTTGTTGTCGAAGTCGAAGGCCGCCGCGGGGTCCAGTTGCGGATAGCGGACGCTCCAGCAGTCGGGCAGCCCCTCGCCGGTCGCCTGCCGGTGCGCGTCCCAGGCGATCCCCAGCACCGCTTCGCACTCCAGCTCGTCCCAGGTCGGCGCCGCGGCCTGGACGGCCGGCGAGTCGGCGAGGGTGTCCGGATCCGCCACGGCCCGCTCGAACACCTCACGGCCCTGGGCGACCAGCCAGCCCCGGAAGTAGTCGAACCCGTCGTCCGAGCAGCCACCGTTGATCGTGTACGCCGCGCCCCAGAGCCTGATCCGGTACGACTCGGCCATCAGGTTCCAGAACGCCTGCTGCGCGCCCTGTATCTCCTCGCTGGACCGGGTGGCGAGCAGGGCGGCGGCCCGCTTGGCGACAGCGCGGGCCTCGTCCGAACCGGATCGGGGCCCGGTCACGCCGGACTCGGCGGCGCGAGCGTCTTCGATGAGCTGCCAGTACTCCGTGGTCTCCATGGGAAAAAGCCTGCCACGGGGGTCTGACAACGGGCCCTGACCTGGGGCTTGGGCGACGTATAGGGAAATGCGGAAGGCCCCGCGAGTCACGTCCTCGCGGGGCCTTCCGTTTTCTCCGCCCGCCACGTGAAAGGTGAGAAGACGATCACGAGCAGGACGTTCCGGGACGGGGCTCCGGGGTCTCAGGGCCTCCGGGGGCTCAGAGGTCTCAGGGGGCGAGCAGCAGCCGGTCCTCGCGCTCCTTGGCCGCCGCGTACCGCCGCGCCACGTCCTGCCAGTTGACGACCCGCCACATCGCCTCGATGAAGTCGACCTTCTGGTTCTTGTACTGGAGGTAGAAGGCGTGCTCCCAGGCGTCGAAGACGAGGATCGGGGTGGCGCCCTGGCCGACGTTGCCCTGGTGGTCGTAGACCTGCTCGACGATCAGCCGCCCGCTCGCCGGCTCGTGCGCGAGGACACCCCAGCCGGATCCCTGCGTGGTCGCCGCCGCCTTGCCGAGCTGTGCCTTGAACCCGGCGAACGACCCGAACGACTCGGTGATCGCGTCGGCCAGCTCGCCCACACCGTCCGCGGCCAGCGGCTCTCCGCCGCCGTCACCGGTCATGTTGTGCCAGTAGATCGAGTGCAGGATGTGTCCGGAGAGATGGAAGGCGAGGTTCTTCTGCAGGCCGTTGACCGCGCCCCACTGGTCCTTGTCGCGCGCCGCCTCCAACTGCTCCAGCGTGTCGTTGGCGCCCTTCACATACGCCGCGTGGTGTTTGTCGTGGTGCAGCTCGATGATCTCGGGGCTGATCACGGGTGCGAGCGCGGCGTAGTCGTACGGCAGTTCAGGAAGTGTGTAGACGGCCATGCGGTCCCCTCCGACCTCTTATTGCATATAACTTGCAACTGCACGCTAGCAGCAGAAAGGTCGACACGCGTGCCGGGGCGCGTACTTGGGTGCCGGGGGCGGCTTCGGGGGAGGCTCCGGGACGGCTCCGAGGTTCGGGGGTGACACCGGAGGGGTCCTTTGGCCCTTTGGTGGGACTCCACAGTCCATCAGTGACGAGCGTCACGCCGACCGGGGGATTTCGCGCGGGCCTTTGTCCGAAGTCCATCAAAGGCTGAGCGGCGGCTTTGTCGATGACTGACGGTGAGGACCCAGGCTCCGCTGGGATAGCGTCACGATGTCCCGCGCCCGCCGCGCACCCGCCGCCCTATCCCGCGGAGTACCGATGAGCACCGCTGCCGCCCTCACCCGCCCCGGTCAGGTCCTCGCCGACCTGCTCCCCGCGTCGTCCGTCGCGCGCGCCCGCGTACGGGACGTCGCGCTGGTCGTCGGCGGCGCCGCGCTCACCGGGATCGCGGCGCAGATCGCGGTGCCCGTGCCGGGCTCCCCTGTGCCGGTCACCGGCCAGACCTTCGCGGCGCTGCTCGTCGGCACCGCCCTGGGCGCCGGCCGTGGCTTCCTCTCGCTCGCCCTGTACACGCTCGTCGGCATGGCGGGCATGCCCTGGTTCGCCGAGGGCGGCTCCGGGACCGCCGCGCCGTCCTTCGGCTATGTCCTGGGCATGCTGCTCGCCGCCACGCTTGTGGGCACCCTCGCCCGGCGCGGCGGCGACCGTTCGGTACTGCGCACGGCGGCCACCATGGTCGCCGGGTCGGTGCTGATCTACGCGGTCGGACTGCCCTATCTCGCCGTCGCCACCGGCATGTCGGCGTCGCAGGCCATCGCGGCCGGGCTCACCCCGTTCCTGATCGGCGACGCCCTCAAGGCCGCGCTGGCGATGGGCGCGCTGCCCACCGCCTGGCGCTTCGTCAAGCGCTGACGTACAGCCCCCAGGACACCCTGGACGGTGCGTCAGACGCCGTAGTTCCGCCGGAAGAGGTTCGCCGGGTCGTAGTGGCCCTTCAACGCGGCGAGCCTCTTCCGCGTGTCCGGGCCGTACAAACCTTCCGCGCCGTACGCGGCCCCACCGAAGGCGAAGTTCACCGAGCGCCCTGTCGTCCACGGTTCAACGACCGCCAGCACGCGCGCGTAGTGCGCCCGTACCGTCGCGAGGTCCGTGCCCGCGACGGCCGAGAGCAGCCGCACCAGATAGCGGCCGTCACGGTGCGGCACCGCGTTCGGCACATCGGGCTCCTTCGCGAGGGCGCCGCCCAGGTGGTTGATCTGGACGACGCACATCACCGAAGCCCCGGGCCCGGTCAGCGCGAGGAGTTCCGCGCCGGCCGGCACGTCCAACTCCCGCAGCACCGCGCTGTCGCCGTAGTACGCGTGCGGGACGTCCGGTTCGGAGAAAACGCTGCCGCTCTCCGTGTACGGCATCTCCCGCAGCGAGTCCGACAGGACCGGACCGACCGCCCGCAGCGGGGCCACCAGCCGCTCACCCTCGGCCGCGTCACCCGTGAACACGACCCGCACCGACACCACGTACCGCCCCCGGACCGCCTCGGGGAACATCGGCAGATCCGGGAACGCCACCGCCGCGAAGGACGACGTCAGCGTGTCCGGCACGGTCGCCGTCCACTGCGCGTACGCACGCAGCACGGTCGCCGGATCCACCACGCCCCCGTCGAACGCGAGGGCACCCGCGTACAGCCGTGAGACGGGCACCAGACCGATCTCCAGGGCCGTCACGACACCCAGGGTGTGTCCGCCGCCGAGAAGCCCCCAGAACAGCTTCGGGTCGCTCTCCGTGGTCACCCGCCGCAACCGAGCGTCCGCCGTCACCAGCTCGACGGCCCGTACGTGATCGGCCGCGTAGCCGAACTCCCGCCCCAGCAGCCCCAGTCCACCGCCCAGCGTGTACGAGACGGCGCCCACGCCCGGCGCGGAGCCGCTGAGCGGGGCAAGCCCGTGCGGTGCCGCCGCCTCCATGACGGCGCCCCAGCGGACCCCGGCCTCGATCCGGGCGGTACGAGCCCCGGCGTCGACCCGGACGCCGTCCATGCGCCGCGTACTGACAAGGACGCCACCCTCCACCGCGCCGGGCAGCCCGTGCCCCGTCGCCTGCACCCCGACGGGCAGCCCCGCAGCGGCGGCGTAGGCCACCGCCGCCACCACGTCGTCCGCCGACGAGGCGGCGAAGACCACGGCGGGCCGCTGCGCGAACCCGGTCTGGAAACCGGCGGTCTCCTCCTCGTATCCCTCGCGGTGCTGGTCACGGGAGGTGAACACCACCCGGCCCGCGCTGAAGTCCGCCAAGTCCACCGAGTCCACGACGCCCACGGCACTGCCCTCCGTTTGTGTTCCGACTCCACGGAGGGTGGCCGCTTAACCTGACAGGTACCGTCAGCTTTTGCCGCCGGTTTCCGCCCGCCCGCGCTGGACGAGATCACGTCCGACCGCGACGCCCACCACCAGGGCGGCGACGAGCAGCGAGAGCAGCACCTGCTCACGCGCGGTGTCGTCGGTGAGCATGTACACCAGGACGAACGAGATCATCGCGATCGTGGCCCACGTCAGATACGGGAACAGCCACATGCGCACGACCAGCTTGTCCGGCGACTCACGCAGGATCACGCCCCGCATCCGCAACTGTGTGAAACAGATGACGAGCCACACGAACAGGGCCACCGCGCCGGACGAGTTCAGCAGGAACGCGAACACCGTCTCGGGCCACTTGTAGTTGAAGAACACCGCCACGAATCCGAAGACGACCGACCCGAGGATCGCGGCCTGCGGCACCCCACGCGCGGTGGTGCGCGCGAACGCCCCGGGCGCGTCCCCGCGCCTGCCGAGCGAGAACGCCATCCTGGACGCCGTGTAGAGGCCGGAGTTGAGACACGACAGCACGGCCGTCAGCACGATCACGTTCATGACCTGCCCCGCGTGCGGGATGCCGATCGAGTTCAGCGCGGCGACATAGGACCCGTCCTTGGGGATCGACCCGTCGTTCCAGGGCAGCAGCGTCAACACCACGAAGATGGACCCCAGATAGAAGACGGCGATCCGCCAGATCACACTGTTCGTCGCCTTGGACACCGCGCGCTGCGGGTTCTGCGACTCACCGGCCGCGAGGGTCACGATCTCACTGCCCATGAACGAGAACACCACCATGAGCACACCGGTCAGGATCGACCCCCAGCCGTGCGGCAGGAACCCGCCGGTGTCGGTGAGATGCGCCAACCCGGCACCGGGGTTGTCCGACCCGGGCAGCACCCCGAACACGGCGAGCAGCCCGATCACGACGAACGCGCTGATCGCGACGACCTTGATGCCGGCGAACCAGAACTCGAACTCGCCGTACGAGCCGACCGACGCGAGGTTGGTGGCCGTCAGCACCACCATCACGACGAGCGCCCACGCCCACTGCGGCACGGCGGATATCCATCCATTGAGGATCACCGCGCCCGCGGTCGCCTCGACCGCGAGGACCACCACCCAGAAGAACCAGTACAGCCAGCCGATCGAGAAGCCCGCCCAACGGCCGAGCGCCTGGTCGGCGTATTCGGAGAAGGACCCCGACGCGGGCCGGGCCGCGGCCATCTCGCCGAGCATCCGCATCACCAGGACGACCATCAGGCCGACCAGGGCGTACGACACGAGGATGGCGGGGCCCGCGGCGACGATGCCCTTGCCGGAGCCGATGAAGAGGCCCGCGCCGATGACGCCACCGATGGCGATCATCGACAGATGCCGATTCTTGAGTCCGGCTTTCAGGCCGTCGCCGTGGGGGGCGTCGCCTTTGTCGCCGTGCGGATCCCCGGCGCCTTTGCCGGGGTTTTCGTCTGCCTTCGCAAGGTGGGGCTGCGAGGTCATGGACATTCCTTACGTTCTCGGGTGGTCGACCCAAGCGTTTCTGCCCACCCCCTGCCATGCCACACTCGTAGCCATGCGCGTGTACCTCGGCTCGGATCATGCCGGCTATGAACTCAAGAACCACCTGGTCGAATGGCTCACGGCCCATGGCCACGAGGCGATCGACTGCGGACCCCACATCTATGACGCCCAGGACGACTACCCGCCGTTCTGCCTCCGCACCGCCGAGCGGACGGCCGCGGACCCGGAGGCCCTGGGCATCGTGATCGGTGGCTCGGGCAACGGCGAGCAGATCGCGGCGAACAAGGTCAAAGGCGTGCGCGCCGCACTCGCCTGGAGCGAGCAGACCGCCGCGCTGGGCCGCGAGCACAACAACGCCAACGTCGTCGCGGTCGGTGCCCGGATGCACACCACGGACGAGGCGACGAAGTTCGTGGAGATCTTCCTGACGACCCCGTTCTCGACGGAACCACGCCACCAGCGCCGGATCGACATGCTGTCGGCCTACGAGACCTCGGGCACCGTCCCCCCGATCCCCCCACACCACCCGCAGCCCTGACGGTCCCCACCACACCGGCGATCCCACCCACCCACCCGTACTTCTCACCGGCAACCACTGCGGGCGAACGGGCCCTGGTAACTTCCGCCAACTAATGGGCGGGTGGGTGGGGAAAGCCGCGCAGCGGCGGCACGGCAACACAAGACCCCGGCGAACCGCAGAGGAGTCGTCCCGTGCCGGAAGGGCACACGATCCACCACCTGGCGGCAGCCCACCGCACCCGCTTCGCCGACCGCGAGGTCCACGTGACCAGCCCCCAGGGCAGGTTCGCCGACAGCGCCGCACTCCTCGACAAATCCCCGCTCACCGAGGTCGACGCCCACGGCAAACATCTCTTCCTCGGTTTCGCCGCGTCCGGCTGGGTCCACATCCACCTGGGCCTGTTCGGCAAGCTGGACTTCGGTACGCCGCCGATCCCGCCCCCCACGGACACGGTCCGCCTCCGGCTCGCGCACGACACCGCGTACGCCGATCTCCGGGGCCCCACGACCTGCGCCCTGATCACGGAAGCCGAGAAGCAGGCGATACACGACCGCCTCGGCCCGGACCCGCTCCGGGACGGGGACGACCCCGACCGGGCGTGGCACCGTGTCTCCCGGAGCCGTACGACGATCGCTGCGCTGCTCATGGACCAGAAGGTCGTCGCGGGCGTCGGCAACGTCTACCGCGCGGAGGTCCTGTTCCGGCACGGCATCGACCCGTACCGCGCGGGCCGCGATCTCACGCGCGCGGAGTGGGACGCGATCTGGGCCGATCTGAAGGCCCTGATGCGCGAGGGCGTCCGCGAGAACCGGATCGACACCGTCCGGCCCGAGCACACCCCCGAGGCGATGGGCCGCCCGCCGCGCGTCGACGACCACGGCGGCGAGGTGTACGTGTACCGCAGGGCGCACCAGCCCTGCCACATCTGTGGCGGCGAGATCCGCACCGCCGGTCTCGCCGCCCGGAACCTCTTCTGGTGCCCCACCTGCCAGCGCGCGTGAGGCACCCCCTCAAGACGGCGTCAGAACCCGTGCGGCAGCCAGGGCGCCACATCGGACCCGAACGCGACCGAGGCTTCCGACAGCGCCCCGGGACGCACCTCCCGTACCCGCCCGGCCGCGCCCAGCGACGTCAGGCTCACACCGCCGAGGTACGCGGAGCCCAAGTCCCGTACCGACAGGGCGAGGTCGGGCGCGTCGTCCGTGCGCTTGCAGGACGCGCCCTTGTGGTCGCCGGTCAGCCGCCAACGCCCCTCGTTCCAGGGACAGAAGGCGTCTTCCACGTCGAACACGACATCGACGGGCGTCTGATACGTCCGCGCCTCAAGCGCCGCCCCCAACTCCACGAGCCGTACGTGAAGTGAGTCCCGCGCGCGTACGTTGCATCGGCGGATGTCCGAGACCAACTGCTGCCAGGCGTCGTCGACCGGACGGTTGCCCGCCCGCAGTGTCGAGGTGAGGTCGATGTCGAACAGGAACCGCCACAGCGCCGCGTACGACGCCGGATCCAGTGCCTCCAGATCCTCCAGGATGATCTCGCCCTTGGGGCCCGCCACGTCCCACTCGGGCTTGTTGTGGAAGCGCGCGTACCCCACGATCTCGTCGCCGCGCTCCGCCACCACGCACTGCAGGGGTGACGCCCCGTGCCGATCGGTCTCCGGGTCGAGCAGCGGCAGCCGCTCCCAGCCGGGCCGGCGCGCCAGCATCCCGGGCCGTCCGGTCACCTGTCGCGCGTACACGCTCTCGCACGCGTCCAGCACGTCCGCGGGCTTCACGAACCGCAGCCGTACGTCGTCCGTGCCCGGCGGTACGGACAGGGTGACCCGGTCCGTGTCGATCTCGGCGCGCATCTGGTACGTCCCGACGCCGTACCCGAAGCGGCCGTAGATCACCGGCTCCGATGCCGTCAGGACCGCCACCGGTTCGCCCCAGGACCGTACGTCGTCGAGCTGCCGCCGCATCATCGAGGTGAGTACCCCGCGCCTGCGGTGGGTCGCCGCCACACTCACCATCGTGACGCCCGCGGCGGGCACCAGGGCGCCGCCCGGGACCGCCATCCGGAAGGTGAACGCCCCGGCGGTGCCCACGCACTCGGCACCGTCCCAGACACCGATGGAACGTTCCATCTCGGTCAGTTCGTTGTACAGCGTGCGTTCCTCGGGCGACTCCCGCACTCCGCCGAAGGCCAGCTCCAGCTTCCCGTACCAGACGTCCCAGTCGGCCGGTTCCAGCACCCGTAGTTCAGTGGTCATGTCGCCATGCCTATCAGGACGATGCGGGATGAGCGAGTGGATTTCGACACGGTCCGTGTGGCCCTCGGAGGGGGGACAAGTGGGACCTCCCGTGCGAAGGGCCTGGTGCGCTGGATAGGGTCCACGAGCAATGGCACGACGACGAGCGGAAGCCGAAACGTTCACGGCCCGGATGAAGAAGCGTATGCACCGGGTCCGCACCGGCATGCGTAGATCGGGCGTCGACTACTTCCGCGGCGACGGTTCCGACTGGATCGCACTCGCCGGACTGCTGATAACCGTCCCACTGATCGCCGCCGGCACCCTGATCAACTCCGTGTGGTGCTCACCGGCCGCCCTGGTCCTCCCCATCGTCGCGGGCGGCCTCCTGCTGCGCCCCGCCAGCCTGCTCGGCCTGTACGCGGCTGCGGCCACCGCCCTGATCGTGGAGTCCATCCACCTGGGCCCGTACACCGAGGGCCCGTCCCGGGTGACCCCGGGCGTCGTCCTGGTGGTCGCCGCAGGTGGCTTCTTCGGACTGCTCATCGCCCAGTTCCGCAGCCGGGTCGGGGTGCCCTGGCGGCGCGGCGGCACCATGCTGTTCGACCTGCGCGAACGCATCCGGGTGCAGAGCAAGCTGCCCACCCTGCCGCGCGGCTGGCACCGCGAGATGGCGCTGCGGCCCGCGGGCGGCCAGTCCTTCTCGGGCGACTTCGTCGTGGCGGCCCGTACGAACGGCGGCCGGTCCCTCGAAGTCGTCCTCACAGACGTCTCGGGCAAGGGCATGGACGCGGGCTCGCGCGCGTTGCTGCTGTCCGGCGCTTTCGGCGGTCTCCTCGGCTCCTTGCCGCCGCACGCCTTCCTGCCCGCCGCCAACGGCTATCTGCTCCGCCAGGACTGGGACGAGGGCTTCGCGACCTCCATCCATCTGGTCCTGGACCTGGAGTCGGGCGACTACGAACTGTTCTCGGCGGGACACCCGCCGGGCCTCCAGCTCAGCGCGGGTTCGGGCCGCTGGGAGGAGAAGGCGGCCGAGGGCCCCCTGCTCGGGGTGTACGCCGGGGCGCAGTTCGACCCGATGAAGGGTTCCCTGCGCCCCGGCGACGTTCTCATGCTGTTCACGGACGGCCTGGTGGAAACCTCCGAACGGGACATCGCGGAGGGCATGGACCGCCTCACCGGAGAAGCCGACCGCTATGTGGCAGGCGGCTTCCACGGCGCGACCTGGCACCTGATCGAAGCAGTAGCCAAGGACGTCAACGACGACAGAGCCTTGCTCCTGATCTCCCGAGACGCCTAACCGCTACTTGCCCCTGGTTTGTGAACAGGTACTTGCCCCGGGTTTGTGGGCAGGCGTCCCGCAGGGCGATGGGGGTCCCTCCCGCTCGAGCGAAGCCGAGAGTGGGGGAGGGTGGGCACAAACCCCCACCGGCGATCAGACAGACGCGTCGGCCAGCACAGGACTCCCACCCTTAGGACCGTCGCCCCCAGACCTCCGACCAGGCAATATCCGCGCAAGCCAGTGCGAACGCCCGGCCGCCATCGGCCCCAACACAGCAAGCACCAACACATACCCGGCAATGAACGGCGACAACCGACTGTCCATGCCGGAGGCCCCGGCAGCCATCGTCGCAAGAATCAAAGCGAACTCCCCGCGCGCGAGAAGCGTCGTCGAGATATTCGCCGCGGGCCCGGCCCCGAACCCGTACAACCGCGCCGCACCGAGCCCCGCGAGCACGTTCATGACGAGCGTCAGCGCCACCGCGGCCAGCACCGGCCACAGCACCACCGGCAGGTCACCCGGATCGATGGACAGCCCGAACGCGAAGAAGAAGATCGCGCCGAACGCGTCCCGCAACGGGTGCACCAGCTTCCGGATGCGCTCACCGGACGACGTACTGCCGAGCATCAGACCGACCATGAACGCGCCGATCGCGTCCGCGACGCCGAACCACTCGGACACCCCGGCGACCAGCACGGCGGCCCCGAGGAACGAGATCACCAGCAGCTCGTCGTCCTTGACGGCGAACAGCCGGCCCACGACCTTCGTACCGAATCGGGCCGCGAGCGCGAGCAGCAGCAGGAACCCGAAGGCTTTGCCGCCGTCCATCACCGCGGAGGCGAGGCTGTCGGCGCCGGACAGGATCGGCTGGAGCGCGGCCAGATAGAGGGCCAGGAAGATGTCCTCGACGACGATGATGCCGAGGATCGGTTTGGTCTCGGGGTTGCCGAGGCGTCCGGTGTCGACGAGCACTTTGGTGACGATCGCGGACGACGAGATACCCAGGACTCCGGCGAGAACCAGCGCCTCGGAGGTGCCCCAGCCGAGGGCGAATCCGAAACCCAGGCCCGCGCCGACGTTCAGCGCGAGATACGTGCCACCGGCGAGCGCCATCTTGCGGCCACCGGCTTTGAGGTCGTCCAGATGGAATTCGAGACCGAGGTAGAACAGCAGCAGCACCAGGCCGAGCGCGGAGAGCATCTCCAGGTCGTGCGGGTCGGCGACCAGCACGATGCCGGGTGTGTGCGGGCCGAGCAGGATCCCGGCCAGGATGAAGAGCGGAATGGTGGGCAGTCCGATACGGCCGCCGAGCCGCGCGAGGACGGCGGCGGCGAGAAAGGCCCCACCCATGGCGATCAGCGTGTCTGCGTGTCCGATGGGCTTCCTCCTTTGTGAGTACGGCAAAGAGGGCGTCAAGAAAGCGTCAATAGTTAGCTTACCAAATGATTGACATAGAAAGTATCGGACGGGTGTCGAGCGGGTGCCGGGGGAGCGGCGGGAGGGGTGCGGCGAGGGTGGCGAGAGGGATGCCGCAGGGCTTCAGGTGGGGTTTTCCCCACCCCGACTTGGCGGTGTACCTCATGGTCCGGAGGGTTCTGGGCTCCGTACGGTCGAAGCATCGATCGCGAAGTCGATCACGGAAGCGATCCCGGACGGACGAGGACGGAAGGTGGCCCGACATGGCCCTGCGAAGGAAGAGTGCCGCGCGACAGACGGAGCGAGCGGCGCGGCGCCCGGCTCACGCGGACCAGGAGGCGGCCCACCCGATCCTGGACGGCGTTCCGGTGTACGAGCAGCGTGCCGTCGAACTGCGCGGCGTCCGCAGGCGGTACGGCAGGGGGAGTTCCGCCGTGCACGCCCTGCGCGGTATCGATGTCGCCCTCGCCCGGGGCAGTTTCACCGCCGTGATGGGCCCGTCCGGCTCCGGCAAGTCGACCTTCCTCCAGTGCGCGGCGGGCCTCGACCGCCCCACGGACGGCACGGTCCATCTGGCCGGCACGGAGATCACGGGTATGAGTGAGAACCGTCTGACGGCCCTGCGCCGCGCCCGCCTCGGCTTCGTCTTCCAGTCGTTCAATCTGCTGCCGTCCCTGACGGTCGAGCAGAACGTCGTGCTGCCGATGCGGCTCGCGGGCCACCGCCCCGACCGCCGCCGCGCCGCCGAGGTCCTCGACCAGGTCGGCCTCGGCGACAAGGGCCGCCGGCGTCCCGGGCAGCTCTCCGGCGGCCAGCAGCAGCGCGTGGCCATCGCCCGCGCCCTGGTCACCCGACCCGATGTGATCTTCGCCGACGAGCCGACCGGCGCCCTCGACACCACGACGGCCACCGAGATCCTCGGCCTGCTGCGCTCGGCCGTCGACCACCTCGGTGCCACGGTCGTGATGGTCACGCACGATCCGGGGGCCGCGGCCTGGGCCGACCGTGTGCTCTTCCTCGCGGACGGCTCGATCGCCGACCGCCTGGAGGGCGCCTCGGCCCAGCGGATCGCCGCCCGCATGACCGCGCTGACGGTCCGCGTCCCGGCGGGGGCGGCGGCCTGATGTTCGTTCCCAACGGCCTGGCACGAGCGGCCGTCCGATTCAAACCGGCGGCCTTCGTCGGCACGTTCGTCGCGCTCGCGATGGCCGCGATGATCGTGGCCGCCTGCGGCATCCTCCTGGAGACAGGGCTACGGGCCTCGGTGCCGCCCACCCGCTATGCGGACGCCCCCGTGGTGGCCGCGGCCGACCAGCGGGCCCACCTCGTCACCGGCGGGGGCGAGAGCCGTGTCGACACCGCGACGCCCCTCCCGGACCGCGCCCGGCTGGACAACTCCCTGGTCGCGAAGGCGGGTTCGGTACCGGGCGCGCGAGCGGCGATCGCCGACGTCACCTTTCCGGTGCGGTCGGACCAGGGCCTGTACACCGGGCACAGCTGGGGATCGACCCGGTTCACAGGCGAGAAGCTCACGGAAGGTCGGGAGCCGGGCCGGGGCGAGGTGGTCCTGACCACCGGAGTCTCCGCCTCAGCCGGCGCTTCCGACGCGGCGGCCGGGAAGCGGGCCCAGGTGGGTGCGCGGATCACCCTCACCACGGCCGACGGCCCGCGCGCCTTCCGTGTCTCCGGGCTCGCGACCCCCGGCGCGAGGGAGGCCACGCCCACCGCGTGGTTCACGGACGCCGAGGCGATCGGCGCCTTCGGCCACCCGGGCACGATCGACGCCATCGCCGTCCTGCCCCGGGACGGGGTGAGCACGGCCACCCTGAAGACCCAGGTCGCCAAGGCCCTCGGCAAGCGGGCCGAGGTTCACACCGGCGACGACCGGGGCGCCGTCGAGGACGCCTCGCTGGCCGGGGCCAAGGAAGTCCTCAGCGGACTCGGGGGCTCCTTCGGCGGCATCGCCACGATGGTCGCCGTCTTCACCGCCGCCGGTACGGTCGCGCTCTCCGTGGGGCAGCGGGCCCGCGAGTTCGCGCTGCTGCGGGCGATCGGCACCACACCACGACAGATCCGCCGCACCGTCGCCACCGAGGCACTCCTCGTCGCACCCCTCGCCGGACTGCTCGGCTGTCTGCCCGGCATCGTCCTGGCCACCTGGTGGTTCGGGCAACTCCAGGACAAGGGGGCGATCCCGCGCGCGGTCGATCTCACCGTGTCCTGGATCCCGCTGGTGGTCGTCGTCGGCACCGTGCTGGTCACCGCGCTCGTCGCGGGCTGGTCGGCCGCGTTCCGCCCGTCCCGTATCAAGCCGGGACAGGCGCTGGCCGAGGCGGCGACGGAGCGCCTGCGTCCCGGCTGGATCCGTACGCCACTGGGCCTCGCGGCGGCCGTCGGCGGCTGTGTGTGCGCCGGGCTCGCCGCGTCCGCGACCGGTGAGGACGCGGCGAACGCCGCGCTGGGCGTCGTCATGCTCTTCATGCTCGCCGTCGCCCTGCTCGGGCCGCTGGTGGCCCGCGCCTGTGCCGGGCTGTTCGGGCTTCCGCTGCGCGGCGCGGGAGCGTCCGGTTCGCTCGCCGCCGCCAACTCCCGTAGCAACGCCCGCCGTCTGGCCTCCGCGATCACCCCGATCGTGCTGGCGATGGCCTTCTCGTCGACGCTTGTGTTCATGCACACCAGCGAGGACCGGGCCACTGAGCGCCAGCAGCGGGCCGGCATCGTCGCCGACCACATCGTGCGCCCGGCCGAAGGGTCGGCACCCGGAGCGGTCACCGAGGCGGCCGGTCGGCCCGGGGTCACGGCGGCCGTGGGCCTCCTGAAGACCTCCGTCCTGGTCCCGGTGGGCTCCGGCGGTGACCGCTGGCTGCAATCCGCGTCCACCCAGGGCGTCACCGCCTCGGCCCGGGACCTGACCCGGGTACAGGACCTGGACGTCCGCGAGGGCGCCCTGGACCTGCGGCCGGGCCGGATCGCCCTGGACGCGGGCCTCGCCCGCTCGGCCCATGTCGAGGTCGGCGACCGACTGCGGCTCACGCTGCCGGACGGCACCGAGGCGTCCCCACTGGTCACCGCGACCTATGGCCGGGGCCTTGGCCTGTCCCAAGTCACCCTTTCCCGGGACGACTTGGTCCGCCATGTCTCCGACGCGTCCGACATGGAGATATGGACGAAGGGCGGCAGCGCCGACGCGCTCGCCGGTCTCGGTACGGTCCTGGACCCGGGCGACTACACCGCCGCGGCCTCCCTCGACCGGGAGCTGAACGCCTGGGCGAACACCACCATGGCGGCCGTGCTCGGCGGCTTCGCGGCCGTCGCCGCCGGCAACACCCTGGTGATGACGGTCCTCGCGCGCCGCAGCGAACTGGGCACCCTCCGCCTGATCGGCTCCACCCGCCGCCAGGTGATGCGGATGATCCGCTGGGAGGCCCTGCTCGTCGCGGTGGCCGGCATCGCCTTGGGCACGGCGATCGCGCTCGCCACCCTGGTGCCGATGATGAAGGGCCTGACCGGCGAGAGCCCGTACATACCCCCGCTGGTGTACGGATCCTTCGCGGCGGCGATCGTCGTCCTCGGCCTCACCGCGGCCACGCTTCCCGCACGGGCGGCCCTGCGCGCGGCGGACGCACGCGGCTGAGCCGGCGGAAGGGGGCGCCGTACGGGGGTGAGCCGGACCGGTGGAGAGAGGGGTTCGGCACCCCGGGCGATGGAGCCGGGGGCCGGGCGTGGTTAGGGTCGGCGGCAGTGACACGGAACACCGGAAGAGGGGCTCGCATGCCGCAGCCGTATCTGACCCTGGCCGAGGTCGAGGCACTGGCCCGGGAGGCGCACTCCGGGCAGACCGACAAGGCGGGCCGCCCGTACAGCGAGCATCTCCAGGCGGTGGCCGAAGGGGTGCGTGACCGGGGCGGTTCCGAGGAGCAGATCGCCGCGGCCTGGCTCCATGACGCCGTCGAGGACGACGCGCTGAGCGCCGACTGGCTCGACCGCGCCGCGCTCACCGCGCTGACCAAGACCATCGTCCTGGCACTCACCAAGCAGGAGGACGAGCCCCCGGAGTCGTACGCCCAGCGGATCCTGGACACCCCGGGGGCCCTCGTGGTCAAGGAGTCGGACCTCGCGCACAACGCCGACCCGGCCCGTCTCGCGGTACTCGACGAACACACCCGCGCGCGGCTGAGTCGTAAGTACGCGGCGATGCGCCGACTCCTGGGCCTGCCGCCACTCTGACTCAGACGGAGGTCTTCGTGGTGCGGTCGGTGCGGTCGGTGCGGACGGTGTGTTTGCCGTCGGTGCGGTCGCGGGCCAGTTCCGTGGCGTCGCGTTTGAAGGCCCACGCCATGGTGGGTTCCATGGCGAAACGGAACACACGCCGTACGGGAGGGGTGCACAGGAGGGTCACGACGACGGCGGCGACGAGTGTCGCGAACACCTGGCCGTAGGGCTCGCGCAGCCAGGCGTAGGCGTCGTACCAGCCCCAGAAGCGGGAACCCTTGGCGAGGAAGCCGTGCAGCAGATAGCCGTACAGCGTGCCCGCGCCGAGGACCGTGAACCACATCCGCCGCCGTGGCACCCAGGCGAAGAAGCAGGCGGTGAGGACCATCGAGGCGCCGAAGAGCGCGAGGGTCATCACGACACCGGCCCACCAGGGCGCGCCCAGTTCCTGGGCGCTGTCACGGTGGTAGAACCAGGCGGTGTTCATGCGCGGAGCGGCCCAGTAGGCGACGGCGAGCGCACCGGCGAATACCGGCAGCGCGAGGAGTCTGATCTCGCGGCGCCGCAGCAGCTGGAAGTGCTCCGGCCGCATGAAGAGACCGACGACGAAGAAGGGCAGGAACTGCAGTACGCGCTGAAGGTCCAGGTCGTCGCCGATGTCCGGGGAGACCGACGCGAGGACGGCGATGGCGAGGGCGAGCGGCACCGGCCAACGGACGATCTTCCAAAGGGGTGTGGTGAGCCGCCAGATGAACAGGGCGATCAGGAACCAGGTGAGGTACCAGGGGTCGAGCAGGCTGATGGGCTGCGTGGGATCGTCGTCGGCCCACCGTTTGAAGAAGGTGTAGGCGACCTCGAAGAGGACGTAGGGGACGGCGATTCCGGTGATCAGCCGGCGCAGCCGGTCGGGCCGCATGTCGAAACTGCGGGAGAAGTAGCCGGAGATGAGGATGAAGGCCGGCATGTGGAAGGTGTAGACGGTCATGTAGAGCGCCTCGGCCGTGCGGCCGGTGTCCGTCAGGGGTTCCCATGCGTGGCCCATCGCGACCAGGACGATCGCGAGGTACTTCGCGTTGTCGAAGAACGCGTCGCGCTGCCGCTCGGGGGCGGCAGGGGCGGGGGAAGAGGCCGCCGTGCGGGGGGATGCGGAGCGGGAGGGTGCGGGGCGGGGAGCCGTCGAGCCGGGGGAGTGGGGGCCGGGCATTGAGTCGGTGGGCTCCCTGGCCTCGGGGAGCGGTCCGCCGGAGTGGCCGTGCGGTCGCAGCGAGTTCGTCACAGGCCCTCCCACCATGAGCTGGGGGAGACGACCCGGGACCTCACCGCACCCGCTCGGGGCGTGGCAATGTGAAACATCTGAGGCACCTTAGCGTCGGTGGTGGGATTCCGTAAAACCTCTCCTGACTTTTCCCGGTGATTTCCTTGCATGCCGTGCGGGTACCCAGGATTCGGGGAAGTCCTCCTGTCGGCGTGAATCTTTCTACGCTGCACCGATATTGACGGGTACGTCCACTCTCATCCCCCTTAAATAGGGCATAACGCCTGCGGCCGACTCCAGTGGGATGTCAGGTTCGTTGGTGTATGCCCCACTGCCGGAGCGGTGTTGATGGGGGCGGTGATGTGCTGTCGGCGACTATTCGAATTACCTGCGAACACGATGTGTGGACCTGGAAACGATCAGGGTGAATTATGGTTCGGGCGTGTTCGCCGAATTCCCTTGCGGGCGGCTCCGGTTCACCGGTCACACCGCTGTCCGTACGCCAGTGGTGCCGTCCGGCCGATGTCTCGCACACGCGCGCGTGGCCGACGATGCGTCACCTGTCGCATAGGCCGGGCGGGTTGGTGGCACGATGGTTCTGGCGGGGGTGTGCGTGCGCGTACCCCCGGGCCGGGAGAGCGGACCGACCGAGGGTGTGTGATCAGTGTGGCCATTTCGCTGTCAGTGGTACTGCTGTTGGCGATCATCCTTGTGGTGCTGATCCGCGGGGGATCCATCAAGGCGGGGCCCGCGATCGTCGCGGTGCTCTTCGGCTTCTTCCTCGCGTCGAGCGGGATGGCGCCGTCGATCCAACGGTTCCTCGACTCCATAGCCCAGACGATCAACTCGATCAGCTTCTGACCGAGCAGTCGGGGGGCTCCGGGGTCTCAGCGGGGACCGGAGTCGGCGGGCGGTCGTGGTGATCAGGGTGCCTGCGGGGCGGTTGGGGTGATCTGGACCGGCGGATTCCGGACAGATGCGCCCCACGCTCCCGGAGTGACCCTCGTGCGCCCCCGATAACCCCCACGTGCCCCCGCGCGCCCTCGCACAGCCGCCCCGAATCCCCGGAAACGACTTCGGCCCGGTCCCGCGGATGAGCGCGGTGACCGGGCCGGAAGCCGATGGAGCGGGCGACGGGAATCGAACCCGCGTAGCTAGTTTGGAAGACTAGGGCTCTACCATTGAGCTACGCCCGCACAGTCGCGCCGCAGGTCACGGACCGCGGCACAGGCAGCATCGTAGCGGGTCGGACCCCCTCGCCGCACACCGTATTCCCGCCCTGAGGGGGGCGTCGCGTAATGCGGGAGCCGCACCGCCTGTGGGCATGTACCCTACGTGTCGCACCGACGGGGTGTGGCGCAGCTTGGTAGCGCGTCCGCTTTGGGAGCGGAAGGCCGTGGGTTCAAATCCCGCCACCCCGACCAGCAGCAAGCTCACCTTTTGGGGCGTGTACCGCCTGCGGCTACTATGCAAACTGCGCGCCCGTGTGTCCGCACGTTTCCGAACGTCTCTCAGGGCGCGAATCCGCCGAGGCTCTCCGATCCGGGAGCGGCCGGCAGAACCCTCAAGAAGTCAGCCACAAGGAGACCGAACCGTGAAGAGCGCCGTGGAGACCCTGAACCCGACCCGGGTTCGGCTCACTGTCGAGGTGCCCTTCGAGGAGCTCAAGGACAGCCTCGACGCGGCGTACAAGAAGATCAACCAGCAGGTCACGGTGAAGGGGTTCAGGAAGGGCAAGATTCCGGCCCGCGTCATCGACCAGCGGTTCGGCCGCGGGGCAGTCCTGGAGGAGGCCGTCAACGACGCGCTCCCGAAGTTCTACACCGACGCGGTCAACAACGCCGAGCTGAACGTGCTCGGCCAGCCCGAGGTCGACATCACGGAGCTGAAGGACGGCGAGACGCTGAACTTCACCGCCGAGGTCGACATCCGCCCGACCATCGAGATCCCGGACTACTCCGGCATCGAGGTCGAGGTCGACGCGGTCGAGGTCACCGACGAGGACATCGACAAGGCCGTCGAGGAGCTGCGCGAGCGTTTCGCGTCCACCTCGCCGGTCGAGCGCGCCGCCCAGGACGGGGACGTCGTCACGATCGACCTGGAGGCCAAGGTCGACGGCGAGGTGCTGGAGGACGGCGTCGCCAAGGACGTCTCCTACACCATCGGCTCCGGTGAGCTGCTCGACGGCATCGACGACGCCGTGAAGGGCCTGGAGGCCGGTGGCGAGACCACCTTCACCTCCGAGCTGAAGGGCGGCACCGCCGAGGGCAAGGAGGCCGAGGTCACCGTCAAGGTCGCCCAGGTCGCCGCCCGTGAACTGCCCGAGCTGGACGACGAGTTCGCGCAGCTCGCCTCCGAGTTCGACACCCTTGAGGAGCTGCGCGGCGACAGCCGTAAGCGCCTGGAGAACATGAAGCAGTACGACCAGGCGACCCAGGCGCAGGAGCGGGTCCTGGAGAAGCTGCTCGAACTGGTCGAGGTGCCCGTCCCCGAGAAGCTTCTTGAGGACGAGATCAACACCCGCAAGCACAACCTGGAGCACCACCAGCTCGGCCAGATGGGTCTGACCCTCGACAAGTACCTGGAGATCCAGGGCAAGACCGCCGAGGAGTTCGACACCGAGACCAAGGAAGCCGCGGTCAAGGGCATCAAGACGCAGTTCGTCCTCGACGAGCTGGTCAACAAGGAGAAGCTGAACGTCAACCAGGAGGAGCTGACCGAGCACCTCATGCGGCGTGCTGCGTCCTCCGGTATGTCTCCGGACCAGTTCGCGCAGGCGGTTGTCGAGGGCAACCAGGTGCCGATGCTCGTGGGCGAGGTCGCCCGGGGCAAGGCGCTGGCCGTCGTGGTCGAGGCCGCGACCGTCAAGGACACGAACGGTGAGGTCGTGGACCTGGACGACGAGGAGGAGGAGACGGAGGCCCCCGCCGACGCCGCCCCCGCCGACGCCGCCCCCTCGGACGAGGCAGCGGAGCCCAAGGCCGACGCCTGATCCACCCCGTACGCCGAAGGGCCCTGGACCGGACAACACCGCTCCCGGGCCCTTCGGCGTACCCCCACCCCCACCTTCCGGCGCACCGGCACTCCGGGCCGCGGTGGGCGCAGCACCGATGCGACGGTGCCTCCCCAGGCCACGGGAGCCACAGCCCCGGGCACCGGCGCCCGCGAAGGCAACGGCAGTCAGGGACAACGGGTCAGGCCAAGCGTGGCGACCTGCGCTCACAGCGAACAGTTCCCTGTGCGGGATGGACCCCGGCCGCCTGCGCGTTAGGGTCCATGAATACGAGGGCAGGGGAGTCCCCGTGGTCGCCGAGGGGCGGCGCGGACGTGGGGCTCCACGCCCCAGCAGAAGACGTGAGACGGCCCGGCGCCGTCGTAAGACGAGCAGGTGGATACGTGACGAATCTGATGCCCTCCGCCGCCGGCGACCCCTCCATCGGTGGTGGCCTCGGCGACCAGGTCTACAACCGGCTGCTCGGCGAGCGGATCATCTTCCTCGGCCAGGCGGTCGACGACGACATCGCCAACAAGATCACGGCGCAGCTGCTGCTCCTTGCCTCCGACCCGGAGAAGGACATCTATCTCTACATCAACAGCCCCGGTGGCTCGATCACCGCGGGCATGGCGATCTACGACACCATGCAGTACATCAAGAACGATGTGGTGACGATCGCCATGGGCATGGCGGCCTCGATGGGCCAGTTCCTGCTGAGCGCGGGCACCCCTGGCAAGCGCTTCGCGCTGCCGAACGCGGAGATCCTGATCCATCAGCCGTCGGCGGGCCTCGCCGGCTCCGCGTCGGACATCAAGATCCACGCCGAGCGCCTGCTGCACACCAAGAAGCGGATGGCGGAGCTGACCTCCTTCCACACCGGCCAGTCCGTCGAGCAGATCACTCGCGACTCGGACCGCGACCGCTGGTTCGACCCGATCGAGGCCAAGGAGTACGGCCTGATCGACGACATCATGCCCACCGCGGCCGGTATGCCGGGCGGCGGCGGCACCGGGGCGGCGTGACGGGGAAACCACCTCGTCCGCCGGCCCCCGAAGCCACAGCCGACCGCCTCAGCCCCTTTCAGGAGAGACAGTGAACGACTTCCCCGGCAGCGGCCTCTACGACCGTCCGCAGGCCCAGTACACCGGCCCCACGGCCGAGTCCCGCTATGTCATCCCGCGCTTCGTCGAGCGCACCTCGCAGGGCGTGCGCGAGTACGACCCGTACGCGAAGCTCTTCGAGGAGCGGGTGATCTTCCTCGGGGTGCAGATCGACGACGCGTCGGCCAACGACGTCATGGCGCAGCTGCTGTGCCTGGAGTCGATGGATCCCGACCGTGACATCTCCGTCTACATCAACAGCCCCGGCGGCTCCTTCACGGCGCTCACCGCGATCTACGACACGATGCAGTTCGTGAAGCCGGACGTCCAGACGGTGTGCATGGGCCAGGCCGCGTCGGCCGCGGCGATCCTGCTCGCCGCCGGTACGCCCGGCAAGCGCATGGCGCTGCCCAACGCGCGCGTGCTGATCCACCAGCCGTACAGCGAGACGGGCCGCGGTCAGGTCTCCGACCTGGAGATCGCCGCGAACGAGATCCTCCGGATGCGTGCGCAACTGGAGGAGATGCTCGCCAAGCACTCGACCACGCCGATCGAGAAGATCCGCGAGGACATCGAGCGTGACAAGATCCTGACGGCCGAGGACGCGCTGTCCTACGGCCTGATCGACCAGATCATCTCCACCCGGAAGATGAACAACAACGCGGTCGTCTGACCCACCACGACACCATTTGCCGCCCCTTGGCGTGGTGCACATCAAAGTGAACCGCGCCAAGGGGGGCCCGAACGGGGGGCCCGGCAAGGTACCGTCGGATATGAGGCACCAGGAGTCGCTTACGCGAGCGTCTCCCAGGCGAAGGGGAAGCACCTCGTGGCACGCATCGGTGACGGCGGCGATCTGCTCAAGTGCTCGTTCTGTGGCAAGAGCCAGAAGCAGGTCAAGAAGCTCATCGCAGGCCCCGGTGTGTACATCTGCGACGAGTGCATCGACCTCTGCAACGAGATCATCGAGGAGGAACTCGCCGAGACGAGCGAGGTGCGCTGGGAGGAACTGCCCAAGCCCCGCGAGATCTACGAGTTCCTTGAGGGCTATGTCGTCGGCCAGGAGGCCGCGAAGAAGGCCCTCTCGGTCGCGGTGTACAACCACTACAAGCGAGTCCAGGCCGGTGGCAACGGCACGGGCCAAGGGCGTGAGGACGTCATCGAGTTGGCGAAGTCCAACATCCTCCTGCTGGGGCCCACCGGTTCCGGCAAGACCCTCCTGGCGCAGACACTGGCCCGGATGCTGAACGTCCCGTTCGCCATCGCCGACGCGACGGCGCTGACGGAGGCGGGTTATGTCGGCGAGGACGTCGAGAACATTCTGCTGAAGCTGATCCAGGCCGCGGACTACGACGTCAAGAAGGCCGAGACCGGCATCATCTACATCGATGAGATCGACAAGGTCGCCCGCAAGAGCGAGAATCCGTCGATCACGCGTGACGTCTCCGGCGAGGGCGTGCAGCAGGCGCTGCTGAAGATCCTGGAGGGCACGACCGCGTCGGTCCCCCCGCAGGGCGGGCGCAAGCACCCGCACCAGGAGTTCATCCAGATCGACACGACGAACGTCCTGTTCATCGTGGGCGGTGCCTTCTCCGGGCTTGAGAAGATCATCGAGTCCCGGGCGGGCGCCAAGGGCATCGGCTTCGGGGCGACGATCCGCTCGAAGCGGGAGCTGCAGGCCAAGGACCAGTTCGAGGACGTCATGCCCGAGGACCTGGTGAAGTTCGGGATGATCCCGGAGTTCATCGGCCGGCTGCCCGTCATCACCTCGGTCCACAACCTGGACCGCGAGGCGCTCCTCCAGATCCTGGTGGAGCCGCGGAACGCGCTGATGAAGCAGTACCAGCGCCTCTTCGAACTTGACGGTGTGGAGCTGGACTTCGAGCGGGAGGCCCTGGAGGCCATCGCCGACCAGGCCATCCTCCGGCAGACCGGCGCGCGTGGCCTGCGCGCCATCATGGAGGAGGTCCTCCAGTCGGTGATGTACGAGGTGCCGTCCCGCAAGGATGTCGCCCGCGTCGTCATCACCGCCGAAGCGGTCCACTCCAACGTCAACCCCACCCTGATCCCCCGCGACGCCCGAGGCCGCGGACCGGGCGAACAGAAAACGGCGTGACACGAGGCGAACAGAGAACGGCGTGACACGAAAGGGGCCCGGTCCGATGACCGGGCCCCTTTCGTCATGCGTGCGGCTGTCAGATCTTGACGCGTATGTCCTTGCGCAGGTCCGCCGCGACCTTCGCTGAGGCGTCGAGGGGGATGCCCGTGCCACCCGCTGCGGGGACCGCCAGGCCGATCGTGCTGTAGTCGGCCCACATGCACATGTACTGGGTGTCGGTCTTGCTCGTCTGGGTGTTCTCGGCCTGGGCCTTCTGACACTTCATGACGGCACCGTCGAGGCCGTCCGGACTGACCGACTCCGCGCTGCCGACGAACGTCAGCTTGGAGTCCTTGTTCTTCTTCATGCTCGCGAAGGCACTGTCGATCGCTGCCTCCGGGTCCTTGACCTTGCCGTAAAGACCCAAGAAGGAAACGGCCTTCGATCCCGCGATGTCGGTCGGATCGATGTCGCTGGGGTTGCTGAGATCGATCGTCGAGTACACGGCCTGGACGCCCTTGGCGTCGGTGACCCCGCCCTTGGCGAGATCCTCCGTGTCCTTCGACGTGGCGTCCTCGGGCGGCTTGTCCTCGCCCATGCGCTTGTACTCACCGTTGATCACGGTGGCCGGCGTGGTCAGCTTGTGCGGCCCGTCGTCCGCGACGGAGGAGGATCCGTCCTTCCCCAGGACGAAATACGCCGCCACACCGATCGCCGCCACGACGGCCACCGCGCCGATGATCAGGCCCGTCTTCTTCTTGCCGCCGCCCGGGGCGGGGGGCTGCGGGTAGCCGTAGGGGGGCTGCTGCGGGGGCTGCTGGCCGTAGCCGGGCTGGCCGGGCTGGCCGTACGGGGGTGTCTGGGGCGGTACACCCTGCGGGGGCTGCTGCGGGTATCCGTAACCGGGCTGTGGCGGTGGGGCCTGCTGCGGATATCCGTAGCCGGGCTGGGGTGCCTGCGGCTGCTGGCCGTAGGGTCCCGGCTGACCGTACGGTCCGGGCTGCTGGGGCTGCCCGCCGTACGGGCCCGGCTGGTTGTGGCTCATGCGTGGGTTCCCCTCCAGATGTTTATGCGTTTCTGACATCCTGGCCCAACGGCCGCGCGGACGGACCGGCGGGGCTCCCACCGTTACGAAACCCGCTGGTTTCAGTACACGACCGTGACGCCCCTAAACTGACCCCCGTGACCGAGAACACTCAGCAGCAGAACCCAGCGACCACCACCGAACTGCCGACCCAGTACGCGCCGGCCGAGGTAGAGGGGAAGCTGTACGAGCGCTGGGTGGAGCGCGGTTACTTCGAGGCCGACGCGAAGAGCGACAAGCCGCCGTTCACCGTCGTCATCCCGCCGCCGAACGTCACCGGCAGCCTGCACCTCGGGCACGCCTTCGAGCACACCCTCATCGACGCCCTCACCCGCCGCAAGCGTATGCAGGGCTACGAGACGCTGTGGCAGCCCGGCATGGACCACGCCGGCATCGCCACGCAGAACGTCGTCGAGCGCGAGCTGGGCAAGGAGGGCAAGTCCCGGCACGACCTCGGGCGCGAGGCGTTCGTCGAGCGCGTGTGGCAGTGGAAGGGCGAGTCCGGCGGCCAGATCTCCGGCCAGATGCGCCGCCTCGGCGACGGCGTCGCCTGGTCCCGCGAGCGGTTCACCATGGACGAGGGCCTCTCCCAGTCCGTCCAGACCATCTTCAAGAAGCTCTACGACGACGAGCTGATCTACCGCGCCGAACGCATCATCAACTGGTGCCCCCGCTGTCTGACCGCCATCTCGGACATCGAGGTCGAGTACCAGGACGACGACGGCGAACTGGTGTCGATGCGGTACGGCGACGGGGACGAGTCCATCGTCGTCGCCACCACCCGCGCCGAGACCATGCTCGGTGACACCGCCGTCGCCGTGCACCCCGACGACGAGCGGTACAAGCACCTCATCGGACGCACCATCCGGCTGCCCCTCACCAACCGGTCCATCCCCGTCGTCGCCGACACCCACGTGGACCCCGAGTTCGGCACCGGCGCCGTCAAGGTGACGCCCGCGCACGACCCGAACGACTTCGAGATCGGCCGGCGCCACGACCTGCCCGCCATCACCATGATGGACGAGCACGCCGTCATCACCGTCCCCGGCCCCTTCCAGGGCCTGGACCGCCTGGAGGCCCGCAGCGCCATCGTCGGCGCCCTGCGCGCCGAGGGCCGGATCGTCGCCGAGAAGCGCCCGTACGCGCACTCCGTGGGCCACTGCTCGCGCTGCAAGACCACCATCGAGCCGCGGCTGTCCCTCCAGTGGTGGGTCAAGGTCGGCCCGCTCGCGAAGGCCGCCGGTGACGCGGTCCGCGACGGGCGCGTCACGATCCACCCGCAGGAGATGGAGAAGCGGTACTTCGACTGGGTCGACAACCTCCACGACTGGTGCATCTCACGGCAGTTGTGGTGGGGCCACCGCATCCCCGTCTGGTATGGGCCGAACGGCGAGGTCGTCTGCGTCGGACCCGACGACGAGGTGCCCACCGGCGAGGGCTGGACGCAGGACAGCGACGTCCTCGACACCTGGTTCTCGTCAGGGCTGTGGCCCTTCTCCACCCTCGGCTGGCCCGAACAGACCGACAGCCTCGCGAAGTTCTACCCGAACTCCGTCCTCGTCACCGGCTACGACATCCTGTTCTTCTGGGTCGCCCGCATGATGATGTTCGGCCTCTACGCGATGGACGGCACCCCGCCGTTCCACACCATCGCCCTGCACGGCATGGTCCGGGACCAGTTCGGCAAGAAGATGTCGAAGTCCTTCGGCAACGCGGTCAACCCGCTGGACTGGATGGACAAGTACGGCTCCGACGCCCTCCGCTTCACGCTCGCGCGCGGCGCCAACCCCGGCGTGGACGTGCCGATCGGCGAGGACTGGGTCCAGGGGTCCCGTAACTTCGCCAACAAGATCTGGAACGCCACCCGGTTCGCGCTGATGAACGGCGCCACCGTCGAGGGCGAGCTGCCGCCCGCCGAGAAGCTGTCCCCGACGGACCGGTGGATCCTGTCCCGGCTGAACGCGACCGTCGCCGAGGTCGACGCCCTCTACGACGACTACCAGTTCGCGAAGCTCTCCGACGCGCTGTTCCACTTCGCCTGGGACGAGGTCTTCGACTGGTACGTGGAGCTGTCCAAGACCACCTTCATGGGCGGCGGCGAGGCGGCCAAGGTGTCCGGGCGGGTGCTCGGTGAGGTCCTCGACGTCACGCTGCGCCTGCTGCACCCGATCGTGCCGTTCGTGACCGAGACCCTGTGGACCACCCTCACCGGGGGCGAGTCCGTGGTGATCGCCGAGTGGCCCACCGACTCCGGGTTCCGGGACGAGGCCGCCGAGCGGGAGATCGGGACCCTTCAGTCGGTGATCACCGAGGTGCGGCGGTTCCGTGCCGAGCAGGGGCTTCAGCCGGGGCAGCGGGTGCCGGCGCGGCTCTCGCTCGGCGGGTCCGCGCTCGCGCCGCACGAGGCCGCGATTCGGCAGTTGCTGCGGCTTCAGCCCGAGGGGGAGGGGTTCGCGGCCACCGCGACGCTGCCCGTGTCCGGGGTGGAGGTGGCGCTCGATCTCTCCGGGACGATCGATGTGGAGGCCGAGCGGAAGCGGCTCGCCAAGGATCTTGCGGCGGCCGAGAAGGAGAAGGCTCAGGCGGTGGGGAAGTTGGGGAACGAGGCGTTTTTGGCTAAAGCCCCGGAACCTGTGGTCGCGAAAATTCGTGGGCGTCTGGTGAAGGCTGACGAAGATATTGCCCGGATTCAGGTGCAGCTTGATCGGTTGCCCTCGGCTTAGGTTGTTGTCCGGCTGACCGTCCGCTGTGGGCTGTGCCCACCCTCCCCCACTCTCGGCTTCGCTCGACCGGGAGGTACCCCCATCGCCCTGCGGAACGCCTGCCCACAGCCAGGTGGGGATGGTGGGCGCCTGCCCGCGGCAGGCTCGGTCTGTTTGGCTCCGTAGACTGAGGGGGTGAGTGAGTACCCTCCCGGTGAGCCGGAACGTGATCCGCTTGAGTTGTTCGACGACATCGTGGACGCCGAGACCGAGCGCGACCCCGATCTCGCCGTGATCGAGGCGGGCAGCCGAACCCTCCGGACGCAAGGCGGACCGTCCGGATCCGAGGTGCCGGCGCGGCCCGCCGACCCCGAGGTGGACCGGGCGTTGCGCGAGGTCGAGACCGAGCTGGCGACGCGCTGGGGTGAGACCAAGCTGGAGCCCTCGGTCACCCGGATCTCCGCGCTGATGGACATCATGGGCGACCCCCAGCGCGCGTATCCGTCGATCCACATCACCGGGACCAACGGCAAGACGTCCACGGCCCGCATGATCGAGGCCCTGCTCGGCGCCTTCGACCTGCGCACCGGGCGGTACACCTCGCCGCATGTGCAGTCGATCACCGAGCGGATCAGCCTCGACGGCGCCCCGATCGCGCCGGAGCGGTTCATCGACACGTACCGGGACATCCAGCCGTACGTCGAGTTGGTCGACGGGCAGCAGGATTTCCGGCTGTCGTTCTTCGAGGTGCTCACGGGTATGGCGTACGCGGCCTTCGCGGACGCGCCCGTCGATGTCGCCGTGGTCGAGGTCGGCATGGGCGGCACCTGGGACGCGACGAACGTGATCGACGGCGGTGTCGCCGTGGTCACCTCGATCGACCTGGACCACACCGACCGGCTCGGCACCACGCCCGGCGAGATCGCCACCGAGAAGGCCGGCATCGTCAAGCAGGGCGCGACCGTGATCCTGGCGCAGCAGCCGGTGGACGCCGCGCAGGTGCTGCTCAAGAAGGCCGTCGAGGTGGACGCGACGGTCGCCCGCGAGGGCCTGGAGTTCGGCGTCGTCAGCCGCCAGGTCGCCGTCGGCGGCCAACTGCTGACCCTGCGCGGGCTCGGCGGAGAGTACGACGAGCTGTTCCTCCCGCTGCACGGCGCCTACCAGGCACACAACGCCGCCGTGGCGCTCGCCGCCGTCGAGGCGTTCTTCGGTGTCGGCGCGGGCCACGCCCGGCGGCTCGACGGCGAGACGGTCCGCAAGGCGTTCGCCTCGGTCGCCTCACCGGGCCGTATGGAGGTCGTACGCCGCTCGCCGACCGTCGTCCTGGACGCGGCGCACAACCCGGCGGGAGCGCGCGCGACCGCCGAGGCGATGAGTGAGGCGTTCGGCTTCAGCCGGTTGATCGGTGTCGTCGGCGCGAGTGCCGACAAGAACGTGCGCGGCATCCTCGAAGCCTTCGAGCCGATCTTCAACGAGGTCGTCGTCACCCAGAACTCCAGCCACCGGGCGATGGACGCGGACGAGTTGGCCGCGGTCGCCGTGGAGGTGTTCGGCGAGGACCGGGTCCAGGTCGAACCGCGCCTGGACGACGCTATCGAGGCGGCCATCACCCTCTCCGAGGAGGAGGCCGAGTTCAGCGGCGCGGGCGTGCTCGTCACCGGTTCCGTCATCACCGTCGGCGAGGCCCGACTGCTCCTGGGGAGGCGCTGACCGGTGCGGACGCTGTGTGCTTCGACGCTGATCGGGGAGTTCTTCGTCATCGGGTTCGCCGGGCTGGTGGCGATGAAGGACCCCGATCTGTCCACCGGGACCGTCTGGACGGTCAGCGGGATCGCCATGCTGCTCTGTGTCCTGCTGTGCGGAGTGATCACCCGGCCCGGTGGCGTCCCGCTCGGCTGGGCGCTGCAGATCGCGCTGATCGCGAGCGGGTTCGTCGTCCCGATGATGTTCCTCCTGGGCGCGTGTTTCGCGGCCCTGTGGTGGGCGTCGGTGCGCTTCGGCCGGCAGATCGACGAGGCCAAGGCCCGGTTCGCCGAACGGGCCGCCGAGGAGAGCGCGACGGTACCGCCCGGACCGGCCCCAGGGCCTGACGCTGTGTGACGAACGTCCCGCCGGGCCCTGTAGCCTCTGAGCCCCGCACACCGTGTGCCGGACACCCCGCACACCGTGTGTCGTACCGCTTTGTGCCGTATCCCTTTGTGCCGTACCCCTTGTGATCGAAGGAGCCACCACCGTGAGCCAGCGCACCCTCGTCCTGCTCAAGCCCGACACGGTCCGCCGGGGCCTGGTCGGCGAGATCGTCGGCCGCGTCGAGCGCAAGGCCGGCTGGCGGATCACCGCGCTGGAACTGCGTACCCTCGACCGCGCCACGCTGGAGCAGCACTACGCCGAGCACGTCGGCCGCCCCTTCTACGAGCCGCTGATGGAGTTCATGCAGTCCGGACCCGTCGTCGCGATGGTCGTCGAGGGTGAGCGCGTCATCGAGGGTGTCCGCCAACTGGCCGGACCCACCGACCCGATCACCGCGGCGCCCGGCTCGATCCGCGGCGACTTCGGCACGATCACCCGTGAGAACCTGATCCACGCATCCGATTCCGAGGAATCCGCCGAGCGGGAACTGAAGATTTTCTTCCCCGGACTGGTCTGACCCGGTACGCACTTCCGATCAGGGGCGGCCGAAGAAATCCGGCCGCTCTTCGGCATATGCGCGCCGATCGGGGGAACGCATGCCCCCATCGGCACGTCCCCATTAGCGGGGCGGCGATTCATCTGATGACAATGGCGAAGACCCTCGCGCCGTGTCCGTGCAGGCGAGACTACGATGGAAGCCTTCACGCCACACAGCACTCACTCGCCTACCTGAAAAGCCATCAAAAGCTCCACTTGGGAAGGCCAGACGCATCCTCATGGGGAACACTATGTCGTTCATCGGCCGTGACATGGCTGTCGACCTCGGGACCGCCAACACGCTGGTGTACGTCAGAGGCCGGGGGATCGTTCTCAACGAGCCGTCCGTCGTCGCGATCAACACCAACACCGGTGGCATTCTCGCGGTCGGCGCCGAAGCGAAGAAGATGATCGGGCGCACGCCGGGCAACATCGTGGCCGTGCGACCGCTGAAGGACGGCGTGATCGCCGACTTCGAGATCACCGAGCGGATGCTCCGCTACTTCATTCTGAAGATCCACAAGCGGCGGTATCTCGCACGTCCGCGTGTGGTGGTCTGTGTGCCCTCCGGTATCACCGGCGTTGAGCGCCGTGCGGTCATCGAGGCGTCCACACAGGCCGGCGCGCGCCGGGTGCACATCATCGAGGAGCCCATGGCCGCGGCCATCGGCTCCGGACTTCCGGTCCACGAGGCCACCGGCAACATGGTCGTGGACATCGGCGGCGGTACGACGGAGGTCGCGGTCATCTCCCTCGGCGGAATCGTCACAGCACAGTCGATCCGCGTCGCGGGCGACGAACTGGACAATGCGATCATCCAGCACATCAAGAAGGAGTACAGCCTTCTGCTGGGCGAGCGCACCGCCGAACAGATCAAGATCACGATCGGCTCCGCGTACGATCTCGACTCCGACGAACACACCGAGATTCGTGGCCGTGACCTCGTGTCAGGGCTGCCCAAGACCGTGGTCATCTCCGCCGCCGAAGTCCGCAAGGCCATCGAAGAACCGGTCAACGCGATCGTCGACGCCGTGAAGACGACCCTCGACAAATGCCCGCCCGAACTGTCCGGTGACGTCATGGACCGCGGCATCGTCCTCACCGGCGGCGGCGCACTGCTGCGCGGTCTCGACGAGCGGTTGCGCCGTGAGACCGGTATGCCGATCCATATCGCCGAGGACCCACTCGACTCGGTCGCCATCGGCTCCGGCAAATGCGTCGAGGAATTCGAAGCGCTCCAGCAGGTTCTGGACGCATCCCCGCGCAGATGACGTGAGGGCGCGTGCCGTTCCGTACCGACCCCGGGACCGGCGGCGGTTCGGAGGGAAGTCACTGCTTTCCTCCACGACACGCGCCCTTCATCCGCCGTACGGGGCATGTGCCTTCCTGTGCGGCGGATCGTTGATATAGAGGCATAAGCCCCAAACAATTCCGACGAGGAAGGCACGGCCGTCGCACGTGAGGGACACACGAGAGAGCCGGCTGCTCCTGGTGCTGCTGATCGCCATCGCGTTCGCATTGATCACGGTGGACATCCGCGGAGGCCAGGACTCACCGGTCGACGGTGCCCGTAAGGCCGCCGCCACCGTGTTCGGACCGGTGGAGAACGGCGTATCGACCGCCGTCAACCCGGTCGGCAACGCCATCGGAGCGGTCCGGGACTCCGGCGAACGGCACAACCGCATCGCCCAGTTGGAGCGGGACAACGCCGCGTTGAAGGCGAAGCTCGGCAGCGACGACCGCAACCGCAGCAGGGTGCGCCAGCTCGACACCATGCTGAAGACCGCGGGCGCCGGACAGTACGGCATCAAAGGCGCCGAGGTCATCGGCATAGGAGCGGCCCAGGGCTTCTCCTGGACCGTCACCATCGACGCCGGGGCCAAGGACGGCATCAAGCGCGACATGACCGTCCTGAACGGCGACGGACTCGTCGGGCGGATCACCACGGTCGGCCCCAGCACCTCCACCGTGCTGCTCGCCAACGACCCCGACTTCACCGTAGGCACCCGGATGGAGAAGACCGACGAACTCGGCTTCGCGTCCGGCGGCGGCGACCGCCCGCTGCGCGTGCAGTTGCTCAACGGCAAGGCCAAGGTGGAGAAGGGCGACCGGCTGGTCACCTTCGGCTCCGAGGCCGACAAGCCGTTCGTGCCCGGTGTTCCCGTCGGGATCGTCACGCGTGTCGACCCCTCCGGCGGCGATCTGACCCGCACGATCTATGTGCAGCCCTTTGTCGGCTTCACCAAGCTGGACATCGTCGGCGTCGTCGTCGAGGCGCCGCGCGAGGACCCGCGCGACGCGGTGCTCCCGCCCGCCCCCAAGGCCACGCCCACGCCGACCGTGACCGTCACGGTCACCCCGTCCGCGCAGGCGCCCGGCCAGGCCGGCCAGCCTCAAGAGCAGTAGGAGCTGGACCCATGCGTTTGAACCGGATGCTGCTCTCCAGCACCCTGGTGGTGGCCGCCCTGGTCATCCAGGTGAGCGTCCTCGCCCGCCTGCAACTGCCCGGGGCCGTACCCGACCTTCTGCTGCTCACCGTCCTCGGACTCGCCCTTGTCTACGGCCATGTGGGTGGCGCCCTCGTCGGCTTCGGCGCCGGACTCCTCGCCGACCTCGCCCCGCCCGCCGACCACGCGGCCGGACGGTACGCGCTCGTGCTCTGCGTCATCGGCTATCTCGCGGGCCTGGCCAAGCCGGAGAACGGACGGCTCCAGTCCGTCGTGGGCCCGATGCTCGTCGTGGTCGGCGCCGCCATCGGCTCGACCCTGCTGTACGCGGGCGTCGGCGCCCTCGTCGGCGACACCGCGGCGCGTCATGTGGGGCTCGTCAGCCTGCTGTTCACGGCCGCGCTCTACGATCTGCTGCTCGCGCCGTTCACGGTGCCGTTCATCATCGCCCTCGCCAGACGCGTCGACAACGATCCGCTCGCCGAGACCAACGCCGCCGCGAAGAGCGATGTGGCGGCCGGCTGGCTGTCGTCGGGCACCGGACTGCGCATCGGCGACCAGCGCGGCGGACTGCGCGGCAAATTGGCCAAGGCCCGGGTGGCCAGGGCCGGCCGGGTCAAGGTGGCCAAGACCGCACGCATCAAGGGGCTCAAGGGGGTCAAGCGGCTGTGAACGGGGGGCTCCACATCGCATGGCAAGAGGCACCGGCTTCACCACCGGTTCCGGCACCGGCATCGGCTTTCGCACCGGCACCGGCTTCGGCACCGACTGAGGGGAGGCAACAGTGACCAACATTCCTGAGACCGGGCGCACGCCCCGGGTCCAGATCCGGCTCGTCGTCATCCAGGTACTCGTCGTCTCACTCCTGCTCACCCTCGGCGGACGCCTCTGGTACCTCCAGATCCGCAACGGCGACGAATACGCCAAAGAGGCGTCCGGCAACCATGTGCAACAGGTCGTCCAGCCCGCCGTGCGCGGCTCGATCCTCGACGCGCGCGGAGTCCCGCTCGCCGACAACGAGACCCGACTCGTCGTCTCCGCCTCACGCACCGACCTGATGAAGATGAGGGACGACGGCAAAGGCGTCCTCACCAAGCTGGCCGCCGTCCTCGGGGTGAAGCCCAAGGTAGTCATCGACAAGGTCCGGCTGTGCGACTCCAAGACCCCGCAGCCCTGCTGGAACGGCTCCCCGTACCAGCCCATCCCGATCACCGACGAGGCCACGCCCAAGCAGGCCCTCCAGATCCGGGAGCGCTCCGAGGACTTCCCCGGCATCACCGCCGAACCCACCGCCGTACGCCGCTACACCGCGCCCGGTGAGGCCAACACCGCGCAGGTGCTGGGCTATCTCTCGCCCGTCACCGACAACGAGATCGCGAAGGCCAAGGACACCGCGTCGCCGTATCTGCGCTCCGACCAGGTCGGCCGCAGCGGTCTTGAGCGGGAGTACGACAAGGAGCTGCGCGGCAAGGCCGGCGTCACGCGCTACGAGGTGGACAACCTCGGCCGCGTCATCGGCCAGGCCAAGAGCGACAAGACCGAGCCCGGCGCCAATGTCGTCACCAGCATCGACGCGCGCGTGCAGCGGGTCGCCGAGTACGAGCTGAACGAGGCGCTGAAGCAGGCCCGCAAGGAGTTCGACAAGAACACCAACGAGAACTACAAGGCCGACTCCGGCGCCGTCGTCATCATGGAGTCCAAGACCGGCCGGGTCGTCGCGATGGCGTCCAACCCGTCGTACGACCCGAACGCCTGGGTCGGCGGGATCTCCGGCAAGGACTACGCCAACCTGACCGGCAAGACGTCCAACTACCCGCTGCTGAACCGGGCGATCCAGGGCCAGGCGGCCCCGGGCTCCATCTTCAAGGTGATCCCGACGACGGCCGCCGTCAACGCCGGCTACCCCTTCGACGGGCGCTACGACTGCTCCAGCTCGTACTCCGTCGGCAACCAGGTCTTCAAGAACTACGAGTCCAAGGGATACGGCCCGATCAGCCTCGGCCAGGCCCTGGAGGTCTCCTGCGACACCGTCTTCTACCGGCTCTCGCATGACGAGTGGAAGAAGGACGGCGGCATCAAGCCCAAGAAGGACCCGGCGGACTGGTTCTACAAGACGGCCCACCAGTTCGGCCTCGGCAAGGAGACCGGCATCGACCTCCCCAACGAGGTCACCGGACGCATCCCGGACCGCCAGTGGAAGCAGTCGTTCTGGAAGGCCAACAAGGACGCCTGGTGCAAGACCGGCAAGAGGGACGGCGACTACGTCCAGAAGCTGAGCTACGAGAACTGCCTCGAAGGCAATCTGCTGCGCGCCGGTGACTCCGTCAACTACGCGATCGGCCAGGGCGACACCCTCGTCACACCGATCCAGATGGCCACCATCTACAGCGCCATCTCCAACGGCGGGACCCTCTACAACCCCACCCTCGGCAAGGCGGTCGTCAGCCCCGACGGCAAGACCGTCAAGGAGATCGCCCCCAAGTCGCACGGCAAGCTGCCGATGACGAAGAAGACCCGCGACGAGATAGACGGTGCCCTCGCGGGAGTCGCGACCCGCGGTACGGCCGCCTGGCGATTCGGCGGCTGGCCGCAGGACAAGATCCCGATGCACGCCAAGACGGGTACCGCGGAGGTCTACGGCAAGCAGACCACCTCATGGTTCGCGACCTACACCGAGGAATACACGATCGTCATGACGATCGCCCAGGGTGGTACGGGCTCCGGCGCCTCCGGACCCGCCGTGCGCAAGATGTACGACGCGCTGTACGGCGTCAGCCAGGACGGCAAGATCGACGCCCAGAAGGCCCTGCTGCCCAACCCGCAGAAGGGCCTGCCGAAGATCCAGGGCGACGGTTCCATCGACGCGCCCAAGATCGAGCCGTACGACCCCAAGCAGGACGAGCCCGCGGATCAGCAGCAGTTGGCGGGACCGGCGGGCACGCCCGCCCTGGGGAGGCGGGACTGATGGCCGGTTCGAACGGTTTCTCCGTCTCCGGGTACGGGCCCAAGCGGTCCACGGTGTCCCGGCTGCTCGCCCGTGACTCGATGGTCCGCAGGCTCGACTGGCCGATACTCCTGTCGGCCGTCGCGCTCTCCCTGATCGGATCCGCCCTCGTCTACTCGGCGACCCGCAACCGCACCGAACTGAACCAGGGCGACCCGTACTACTTCCTGTTCCGGCATCTGCTGAACAGCGGGATCGGGCTCGCCCTGATGATCGGCACGGTCTGGATCGGCCACCGCACCCTGCGCACCGCCGTGCCGATCCTCTACGGCCTCTCGGTGTTCCTGGTGCTGATGGTGCTGACCCCGCTCGGCGCGACCATCAACGGCGCCCACGCGTGGATCGTCGTCGGCGGCGGATTCTCGCTCCAGCCCTCCGAGTTCGTGAAGGTCACGATCATCCTGGGGATGGCGATGCTGCTCGCGGCCCGGGTCGACGCGGGCGACCGCGACCATCCGGACCACCGCACCGTCGTCCAGGCGCTCGGCCTGGCCGCCATCCCCATCCTGATCGTCATGCTGATGCCCGACCTGGGCTCCGTCATGGTGATGGCGGTGATCGTGCTCGGCGTGCTGCTCGCCTCCGGCGCGTCCAACCGCTGGGTGTTCGGGCTGCTCGGCACCGGCGCGATCGGCGCCGTCGCCGTATGGCAACTGCACATCCTGGACGAGTACCAGATCAACCGCTTCGCGGCCTTCGCCAACCCCAACCTCGACCCCGCGGGCGTCGGCTACAACACCAACCAGGCCCGGATCGCCATCGGTTCCGGCGGACTCTCCGGGACGGGCCTGTTCAAGGGCTCCCAGACCACGGGCCAGTTCGTCCCCGAACAGCAGACCGACTTCGTCTTCACCGTCGCGGGTGAGGAACTCGGCTTCCTCGGCGCCGGACTCATCGTCCTGCTGCTCGGCGTCATCCTCTGGCGGGCCTGCCGTATCGCCCGCGAGACCACGGAGCTGTACGGCACGATCGTCGCCGCCGGCATCATCGCCTGGTTCGCGTTCCAGTCCTTCGAGAACATCGGAATGACCCTCGGCATCATGCCGGTCGCGGGCCTGCCCCTGCCCTTCGTGTCCTACGGAGGTTCGTCGATGTTCGCGGTCTGGGTGGCGATCGGGCTACTCCAGTCGATCAGGGTTCAGCGACCACTTTCGGCCTGACCGGGGGGTTGCGTAGCTCCCCATGCTCCTCGCGGCGCACGCGGGTGTGCGTGGGGCTGCCCAAGCCTGGGATTCGCGACTAATGTCGGTCTATGGCGGACACAAAGCGGGAGATCGAACGGAAGTACGAGGCCGGCGACCGTGACGGGGTGCCGGATCTCACCTCGGTGACCGGGGTCGCGGAGGTCGCCGAACGGGGCCTGTCCGAACTCGACGCCGTCTACTACGACACCGTCGACCAACGGCTCGCCGCCGCCTCCATCACCCTCCGGCGCCGCACCGGCGGCAGCGACGCGGGCTGGCACCTCAAGCTCCCCGTCGCCGAAGGAGTGCGCGACGAGATCCGGGCGCCGCTGTCGGACACCGTTCCCCGTGTGCTGACCGGGCTCGTCCGGTCCCGGATCCGCGACGCCGCACTCGCCCCCGTCGTCCGGCTGCTGTCCGCCCGCGAGGTCCGCCACCTGCTCGACGCCGACGGCGCGCTGCTCGCCGAGGTCAGCGTCGACGCCGTACGCGCCGAACGGCTCACCACCGGGGGCGGCACCGCCGCGTGGACCGAGATCGAGGTGGAACTCGCGGACGACGGGGACCCGGCCTTCCTCGACAAGGTCGAGAAGAAGCTCCGCAAGGCGGGGCTGCGCCGCGCGGCGTCCCCGTCGAAGCTCGCCAGGGCCCTCGCGGAGACGGCGCCGGAACCCGCCCCCCTGGGCAAGAAGTCCGGCAAGTCCAAGAAGCACGCGAAGGGCGCCCCCGAGTCCGGTACCGCGGGCGAATGCGTCCTCGCCTACCTCCGTACGCAGCGGGACGCCGTCGTCGCCCTCGACCCCGCCGTGCGCGGCGACGCACCGGACTCGGTGCACCAGATGCGGGTCGCGACCCGCCGGACGCGCAGCGTCTTCCGCTCGTACCGCCAGGTACTCGACCGCGCGGTCACCGACCCGATCGGCGACGAGCTGAAGTGGCTCGCCGGGGAACTCGGCGTCGACCGCGACCAGGAAGTCCTCACCGAACGGCTCACCACCCACCTCGACAAGCTGCCCCGCACCCTGCTCGCCGGACCGGTCCGCACCCGGCTGCGCACCTGGGCGCACGCCCGCAGCGGCGGATCCCGGCGCCGCCTCATCGCCGTACTCGACTCGAAGCGGTACCTCACCCTCCTGGACACACTGGACGCCGTCATCTCCGACCCGCCGCTGCGCGAGGCCGCCGCCAAGGAACCGCGCCCGGTGATCGGCAAGGCCCTGCGCCGGGACTTCGGCACCCTGTCCGACCTGGTCCTGCACGCCCTCGACACGCCCCCCGGCACCGACCGCGACGTCGCCCTGCACGAGGCCCGTAAGAAGACCAAGCGCGTGCGGTACGCGGCGGAGGTCGCGGTCGGACTCCTGGGCGACCCCGCCAAGGACCTCGTGCGCTCGATGAAGACCCTCCAGAGCCTGCTCGGCGACCACCAGGACAGCGTCATGACCCGGCTCGCCCTGCGCGACCTGGCCACCCAGGCCCAAGCCGCCGGCGAGAGCGCCTTCACCTACGGCGTCCTCTACGGGCGCGAGGAGCAGCGTGCGTACTGGTGCGAGGAGGCCCTCCCCGAGACGTGGGAGACCGTCGAGCGCTGGAGCCGGGAGGTCCGCAGGACACGTTAGGGTTGAGGGTCACCCGTCCCGCTCATGAGAGACGCCGCGATGCCTGTCGAGTCCGTCTTCCCCCGCCTGGAAGCGCTTCTCCCGCATGTCCAGAAGCCGATCCAGTACGTGGGCGGCGAGCTGAACTCCACGGTCAAGCCATGGGACGAGTGCGACGTCCGCTGGGCCCTGATGTACCCCGACGCGTACGAGGTCGGCCTGCCCAACCAGGGCGTCATGATCCTCTACGAGGTACTCAACGAACGCGCCGGCGTCCTCGCCGAGCGCACCTACAGCGTGTGGCCCGACCTCGAAGAGCTGATGCGCGAGCACGGCGTACCGCAGTTCACGGTGGACGGCCACCGCCCGGTCAAGGCGTTCGACGTCTTCGGGCTGAGCTTCTCCACGGAACTCGGCTACACCAACATGCTCACCGCGCTCGACCTCGCGGGCATCCCGCTGGAGGCCAAGGACCGCACGCTGGACGATCCGATCGTGCTGGCCGGCGGCCATGCCGCGTTCAACCCCGAGCCGATCGCGGACTTCATCGACTGCGCGGTGATCGGCGACGGCGAGCAGGCCGTCCTGGAGATCACCGAGATCGTCCGCGCCTGGAAGGCCGAGGGGCGGCCCGGCGGGCGCGAGGAGGTCCTCTTCCGGCTCGCGAAGACCGGCGGGGTGTACGTCCCGGGCTTCTACGACGTCGAGTACCTGCCGGACGGCCGTATCGCACGTGTCGTACCGAACAAGTCCGGTGTCCCGTGGCGCGTGTCGAAGCACACCGTCATGGACCTGGACGAGTGGCCGTACCCCAAGCAGCCCCTGGTGCCGCTCGCGGAGACGGTCCATGAGCGGATGTCCGTGGAGATCTTCCGCGGCTGCACCCGCGGCTGCCGCTTCTGCCAGGCCGGCATGATCACCCGCCCGGTCCGTGAACGCTCCATCACGGGCATCGGCGAGATGGTCGAGAAGGGCCTGAAGGCCACCGGCTTCGAAGAGGTCGGCCTGCTCTCCCTGTCCTCCGCCGACCACAGCGAGATCGGCGACATCGCCAAGGGCCTCGCCGACCGGTACCAGGAGGACAAGATCGGCCTGTCCCTCCCGTCGACCCGGGTGGACGCCTTCAACGTGGACCTGGCGAACGAGCTGACGCGCAACGGCCGCCGCTCCGGCCTCACCTTCGCCCCCGAGGGCGGCTCCGAGCGGCTGCGCAAGGTCATCAACAAGATGGTCTCGGAGGAGGATCTCATCCGGACCGTCTCCACCGCGTACGGCAACGGCTGGCGCCAGGTGAAGCTGTACTTCATGTGCGGCCTGCCCACCGAGACCGACGAGGACGTCCTCCAGATCGGCGACATGGCGGTCAACGTCATCGCCAAGGGCCGCCAGGTGTCCGGGCAGAACGACATCCGCTGCACCGTCTCCATCGGCGGATTCGTCCCGAAGCCGCACACGCCCTTCCAGTGGGCCCCGCAACTGTCGGCCGAGGAGACGGACGCCCGCCTCGAAAAGCTCCGCGACAAGATCCGCGGCGACAAGAAGTACGGCCGCTCGATCGGCTTCCGCTACCACGACGGCAAGCCGGGCATCGTCGAGGGCCTGCTGTCCCGCGGCGACCGCCGCATCGGCGCCGTCATCCGCGCCGTCTACGAGGACGGCGGCCGTTTCGACGGCTGGCGTGAGCACTTCTCGTACGACCGCTGGATGACCTGCGCCGACAAGACGCTGCCCGACCTCGGCGTGGACGTCGACTGGTACACGACCCGCGAGCGCACGTACGAGGAAGTCCTGCCCTGGGACCACCTGGACTCCGGCCTCGACAAGGAATGGCTCTGGGAGGACTGGCAGGACGCCCTCGACGAGACAGAGGTCGAGGACTGCCGCTGGACCCCTTGCTTCGACTGCGGGGTGTGTCCGCAGATGGACACCCACATCCAGGTCGGCCCCACCGGCAAGAAGCTGCTGCCGTTGACCGTCGTCAATGAGTGAGCGGTGCTGACGTAACCGGTTCATCACGGGTGGCACCCCGCCGCAACGGCGGGGTGTGTCCCGTGCGTCCATAGCTGCATGGAACCCGCCGATCCCTACCAGCCCCCACCGCCGCAGCCGCGCTCCCGAGACCTGCCGGAGCGGCAGGCCGAAGGGTGTCTCGCCGTCGCGATCAGGATTCCGGTGCGGATCGTCGTTCTCGTCCTGGTCGTGCCGGTCCGGCTCCTGTGGGACGGGCTCGTCGTGGCGGGGCGGTTCCTCGACCGAGCGGTGCTGCGGCCCGTGGGACGCGCCCTGCTCTGGCTCGGCCGCGTCCTCGTCGTCGTCCCCCTCGGATGGCTCTGGACGTGGGTCGCCGTACCGCTGGGGCAGGCGCTGGCCTGGCTGGTCCGGGTGCTGCTCGTGGTGCCGCTCGGGTGGCTCTGGACCTATCTGCTGACGCCGGTCGGGCACGCCATCGCCTGGTTGGTCCGCGGCATCGGCACCGGGATCGCCTGGCTGGTCCGGGGCACAGGTGCCGTCATCGGCGCCATCGCCCGCTGGGTCTACGCCCAGTTCCTCACCCCGGTCGGGCACGCCGTCGCCTGGCTCACCCGGTACCTGCTCGTCGTGCCGGTCGTATGGCTCTACCAGTGGGTCCTGGCACCCGTCGGGCGGGCCCTTGTCTGGACCGTCCGGATGATCGGTACCGGGATCGGCGCCGCCGTCTACTGGACCCTGCGGATCCTGCTCGTGCTGCCCCTGACCGCCCTGTGGAACTGGGTCCTGGTGCCGATCGGACGGGGCATCGCCGTCGTCGCCCGGGAGATCGGCACCGCGCTCGGACACGCCTGGCGGATCGCCGGACACATCTCGCTCGCCGTGGGCCGCACCCTCGGCACCCTCTTCCGGTGGATCTTCGTCGAACCGGTCCGATGGGTGTACCGGACCGTCCTGACCCCGGTCGGACACGTACTCCGGGACGCCGTGTGGCGCCCCGTGGCGAGCGTCGCCCGGGAGACCGGACGCGCCGCCCGCCGCGCCCTCGCCGCCGCCCGCGACAGCGCCCGGGAGGTCCGCGCCGACATCCGCCGGGCCCTGTTCGGCGCCCCGCGCGAACCGGTGCCGGAACCGCTCCGCGCACCCGCCCCGATCACCCTCGACAAGGACCGGCGGGAACCAGGAGCGCCCGCGAGTCGTACTCTAGGTAGCAGTACGACCGCTCTCACGAAGGACTGACGACACTGGGTAAGCGACAGCCCGAAGGCCCACCGCCCGCACCGGCGGTGCAGCGCATCCGACTGCGCTACACCAAGCGGGGCCGCCTCCGGTTCACCAGCCACCGTGACTTCCAGCGCGCTTTCGAGCGGGCGCTGCGCCGCGCCGAGGTGCCCATGGCGTACTCGGCGGGATTCACCCCGCACCCGAAGGTGTCGTACGCCAATGCCGCACCCACCGGCACGGGCAGTGAGGCGGAGTATGTGGAGATCGCGCTCACCGAGGCGCGTGACCCCCAGAAGCTGCGTGACCTCCTCGACGAGTCGCTGCCCACCGGCATCGACATCGTCGACGCGGTCGAGGCCCACACTCCGGGCCTCGCCGACCGGCTGACGGCCTCCGTGTGGGAGCTGCGGCTCGACGGTGTCGAGCCCGACGACGCGCGGCGCGCCGTCGCCGCCTTCCAGGCGGCGGACACCGTCGAGGTCCAGCGCAGAACCAAGAACGGCATGCGTACCTTCGACGCCCGCGCGGCTGTCGCGAGCCTGGAGGCACACCCGGCCGAGGTGACCACCGAGGCTGATAGGCCGACCGACCGGCCCTGTGCGATACTGCGGCTGGTTGTTCGGCACGTGACGCCTGCCGTTCGACCTGACGACGTCCTGTCCGGTCTCCGAGCTGTGGCCGACCTGGCGCCGCCGGTCCCCGCAGCGGTGACCAGGCTGGCGCAGGGGCTTTTCGATGAAGAGACCGGCACGGTGACCGACCCGCTCGCGCCTGACCGCGAGGCAGTCCCGACCACCCCGGCCGTGGTAACAGCGGCCCTCGGGGGCGCCGGATCCGCCATCGCGACGGCGTCGACGCCGGAAGGTCCCGCGTAAGGACGGTCGTCGAAGCGCAGCCCTTGTACTCGGGAGCCACCTGGGTCGGGCAGCGCACCGACCAGAAGACTTTCACCAGGCCGTACGCATATATGGCGTACGGAACCGGTGAGACAGGACACAGATAGCTCCCGTGCGGCGCCCGCGCCCCGGACGGCGGCGCCGCGCGAGACGCGCGAGCCGCGGATGTCACCGGATTCGGCGTGGCGCCCGGGAGCCTGACGGGAGAACCGCCCGCATGCTCGAACCGATCGAACCCGCCGAGGGTTCCGACACCGACAGCACCCCCAGCGACACCCTGCCGCCCCGCCGTAGGCGTCGCGCGGCATCCCGCCCGGCGGGTCCACCGACCGCGGCGGCGCCGGCCATACCGGTCGATGACGTCCCGGCGGCTGTCCTCACCGACGACGAGGACGCCGTCGAGGCAGACACCGCCATCGATACCGCTGTCGACACCGACATCGACACCGCGGACACCGCCGGTCTCGTCGAGGCCGCCGATCCGACCGAGGCCGTGGAGGTCGTCTCCGACGCCACGGCCGTACCAGACATCCCCGCCCCCGTGGCGGACGACGCCCCGCCCGCCGGGCGCACCCGTCGTCGCGCCACGCGCCGGGCCTCGGCGCCCGCCGACGCCGGGGCGACCGCCGCGGCCGAACTGACCGTGCAGGCCACACCCGGCACCGACCAGGTCGCCGCATTCGAGGAGGCCGCCGTGTCCACCCCCGACCAGCCGGAAACCGCCGCCCAGGACAGCGAGTCCGCGGCGCCCCGCCGTACCCGCCGCCGCGCGACGCGCGCCGCAGGATCGGCCACCACCGAGGCCACCGCGAGCGCGACGGCCCCCACCGAGGCGGCGACACCGACCGCCGACTCCTCCGCCCCCGACGACACCGTCGCCCCCCGCGCGCGTCGCCGTCGCGCCACCCGTGAGACCGCCCCGGCCGTATCCGAGGAGACGCCCGCCGTCGCCGAGGACACCCCGGCCGCCGAGGCCGACACCGCCGAAGAGGCGGCGCCCCGGCGCACGCGCCGTCGCGCGACCCGCGCCGCCGCCGAAGCCGCCCCGGTGGCCGAAGCCGTGGAGGCCCCCGAGGCCCCGGCCGAGAGCGCCCCGCGCACCCCGACCCAGACGCCCGTCGCGACGGGTGCCGACGAGGACGACTCCCCGCGCCGTGGCCGGCGCCGGGTCGCCCGTAAGGCCGCCGGTGGCTTCTCCGCGCCCGCTCCGGTCGTGCGCGACCAGGACGACGAAGGGGACGGGAACCGCCGTAAGCGGCCCGCCGTCGCCGTCTTCCAGGCGCCGGTCTTCACCGAGCCGATGTTCCAGACCCCCGAGCGCGCCGCCGCCGCTGCCGCGGCCGAGGCCGCCGAGGAGACCCCGGAGCCCGAGCCCGCCGACGAGACCCCCGTGGCCGAGGAGACCGGCGGACGCCGCCGTCGCCGCCGCCGGGCCGCCGACGACGAGCCCGCCGCCCCCGCCGCACCCGTCGCCGCCCAGGTGACCGAGCCCGTCGACACCGACGAGCCGGAGAGCGCCGACGAGGGCGCGTACGACGGCGACGCCGCCGACGAGGCCGAGGGCGCCGACGACACCGAGGAGACCGGCGCGCGCCGGCGTCGCCGCAGGGGTGGCCGTCGCCGTCGCCGGGGCGAGTCCGCCGACGCCGAGGGCGGCGAGTCCGCCGAACACGGCGACGACGGAGCCGAGCGCTCCGGACACGACGAAGGCGCCGGACAGCGCGGCGACGACAGCGCGGCCGACGAGTACGACGACGAGGACGAGGAATCCGAGGGATCGGGCTCCGGTTCCAGCAGCAGCCGGCGCCGGCGTCGGCGCAGGCGCCGGGCGGGCGACGCGTCCACCGACACGAACCCGACGCCGGACGACCCGGAGCGGACCGTCGTCAAGGTCCGCGAGCCGCGCAAGAAGGACGAGAAGCAGCCGTCGGACGAGGTGCAGTCCATCAAGGGCTCGACCCGTCTGGAGGCGAAGAAGCAGCGCCGCCGCGAAGGCCGTGAGCAGGGCCGCCGTCGCGTCCCGATCATCACCGAGGCGGAGTTCCTGGCGCGCCGCGAGGCCGTCGAGCGGGTCATGGTCGTCCGCCAGTACGGCGAGCGCACCCAGATCGGCGTCCTTGAGGACAACGTGCTCGTGGAGCACTACGTCAACAAGGAGCAGTCGACGTCGTACGTCGGCAATGTCTACCTGGGCAAGGTCCAGAACGTGCTGCCGTCGATGGAGGCCGCCTTCATCGACATCGGCAAGGGCCGCAACGCCGTCCTGTACGCCGGTGAGGTCAACTTCGAGGCGCTCGGCATGGCCAACGGCCCGCGCCGTATCGAGACCGCCCTGAAGTCCGGGCAGTCCGTCCTCGTCCAGGTCACCAAGGACCCCATCGGCCACAAGGGCGCCCGCCTCACCAGCCAGGTCTCGCTGCCCGGCCGCTATCTGGTCTACGTCCCCGAGGGGTCGATGACCGGTATCAGCCGCAAGCTCCCCGACACCGAGCGGTCGCGGCTGAAGACGATCCTCAAGAAAATCGTCCCCGAGGACGCGGGCGTCATCGTGCGCACCGCGGCCGAGGGCGCCAGCGAGGACGAGCTGAGCCGTGACGTCGAGCGGCTCCAGGCGCAGTGGGAGGACATCAAGAAGAAGGCCAAGAACGGCGGGAACGCCCCCACGCTGCTCTACGGCGAGCCGGACATGACCGTCCGGGTCGTCCGGGACATCTTCAACGAGGACTTCTCGAAGGTCATCGTCAGCGGTGACGAGGCGTGGGACACCATCCACGGATACGTGGCCCATGTCGCGCCCGACCTCGCCGACCGGCTCCAGCGCTGGACGTCCGAGGTCGACGTCTTCGCGACGTACCGGATCGACGAGCAGCTGATGAAGGCGCTCGACCGGAAGGTCTGGCTGCCGAGCGGTGGCTCGCTGGTGATCGACAAGACCGAGGCCATGATCGTGGTCGACGTCAACACCGGCAAGTTCACCGGACAGGGCGGCAACCTCGAAGAGACCGTGACGAGGAACAACCTCGAAGCGGCCGAGGAGATCGTGCGTCAGCTGCGGCTGCGCGACCTGGGCGGCATCGTCGTCATCGACTTCATCGACATGGTCCTGGAGTCCAACCGGGACCTCGTCCTGCGCCGGCTGCTGGAATGCCTGGGCCGGGACCGTACGAAGCACCAGGTCGCCGAGGTCACCTCGCTCGGCCTGGTCCAGATGACCCGTAAGCGGGTGGGCCAGGGGCTCCTGGAGTCGTTCTCGGAGACCTGCGTCCACTGCAACGGCCGCGGTGTGATCGTGCACATGGAGCAGCCGTCCTCGACCGGTGGCGGCGGCAAGCGCAAGAAGCGCGGGCGCGGTGCCAGCGGTGCCGAGCAGGGCCAGGAGCCCGAGCACACGCACGAGTACGAGGCCGCCGAGACCGATCACGAGCAGGAGACCGAGGCCGAGGTCGCCGCGGAGGTCGCCGAGCCGGTCGCGCTGTCCGCGCCCGACTTCGCGCCCGACGAGGAGCTGTTCGGCAGCGTCGCCGAGGCGGAGGCCGCGGCGACCCGCGGTCGATCGCGGCGCCGGGCCACCCGCCGGGCGTCCGCGCCCGCCGGGGCGCCGAGGGCCGCCGAGCGTCCTTCGAAGCGGGCGGAGCGCGCCGAGCGCTTCGAGCGGGCCGCGGACGACGAGTCCGCCGCTCTCGCCGATGGCGAGATCGTCGTGGACAACACGCCCGCCCAGGTCGTCGCCGAGCCGGCCCCCGCGCCGGTGGACGAGACCCCGGTGGTCGAGTCCCCGGTGGACGAGGCCGCGCCCAAGGGCCGTACACGCCGGCGGGCCACCCGCAAGGTGTCGGCCCCGGCCGGCTCGCCGCAGGGGTCCGACGAGGCCGCCGAGGTGACGGTCCCCGTGGCCGCGCCGACGCTCCCCGCGCCGGTCGCCGACGAGCCCGTGGTCGCTACGTCCGAGCCGGTCTCCGACGAGGACGCGGCCCCGGCCCGCCCCCGTCGCCGTGCCGTGCGCAAGGCCACCGCGCCGACCGCGTCCGAGGAAGCGGCCGTCGTGGTCGTCCCCTCGGCCGACGCGGCGCCGGAGCCCGCGCGCGCCGATGAGCCCGTAGAGGCCAACGAGGCCGCCGGGCGCGACGAGGAGGCGGAGGAAGAGGCCGCCGCCGACGAGTCCGCCCCGGCCAAGAAGGCCGCGGCGCGCAAGAGCGCCAAGAAGGCGACCGCGAAGAAGGCGGCCACCAAGAAGACGGCCGTGAAGAAGACCGTGGCGAAGAAGGCGACGGCGAAGAAGGCCACCACCGCCAAGAAGGCGACGGCGGCCAAGAAGGCGACGAAGAAGACCGCGGCGGCGGAGCAGACGCTCCCGTCCGTCACGGCCACCGCCGACGACGCCTGACCGCCCCAGTTCGACCGCCCCCAGGGGCGACGGGGCCCGGTTTGACCCATCACACCGGGCCCCGTAACCTGGACCGTCGGCGTTTGTGCGCCATCCCTCTGAGCATCTCCCTCCAGGTCGGGCCGTTCAGGCCGGGCCGGAGAGGCCGCTCGTCCTCCGGATCATCGGGTCCCCGGACCCGTGTGGGCGGCTGGCTTCAGAGGTTCCCGTTTCGAGTACAGAGAGTGAGATCCGCTTGTACGCCATCGTGCGCAGCGGTGGTCGCCAGCACAAGGTTGCTGTCGGCGACATCGTTGAGGTTGACAAGATTTCCACCGCCAAGGTGGGCGACACGGTCGAGCTCTCGACCCTGCTCGTCGTCGACGGGGAAGCCGTGACCAGCGACCCGTGGGTGCTGGCCGGGATCAAGGTCCAGGCCGAGGTCGTGGACCACCACAAGGGCGCGAAGATCGACATCCTGCGCTACAAGAACAAGACCGGCTACCGCCGTCGTCAGGGCCACCGCCAGCAGTACACGGCGATCAAGGTCACTGAGATCCCCGCGGCTGCGAAGTAAGGGACTGAGGAGAGATGGCACACAAGAAGGGCGCATCGTCCACTCGGAACGGTCGCGACTCCAATGCTCAGCGGCTCGGCGTGAAGCGCTTCGGCGGTCAGGTCGTCAACGCCGGTGAGATCCTGGTCCGCCAGCGCGGCACCCACTTCCACCCCGGCTCCGGCGTCGGCCGTGGCGGCGACGACACGCTGTTCGCCCTCCAGCCGGGTGCGGTGGAGTTCGGTACGCACCGTGGGCGCAAGGTCGTGAACATCGTCCCGGTCGCAGTCTGACCTGTTCGACTCGCGAGGCGGACCTCACTTCCCGTACGGGAAGCGGGTCCGCCTTTCGCGTGTTGTCCCTGCGGGGGGCGCCGTCCGTTTCGGGCCGCGCAGCACCACTTTCCGTACGTAACTGGAGGCACCGAACCATGACCACCTTCGTGGACCGCGTCGAGCTGCATGTCGCCGCGGGTAGCGGAGGCCACGGCTGTGCCTCCGTCCACCGTGAGAAGTTCAAGCCGCTCGGCGGCCCGGACGGCGGCAACGGCGGCCGTGGCGGCGATGTCACGCTGGTCGTCGACCAGGCCGTGACGACGCTCCTCGACTACCACCACAGCCCGCACCGCAAGGCCACCAACGGCAAGCCAGGCGAGGGCGGCAACCGGTCGGGCAAGGACGGCCAGGACCTCGTCCTGCCCGTGCCCGACGGCACCGTGATCCTCGACCGCGCGGGCAATGTCCTCGCCGACCTCGTGGGGCACGGCACCTCGTACGTGGCCGCGCAGGGCGGTCGCGGGGGCCTTGGGAACGCGGCGCTGGCGTCGGCGCGGCGCAAGGCGCCCGGCTTCGCGCTGCTCGGTGAGCCCGGTGGCCTCCAGGACATCGTCCTGGAGCTGAAGACCGTCGCGGACGTCGCGCTCGTCGGCTTTCCGAGCGCCGGCAAGTCGTCGCTGATCTCTGTTCTGTCGGCCGCGAAGCCGAAGATCGCCGACTACCCCTTCACGACCCTGATCCCCAACCTCGGTGTGGTGACCGCCGGTTCGACCGTCTACACCATCGCCGACGTGCCGGGTCTCATCCCCGGCGCCAGCCAGGGCAAGGGCCTCGGCCTGGAGTTCCTGCGGCATGTGGAGCGCTGCTCGGTCCTGGTCCACGTCCTGGACACGGCGACCCTCGAATCGGAGCGTGATCCCGTCTCCGACCTCGATGTCATCGAGGAGGAGCTGAAGCAGTACGGCGGCCTCGACAACCGGCCCCGGGTCGTCGTCCTCAACAAGATCGACGTACCCGACGGGCAGGACCTCGCCGACCTGGTCCGGCCGGACCTGGAGAAGCGGGGATACCGCGTCTTCGAGGTCTCCGCGGTCGCCCACACCGGGCTGCGGGAGCTGTCCTTCGCGCTCGCCGAGCAGGTCGCGGGCGCCCGTGCCGCGAAGCCGAAGGAGGAGGCGACCCGTGTCGTCATCCGCCCGAAGGCCGTCGACGACAGCGGCTTCACGGTCACCCAGGAGGAGGACGGCCTGTACCGCGTGCGCGGCGAGAAGCCCGAACGCTGGGTGCGGCAGACCGACTTCAACAACGACGAGGCCGTCGGCTACCTCGCCGACCGCCTCAACCGCCTCGGCGTCGAGGAACAGCTCATGAAGGCGGGCGCCCGCACCGGCGACGGCGTCGCCATCGGCCCCGAGGACAACGCGGTCGTCTTCGACTGGGAGCCCACCATGATGACGGGCGCCGAAATGCTCGGCCGCCGAGGCGAGGACCACCGCCTTGAGGAGCCGCGCCCGGCCGCCCAGCGTCGCCGCGACCGTCAGGCGGAGCGGGACGCGTCGGACGAGGAGTACGACGGCTTCGAGCCGTTCTAGCGAGCGGCCGTCGTGAGGTGCGGGGGCGTGGGGTCGTCGGACGGAGTCCGGTGCCCAGCCCCCGTCGGGTCCGGTGCGGTACGCGCCCCGTAAGGGGCGCGGGGCTGTGACATGTGCGGCTCCGCCGCGCGGGCGCGACCAGCCACCGACGACCCGCAGTTTCGCACCGGTCTTTCAGCCGTAACAGCAGTCGGGCCCCGGAAGTCCTCTTCCGGGGCCCGACTGCCTTTTTCTGCTCCGGCGTTACGCCGTGACCGAGTCCGACTCGTCGGCCGCCGTCTCCTCCAGGTCGCCCGTGACGTCCGTGGCCGCTCGCTGGCCCGGGATCTCCGCCGCGAGGCGGGACGACATACGGACCCGGCGCTCGTCGGCGGACTCGCACAGGGCCCGTACGGCGGCGTTGAAGCGGTCCCGGGACGGCTGGTCCGAGGGGCCCAGGAGGTGTTCCTTCAGGTCGGCGCGGGTCGCCGCGTAGGAATCCGCCCCGGGTGTGCGGACCGAGGCCAGCAGCGCGGGCAGCTCTTCCGCGTCGGGCGTCAGGATCGTCGCCGCCGACACGGTCGGGAAGCCGGCGCGGAACGCGGCCTCGCCCAGACCGGACGTGTTGGCCACCGCGTACGGCTTATCACTGCTCAGCCAGTCCGAGACCACCGAGGACACATCGCTGATCAGCAGGTCGGCCCGGTTGAAGCAGGCGAAGATCGCCGGACGGACGTCCGTGACGATCTGGTGCTCCCACTCCGGCAGGGACGCCCAGTACGCCGCCTCCCACGCCGTCGTCGCCGCGGCGATCTCGGCCTCGCGGTCACCGTCGGGCGCGCCCTGGAGCAGCATCCGCTCCATCTCGTCCGCGCTGGTACGGAAGTCGGAGAGGGTGAGCCTGTCCAACTCGGCGGTGCGGCGGGCCAGTTCGGCCACCGCGTCGGAACCGGGCCGGGCCCCGGACCGCCGGGTGTTCGCCTCGCGGATCATCGCCATGATGCGGTCGTTCGCCGCGCCCGCGGCGGCCTCGACGGAACCGGTCATCGGGTGCGGCTTGTAGAGCAGCCGCACGGTCGGGTCGGCGAGCAGTCGCCGCACGATGTTCTCGCCCGCGAGCACCACCGACGTGTTGCCCGGGTTGCCGTCCCAGCCCTCCCAGGTCGGCGCGTACAGCACGGTCGTGAACTCCCCGGAGGGCGGCCCCGCGTACGGCGTGATCGGCGCGAGCTGCGGCCGGCCGACCTCCACGATGTCCTTGTCCTCGACCCCGACCTCCGCGAGCGCGTACCGCTCACGCGCCGCCGGACCCGCGACCCAGACCTCGTCGTACGCCTTCGCGTACGGGTTGCAGGAGGACAGCTTGTCGCTCTCGCCGTGGTTGATGAACGCGTGCTTGATGGTGGGGATGCGCAGCACCTGCGAGGTCTTACCGGAGTTCGCCGGGTGCAGCATCATCTTCAGCGTCGAGTTCTCCAGAGAGAACAGCGTCGTGACCTTCGGGAAGCAGACGATCGGTACGTCCGTCGCCTCGATCTTCTGCACCATGAACCGCTCACGCAGCACGATCAGCGGCTTGGCGTCGAGGTCGGAGAGGGTGGAGAGCCACATGTTCGCCTGGTACGCGGAGGTCGTACCGCCCGAGAAGTACATGGCGACCGTCGGCTTGTAGCTCGCCAGCCACTTGTCGAGCCACTGCATGACCTTCTGGTCGTTCTTCGCGCGCTTCTTCGGCAGCAGCCAGGTCGCCAGATACAGCGTGCCGCCGGCGAGCAGCGCGAGGGAGACGGCGAGACCGATGCCACCCCAGTACGCGTCCGTGGTGATCGCGGTGAGCAGCAGGCCGACCGTGGTGGGGATGGAGCCGATGAGCAGCCGGTGTGCCTGCCGGCGGGCCAGGATGCGCGGGGGCGCCTTGGTCAGGTGCAGCGTCGACGCGTCGATGTTGCGCGTGATGATCGGCAGCGTCCGCACCCGGCGCACCATGACGGCGGTGGCCTGGCAGGCGAAGTGCAGCAGGTAGAACGTGAGCAGCGCGATGGTGAGCGGCGACTGCTCCTCCAGCGGCTCGATGCCGTCGATCCGGAGCAGCCCGAGCAGCAGCATCATGTCGCGCAGCAGCTGGCGGACCGTGACGTCCAGACGGATCTTGCTGAGCAGCGAGAGCAGCCCTGGCTGCCGGTACTGGAGGTAGATGTCGAGCGCGAGGCCCGCGACGCTCGCGGTGACGAACACCGGAACGTAGGGGACCAGGGCGCCGACGAGCTGGGCGATGTAGAACGCGAACATCGCGCACAGCACGGTGAGCTGCACGAGGCGGCGGGGGGCGAGTCCGGCGGAGGGCACGGGGCTGGGCTCCTGGCGAAGGGTCGGAAAGGCGAGGGCGTCGCGGGGTTCGGCCCGCGGTCGTGCGGGGGTCGGCCCGCGCGGAGGTGCGGGGTTCGGCCCGCGCGAACGGAGGTCGACCACTGACCGTATGACTTCGGCCCACCGCCTAGCAATCTTGGGTGACTTCAATCACCTGAAATGGGGCGAAAGCCTTGGAACCCCGAGAGTGTTTCCCTCGTCGCAGTCCGCTGGTCGGACAGCAGTCACCGGTACGTGGCATTCCGGTCACCGCGGTTCGCTGTCCCGCCCGCCCCGGTCCGCCCCTCGAAACGCGGCGGCGCCCGGCCCCGGCCCTCCCGTAGATTGCACACGTCACGGAAGTGCGTACGCGAGATCACACAGCGGCATAGGGGAATCAGGTGTCAGGGGCAAGTCAGGGCGCCAGGCAGCCGGTGGCGGACGCCCGCCGGATCGTCGTGAAGGTCGGATCGTCCTCGCTGACCACCGCCGCCGGCGGAATCGACGCCGACCGCGTCGACGCCCTGGTGGATGTCCTCGCCAAGACCCGTGGCGGCGGCGAGCGGGAGATCGTCCTGGTCTCCTCCGGCGCCATCGCCGCCGGACTCGCCCCGCTCGGACTGCGCCGCCGCCCCCGCGACCTCGCCCGCCAGCAGGCCGCCGCCAGCGTCGGCCAGGGCCTGCTCATGGCCCGCTACACGGCCTCCTTCGCCCGGTACGGCGTCCGCGTCGGGCAGGTCCTGCTCACCACCGACGACACCAGCCGCCGCGCCCACCACCGCAACGCCTCGCGCACCCTCGACCAGCTCCTCGCCATGGGCGCGCTGCCCGTGGTCAACGAGAACGACACCGTCGCCACCGACGAGATCCGCTTCGGCGACAACGACCGCCTGGCCGCCCTCGTCGCCCATCTCGTCCACGCCGACCTGCTCGTCCTGCTCTCCGACATCGACGGTCTCTACGACGGCGACCCGACGAGACCCGGCAGCGCCCTGATCGCCGAGGTACGCGGACCCGCCGACCTCGACGGCATCGAGATCGGCAGCACGAGCAAGGCGGGCGTCGGCACCGGGGGCATGGTCACCAAGGTCGAGGCCGCGCGGATCGCCGCCGCCGCCGGTGTCCCCGTCGTCCTCACCTCCGCCGTGCACGCCGCCGACGCCATGGCCGGCCGCGACACCGGCACGTACTTCCACACCACCGGGCGCCGCTCCGCCGACCGGCTGCTCTGGCTCCAGCACGCCTCGACCCCGCGCGGCTCCCTCACCCTCGACGACGGCGCCGTCCGCGCGGTCGTCGAGCGCCGCAAGTCGCTGCTGCCCGCCGGAATCGCCTCCGTGGAGGGCGACTTCACCGCCGGCGACCCCGTCGAACTGCGGGACACCCGGGGCCACGCGGTCGCCCGGGGCCTCGTCAACTTCGACGCCAAGGAGATCCCGCTGCTGATCGGACGCTCCACCCACGAACTGGCGCGCGAACTGGGCCCGGCGTATGAGCGCGAGGTCGTACACCGGGACGATTTGGTACTCCTGCACCCATAGCCTCCGAAACGGCCGCGCCACGGCGTGAGCCGGGCCCGCCCCAGCGGTGGACGTTCTGCAAAAGCGCCCCCGAGGACACCAATGGCCTGCTCAACTTTGTTGCAGGGAATTGGCACAACCATTGCGTAAAGGAGGCCGTCGTGAGACGAGTACGCCAGGGGGCGGCGTCCCGCGGTGGAAGGACCTCCCACGCTCTTCAGGCGGTGGGGGAGGAGCGTGTCCTGACGAGCGTCGCGGCCGGGGACACGTACGACGGTGAGGACACCGACGACGCCCCGCGGCTGTGGCATGTGACGCTCAGCGTCTCGGGCGCCGAAGCCCCGCTGAAGGAGGTCAGGCGCGGCCTCGAACAGCTCGCCCACGATCACCCCTTCCTACTGACCAGCAGATACGCGAACGATCACGCCGAGATCCGGTACTGGGAAGAGGCCCGCGACCTGCACGACGCCGCCGCCGTCGCGCTGCGGCTGTGGGGCGAGCACCGCCAGACCGCCCAGCTCCCGCCCTGGGAGATCGTCGGTCTCGAAGTGATCGACCGCGAGACCTACCACCATCGGATCGCCGAGGGGTACGGCCCGCTCCCGGCGACACCCGTGGGCGTCCACCCGTACTGACCGCGCCCCGGGCCGCCCCGGCGGGTGTCCAGCCTTCCGACATCCGTCTCGGGGTGTGGGACAGCGGCGGACCGTCCTACGGCGTCGCATTACGCTTCCCGCATGACGTCGCTCCCGCCCATCTCCGCCGCCTCGCCGTACGACAACATGTCCGAGGTCGCCCGCGCCGCCTACCGCGCACGGGCCGCCGCCGCCGACATCGCGCCGCTGCCGAGGGCCACCAAGGACGACGCGCTGCTCGCCATCGCGGACGCGCTGGAGGTCCGTACCCGGGAAATCGTCGAGGCCAACGCGCGGGACATCGCCAAGGCCCGCGAGGCCGGCACCGCCGAGGCGATCATCGACCGGCTCACGCTCACGCCCGAGCGGGTCCGCGCCATCGCGTCCGACGTACGGGACGTGGTCGCGCTGCCCGACCCGGTCGGCGAGGTCGTCCGCGGCTCGACCCTGCCCAACGGCATCGACCTGCGCCAGGTCCGCGTACCGCTCGGCGTCGTCGGGATCATCTACGAGGCCCGGCCCAACGTCACCGTCGACGCCGCCGCCCTCTGCCTCAAGTCCGGCAACGCGGTCCTGCTGCGCGGCTCGTCATCGGCATTCGAGTCCAACACCGCGCTCGTGAGGGTGCTGCGGGACGCCATCGGCGGCGCCGGGCTGCCCGCCGACGCGATCCAGCTCGTCCCCGGCGAGAGCCGGGAGTCCGTCCGCGAACTGATGCGCGCCCGCGGCCTGGTCGACGTCCTCATCCCGCGCGGCGGCGCCTCGCTGATCCGCACGGTCGTCGAGGAGTCCACGGTCCCCGTCATCGAGACCGGCACCGGCAACTGCCATGTCTACGTCGACGCGCGGGCCGACCTCGACATGGCCGTCGCCATCCTGATCAACTCCAAGGCGCAGCGGCCCAGCGTCTGCAACGCCGCCGAGACCCTTCTCGTGCACCGCGACATCGCCGACGCGTTCGTGCCCCGCGCCCTCGACGCGCTCGCCGAGGCCGGGGTCACCGTCCACGCCGACGCCCGGATCCAGGCGTACGCCGAGGGCTCCAAGGCCACCGTCGTGGAGGCGACCGCCGAGGACTGGGACACCGAGTACCTGTCGTACGACATCGCCGCCGCCGTGGTCGACTCCCTCGACAAGGCGGTCGAGCACATCCGGCTGTGGTCCTCCGGACACACCGAGGCCATCGTCACCACCTCGCAGCAGGCCGCCCGCCGATTCACCCAATTGGTCGATTCCACGACGGTCGCTGTGAATGCCTCGACCCGGTTCACGGACGGCGGACAGTTCGGCTTCGGCGCCGAGATCGGGATCTCGACGCAGAAGCTGCACGCCCGGGGGCCCATGGGGCTGCCGGAGCTGACGAGCACCAAGTACATCGTCACGGGTGACGGGCACATCCGCGGCTGACACCACCGGTTCGGCGGGCCCGGTGGACCGCCGGGAACCGCCCGATGCGGGGTAGGACGAATGCCCGGACCGTCTGCCCAAATTGCCCCCTCCGGGCTACTCTGGAGGGGTGCCGGACGACGTGGGGGGCACGCCGTTCCCGGACGGCAGGGAGCCCGACGACGACCACGACCGCGGGGGCGCGGACGAAGAGTTCGCCTCCGTGGTCTTCGACGAGGAGTTCGTCAGGTCCGCGCGCATCCACGAGCCCACCGCGGTCGAGCGGCTGCTGGCCGCTGCCGAGGCCCGCGCGGAGGCGTCCGAGGCGGAGGCCCGCAGGGCACGCGCCCGGGGCGCGGGACGCGACGACGAGTACCCCGAGGGCTTCGGCCCCGACGACGTCAGCCCGTACGGCCATGAGCACGGCTTCGACGACGACCTGTACGACCCGGACCTCGTCGAGGACCGCTACGCGAGGCACGGCGGCTCCCTGGTCCACGCCCGCTGGCACCGTCCCGTGGCCTGGCTGCTCGCCCTGGTGATGGGCGTCGGCATGGTCGCCCTGGCCTTCGCCGCGGTCTACCGGGGCGCCTCGTCGGGCCGCCAGGACCAGGTCCCGCCCCCGGCCAGTACCGAGGTCGAGCAGAACGCACCGGGAATCCCTTCGGCGGGCGGATCCGCCGGATCCGCCGACTCCTCGCCGTCACCGGTGCCCGCCGTACCGCGTACGCCCTGACCACCGCCCCACCGGTCCCTCGCCTGGCGCGAACCTGGTGCGAACCTGACAGAACTTGTCGCGTTCCCCCGCGTTTACCCGGACGCCCTGAGACCTACTCTGAAGGTATGAGCGGGCCAGGAGACCCACCGCAGGGGACACCCGAGGGCGCTCCCGGTGGAAACGACGACGAGTACCGATCCGTCGTGTTCGACGAGTCGTTCGTACGCGCCGCGCGGCTCCAGGAGTACTCCGCCCAGGAGCGCGTCACCGACCACACCCCCGCCGTCCGGCGCCGCCCCGTCCTGGGCCGCGCTCTGTCCCGGCAGGCACTGATCCTGGTCCTGCTGATCGCCGTCGCCTTCGGCACCGCGATCTACCTCGGTGTACGCCAGCCGTACCAGACGCCGCTCGCCAAGCCCGCCGAACCGCTGCGGATCACCGTCATCCCGCTCGCGCCGACCTCGCCGGTGCCCGGCGGCAGCGCGGACGATCTGGTCGCGCACAGCCCCGCCGCGCAGTTCCGGATCGGCGGCAACGGCGTCACCCTGCCGGCGTCCCGCCCGACCGCGCACTTCTCGGAGGGCCAGGTCATCACCGCCCTGACCACCGCCAAGGACTACCTGGTCGAGTCCTCGCTCGACCCGGACGTCCTCACCGGCAGCGCCCTGCGGCCCGTACGGCTGCTGCTCGACCCCCAGCAGCTCGACCAGTTCGACCAGAGCTTCACCCGGCCCGCCTCCGACGGACGGCACGCCCCCACCGGCTGGCTGGTCCGCTTCGACCCGTCACAGGCCGTGCTCGCCGACACCAAGATCCGCGTCGAGGGCACCCTGCGCGTCACCGAGACGAACGCGGACACCCTGGAGGTGACCTCGGACCACACCTTCGTCTACGCGCTGCGCCCCACCGGCAGCGATCCCTCGGCGAAGGCGTCCCTGTTCACCGTCCGCCGCGAGCTGCTGTTCCGGTTCGACCGCGACGACCTGCGGATGCACCAGGCCGAGATGGTCAGCTCCTATGTCCAGGCCGGGCCGCTCGCCTGCTCCACCGACTCCGTCGACCGGCTGCACCCGCTGCTCGCCGGGCAGTCCGCCAAGGCGGGCGGCCCGGCCGGCACGGATCCGTACGCGACCGGGAGCGCGACAAATCTGTGCGGGACGCTGGCCGCTAGCGCTCAGCCGAGCCTTCCCCCGTCCCGTTAGTCCCATCACTCCCGTTGGCGCCCTTGCCGCCGTCGCTGCCGCCGCTCCCGCTGTCGCTGCCGCCGGAACCCGAGCCTCCGAAGTTGCCGAACTTGCTGCGCACCCGGCCGCCGAGGTCCCCGGCGCCGCCCGCGATGTCCGTGACCAGCTTCATCAGCGGGTCCTTCGAGGTACGGACGTCACTCGCGTAGGCCGACGCCGACTGCCGGAACGAGTCCGTGACCGAGGTGTCCTTGTCCTGGTCGCGGCGCGGGTAGTGACCGTCCATGATCCGCTGGAAGTCACGGGTCGCGGCCCACTTCTTCAGCTCGGCGGCCCGCACGGTGGTGAACGGATGCGTACGCGGCAGCACATTCAGGATCTTCAGTACGGAGTCCCGCAGATCACCGCCCGCCTCGTACTCGTCGGCCTGCGCGAGGAACGCGTCCACGTTCATCTCGTGCAGATGGTTCCCGCCCGCGATCTTCATCAGGCCCCGCATCGACGCCTGGAGGTCCTGGCCCACCAACAGCCCCGCACGGTCCGCCGACAGCTCCGACTTGCGGAACCACTCGCGCAGCGCCGTCACGATCGCCATGATCGCGACATTGCCGAGCGGGATCCACGCCACCCGCAGCGCCAGGTTGGTGAGGAACAGCAGTATCGTCCGGTACACCGCGTGCCCGGACAGGGCGTGCCCCACCTCGTGCCCGACGACCGCCCGCATCTCCTCCTCGTCGAGCAGCTCCACCAGACCCGTCGTCACCACGATGATCGGCTCGTCCAGACCGATGCACATCGCGTTCGGGTGCGGGTCCTGGTTGACGTACATCGGCGGGACCTTCTCCAGGTCCAGGATCTGACACGCGTCCTTCAACATGTCGTTGAGATGCGTGAACTGCGCGTCCGAGACCCGTACCGAGTCCGACAGGAACAGCAGCCGCAGACTCCGCTCCGGCAGTAGCGCGCTGAGCGCCTTGAAGACGGTGTCGAAGCCGGTGAGCTTGCGCAGCGCCACGAGCGCCGAACGGTCGGCCGGGTGTTCGTAGGTCCGGGACGAGATCCCCGGGAAGCGCCGGCGCTGCCTGCTCGGCGCGGAGTCCCGCGACTCGGTGTCCTGCGGCCCGTTGTCCTGCGGCTCGGGCTGTTCGGTGCCGTTGCCGTTGCTGTCGTCGGTCATGACGCCCCCATGTCTGCGTTGTCGTCCGGCCGGGCCGGCCGCCCCCGAAGTCGAGTCCAGACTAGGCGGAGATACCGTGACAGGGCAGCACACGGAAGGAGTCGAGGGTGATGGAGCAGTTCACCGCGTCCGCGTGGATCACGGAATCGGCGAAGGCGGCGGACCAGGGGCCGGGCAACCTGCTCCGGGTGGTCCTGCTGGTCTCGGTGGTGGGTATCGGACTGGTGGCGTGGTTCCTGCTGAGGGGTTACGGCAACAAGTAATCGTCCTCGGGCACCCCCGTACCGAGCCGCCCGCCAGGGCCCCGCATACGATGACCCGTAGTTGCCCGTAGTTGCCCCATCCCACCTCCGGATAGGTCCTGCCGAAGATGAGCCTCCACAGCACCGCAGCCCAGCTGGTCAGCCTCGCCGCCGAGGGCGAGAAGGGCGGCAACCACGACAGCCTCAGCCCGTACCTCACCGGCGGCGGCGCCCTCGTGGCGCTGCTGTTGCTCCTGTGGGTGACCACCCGCTTCAACCGGGACCGCTGAAACCCCGCCGAACGGGCCGGTAGGGTCTGCACGCATGGGAGAGCAGGACATGCCTACCGGCCCGGCCATAGGTCCCGCGAGCACGGGCAAACGCCGCCTCGGCGTCATGGGCGGAACGTTCGACCCGATCCACCACGGGCACCTCGTGGCGGCCAGTGAGGTCGCCGCGCAGTTCCACCTGGACCAGGTCGTCTTCGTCCCGACCGGGCAGCCCTGGCAGAAGAGCGAGGTCCAGGTCTCCCCGGCCGAGGACCGCTATCTGATGACGGTCATCGCGACCGCCGAGAACCCGCAGTTCTCGGTCAGCCGTATCGACCTCGACCGCGGCGGACCGACGTACACGACGGACACGCTGCGCGAGCTACGCGCGATGAACCCGGACACGGACCTCTTCTTCATCACGGGCGCCGACGCCCTCGGCCAGATCCTGACCTGGCGTTACACCGAAGAGCTGTTCTCCCTTGCGCACTTCATCGGGGTCACCCGACCCGGACACACCCTGACCGACCCGGGACTGCCCGCGGGGGGTGTCTCCTTCGTCGAGGTTCCCGCGCTGGCCATCTCCTCCACAGATTGCCGTGCGAGGGTCGCGGCCGGCGCACCGGTCTGGTATCTGGTGCCGGACGGCGTGGTCCGCTACATCGACAAGCGCGAGCTGTACCGCGGCGAGTGAGCCGAGAGGGGCACCTGTGAACGATCGATACGACGGATATACGGGCGACCAGTACGAGCTTGTCGGCTACGACGAGTTCGGACAGCCCGTGTACCGCCAGGTGCCACCGCCCCAGGCCCAACAGCCACCCCAACAGCCGGAGTACGGGGGGTACGGGAACCAGCAGGGCTACGGATACGACCCGTACGGCACGGGACAGCAGCCCGTGGTGCCTCCGTACGACGGCTACGGGACGTACGACCCGTACGGGCAGGGGCAGGGGCAGGGGCAGGGACAGGGGCACGGTCAGGGGCAGGGCGGTCAGGAGGGGCCCGGCACCGGGACCATGCCCGCGTACGACCCCTACGGTCAGGCCGCCGGGACCGGGCAGCAGCCGCGGGTCGCCGAGCAGACCGCGTACATCCCGCAGCAGAACGCTCCGCACGAGTCCGAGTACCGGACGGATCCCGGGCGCGGGCCCGACCTCGGGCCCGAGCCCGACGCCGGTCCCGGGGAGCCCCGCGACTACCGCACCGAACAGTTCGCCTTCGTCGAGGAGCCCGACGGCGACTCCGAAGACGTCATCGACTGGCTCCAGTTCACCGAGAACCGGACCGAGCGCCGCGAGGAGGCCAAGCGCCGCGCCCGCAGCCGGATAGTCGCCCTGGTCGTGGTCCTTGCGCTGGTCGCAGTCGGCGGTGTCGGCTACCTCTGGTACGCGGACAAGCTGCCCGGTGTCTCCTCGGACAACAAGGCCGGCACCACCGACGCCACCGGCCCGCAGAACCGTGACGTGATCGTCGTCCATCTGCACAACACCAAGAAGAAGGGCACCTCCACGGCCCTCCTGGTCAACAACACGACCACCAAACAGGGCAGTACGGTCCTGTTGCCCAACGCGCTCGCCGTCACCGACGACAACGGCACCGCGACGACGCTCGGCAAGTCCGTGGACGACGACGGCTCGACCGGCACCCGGGACTCGATCGACACCCTCCTCGGCACCGACATCGAGGGCACCTGGCGGCTCGACACCCCGTATCTGAACAACCTCGTCGAACTCGTCGGCAACATCGACATCGACACCGACACCGACGTGCCCGCCGACAAGGCCAAGAAGGGCGAAGCGCCGCTGGTGAAGAAGGGCGAGCAGCAGACCCTCAGCGGCCCGATGGCCGTCGCGTACGCCACCTACCGCGCGCCCGACGAGTCGGAGAACGCCCAGCTCACCCGCTTCGGACAGGTCATGCAGGGCGTTCTGCGCAAGCTGTCGTCCGACGCGGGCGCCGCGACCACCACGGTCCAGTCGCTGGCGCAGATCCTCGACCCGTCGCTCAAGGAGAAGGACCTCGGCGCCTTCCTGGCCAAGCTCGCCGACCGAGCCAAGGGCGGCGACTACAAGACCGCACTCCTGCCGGTACAGGCGGACGGCATCCTGACCGCGCAGGCCACCGCCAGTGTCGTCAAGGACGTGCTCGGCGGTACCGTTAAAAGTCCCGAGAAGGGCGCGGCCGTACGTGTCGGCATCCGCAATGCCACCGGCGGCAAGAGCGCCACCGAGTCCGCGCGGATCATCCTGGTCAACGGCGGCTACACATTCGTCGACGCGGGTACCGGGACGTCCGCGCAGACGGCGACCCAGGTCACGTACGGGGACACGGCGCGCAAGCAGGACGCCGTCGAGGTCGCCAAGACGCTCGGTCTGCCGACATCGGCGGTCAAGAAGGGCGAGCCGGCGGCCAACGCCGACGTCTCGGTGGTACTCGGCCAGGACTTCAAGCCAGAGTAGCCGGGGCGGGACGGGTCGGAGCCGACCGGGCCGGGCTGGAGCGGGTCGGAGCAGTCGAGCGGCAGCGGATCCGTGGCGGGGTGTAATCGTTCGGTTGACGTCAGCGGTCCGTGAGACCCTTGGGGCGTACTGCCCGCCGAACGAAAGCCGCGTAGTGACCGCCACGGACCGCTCTCTTGAGCTGATCAGCACCGCCGCCCAGGCGGCGGCCGACAAGCTCGCGCACGACATCATCGCCTACGACGTCAGCGACGTCCTGTCGATCACGGACGCCTTCCTGCTGGCCTCCGCGCCCAACGACCGTCAGGTCAAGTCCATCGTCGACGAGATCGAGGAGCGGCTGAACAAGGAGCTGGGGGTCAAGCCCGTCCGCCGCGAGGGCGACCGCGAGGCCCGCTGGGTGCTCCTGGACTACGTCGACATCGTGGTCCACGTCCAGCACACCGAGGAGCGGGTCTTCTACGCGCTGGAGCGCCTCTGGAAGGACTGCCCCGAGCTGGACCTGCCCGCCGACGCGAAGGCGACCCGCGGCAAGGGCGCGGAGCACGTCCGGCGCGAACAGGCCGCCGACGAGGCCCTGGAGATGCGGGAACTGGGTGGTGAGCTGCGTTGAGCAGCGCCCCTGACCGGCCTCAGGCCGGCGCCGGTACCGCTGTGCAGGCGGCTTCCACGCCCGCGCAGCGGTCCGGCAAGGGCCGCCGCGTCATCCTGTGGCGGCACGGCCAGACCGCGTGGAACGTGGAGCGCCGCTTCCAGGGCTCCACGGACATCCCGCTGACCGAGACCGGCCTCGGCCAGGCCCGCCGCGCCGCCCGGCTGCTCGCCTCGCTGCGGCCCGACGCGATCATCGCCTCCGACCTCGAACGGGCCGCGTCGACAGCCGCCGAACTCTCCGCGATCACCGGCCTCGACGTGACGCACGACCAGGGCCTGCGCGAGACCTACGCCGGTGTCTGGCAGGGCCTCACGCACGAGGAGATCATCGAGCGGTACGGCGAGCAGTACGCCGCGTGGAAGCGCGGCGAAGCCGTGCGGCGCGGTGGCGGCGAACTGGAGACCGAGGTCGCCGACCGGGCCGCGCCCGTGGTCCTCAACCATGCCGACAAGCTGCCCGAGGACGGCACCCTCGTCGTCGTCAGCCACGGCGGCGCCATCCGCACCACCATCGGACGGCTCCTCGGCCTCGAAGCCCAGCACTGGGAGAGCCTCGGCGGCCTCTCCAACTGCTGCTGGTCGGTGCTCGGGCGGGGCGCGCGGGGCTGGCGGCTCCTGGAGCACAACGCCGGCACGCTGCCGGAGCCGGTGCTCGGCGACGACGACTGAGCCGCCGTCCAGGGATGCTTGAACGGCGCTTGAGTCCGCCCCGGACGGATTTCACTTTCCGGCGCCACGCAGGCTAAAGTTCTTCTTGTTCGCCCGCCCAGCGGGAGGAACAGAAGGAACACACGGGGCTATAGCTCAGTTGGTAGAGCGCCTGCATGGCATGCAGGAGGTCAGGAGTTCAATTCTCCTTAGCTCCACTCAAGTACCACCCACCAGATCCAGATTCTGGTCACCGATCCCGTCCCTCTCAGGGGCGGGATTTCGTGCGTCACAGGGCCGCGGGATTTCGTGCTTCACGAGGCGGCGGGATTTCGTGCTTCCCGCAGGACCGCCGCCCGCTGCCCGCTCTCCTCGTCGTCCGGGGTGTACGCCACGATCCGGCACTCCGGCATGCCGTTGATCGACAGGGACACCGAGGTCATCCGCAGCTCGCCCACCGTCGCGTGCCGGAACGTCTTCACACGCGGGCCGGGCGGCACCACGGCACCGCTCTCCCACAGCCGTGCGAAGAACGGACTGGCCGCCGACAGCTTCCGCACGAACGTCTCCCACTCGGGCTCGCCCACATGCCGCCCGTACGCCGACCGCAGCGTCGCCACCATCACCGGCAGCTCCGCGTCACGGAACACCAGCGGGCAGTCCGCCTCGGGCACCAGGAACAGCATCCACAGCGCGTTGGGTATCCCGATTTCCAGGGTCCGCGGCACGAAGAACAGGTCGCGATAGGCGGCGTTGGTGGCGAGGATGTCGTACCGCGCGCTGTACACGACCGCCGGATGCGGGTCCAGCGCGTCGATGATGCCCTGGATCTCCGGCCCGGCCGTCCGCGCGCCCACCTCGCGGTCCGGCTCGAACGGCACCTTCGCCAGGTGGCAGAGATGCTCACGCTCCGGCGGATCCAGCCGCAGGGTGCGCGCCACGGCGTCCAGGACCTGCGGCGACGCGTTGATCGGGCGGCCCTGTTCCAACCAGGTGTACCAGGTCACGCCGACGCCCGAGAGCTGCGCGACCTCCTCGCGGCGCAGCCCGGGAGTGCGGCGGCGCGGGCCCGGCGGCATGCCCACGTCCTCGGGTGTCACCCGTGCCCTGCGCCCGCGCAGGAAGGCGGCCAGCTCCGGCCTGCGGCACTGTGTCGTGGCCAAAGTCGTCACATCCCCCATGCTCGGTTCTCTTCCGTCCCGTGTCCCGTTCCTTGACGGGTGCTGTCGGTACCAGCATCGACCGGCTCTCGTTACCCGTACCCGAACGCCCCCACGCTCGGTGCCATGACGACAGCCACCCCGGCGGGATCACCTCCCGCATCCAGTAGAACCCCTGGCACTGACAATCGGCCGGACAGTCGGCCCGGCATCCGGCCCGGACGGCTGCTCGCGGTCGTGCTCGCCGCCCAGTTCATGGCGCTGCTCGACGTGTTCATCGTGAATGTCGCGGCGCCCACCCTGCGGGCCGAACTCCACGCGTCGGGCGCCGCGTTGCAGCTCGTCATCGCGGGCTACACCATCACGTACGCCGTGCTGCTGATCACCGGGGCGCGCCTCGGCGACCGGTACGGACACCGGCGGCTGTACCTCGTGGGGCTCGCGGTGTTCACGCTCGCGTCGCTGGCGTGCGGACTCGCCGGTGGCACCGGCGAGTTGATCGCCTTCCGGCTCGTCCAGGGCGCCGGCTCGGCCCTGATGATCCCGCAGGTGCTCGGCCTCATCCAGCGGACCTTCACCGGCGAGTCCCGGGCCCGCGCGCTGGGCGTGTACGCGGCGGTGCTGTCCACCGGCGCCGCCGCGGGGCAGGTGCTCGGCGGTCTCCTGGTCAGCGCCGATCTGTTCGGCACCGGCTGGCGGCCGGTGTTCCTGGTGAACGTGCCCGTGGGCCTGGTCCTGCTCGCCGTCGGGCGGAAAGTCCTGCCCCGCGACGACAGCCACGCGCGCGGGCGCACGCGCGGCCTCGACCTGCCCGGTCTGATCCTCCTCGGTGGCGCCGTCTCGCTCTTCACGGTCCCGCTGGTACTCGGCCAGGAGTACGACTGGCCCCTGTGGTCCTGGCTGTCACTGGCCGGGTCGGCGGTGCTCCTGGCGCTGTTCCGCGGTTACGAGTCCCGGCTCGCCCGGCGCGGCGGGACCCCGCTCATCGCCCCGCGCGTCCTGCGGCACCCCGGGATGGGCCTCGCGGTGTTCCGGATCCTGACCGTGATGGCGATCAACAGCGGCTTCCTGTTCGCGCTCACCCTGCACTTCCAGGGCGCCCTCGGATACAGCGCCCTGCGCGCGGGGCTCACGTTCGTGCCGACGGCGCTCGTGTTCGGGGCCGTGGGACTGACCTGGCGCCGCTGGCCCGCACGGTGGCAACCGGCCCTGGTCCCCGCCGGGTTCGCGCTCGCGGCCGTCGCCTCCCTCGCCGTCGGGCTGCTGTTGCGGGACGACGGCAACGGCGGTGTGTGGGTGTTCGTGGCGTACGCCGGCGTGGGTGTGGGGCTCGCTCTGGGTTTCAGCCCCACCTTGACGCGGGCATTGGCGACGGTACGTCCCGAGGACGCGGCGGACGCGGGCGGACTGTTGACAACGGTCACCCAGCTCGGTCAGGTGAGCGGTGTCGCGGTCTTCGGAACACTTTTTCTGAACCGGCTTGAGGAAGTTGGGGCTCCGGGGGCGTATACATCAGGAGACGCGCTCCTGGTGTGCGCCTACGCGCTGGCCGCGGCGGGTGTGCTGGGTGCCGTGTCCGGACTGGTACGCATGCGTCGCTGACCGTGGTGGTCCGACCGTGGCAGAATCGGACGGCCGGAAGGGGGCGCGGCCCGACGGGAGGGAGCAGTGATGCCTGCGAGCATCCACGAGGGGCACGACCACCCCCTCGGCGTGGCGGAGCCACGCACGGAAGCCGCTCCTCCAGGATCCCCGTCCCGGACCCTCATCACCTGCCCGTCCTGCGGTTCCGCCCATGTCGCCCAAGTGCTCGGCGACAACGGTGGGATCTCCTACGTGTGCACGGCCTGCGGCCACAGCTGGAGCTGATCGATGGGTGCACACAGGCGAAAGTGCGACTGGTGCGGCGGCGGTACGCCGATCGTCCGCGACATGGAACCGGTGAATCCGGACTACCAGTACTGGTGCGAGGAGTGCGCGCGAGCGCTGATCATAAAAGGCGACCCCATCGAGACGTACCGCGAGCTGGAGGGCGAGCCGATCTACGGGCGGCTGCTCGACGAGCACTGCACGCTGAAGCGTTTCTACTCGTTCGCCACCGCCTGAGGGAGCCGCGAAGGCGGTGCGTCGCCGAGCCGTGGCGTACCCCTGAGGACGCGGAACCCGGCGACCACCAGAAAGGCGCACCCGGTCAGCGCGTACAGCGCCGACAGTGTGAACTGGGGTGCGCTTTGGTGCAGTTCCGGGCGGAGGGGGCCGTGCGGCACCCACCACAGGGCGAACGAGTAGAAGACCGCGGCCGAGACCCACACGGCCGCCCAGTGGGCCGCTCCGCCCCTCCGGCGTGCCTCACGCGCGAGCAGCACCACCATCGGCACGCACCACACCCAGTGGTGCGACCACGACACCGGGCTGACCAGCAGGGCCGTCGTACCGCAGGCGACGGCCGCCCAGGCGCGCTCCCCGCGCAGCGCGGACGCCACCGCCACCGCCAGCCCCGCCGCCCCGACCACGGCCGCCACGAGCAACCACCCGGTACCCGGGTTCCCGCTGTGCAGCAGCCGGGCGAGGACCCCGCGCAGCGACTGGTTCGCGGTCTCCTCGGCGTGCCCGGCCCGGCTCGTATCGAAGATCACCTCGGTCCAGAAACGCCGTGAGTCGTACGGCAGGACAGCGGCCGTCAGCAGGCTCGCGCCGGCGAAGGTGGCGACGGCCACGCACGCGGGGCGCAGCCAGACCCCGGCGGCGCCGCGGAGCGCCGCCCGTACGCCCCCGCCCTGCCGTACGGCCGCTGCGACACCGGTGAGCAGCAGGAACGCGATGAACAGGCCCGGGGTCAGCTTGATCGCCGCCGCGATGCCGATGCCCACGCCCGCGAGAGGGTGCCTCCAGCGGCGGGTCAGGTCCCACAGCACCAGGACCGCGAGCAGCAGGTTGACCTGCCCGTAGCGCAGCGTCCCCCACACCGGCTCGCTCCAGACGGCCACCGCCGCGACCCACCACACGGTCGCCACGCGCGCGTGGCCGACGAGCAGCAGCGAGTAGCGCGCCAGGACGACGACGAGGACGAGGTTTCCCACGGTCGCGAGCGTCCGCATGGTCGACGTGCTCACCAGCGTCAAGGGCGTGAACAACAGCGCGGCGAACGGCGGATAGGTCGCGGGCAGCCCGACCGGCGTGGCCCGCAGCGCGTACAGATCGCCGCCCGCCCGGACGGTCGCACCCTCCGCGCGGTAGACCATCACGTCGATCATCGATACGTCCGCCGCGCGCTGGGCGTACCAGAAGGCCGTGAAGGAGAGCAGACAGGCGACCACGGCGAGGGCCACGCGCGGGCGGACACGGGGGAGGGCGAACAGAGTCACGAACGCTGACAGTACCGCCCGAATCGCCACAGACCGGAAACGATTTGGCGGCGCCCCCGGCCAACCGTGTACTGTTGGCGTCGCCGCCGCGGCAACCGGGCGGAATCGCAACACAAGGGGCTATAGCTCAGTTGGTAGAGCGCCTGCATGGCATGCAGGAGGTCAGGAGTTCAATTCTCCTTAGCTCCACAGCGGTTGAGAGGGCCACCCGTCCGGGTGGCCCTCTTTTCGTGCGCGCCTTTGTGCCCTGTCGGGTACCTGTGCCGCCGCTCAGTCCCGTCCGCTGCCGAGCGCCCTGCGGCCACGGCCGGGCGGCAACACGGGCAGCGACGTCCGCGCGGCGGGCTTCGAGGGGTCCTCCTCCAGGCGCAGCGCGAGAGCGGGACACCGCCGTACCGCGCGCACGGCGCGTGCCTGCGAGTACCTGGGTACCGACGTCTCCGCGACGGACGGGTACCCGTCCGGACCGAGCTGGATCAGCTCCGGGACGATGTCCGCGCACAGCCCGTGCCCCTGGCACAGCGTCCAGTCGACCGCGAGCCGCTGACCGCTCGGCCCGGCGTCCCCGCCCCCTGCGGCGGCCGTCGGCGCCGCCTCGTCCTGGAGCGGCAGCACTCCCTGTACGGGACGGCCGCAGCCGTTGCCCAGGACGTGCGCGGCGAGGTCGTCCGTGAACGCCGACACGGTCGATTCGATGAAGGCCGCCGAACCGTCCGGGTGCTTGCACGCGCCGCGCCGCTTCACCGACTGCGTGATCTGCCGCAGCGCCTCCAGGGCGGCCGGTCCACCGCCGTTCAGGATGTCCTCCAGGCCGCGCGCGGCGGCGGGCAGTCCGAGATAGCAGGGGCCGCACTGTCCGGCGCTCTCGGCGGCCAGCCACTGCGCCACGAGCAGCGCCTCACCGAGGGGGCAGGTGTCCTGCCCGATGGGCAGGATCGCGCCCGCGCCGAGCGCCCCGCCCGCCGCGTCCAACGACGCGCGCGAGACGACGGCGTCGTGCGCGGCCGTCGCGTCCATCCACTTGCCGTGGTAGCCACCCGTCAGTACCCCCTGCGGCAGCGGCGGCGCGCCGGCGAGCTGGAGTACGTATCGCAGCGGAACGCCCGAGGGGACCTCCAGGACCATGGGCCGCGCGACGGCACCGGAGACGGTGAGCATGACGGTGCCCGGCTCGTCCTGGAGCCCGGTGTTGCGGTAGCGGTCGGCGCCGATGCGGGCGGCGATGGCCAGTTGGGCGAAGGTCTCCGCGTTGGAGAGCAGGGTCGGCGCACCGCCCACGCCCGAGTCCGACGCCCGCACCTTGCGGCCGGGCGGCAGTGGGGGACCGCCGTCGGCGGAGCGGATCAGCGCCGACGACTCGCCGGTGACCATGCGCACCGGATTGCGCTGCACGCGCGCGCGGAGGGCCGATCCGCGCCGGTTGGACAGCCCGCGCTCGGTGAGCGCCTGCTGCATCGAGCGCTCCGTCGAGTCACGCGTCACACCGATCACGAGGGTGCGCGCGCCCAGCGCCTCGGCGGCCAGCAGGGCGCCGTCCAGGATGAGATGGGGCGCGCGGTTGATCAGGACGGTGTCCTTGCGGCAGGCCGGCTCGTCCTCGCTGCCGTTGACGACGACCACCGGGCGCACGCCCCTGCGGATCGCCGAGTCGGCCACCGACCGCAGCTTCTTGGCGAACGGGAAACCCGCGCCGCCGCGCCCCTTCAGGGATATCCGCTCGGCGAGCGCCGCCAACTGCTCACCGCCGATGGGTTCGAGCGGTCCGTGGACCTTGAGATGCATGCCCAGGTCGAGCCGCTCCACGAGATCGAAACCCGACGTCAACTGAGGGAGGCCGACCACACGGACCTCGGGGACGTCGGGCAGTGCGCCGTTCACTTGAATCCTCCGGTGGGAGCGTTCCAGGGCTCACCGGAGCTGGGTGCCTGGAAAGGGCCCGGCAGCGGCTCGGTGGCGGGATCGTCGGGGCGGTCGGGTCGTGCGGGAAAGTCGGGGGCCGGATACGCGGACGGGTCGTAGCCGGGCGTGCCGTAGTCGCCAGCGCCGTACGCCGGGGTGCCGTACGCCTGCGTGCCGTAGGTCTGGGCGCCGTAGTTCTGCGTGCCGGGGGCCTGGGTGCCGTAGCCCTGGGTGCCCGCGTAGGGGGTCTCGTCGGCCGGGTCGTACGACGACGGGGGAGCCTCGGCCGGGGGCGGCGGAGAAGGGGCCGGCCAGCGCCCTGTGAGGCCCTCGTCGGCGCGCGGGAGGACTTCGGTGGGCTGGACGTCCGGGGGCGGCTGTGCGGGCGCGTACGAGCTCTGTGCGGCGCGGAAGTCGTCGGGGAAGGTCCCCGGCAACTCCTCGGGGTAAGGGGGCGGGGGCATCGACACCGCGCGGTAGGCCGCCGCCATGCCGAGGCTCGCGCCGGTCTGGCCGGACGGGGCGGAGGGCCGGCGCGGCGCCTCGTACAGGGGCGGGCTCGGCGCGGGCATCCGCGGCACCGGCTGCTCACGCCCGCCGCGCTCGTCGCGCGGCGGCCGGGCGGGCATGGACGGCATCGACGCGGTGTCCCCGCGCGCGGGGACACCCACGCCCGGCAGGGGCATCTCGGCGGTGTCCCGGCGCGGCGGGCGGTCACGGTCGCCGGGGCGTCCGCCGGGCTGGAGCACCGCCAGGATGCGGGCGGCGACCTTCCGCTTCACCGGGAGGGGGGCCGCGCGCAGGGCGATGGCACCGATGACGGCCAGCAGGCACAGGGAGTACATCGTCACGACCCACCCGTTGGCGGGGCGCCCGGCGAACAGCCCGTGCACCAGGGCCGAGCACCACGCGGGGTACGCCAGCGTGTGCACCGCACGCCAGCGGGCCGCGACCGGCGCGGGCGAGGCGAACGCGCTGCGCAGGGCGCCCGTCAGCCCGGTCGTCACCATGAGTAGCGCGGCCAGGGACCCGAAGCCGATCAGGCCCGCCGTGCCGCTCACACCGAGGCTGAAGGGGATCAGGGCGGCCAGCACCGTGGTGTGGTCGAGGGCGATCTTGACGGTGATGTGCAGAAAGAGGAAGGCGATCGAGGCGACCGCGGTCGAGCGGTGGATGGCCTGCCCGATCAGACGCTGCCGGGTACTCAGGAACAGCCGGTCCGAGGCGACGAGACCCCAGATCACCGAGCAGGTGAGCGAGACCAGTGACAGGACTCCCGCGCCGAAGTTCAGGAAGTCGCGGAAACCATCACCTCCGATGAGGACGATCACGGGTATGAGCAACATGACGCCGGCCGCCATACCTCCCCGGGCCCAGGGGCTCGGGGCGCTGTACGGACGGTCTGTGCGACGAGGGTTCATGGGGCGACTCCGAGTGACGCGGCAAAGTGGTCCCGCGGCGGCACTCTAGGTCGCTCCATACTGAGGGGTACGGGCTTTCAGTTATTGCGTTGTTATCAAAGGGCGACATGATCTTGGCGTTGCCCCGATAGGGGTGGGTACGCGGGGGTAATCATTGGCCAACGCTTGTTGTGTGTGACTGCTCACACTGTCGCCACCAATCGTTCACAAATGGGTCGAGGCCGTTCGAAGCGCGTCCTCGCCCGTCGTCCCCGCCTTTGTCTCCGCCGTCGCCCCCGCGCGCGTTCGCGCGCGTTCGCGACCGTTACGGGCCGTACAGGGTCGTCCCCAACTGCGTCGCGACCCGTACGGGCCCTGCGGTACCCTGACGCCATGCGTGCCGTACGCCTTCTGCTTAGCGGGCCGCGCTGATCAGTCCCGACGGATGAGAGATCCGGTCGGAATCGGCGCGGCGCCCCCTCCTGTGCGAGGGGTTTTTTCATTTCCGAACGGGCTCCCCCCAGGACCCGGACCGCCGGCAGATGACGATCGATGGAGCTTTAGGGATCATGAGCGAGACGAATTCCGCTGCCGAGGCGGCAGCGCCGCACCGCTACACGGCCGCCATGGCGGCCGACATCGAGGCACGCTGGCAGGACTTCTGGGACGCCGACGGCACCTATGAGGCGCCCAACCCGACCGGTGACCTGGCCGGTGACCCGGCCGTCGTGGCCCGCCCCAAGAAGTTCATCATGGACATGTTCCCGTACCCGTCCGGTGCGGGACTGCACGTCGGCCACCCGCTGGGCTACATCGCCACCGACGTCTTCGCCCGTCATCAGCGCATGACCGGCCACAACGTCCTGCACACGCTGGGCTTCGACGCGTTCGGCCTGCCCGCGGAACAGCACGCCGTCGCCACCGGCACGCACCCGCGCCTGTCCACCGAGGCCGCCATGGACAACATGAAGCGGCAACTGCGCCGACTGGGCCTGGGACACGACCAGCGCCGCTCGATCGCGACGATCGACCCGGAGTACTACCGCTGGACCCAGTGGATCTTCCTGCGCATCTTCAACTCCTGGTACGACGAGGAGGCCGACAAGGCCCGCCCCATCGACCAGTTGATCGCCCAGTTCGAGAGCGGCGAACGCGCCGTACCAGGCTCCTCGCGCGCGTGGCACGCACTGTCCGCCACCGAACGCGCCGACGTACTGAGCGAGTTCCGGCTGGCCTACGCCTCCGACGCACCCGTCAACTGGTGCCCAGGACTGGGCACCGTCCTGGCCAACGAGGAGGTCACCGCCGACGGCCGCTCCGAGCGCGGCAACTTCCCCGTCTTCAAGGCCAAGCTGCGCCAGTGGAACATGCGCATCACCGCCTATGCCGACCGGCTGCTGACCGACCTGGACGCGCTGGACTGGCCCGAGGCCATCAAGATGCAGCAGCGCAACTGGATCGGCCGATCCGAGGGCGCGCGGGTCGATTTTCCCGTCAGCGGCTCCGAGGCCGTCACCGTCTTCACGACCCGCCAGGACACCCTGTTCGGCGCCACCTACATGGTGCTGGCGCCCGAACACGACCTGGTCGACCGGATCGTGCCGGCCGCCTGGCCCGAGGGCACCCACGACGTGTGGACGGGCGGTCACGCCACCCCCATCGACGCCGTCGCCGCCTACCGCAAGCAGGCCGCCGCCAAGTCCGACGTCGAGCGCCAGGCCGAGGCCAAGGACAAGACCGGCGTCTTCACCGGCGCGTACGCGACCAACCCCGTCAGCGGCGACCCGGTCCCCGTCTTCATCGCCGACTACGTCCTGATGGGCTACGGCACCGGCGCCATCATGGCCGTCCCCGCGCACGACACCCGCGACTTCGCTTTCGCGCGCGCCTTCGAACTGCCGATGCGCTGTGTCGTCGAGCCAAGCGACGACCGTGGCACCGACCCGTCCACCTGGGACGACGCGTTCTCCTCCTACGACGCGAACATCGTCAACTCCGCGAGCGACGACATCACCCTGGACGGCCTGGGCGTGGTCGACGCCAAGGCCCGCATCACGGAGTGGCTGGAGCGCAAGGGCATCGGCCGGGGCACCGTCAACTTCCGCCTGCGCGACTGGCTGTTCAGCCGCCAGCGCTACTGGGGCGAGCCCTTCCCGATCGTCTACGACGAGGACGGCACCGCCCACGCGCTGCCCGACGCGATGCTGCCCCTGGAACTGCCGGAGGTGGACGACTACTCGCCGCGCACCTTCGACCCGGACGACGCCGACACCCAGCCGGAGACCCCGCTGTCCCGGAACGAGGAGTGGGTGAACGTCACCCTGGACCTGGGGGACGGACGCGGCCCGCGCGCGTACCGGCGCGAGACCAACACCATGCCCAACTGGGCGGGTTCCTGCTGGTACGAGCTGCGCTACCTGGACCCGCACAACAGCGAGAAGCTGGTCGACCCCGACATCGAGCGGTACTGGATGGGCCCGCGCGCGGGGATGCCGACCGGCGGCGTCGACCTGTACGTCGGCGGCGCCGAGCACGCCGTGCTGCACCTGCTGTACGCGCGCTTCTGGTCGAAGGTCCTGTTCGACCTGGGGCACGTCTCCTCGGCCGAGCCGTTCCACAAGCTGTTCAACCAGGGCATGATCCAGGCGTACGTCTACCGCGACAGCCGTGGCATCGCCGTACCGGCCGCCGAGGTCGAGGAGCGCGACGGCGCCTACTACTACGCGGGCGAGCAGGTCTCCCGGCTGCTGGGCAAGATGGGCAAGTCCCTGAAGAACGCCGTCACGCCGGACGAGATCTGCGCCGAGTACGGAGCGGACACCCTGCGTCTGTACGAGATGGCGATGGGTCCCCTGGACGTCTCGCGGCCGTGGGACACACGCGCGGTGGTGGGTCAGTACCGGCTGCTGCAGCGGCTGTGGCGCAATGTCGTGGACGAGGAGACCGGCGAGGTCACCGTGGTCGACGGCGAACCCGCCGAGGCCACGCTGCGCGCGCTGCACAAGGCCGTCGACGGCGTCCGCCAGGACCTGGAGGGCCTGCGCTTCAACACCGCCATCGCCAAGGTCACCGAGCTGAACAACCACCTGACGAAGGCGGGCGTCGCCGTCCCGCGCGCGATCGCCGAACCCCTGGTCCTGCTGATCGCCCCGCTGGCCCCGCACATCGCCGAGGAACTGTGGCGCAAGCTGGGCCACACCGACTCCGTCGTCCACCAGGACTTCCCCGTCGCCGACCCCGCGTATGTCGTCGACGAGACCGTGACCTGCGTCGTCCAGATCAAGGGCAAGGTCAAGGCACGCCTGGAGGTCTCCCCGTCGATCTCCGACGAGGAGCTGGAGAAGATCGCGCTGGGCGACGAGAAGGTACGGGCCGCGCTGGACGGCGCCGGGATCCGCAAGGTCGTGGTGCGGGCACCGAAGCTGGTGAACATCGTGCCCGCGTAAGGAATCGCGTCCGAGTAAGGAATCGCGCCCGCGCAAGGATGACGGGGATCCGGGATTCGGGGTAGTCCCCTACGGGCAGGTTGGGGGTTCGGTTGGAACCCTCGGCCTGCCTTTTCCGTTTACGGTGGAAGAGTCGTCGCACACCCTGGGAGGAGCGTCATGCAAGCCGTGATCGCCGTCGTGGCGCTGCTCTTCGTTCTGTTCGTCGCGCTCGGCGTCTATGCGACGGTCAAGGTCGTCGGCGCCGCCAAGCGGGGCGTGGACCGCACCATCAGCCAGGCCCGGCGGACGGTCGAGGACACCACCCTGCGGGCCAAGACCTTCGCCCAGCCCGGCCCCACCGGTGAGCTGGCCCAGCTCAGACTGCGGCTGCGCACCTCGATGCGGGCCACCCAGGACGCGCTGCACGCGGGCGTGGCCGACGACGAGTCCCTGAAGGAGTCGCTCGCGCTCTTCGCCCGGCTCAGCTCCCACGGCCATGAGCTGGACCACGAGCTGAAGCGCCTGGAGACCGAACCGGACCGGACCCGCCTCGCCCAGCGCCTCTCCGGTCTGCGTGAGCGCACCGAGCAGATCACGAAGGCCGCGGACTCCCTGCGCTGGGCCGCGCGCGACCGGGCCCGCCGGTTCGCCGATGACGACCTGGAGTCCCTGAGCGCCCAGATCGACATGGAGGCGGGCGCACTGCGGCACTGGACGACGGAGCCGGCGCCCGGAGCGGACCCCGGGGCGACACCAGGAGCGACGCCCTCTCAAACCCCGCCGACACCCGCGCGCGCGTGGCCCGACGCCCCGGCGGCCGACGCCACGACGCCCCATCAGACCTGGCCGGACCCGCACGCGTCGGACGGGCGGGCACCGGACCCGCGCGCGTCCGCACCGGCACCCGACGCCCAGCAGCCGTCCCGCCCGGCGATCACCCCTCCGGTACGGCAGCCCACCTACCCGTGGCAGAAGAAGACCCGTCCCGAGAGCACGACTTGACCGGTGCGCGGGCACAGCGCCGAGTGGGCTGCGGGCCGTGCTCGTCTGCCCGTAAGGTGATGTCCGGACCGCCTCCAGGGGCCGGGCTGCCGCGCATGGGTTGCTGCGGGTAATCTCCAGCTCATGTCCCGCCATGTCGCTATCGTCACGGATTCCACGGCCTACTTGCCGCAGCGGACGATGGAGCACCATGGCATCACCGCCGTGCCCCTCACCGTGGTCCTTGGCGACCAGGCCCTGGAAGAGGGCACCGAGATCTCGGCCCGCTCCCTCGCCCAGGCCCTCCAGAAGCGCCGCCCGGTGACCACATCGCGACCCAGCCCCGAGGTCTTCGCCGAGACCTATCGCCGGGTCGCCGCCGAGGGCGCCACGGGCATCGTCTCGCTGCACCTCTCCTCGGAGCTCTCCGGTACGTACGACGCGGCCGTGCTCGCCGCCCGGGAGGCATCCGTGCCGGTACGCGTCGTGGACACCGGCATGGTCGTTATGGCCCTCGGCTTCTGCGCGCTGGCCGCCGCCGAGACGGCGGACGCGGGCGGCACCGTCGACGAGGCCGTCACCGCCGCCGAGAAACGCGCCGCGGGCACCTCCGCCTACTTCTACGTCGACACCCTCGACTATCTGCGCCGTGGAGGCCGTATCGGCGCGGCGCAGGCGCTGCTCGGCTCCGCGCTCGCCGTGAAACCCCTGCTCCAGCTCGACGGCGGCCGGATCGAATTCCTGGAGAAGGTCCGTACGGCGTCGAAGGCCATCGCCCGGCTCGAAGAGATCGTCACGGAACGGGCCGGCACGAGCCGCGTCGACATCGCCGTGCACCATCTCGCCGCGCCGGAACGGGCGTCGGCCCTCGCGGACCGCCTCCGCGAGCGGGTGCCCGGACTGGCGGAACTGCATGTCAGCGAGGTGGGGGCGGTGATCGGGGCGCATACCGGGCCCGGGTTGCTGGGGGCGGTTGTCTCGCCCTGGTGAGGGTGGGGCACTCGCCCTGGTGACGGTGGAGCAGTAGGGGTGCGGGCACCTCTGTAGCGGGGTGTGGTCACCGGTTCGGGTGACGGAGTTTTCCACAACTGGTGAGTAATCCCCGGGAATTGAGCAAGATCATCGCGGTGGGCGGATGGTGCCTACCTTCGAGGACATGACTCTTCGATCTTCTTCTCAGCAGGGGACACGGCGGGCCGGGGCGGCGAGTGGTCCGGGGCGGGACCCTGGCTCGGACAGCCGGGTCCGCGGGCGCCGGCGCCGGGCCCGGGGCCTTGGGTACGGCAGGGGGCGGCCCGTGGCGGGGGACGCGCTGCGGCGGCGGGCCGAGGCGCTCTTCGCCGAACCCGGACGCGGACCCGGCTCCGAACCCGGGCGGGGGTGGGCGCGTGGGCGCGGTGAGGTGGGACTTGATCCGCCGAGGGCGCCGGTGGGTGGGGATCCGCCGCCGTTGCTCGACGGGGCCGCGCGGGACAGGGCCGCGCAGGGTGGGGCCGCGCAGGATGGGGCTGCACAAGGCGAGGTCGGGGACGAGCCCGTTCCGGAGGCTCGGTCGCGGCCGGTCGAACCCCCGTGGCGGGTGCGGGCGATGCTCGCCGTCAGGGACCGGCTGCCGCTGTGGCTTCAGCCGCGGTGCGGTCTTGAGCGGCGCGGGCTGGTGGCGCTCGGGGTGATCCTGGTCGTCGCGACCGTCTTCGCCATGCAGCACTTCTGGACGGGGCGTACGCAGCCGGTGCGCGCGCCGGACATCGTGCGGGCGGCGCCTTCGGAGGAGGAGTCGGGCGCGGGGGCCGGTTCCGTGGGTGGGGTGACCGGTGAGGGTGGGGGTGCGGAGCCCGGTGGGGGGTCCGGTGCCGAGGCGGGTGCCGTGCCCGGTGTGACGGCGGGCGGTGGCGCGGGTGGCGGTGCCGGGGCGCAGATCGTGGTGGACGTCGGCGGGAAGGTGCGGGAGCCGGGGCTCCTGCGGTTGCCCGCGGGGTCACGGGTGGCCGACGCCCTGGAAGCGGCGGGCGGGGTACGACCGGGCACGGACCTGGTCGGCGTGAACCAGGCGCGGCTCCTGGTGGACGGCGAGCAGGTGGTCGTCGGCGCTCCGCCCGGCGCGTCAGGTGCGGGTGCGGGGAGTGTGACGGGTATGGCGGGCGGGGGCGTCGGGGGCGCCGTCACCGGACCGGTGTCACTCAACTCGGCGACCGCTCAGCAGCTCGACACCCTGCCCGGAGTGGGTCCCGTCCTGGCACAGCACATCATCGACTACCGCATGGAGCACGGGGGTTTCCGTTCGGTGGACGAGTTGCGCGAGGTCAACGGCATCGGCGACCGTCGCTTCGCCGACCTGCGGAATCTGGTCAGGCCATGAGTGCGCCGGAAGGGGTGCGGGCGAGGGCCGACCCGCCCGGGGAATCGCGTCGGCCAACTGTGCGCGACGGCCTGGGGAATCGGCCCGGGGCATCGCGGCTCCGGCGCGAGGGTCCGGCCGACCTGCGCCTCGTGGGACCCGCGCTGGCGGCCTGGGCCACGGCAGCGCTGGTCGTCGGGGCCTCACCCGAGTGGTCGGTGATCGTGGTGGCGGTGAGCGTGACGGGGGCACAGGCGCTCCTCGCGCCCGGGGTGCTCAGGGGAGCCAGGTCACGATTCCGGGGCCGGTTCCGGGGCGCGGGCACCGGGGACGCGGGCCGGAGGTGTCGGACACCGCTATGGGGACGCGTCACCGGCGCCACGGTGCTGCTCTGCGTCGCCGCTGCCGCCACCTCGGCGGCCCTGCACACGGCGGACCTGCGCCGTGGACCGGTACCGGGGGCGGCACGCCAGTACGCCCAGGTGACGGCGGAGTTGGAGGTGACAGGGGATCCCCGGCGTACGCGGCCCCGGGTCACGGGGGAGCGGGCGAGTCCGGCGGCTGTGCTGGTCGACGCCGAGGTGCGCCGGGTGAGGACGGCGGACGGGACGGTGACGGCGACTCGGACTCCGGTGCTGGTGATTGTCGACACGGACACGGACACGGACACGGACGCGGGGAAGGGGGACGGACAGCTTGGGCAGGCTCGTGATGGTCCGTGGCTCGCGCTGTTGCCGTCGACCCGGCTGTGGGTGGCGGCGCGGGCGGCGCCTCCGTTCGAGGACGGCGACGACATCGCGGCGGTGCTGCGGGTGGACGGACGGGACGGGCCGGAGATCGTGGCGGGGCCGTCGGGGACACAGCGGTTCGCGGGGGAGTTGCGCGCTGGGCTGCGGGCGGCGACGGAGGATCTGCCGGCGGACGCGCGGGCGTTGCTGCCGGGGCTGGTCGTCGGTGACACATCGAGGGTGACGCCGGAACTGCGCGACGCGTTCGTGGCCACGGATCTCACGCATCTGCTGGCGGTCAGCGGAGGCAACTTCACGATTCTGCTGGCGCTGCTCGTCGGGCCTGCGGGGACGGCGCAGTTGGTGGAGCGGCGGGGGCTCGCGCCGAGGCTCGGGTTGCCGTTGCGGGCGACGGCGGTGCTGGGCGGGGCGCTGACGCTGGGTTTCGTGGTGGTGTGCCGGCCGGAGCCGAGCGTGGTGCGGGCGGCGGCGTGCGGGGCGATCGCGTTGCTCGCGATCGTGACGGGACGGCGCAGATCGCTGATTCCGGCGCTGGCCGCGGCAGTGTTGCTGCTGGTGCTGTACGACCCGTGGCTGTCGCGGAGTTACGGCTTCGTGCTGTCGGTGCTGGCCACCGGGGCGCTGCTGACGGTCGCCCCGAGGTGGAGCGGCGCACTGCGGCGGCGTGGGGTGCCCACGCGGGTGGCGGAGGCGTTGGCCGCCGCGGCGGCGGCGCAGGCGGTGTGCGCGCCGGTGGTCGCGATGATGGCGGCGCGGGTCAGCCTGGTGGCGGTGCCGTGCAATCTGCTCGCGGAGTTCGCGGTGGCACCGGCCACGGTGTTGGGGTTCGCGGCGCTGGCGGCGGCTCCGGTGGCGTTGCCGGTGGCCAAGGGGCTTGCCTGGTGCGCGAGTTGGCCGACGGGATGGATCGCGGACATCGCGCGGGCGGGGGCGGCGTTGCCGGGCAACGGCGTGGACTGGCCGGGCGGCTGGCGAGGCGGTCTGCTGCTCGCGGGGGTCACGGGAGTGGCCGTGCTGGTAGGCAGACGGCTGCTGAGGCATCCGTGGGTGGCGGCGGCGGGTGCGGCGGTGCTGTTGCTCGTGGTCGTCCAGCCGCCGCCGCTCACCCGGGTGATCGCGGGATGGCCGCCGCCGGGCTGGCGGTTCGTCATGTGCGACGTGGGGCAGGGCGATGCGACGGTGCTCGCGGCGGGTGACGGTGCGGGAGTGGTCGTGGACGCCGGACCCGACCCGGTGCTCGTGGACCGGTGCCTGCGCGGACTCGGCGTCACCCGGGTTCCGTTGGTGCTCCTGACACACTTCCACGCCGATCATGTGGCGGGGCTGCCCGGGGTGCTGCGGGGGAGATCGGTGGGGGCGATCGAGACGACGGCGCTTCAGGAACCGGCGGACCAGGCCGAGTTCGTGCACCGGACGGCGGCCGGGCGGAACATTCCGGTGCGGCGCGCGACGGCGGGCGAGAGACGGCGTACCGGAGCGCTCGACTGGCGGGTCCTGTGGCCGCCGCGCGCACCTCCGCCGGGGATACCGGGGCCGAGCGCTGCGGAGGGGCCGAACGACGCGAGTGTCACCCTCCTGGTGCGCACCGCGGGGCTGCGTCTGTTGCTGCTCGGGGATCTGGAACCTCCGGCGCAGCGGGGGTTGTTGATGAGCCCGTTCGGGGTGGGGCTGCCGACGGTCGATGTCGTGAAGGTCGCGCATCACGGGTCGGCGTATCAGGATCCGGCACTGTTGCGCCGGGTGGCGCCGAGGCTGGCGTTGATCTCCTGCGGCGCGGACAACTCGTACGGGCATCCGTCGCCCCGGACGGTCGGGGCCCTGCGGGCGGCCGGGGCGAGGGTGCTGCGCACGGACCGGGACGGACCGGTGGCGGTGGTCGGCGGGTCGGACGGACCGGGGGTGGTCCTGGAGCCGTGGTGAGCGCGCCGGGGTGACGGTGCCGGGGTGCCGGGGTGCTCACCTGCCGGGTGCTGGACCCGGTGAGCGAGCCGGAGTACCTGGGGGACCTGGGCCCCGGCAGTCGCGGGAGTACCGGAGAATGTCCGGGTGAGTGATGTGAGACATGTGCTGGTGCTGCCCGATCGTGAGGCGGCGGAGGAGGCGGCGGAACAGCTCCGGGACCGTTTCGGGGTGACGGAGGAACCGCAGCTCGTACGGGACGCGTTGGCCGGTGAGGACGATGCCGAGGACGCCCAGTGGCTCGTGGTCGTCGAGGACGCGGAGGCCCGGCTCGACGCCGACCGGCTCGACGGGTTCGCGGCGGAGTGGGACGGCTGGCGGGAAGCGCCGTAAACAGCCGGGCGGCGTTGTCGGTGGTGCGTGCGATGCTTGAGCGCGATGGCCAAGAAGACCGCACAAGACGATCCGCTCGCCCCCCTCACCCTCGCCGTGGGCCAGGAGGACCTGCTGCTCGACCGCGCCGTGCAACAGGTGGTGGCGGCGGCGCGGGCCGCCGACGCCGACACCGATGTGCGGGACCTCACCCCGGACCAGGTGCAGCCCGGGACGCTCGCGGAGTTGACCAGCCCGTCGCTGTTCGCCGAGCGGAAGGTCGTGGTCCTGCGCAATGCGCAGGATCTGTCGGCCGACACGGTCAAGGACGTGAAGGGGTATCTGGGGGCGCCCGCCGAGGAGATCACGCTGGTGCTGCTGCACGCGGGCGGCGCCAAGGGCAAGGCGCTCCTGGACGCGGCGCGCAAGGCCGGGGCGCGGGAGGTCGCGTGTCCGAAGATGACGAAGCCGGCGGACCGGCTGGCGTTCGTGCGGAGCGAGTTCCGTACGGTCGGCAGGTCCGCGACGCCCGAGGCGTGCCAGGCGCTGGTGGACGCGATCGGCAGTGATCTGCGGGAGCTGGCGTCGGCGGTGTCGCAGCTGGTGGCGGACGTGGAGGGCACGATCGACGAGGCGGTGGTGGGCCGGTACTACACGGGCCGCGCCGAGGCGTCGAGCTTCACGGTCGCCGACCGGGCTGTGGAGGGGCGGGCGGCGGAGGCACTGGAGGCGTTGCGCTGGTCGCTGTCGACGGGGGTGGCGCCGGTGTTGATCACCAGTGCGCTGGCGCAAGGGGTGCGGGCCATCGGGAAGTTGTCGTCCGCGCGGGGTGGCCGACCGGCCGATCTGGCGCGGGAGCTGGGGATGCCGCCGTGGAAGATCGACCGGGTGCGGCAGCAGATGCGGGGATGGACACCGGACGGGGTATCGGTGGCGCTCCGCGCCGTGGCGGAGGCCGACGCCGGCGTCAAGGGCGGCGGCGACGACCCGGAGTACGCGCTGGAGAAGGCAGTGGTGACCATCGCTAGAGCGGCCCGTTCGCGCCGGACGTGACCGGGAGACAAGGGCACATCACGCCACCCCCGCACACAGCAATGCCCCCGCACACAGCAATGCCCCCGGAGTGGGTCCGGGGGCATTCACGTGGCGTGGCGACCACGAAGTCTGTCCGTGATCCGGGGTAGAGGGCCCGGAATTCCCACGGTGGTCGAACCTTGCCGGGGCCCGCGCACGCGGAGCGTGTCGCAGACCGCGTCAAGGGAGGGGAGCCGGAGGCTCAGCCCTTGAGCGACGCCACCTGGGAAGCCAGGGCCGACTTCTTGTTGGCGGCGTTGTTCTTGTGGATGACGCCCTTCGAGACGGCCTTGTCCAGCTTGCGCGAAGCCTCGCGCGCGGCGGCGTTGGCCTTCTCGACGTCACCCGCGGCAACAGCCTCGCGGGTGCGGCGGATCGCGGTCTTCAGAGAAGACTTGATCGTCTTGTTGCGCAGCCGAGCCTTCTCGTTGGTCTTGATCCGCTTGATCTGGGACTTGATGTTCGCCACGAATGAGCCTTTTCAGGTTCTGGTACCGCACAGCATGTGCCGTACCGATGATTGATCTTCTGGGTGACCCACCGGTGACCCGGTGGCGTCCGTGCCTCGCGCTGAGAGGGCATGAGACACAGCTGTTCAGGCTACCAGCCACCCTCCGAGCCGCCCAAACCAAGGGCCCGGCCCCCTCAAACCAAGGCCACCGACCACCCGAACCAGACTCCTCGGCCACCCGACCCCACGCTCCCGGGACGCCCGCCACCGGTCGCAGTGCCGCGCCCATGGGACCATGGAGACTACGTATCGATCCGAGCCGAGGCGTGAGAAGCCTCAAGAGACAGGACCTTGCGTGCCCGCGACCCCTAAGCATGTGCCCGAGCCGAGCCGTACCGACTCGGCGCTGATCCGCAATTTCTGCATCATCGCGCACATCGACCACGGCAAGTCCACGCTCGCCGACCGGATGCTCCAGCTGACCGGCGTGGTCGATCAGCGGCAGATGCGTGCTCAGTACCTCGACCGCATGGACATCGAGCGCGAGCGCGGCATCACGATCAAGTCCCAGGCGGTGCGGCTGCCCTGGGCCCCCACCACGGGCCCCGACCAGGGAAGTACGCACATCCTCAACATGATCGACACCCCGGGACACGTGGACTTCACGTATGAGGTCTCGCGGTCGCTCGCCGCCTGCGAGGGGACCGTCCTCCTGGTGGACGCCGCCCAGGGCATCGAGGCCCAGACCCTCGCCAATCTCTACCTGGCGATGGAGAACGACCTCACGATCATCCCCGTACTCAACAAGATCGATCTGCCGGCCGCGCAGCCCGAGAAGTTCGCCGAGGAGCTGGCGAATCTCGTCGGGTGCGAGCCCGACGACGTGCTGCGGGTGTCCGCCAAGACCGGACTGGGTGTCGACGCGCTGCTCGACAAGGCCGTCGCGGAGATCCCCGCGCCGGTGGGCGTCGCGGACGCCCCGGCGCGCGCGATGATCTTCGACTCGGTCTATGACTCGTACCGGGGCGTGGTCACGTACGTCAGGGTGATCGACGGGCAGCTCAACCGGCGTGAGCGGATCCGGATGATGTCGACGGGGGCCACGCACGAACTCCTGGAGATCGGCGTCACCTCGCCCGAGATGCTGCCGGCCGACGGCCTCGGCGTCGGCGAGGTCGGCTATCTGATCACCGGTGTGAAGGACGTCCGGCAGTCCAAGGTCGGTGACACGATCACCAGCCTGCACAAGGGCGCCACCGAGGCCCTGGGCGGGTACAAGGAACCGAAGCCCATGGTGTTCTCGGGCCTGTATCCGCTGGACGGCTCGGACTACCCGGATCTGCGTGAGGCGCTGGACAAGCTCCAGCTCAACGACGCCGCGCTGGTGTACGAGCCGGAGACATCGGCCGCGCTCGGCTTCGGCTTCCGCGTCGGCTTCCTCGGTCTGCTGCACCTGGATGTGATCCGGGAGCGCCTTGAGCGCGAGTTCGGGCTCGACCTGATCGCGACCGCGCCGAACGTGGTGTACCGCGTGATCATGGAGGACGCCAGCGAGTTCACGGTGACCAACCCGAGCGAGTTCCCGGAGGGGAAGATCGCGGAGGTGTACGAGCCGGTCGTCCGGGCCACCGTCCTCGCCCCGTCCGAGTTCATCGGCGCGATCATGGAGCTGTGCCAGACCCGGCGCGGCGTGATGCTCGGTATGGACTACCTCTCCGAGGACCGTGTCGAGATCCGTTACACGCTGCCGCTCGCGGAGATCGTCTTCGACTTCTTCGACCAGCTGAAGTCCAAGACCCGCGGCTATGCCTCACTGGACTACGAGCCCACGGGTGAGCAGACCTCGCAGCTCGTCAAGGTCGACATCCTGCTGCACGGTGACAAGGTCGACGCGTTTTCGGCGATCACCCACCGGGACCAGGCGTACGCCTACGGGGTCCGGCTCGTCGCGAAGCTGCGGGAACTCATCCCCCGGCAGAGCTTCGAGGTGCCCGTCCAGGCCGCGATCGGCTCCCGGGTCATCGCGCGCGAGACCATCCGCGCCATCCGCAAGGACGTCCTCGCCAAGTGCTACGGCGGTGACATCTCCCGTAAGCGGAAGCTCCTGGAGAAGCAGAAGGAGGGCAAGAAGCGGATGAAGATGGTGGGTTCCGTGGAGGTTCCCCAGGAGGCGTTCATCGCCGTCCTGTCGAGTGACGACAGCGGCGGCGCCAAGGGCAAGAAGTAGTCCCGGTCCCACACGGCCGGTCGGAGCGGGGCGGGATCGCGGTGCCAGGGAGCGCCGCGGGCCCGCCCCGCCTCGTTCATCCCGTCACTGCGCGCTGGAGGAAAGTGACAGTCCGCTGCCCCTTACGTGCCGGGCGACTGGCCTTTACTCTGATCTCTGCTCCATGGTTACTCGTGAGTTAAACAACAGCCGCAACCAGCCAGCCGCCAGCAGTCGGAGCCAGCCGCGAGCAGCACGCGCTGTCGGGGCCCGGAGGATGTCGTGAGCGACACACAGACCCTGATCGAGAACCGGCCGCCGTCGGTGGCGAACCTCTTCCTGGAGCGGGTTTCCGCCACACCGGACGCCGAGGCGTACCGGTATCCCGTGCCCGCGGCCCCCGGCGCGGGCCCCGACGAGTGGAAGTCGCTGAGCTGGGGACAGGCCGCCGAGCGGGTCTTCGCGATCGCGGCCGGGCTGATCGAGCTGGGCGTACGGCCCGAGGAACGGGTCGCGCTGTCCTCCTCGACGCGGGTCGAGTGGATCCTCGTCGACCTCGGAATCCTGTGCGCGGGCGCCGCGACGACCACCGTGTATCCGCAGACGAACGCCGAGGAGTCCGCGTTCATCGTCGCCGACTCGGACAGCAAGGTGCTGATCGCCGAGGACGCGGCGCAGCTCGCCAAGGCCCGTGAGCGCCGCGCCGACCTGCCTGATCTCGCCCATGTGGTGATCATCGATCCGGCGGGGTACGAGCCCGAGGCGGCCGACCCCGAGGGGTGGGTGCTCACGCTCGCCGAGCTGGAGAAGCGGGGCGCCGCCCATCTGGAGAAGAACCCGGACGTGATCAAGGCGCGGGTCTCCGCGATCACCTCCGATCAGCTCGCCACCCTGATCTACACCTCCGGCACCACGGGCCGTCCCAAGGGCGTCCGGCTGCCGCACGACAACTGGTCGTACATGGCCAAGGCCATCGCGGCGACCGGTCTGGTCGGCCCCGACGATGTGCAGTACCTCTGGCTGCCGCTCGCCCATGTGTTCGGCAAGGTGCTGACGTCGGGCCAGATCGAGGTCGGCCATGTCACCGCCGTGGACGGCCGTATCGACAAGATCATCGAGAATCTGCCGGTCGTGCAGCCCACCTACATGGCGGCCGTGCCCCGCATCTTCGAGAAGGTCTACAACGGCGTCGCCGCCAAGGCGCGGGCCGGGGGCGGCGCCAAGTACAAGATCTTCCTGTGGGCCGCCGGGGTCGCCCGCGAGTACGCGAGGACCACCCAGGACAACTTCCGCCGCACGGGCCAGGCCAACGCGCCGTTCGGGCTCTCCGCCAAGCACAAGGTCGCCGACGCGCTCGTCTACTCCAAGCTGCGCGAGGCGTTCGGCGGCCGGCTGCGGGCCTGTGTCTCCGGCTCGGCCGCGCTCGCACCCGACATCGGCTACTTCTTCGCCGGTGCCGGGGTGCACATCCTGGAGGGATACGGCCTCACGGAGTCGTCGGCGGCGTCGTTCGTGAACCCGGGCGAGGCGTACCGCACGGGCACCGTCGGCAAGCCGCTGCCCGGTACCGAGGTCAGGATCGCGGAGGACGGCGAGGTGCTGCTGCGCGGCCCCGGCATCATGGAGGGCTACCACGGGCTGCCCGAGAAGACCGCCGAGGTCCTGGAGTCCGACGGCTGGCTGCACACGGGCGACATCGGCGAGCTGTCCCCGGACGGCTATCTGCGGATCACGGACCGCAAGAAGGACCTGATCAAGACGTCGGGCGGCAAGTACGTGGCGCCGGCCGAGGTCGAGGGGCAGTTCAAGGCCGTGTGCCCGTACGTGTCGAACATCCTGGTGCACGGCGCCGACCGGAACTTCTGCACCGCGCTCATCGCCCTGGACGAGCCGTCGATCCTCGGCTGGGCCAAGGAGAACGGCCTCGGCGGCAAGTCGTACGCGGAGGTCGTCGCGGCGCCCGAGACGGTCGCCCTCGTGGACGGCTATGTGCAGGAGCTGAACGCGGGGCTCCAGCGCTGGCAGACCATCAAGAAGTTCCAGCTCCTGCCGCGTGACCTCGATGTCGAGCACGGCGAACTCACCCCGAGCCTCAAGCTGAAGCGCCCGTTCGTGGAGCGGGAGTACCAGCATCTGATCGATGAGATGTACGCGGGGACTCGCGAGGTCTGATCCCGCCGTACGGGGACTTGGCGGAGGGCGACCGGTCAGACGGTCTGGAGGACCAGCAGGGCGAGGTCGTCCTCCGGCGGGTCGGGGGCGAAGGCGTGGACCAGGGTGCGGATACGTTCCGCTACGAGCGGAGCGGTGAGGCCCGCGCACCCGGCGAGGGCGACGGCGAGCCCGTCGCCGTCGTCGAACTGCCGCTGCCCGGCCCGCCGTTCCGTCACGCCGTCCGTGACACAGAGCAACGTTTCGCCCGACCGCAGCTCGAACGTTTCCGTCCGGTACGCGGCTTCCTCCACGACGCCCAACAGCACCTGCGGTTTCGCCGCCGCCCGCACCACCCCGTCGGTCCCGAGTACCAGCGGTAACGGATGCCCGGCGGAGGCGAGGGTGCACCGCACCCCGCCCTCGACCGGCACCAGCTCCCCGTAGAGCACCGACAGGAACCGGGGCATCGTCCCCTCGGGCGGCACCGAGGGCCCGCCCGCCGCGGCCAGCGCCCGTGCCGCCGCGTCGGCAGCCTCGGTCGCGTCATCGAGCAGTAACTGGTTCAACCGGTCGAGCACCTCGCCGACCTGGTACCCCTCGCGGGCGAGCAACCGCAGCCAGGGCCGGGCGAGGCCGATCACGACGGCCGCCTCGGGCCCCTTGCCCTGGACGTCGCCGAGTGCGAAGCACCAGCGCCCGTCCCCGGCCGGGAACACGTCGTAGAAGTCGCCCCCGGGTCCGCCCGCCTCCCGTGGCTCGTAGACGAGGGCGCTGCGCATCCCGGGGATCTCAGCGACGGCGCTGGGCAGCAGCCCCCGTTGCAGCACGCGGCTGATGGTGGCCTGGCGCGTGTACTGGCGGGCCGCCCCGATGGCGAGCGCGACCCGGCGGCCGAAGTCCTCGACCAGGCCGGTGACCTCGTCTGGGAACCGGAGCAGCCCGGCCCGCCCGATCATCAGCGTGCCGAGCGGCCGGCCCCCGGCGGTCAGCCGGAACGCCAGCGCGGCCCCCGCCGGATCACCGCTGCCCAGGGCCGCCTCCGGCCAGGGCACGGGCACCGGACCCGACCGGTCCGGATCGCTGGGCAGCACCGGAGGGGCCTGCTCCAGGGCCTGGCGGAGTTCCTCGATCCGGTTCTCGCTGCCGTGCCACACCCGGGCCGGGCGGGGCCCGGTGGACGTACCGTCGGTGCCGCCTGATCCGAGGCGGTCGGCCTCGTCGGTGAGCCAGACCGCGCACCAGTCGGCGAGCCGGGGTACCAGGAGCTGCCCGGCGAGCGCGGCGACATGATCCTCGTCCAGCTGCCCGGCGAGCAGATCGGACGCCTCGGCGAGGAAGGTGAGGGCGCCCCGGTTGACCCAGTCCTGGTCCTCGGGGTCCGCCAGGGGCCCGAGGACCTCGCCGTAGTCGCCGATCGTGGGTCCCGTGACCACGGGAAGAGCCCTCTCCCGGGCGTCCACCGGCAGTCGCGCCCACACCGTCTTCGTACCCGGGCGGTACGTGATGCCCCAGGCGGCGGCGAGACCGGAGACGAGCTGGAGCCCGTGCCCGAACTCGGGGGTCTCCTGGCCGCCGGGCGCCAGGCCACCGCGTATCGGCCGCGCGGGATGGTGGTCGGAGATCTCGACGACCAGGGCCGTTCCGTCGTCCGGCGTCTCCTCCAGACGGCACAGCAGCCCGACGTCCGTACCGGCGTGCACGACCGCGTTGGTGACCAGCTCGCTGACGAGCAGCACCGCGTCGTCCACCAGTCGGTCCAGGACGACCGGTTCCGTCCAGTTGGTCAGCGCCGTACGGACGAACCGGCGGGCGGCCCCCGGGGACTGGGGGTTTCCGGGCAGATAGGTCCGGGCCACGCGCGGCGTCGACCGCCGCCGACGGCTCGGCGGAATCACCGCCCGGACCGCGCTCTCGCGTCGCATCGCAACAGAGTGACAGACCGGGCGCGAGCGTGCGCACGGAGTGAGGGAAGTGGGGCGGGGTGGGGGGCAACAGTGCTATACGCCTTGCGGCGGGCTGACCCGAATTCCTGGGTTCCGGGTACCTGAGGAGTGACCAGTACTTGGGTGCCGCCGCTGTGCCCACCCTCCCCCAAGGACTCCGACAAGCTCCGTCCAGGGGGGACCCCCATCGCCCTGCGGCACGATTGCCCACAGCGACGGCGGCGAGTAGCGCGCTTGCCCGCGCGGTGGCGGCGCGGAGCCGCCTGCGGCGGCGGGCGGCGGTGCGGTGCGCGGGGCGTTCGCCTAGCGGCGTGATTGCCTGCGGCGGCCGGTGGCGGTGGGTGTCCCGCTGCGCCAGCGGGTGGCGCGACTGCCCGTGCCGTGGCAGTGCGGAGCCGCTTGCGGCGACAGGCGGCTCCGTGCGGTGCCCGCCGCGTTCGCCTAGCGTGCCTGCGGCGGCTGGCGGCGGAATTGTCCGCGTCAGCGGCGGTGCGGGGTTCGCCTGCGCGGTGGCACGTAGTGTCCGGCTGCGTTCGCCACAGCGATGTGACTGCCTGCGGCGGCCGGTGGCGGGATCTTCCGCGACAGCGGCGGTGGCGGTGTGGTGTCCGGATGCGTCAGCCCGGTGGCGCGGTCGTCCGCAGTGGCGGGGCGGGGTTCGTCTGCGGTGACGGTGGCCGGGTGGTGTTCGGCCGCGTTCGCCTCAGCGGCGCTGACCTCGGTGGTGCGATCGCTCACAGGGGTGGGGTGTGGTCGTTGGGGCGGGGGACAATGGGGGTATGCCCTCTGTGCTTCCTGAGGGGGAGGCTGTGCCTGAGGATGGCGGTCTTCCGTCCTCCGCTCTGCTCGGTGCTCCCGCTCGCCCCCTCGGTTTCTATGTCCACGTGCCGTACTGCGCCACCCGTTGCGGTTACTGCGACTTCAACACCTACACCGCCACCGAACTCCGCTCCACCGGCGGTGTCCTCGCGTCGCGCGACAACTACGCCGACACCCTCGTGGACGAGATCCGCCTCGCCCGCAAGGTCCTGGGCGACGACCCCCGCCCCGTCCGGACCGTGTTCGTGGGCGGCGGTACCCCGACCCTGCTCGCCGCCGACGACCTGGTCCGGATGCTCGCCGCCGTCCGCGACGAGTTCGGTCTCGCCGACGACGCCGAGGTCACCACCGAGGCGAACCCGGAATCCGTCGACCCGGCCTACCTTGCCGCGCTTCGGGCGGGCGGGTTCAACCGGATCTCGTTCGGCATGCAGAGCGCCCGGCAGCACGTGCTCAAGGTTCTCGACCGCACCCACACCCCCGGCCGCCCCGAAGCCTGTGTCGCCGAGGCCCGTGCCGCCGGGTTCGAGCACGTCAATCTCGACCTCATCTACGGCACCCCCGGCGAGTCCGACGACGACTGGCGGGCCTCGCTCGACGCCGCGATCGGAGCGGGACCCGACCACGTCTCCGCGTACGCGCTCATCGTCGAGGAAGGCACCCAGCTCGCCCGGCGTATCCGGCGCGGTGAGGTCCCGATGACCGACGACGACGTCCACGCCGACCGGTACCTCATCGCGGACGAGACGCTCAAGACGGCCGGTTTCGAGTGGTACGAGGTGTCGAACTGGGCCACGACCGACGCGGGCCGCTGTCTGCACAACGAGTTGTACTGGCGCGGCGCCGACTGGTGGGGCGCGGGCCCCGGCGCGCACAGCCATGTCGGCGGCGTCCGCTGGTGGAACGTCAAGCACCCCGGCGCGTACGCGGGCGCCCTGGCGGCGGGCCGCTCACCCGGCGCCGGCCGCGAGATCCTGTCGGAGGAGGACCGGCGGGTGGAGCGCATCCTGCTCGAACTCCGCCTCCAAGACGGCTGCCCGCTCTCCCTCCTCAAACCAAAGGGCCTCACGGCCTCCCACCAGGCCCTCAAAGACGGCCTCCTACAACCTGAACCGTACGAACAGGGCAGAGCCACCCTGACGCTACGGGGCCGGCTCCTGGCAGACGCGGTGGTAAGAAACCTGGTCGACTAGCCCCCGGCCGGGCGGGTTGTCGGGTGCGGGTCGTGCGTCGCTCGTCGCGCAGTTCCCCGCGCCCCCCTGCGGGGTGCTTGAGGCCGGTTGTCGGCTGCGGGCCCTGCGCGGCTCGTTGCGCAGTTCCCCGCGCCCCTATCGGGGCTGATTGGCCGGCGCCGGTCTTCGAGTGCCGGTCGTGAGTTCCCGCCAGCCCCGCACCCTCAGGGGCGCGGGGAACTGCGCACCCAGCCACGCTCGACCCGCAGTCGAAATCCGTCGCCGGCCACTCACCCCCGTAAGGGGCGCGGGGAACTGCGCGACCGGCCACGTACAACGCGCAGTCGAGGCCCGGCGCCGGCCACCCCAGATCAGGGGCGCGGGGAACTGCGCAAACACGGGTCAAATGATTACGGCACCGTCACATGGTCAATAAGCCGTTCCACCGACCCCAAAAGTTCCGGCTCCAGGTCCCGGTAACTCCGTACCGACCCCAGAATCCGCTGCCACGCCGCCCCCGTGTTGTCAGGCCAGCGCAGCGCCCGGCACACCCCCGTTTTCCAGTCCTGGCCCCGGGGAACCCGGGGCCACTCCGAAATGCCGAGGGCCGCCGGCTTCACGGCCTGCCAGATGTCGATGTACGGGTGGCCCACCACCAGGGCGAACTCGTCGGCGACCTCCGCGGCGATACGGGACTCCTTGCTGCCGGGCACGAGGTGGTCGACCAGGACGCCGAGGCGGGCGTCCGGGCCTGGCGCGAATTCCGCGACGATCGCCGGGAGGTCGTCCACGCCCTCCAGGTACTCGACCACCACGCCCTCGATCCGGAGGTCGTCGCCCCACACCTTCTCGACGAGTTCCGCGTCGTGCCGGCCTTCGACGTAGATCCGCCCGGCACGGGCCACCCGCGCCCGCGCCCCGGGCACCGCCACCGAACCGGACGCGGTACGGGTCGGCCGCACCGGCGCACCCGTGGCCGTCCGGACCAGGGTCACCACCCGGCCCTCCAGAAGGAACCCGCGCGGCTCCAGCGGAAAGACCCGGTGCTTGCCGAACCGGTCCTCCAGCGTGACCGTCCCCGCCTCGCACCGGATCACCGCACCGCAGAACCCGGTCTCCGGCTCCTCGACCACGAGCCCCGGCTCGGCCGGTACCTCGGGTACGGGCTGCTTCTTCTTCCAGGGCGGAGTCAGGTCCGCCGAGTACGGGCGCATTCGCCCGACGATAGGAAGAAGGGGCCGGGCGTGGCTCACGACACGCCGAATCTCCTGGCCAGCCGCTCGCGTTGGGCCCTGACGAACTCCGCATTCACGACAGAACCATGCCCGGGGACGTACCGCGCGTCCTCGCCGCCCAGCTCCAGGAGACGGTCCAGGGCGGCGGGCCAGCGGGCCGGGACCGAGTCCCGGCCCGTCTGCGGCCACCCGGACTCCTCGACCAGGTCGCCGCAGAACACGACCGGGGGAGAACCGGGGACCACGACCGCCAGATCGTGGCCCGAGTGCGCGGCGCCCAGATTCACCAGGAGCGCCCGCACCCCGCCGCCCAGATCGACCCCCCACTCGTCGGGGACCTCGTGCCGGGGGCGGACGAGCAGGTCGACGGCCTCCGCCGCGGCCCGGGGCTCGACCCCGTGCCGTACCGCGTCCGTACGCAGCTCGTCGGCGCCGCGTGTGAAGAGTTCGCCCATGCCCAGCGCCCCGTACACCTCCACACCCGCGAACGCCGATGTGCCCAGGACATGGTCGAAGTGGGGATGGGTCAGTGCCACGTGGGTGACCCGGCGGTCCGTGCCCAGGAGTACTCCGGTGTCCCGGCGCAGCCCCGCCCCCTCGCGTACCGTCGCGCCGGTGTCGATCAGCAGCGCGCCCTCGTCCCCGGCGACCAGCCCCGCCGTGCAGTCCCAGGCCGGAAGCCGCCGTCGGCCGACACCGGGGGCCACCCGCTCCCACCCCGGCTCTTCCCAAGCGATACCCGCAGCGATACCCATAGCTCGACGCTAAGCCCACCGGCCGTCCCCGTACGACATAGGCAGGGCCCGGCCTTGCTACCGGCGTACCCACCGGCCGTACACTGGCTCAGGGAATGTTGGCACTCGGCTGCCCTGAGTGCCAGAGGGGCCGGGCATGTGCCGGACCGGGGCAGGGAACACATGAAGCTGGAGGTGCGCGCGATGCTCAGTGAACGCAGGCTCGAAGTGCTGCGCGCCATCGTCCAGGACTATGTCGGCACCGAGGAGCCCGTGGGTTCCAAGGCGCTGACCGAACGGCACAGCCTCGGCGTCTCACCGGCGACCGTGCGCAACGACATGGCGGCCTTGGAGGACGAGGGGTACATCGCCCAGCCGCACACCAGCGCCGGGCGGATCCCCACGGACAAGGGGTATCGCCTGTTCGTCGACAAGCTCGCCGGCGTGAAGCCGATGACGGCGCCCGAGCGCCGCGCCATCCAGAACTTCCTCGACGGCGCCGTCGACCTGGACGACGTGGTGGGCCGGACCGTGCGGCTGCTCGCGCAGCTCACCCGGCAGGTCGCCGTCGTGCAGTACCCCTCGCTGACCCGCTCGACGGTGCGCCATGTCGAGCTGCTCTCGCTGGCCCCGGCCCGGGTGATGCTCGTACTGATCACCGACACCGGCCGGGTCGAGCAGCGGATGGTGGACTGTCCGGCGCCCTTCGGTGAGGCGTCGCTCGCCGATCTGCGGGCCCGGCTGAACAGCAGGGTCGCGGGCCGCCGTTTCACAGATGTGCCGCAGTTGGTGCAGGATCTGCCCGACGCCTTCGAGGCGGAGGACCGCGGCATCGTCTCGACCGTGCTCTCCACTCTGCTGGAGACGCTGGTCGAGGAGACCGAGGAGCGGCTGATGATCGGCGGCACCGCCAATCTGACCCGCTTCGGGCACGACTTCCCTCTGGTGATCCGGCCCGTTCTGGAGGCCCTTGAGGAGCAGGTCGTGCTTCTCAAGCTCCTGGGCGGTGCCGAGGATTCGGGCATGACCGTACGGATCGGTCATGAGAACGCGCATGAGGGACTCAACTCCACGTCCGTCGTGTCGGTGGGCTACGGTTCGGGCGGCGAGGCAGTGGCCAAGCTCGGCGTGGTCGGCCCGACCCGCATGGACTACCCGGGAACGATGGGAGCAGTACGCGCAGTGGCACGTTACGTCGGACAGATCCTGGCGGAGTCGTAAGTGGCCACGGACTATTACGCCGTACTCGGCGTGCGCCGCGACGCTTCCCAGGACGAGATCAAGAAGGCGTTCCGGAGGCTCGCGCGCGAGCTGCATCCGGACGTGAACCCCGATCCGAAGACCCAGGAGCGGTTCAAGGAGATCAACGCCGCCTATGAGGTGTTGTCGGACCCGCAGAAGAAGCAGGTCTACGACCTCGGCGGTGACCCGCTCTCGCAGGCGGGCGGCGGCGCGGGCGGTTTCGGGGCCGGTGGCTTCGGCAACTTCTCGGACATCATGGACGCCTTCTTCGGTACGGCGTCCCAGCGCGGCCCCCGCTCGCGCACCCGGCGCGGCCAGGACGCGATGATCCGGCTGGAGGTCGAGCTGGACGAGGCGGCCTTCGGGACCACCAAGGACATCCAGGTCGACACGGCCATCGTCTGCACCACGTGCAGCGGCGAGGGCGCGGCCCCCGGCACCAGCGCGCAGACCTGCGACATGTGCCGCGGGCGTGGCGAGGTCTCCCAGGTGACCCGGTCGTTCCTCGGCCAGGTCATGACATCGCGGCCGTGCCCCCAGTGCCAGGGCTTCGGCACCGTGGTGCCCACCCCGTGCCCGGAGTGCGCCGGTGACGGCCGGGTCCGCTCGCGCCGCACGCTGACGGTGAAGATCCCGGCGGGCGTCGACAACGGCACCCGGATCCAGCTCGCGGGCGAGGGCGAGGTCGGCCCCGGCGGCGGCCCCGCCGGTGATCTCTATGTCGAGATCCACGAGCTGCCGCACTCCGTGTTCCAGCGGCGCGGCGACGATCTGCACTGCACGGTGACCCTCCCGATGACGGCCGCCGCGCTGGGCACCAAGGTGCCCCTGGAGACCCTGGACGGCCTCGAAGAGGTCGACATCAGACCGGGCACCCAGTCCGGGCAGTCCATCCCCAAGCACGGGCGCGGGGTGACCCATCTGCGGGGCGGCGGGCGCGGTGACCTCATCGTGCATGTCGAGGTGCAGACCCCGTCGAAGCTCGATCCGGAACAGGAGCGGGTCCTTCGGGAGCTGGCCGTGCTGCGCGGTGAGGAGCGCCCGATCGGTCAGTTTCAGCCAGGACAGCAGGGGCTCTTCTCCCGCCTGAAGGACGCGTTCAACGGCCGCTGACGTACGGCTGACTTTCGGTCGAAATGGGTGTCGGCTTACCGCCGGTAAAGCCATACCGCCAGCGGAATATGCCAGCCGGACGGCTGGATTCGGACTTGTGCGGGGGACGTGACAACATGCCGTCATGTCCTCCGCACTGACCGATCTCTTCCCACGCCCGATCGTGCAGGCGCCCATGGCGGGCGGCGTTTCCCGGCCCCAGCTCGCGGCGGCCGTCTCCGACGCGGGCGGGCTCGGATTTCTCGCCGCCGGTTACAAGACCGCCGACGGGATGTACGAGGAGATCAAGCAGGTGCGCGGCCTCACCGGGCGCCCCTTCGGTGTCAATCTGTTCCTGCCCCAGCCCGACCACGCCGACCCGGCGGCCATCGTCGTCTACCGTCACCAGCTCGCCGGCGAGGCCGCCTGGTACGAGACCCGGCTCGGCGACCCGGACGTCGGACTCGACGACGGCTATGTGGCCAAGCTGGCGATCCTGGTGGACGATCCGGTCCCGGTCGTCTCCTTCCACTTCGGCTGCCCCACCCGCGAGGTGGTGGAATCCCTCAAGCGGGTCGGCACCCTCACTCTCGTCACGGCCACCACGCCCGAGGAGGCGCAGACCGTGCAGTGGGTCGGCGCGGACGGTGTGATCGCGCAGGGCATCGAGGCGGGCGGCCACCAGGGCACCCACCGCGACAACGTCGAGAACGACGGCGCCGGGCTCGGACTGCTGACCCTCGTGTCACAGATCCGCGAGACCGCGCAGCTTCCGATCATCGCGGCCGGCGGGCTGATGCGCGGCTCCCAGATCGCCTCCGTCCTCGCGGCGGGCGCCGACGCCGCCCAGCTCGGCACCGCCTTCCTGATCACCCCCGAGTCGGGCGCCCACGTCCTGCACAAGCAGGCCCTCACGGACCCGCTGTTCAACCGCACCCGGCTCACCCGCGCCTTCTCGGGCCGCCCCGCGCGCGCCCTCGTCAACCGCTTCCTGCGCGAGCACGGCCCGTACGCGCCCGCTGCCTACCCGCAGATCCACCACCTCACCGCCGGACTGCGGAAGGCCGCCGCGAAGGCCGGGGATCCGCAGGGCATGGCGCTCTGGGCCGGGCAGGGCCACCGCCTCGCCCGTGAACTGCCCGCCGGGGAACTCGTCGAGGTGCTCACCGCCGAACTGGAGGCCGCGGGCGACGCGTTGGTGCTGCGGAGGGCTTCGTGACCGCTCCCGTCTTCGTCGTCGGACACTTCGACGCGGGTCCCGCCGGGCGCTATGTCCTGGATGGCGCCGAAGGGCGGCACGCCGTGTCCGTGAAGCGGCTGCGGCCCGGCGAGGACGTCGTCCTGACCGACGGGCACGGGCGCTGGGCGGAGTGTGTCGTGGTCGCCGCCGAGGGCAAGGACCGGCTTGTCGTCCACATGGACTCGATCGCCGAGGAACCCGAGGAGACCCCCCGGATCACCGTCGTCCAGGCGCTGCCCAAGGGCGACCGCGGGGAACTCGCCGTCGAGACCATGACCGAGACCGGCGTCGACGCGATCGTGCCGTGGTCCGCCGCCCGCTGTGTCACCCAGTGGCGGGGCGAGAGGGGCGTCAAGGCGCTCGGTAAGTGGCGCGCCACGGCACGCGAGTCCGGAAAACAGGCCCGCCGCGTCCGGTTCCCGGACATCGCGGAGCCGATGACCACCAAACAGGTCACCGCCCTGCTCGCCCGCGCCGATCTCGCGGCCGTCCTGCACGAGGACCGGGACTACCCGAGCGAGCCCCTGGCCACCGCCGAACTCCCCACGAGCGGCGAGATCGTGCTCGTCGTCGGCCCCGAGGGCGGCATCGCGCCCGAGGAACTGGACCAGTTCACCGGCGCCGGGGCAAAAGCGTACCGACTGGGGCGTAGCGTGCTGCGTACGTCGACCGCCGGGACCGCCGCCGGTGCCCTGCTGCTCGGCCGCACCGGCCGCTGGTCCTGAACCACCGGTCGTGAACCATCGCTGCTGAAAGCCGGTTCTGAACGGCCGGTCCTGAACTGCCTTCCGAGGAGGCCCCGTTGGAACTCGCCCAGGTGAGGCTGCTCGTCTCCGACTTCGCCGCCTGCTACCGCTTCTACGCCGACGTGCTCGGCCTCAAGCCGCAGTCGGGCGCGGTCGACGGACCGTACGAGAAGTTCAGCCCGCACACCGGCTCGGCGGGGATCGCGCTCCAGGACCGGGCGATGATGGCCGAGTTGCTCGGCGAACTCGCCGGGACCGCCGTCGGACACCGCTCCCTCGTCGTCCTGCGCGTGGAGGACCTGGACGCCTACTGCGAGCGCGTCACGGAACGCGGCGCCACCCTGCTCCAGGGCCCTTCCGCCATGACCGACCGGATGCGCGTCGCCCATCTCAAGGACCCCGAGGGCAATCTCGTCGAGTTGCAGGAGTGGCTGCTGCTGCGCGGCTGACCGCACCCGGATCCCGTACGGAACCCGTACCGGATCCCGTACCCGGGTCCCGTATACGACCCCCGCGCGCGTGACCCGGCAACTCACCGGAACCACTGTTCACAGGCGGTGTCGCTGCCTAGGGTGATCAGGTGACTCAGTCTGCGTACTTCCGGTTTCCCCATGTTCACGGTGAGTTGGTCGCCTTCACGGCCGAGGACGACGTGTGGATCGCGCCCCTCGACGGCTCACGCGCATGGCGGGTCAGCGCCGACAACATGCCCGTGAACCACCCCCGGATCTCCCCGGACGGCACCACCGTCGCCTGGTCGTCCACCCGCGACGGCGTCCCCGAGGTGCACATCGCGCCCGTCGACGGCGGCCCGTCCCGGCGGCTCACCCACTGGGGCAGCGACCGCACCTCCGTGCGCGGCTGGACCCCCGAAGGCCGCGCCCTCGCCATCAGCACCGTGGGCCAGGCGTCGCTGCGCCGCTCCTGGGCCCGCGCCGTCCCCCTCGACGGCGGCCCCGCCGACACCCTCCCGTACGGACCGGTCGGTGACGTCGCGTACGGCCCCGGCGGTCAGGTCGTGCTGCTCTCCGCGCCGATGGGACGCGAGGCCGCCTGGTGGAAGCGGTACCGGGGCGGCACCGCGGGCAAGCTCTGGATCGACCGGGAAGGCTCAGGCGAGTTCGTCCGGCTGCACGAAGGGCTCGACGGGAACATCGAGTACCCGATGTGGGTCGGCGAGCGCGTCGCGTTCCTCTCCGACCACGAAGGCGTCGGCGCCCTGTACTCGTCACTCGCCGACGGCTCCGACCTGCGCCGGCACACCGCCACCGACGGCTTCTACGCGCGCCACGCCGCCACCGACGGCACCCGCGTCGTGTACGCGTCCGCCGGTGAACTCTGGATCGTCGACACCCTCGACGGCCCCGAAACGCTCGACGGCACCCCCGGGACCGGCGCCCGGCGCCTCGACATCCGGCTCGGCGGACAGCGCACCGACCTCCAGCCGCACCCCGTCAACGCCGCCCGCTGGTTCGGCGCCGCGGCGCCCGACCACACCGGCCGCGGCAGCGCCCTCGCCGTACGCGGCGCCGTCCACTGGATCACCCACCGCGAAGGCCCCGCCCGCGCCCTGGCCGCCGAACCCGGTGTCCGCGCCCGGCTGCCCCGCACCTTCCGCGCCGACGGCGAGGAACACGTCGTCTGGGTCACCGACGCCGAGGGTGACGACGCCCTCGAATTCGCCCCCGCCACCGGCATCGCCCCCGGCGCAACCCCGCGCCGTCTCGCGGCCGGACAGCTCGGCCGGGTCCTGGCCCTCGCGATGGCACCGGACGGCAGCCGCGCCGCCGTCGCCTCGCACGACGGCCGGGTCCTGTTCGTGGAGCGCGCCACCGGCGAGGTCCGCGAGATCGACCGCGGCGAACACGGCGACGCCACCGGCCTGGTCTTCTCGCCCGACTCGGCCTGGCTCGCCTGGTCGCACGCCGGACCCAGCCCGCTGCGGCAGCTCAAGCTCGCCAACACCGCCGACCTGTCCGTCACCGAGGCGACCCCGCTGCGGTTCCGCGACTACGCGCCCGCGTTCACCACGGACGGCAAGCACCTCGCGTTCCTGTCCGCGCGCGCCTTCGACCCCGTCTACGACGAGCACGTCTTCGACCTCGCCTTCGTCGGCGGCTCCCGGCCGCATCTGATCACGCTCGCCGCGGTGACGCCTTCGCCGTTCGGACCGCAGCGCCACGGCCGCCCCTTCGAGACCCCCGACAAGGACGAGACCCCTGACAGCGAGGGCGCCCCCGTCACCCGTATCGACCTCGAAGGGCTCGCCGACCGGATCGTGCCGTTCCCCGTCGAGGCCGCCCGCTACACCACCCTGCGCGCCGCCAAGGACGGCATCCTGTGGCTGCGCCACCCGCTGCGCGGGGTACTCGGCGCATCCCGCGCGACCCCCGACGACCCGGACCCCAAGACCGACCTGGAGCGGTACGACCTCGTCCAGCAGCGGGTCGAGCATCTGGCGTCCGACGCCGACCACTTCGCCGTCAGCGGTGACGGCAAGCGGGTCCTGCTGTGGACCGACAGCAAGCTCAAGGTCGTCCCGAGCGACCGGCGCGCCTCGACCGACGACGACAGCGACACCAACATCACCGTCGACCTCGGCCGGGTCCGGCAGAGCGTCGACCCGGCCGCCGAGTGGCGCCAGATGTACGCCGAGACCGGCCGCCTGATGCGGGACAACTTCTGGCGGCCCGACCTCGGCGGCGTCGACTGGGACGGCGTACTCGACCGGTACCGGCCCGTCCTGGACCGCGTCGCCACCCACGACGACCTGGTGGACCTGCTCTGGGAGGTGCAGGGCGAACTCGGCACCTCGCACGCGTACATCAGGCCGACCGGCGGATGGGGCCACTCCGACACCCGGCTCGGGCTGCTCGGCGCGGACATCTCACGCACCGACGAGAGCGGTGACGAGGGTGCTGACGGTGCTCAGCGGCCCGGCGTCTGGCGGATCGACCGGATCCTGCCGTCCGAGACCTCCGACCCGCACGCCTACTCACCGCTCGCCGCACCCGGCGTCGCCGTGCGCCCTGGGGACGCCGTCGTCGCCGTCGCGGGACGGCCCGTGGACCCGGTGACCGGCCCGGGACCACTCCTCGTCGGCACCGCGGGCAAGCCCGTCGAACTCACCGTCTCGCCCGCCGGCGGCGGCGACCCCCGGCATGTCGTGGTCGTCCCGCTCGACGACGAGGAACCGCTGCGCTACCACGCCTGGGTCGCCGACCGGCGCGCCTATGTCCACGAGAAGTCCGGGGGCCGCCTGGGTTATCTCCATGTCCCCGACATGCAGGCGCCCGGCTGGGCCCAGATCCACCGGGACCTGCGGGTCGAGGTGGCCCGCGAGGGCCTGGTCGTGGACGTACGCGAGAACCGCGGCGGTCACACCTCGCAGCTGGTCATCGAGAAACTCGCGCGCCGGATCGTCGGCTGGGACCTGCCGCGCGGACTCCAGCCGTTCAGCTATCCGCAGGACGCACCGCGCGGGCCCGTGGTCGCCGTCGCCAACGAGTTCTCCGGCTCGGACGGCGACATCGTCAACGCGGCGATCAAGGCCCTCGGTATCGGGCCGGTCGTCGGCACCCGCACCTGGGGCGGCGTCATCGGCATCGACAGCCGCTACCGGCTGGTCGACGGCACCCTCGTCACCCAGCCCAAGTACGCGTTCTGGCTGGAGGGTTACGGCTGGGACGTCGAGAACCACGGCGTCGACCCGGACGTCGAGGTCGTCCAGACCCCGCAGGACCACGCGGCGGGCCGCGATCCGCAATTGGACGAGGCGATCCGGCTGGCGCTCGCGGCCCTCGCGGAGAACCCGGCCAAGACACCGCCGGAGCTGCCGCCCCTCGGCTGACCCGTCCCCGTACGGAAGGGGTGCCCGCGTCCCCGAGGAGCGGGCCCCCGGCGGCGGATAGCATGCCGACGTACCGTTCCGACCGTCGAGGAGGGCGTGACCGTGGCCGGAGAGCCGCAGGCCGACTGCCTGTTCTGCAAGATCGTCGCGGGAGACGTCCCGGCGACCGTCGTCCGCGAGACCGCGACGACCGTCGCCTTCCGCGACATCAACCCCCAGGCGCCGACCCATGTCCTGGTCATCCCGAGGGCGCACTACGCCGACGCCGCCTCGCTCGCCGCCGCCGAGCCGCAGATCGCCGCGGACATACTGCGCGAGGCCGCCGAGGTCGCCGCCCTGGACAAGGTCGACGCCACCGGTTTCCGTGTCGTCTTCAACACCGGGTCCGGCGCGGGCCAGACCGTGTTCCACGCGCACGCACACGTCCTGGGGGGCCGCGGCCTCCAGTGGCCTCCCGGCTGACCCGCCTTGTCCGTACGGGAACTCGTCGTCCTCGGCACCGCGAGCCAGGTGCCCACACGGCACCGCAACCACAACGGCTATCTGCTGCGCTGGGACGGCGAGGGCATCCTCTTCGACCCCGGCGAGGGCACCCAGCGCCAGATGCTGCGGGCCGGGGTCGCCGCCCACGACATCAACCGGATCTGTGTCACGCACTTCCACGGTGACCACGCGCTGGGGCTCGCCGGGGTGATCCAGCGCATCAACCTCGACCGGGTGCCGCACGAGGTGACGGTCCACTACCCGGTCTCGGGCCGGCGCTTCTTCGACCGCCTCCGGTACGCCACCGCGTACCGCGAGACGGTCCGTCTGACGGACTCACCGGTCCTGGCCGAAGGCCCGCTCGCCACCGCGCCCGGGTACCGCCTGGAGACGGCCCATCTCTCGCACCCGGTCGACGCGTACGGCTACCGCCTGATCGAGCCGGACAGCCGCCGGATGCTGCCCGCCCTGCTCGCCGAGCACGGCATCACGGGCCCGGACGTGGGCCGCCTGCAACGCGAGGGCACACTCCGGGGCGTCACGCTGGACGACGTCAGCGAGATCCGCGGGGGCCAGCGGTTCGCCTTCGTCATGGACACCCGCCTGTGCGAGGGCGTGTACGCGCTCGCGGCCGACTGCGACATGCTGGTCATCGAGTCGACGTTCCTGCGGCAGGACGAGCAACTGGCCGAGGACCACGGCCACTTGACGGCCGCCCAGGCGGCGGGCGTAGCGGTCGAGGTCGGGGTACGCCATCTGGTCCTGACCCACTTCAGCCAGCGCTACCCGGACCCGGCCGCCTTCGAGGAGGAGGCCAGGGACGCGGGCTTCACGGGCGAACTCACGGTGGCGGCGGACCTGATGAGGGTGTCGTTGCCCAAGAGGCGGCAGGAGCCGACTCACCCTTAGGCCGGGCAGCCCGGTCAGGCCGCTTGGGGCTCCGCGATCACCGTGGCCGCCGAGGCCGCGTACTGATGGGCCGGGTACGTCAGATAGCCCGCGTCGCCGCCCTCGTAGTACGTGGCCTCGTCCACGGGTGCGATCGGGAGGCCGGCGCGCAGCCGCTCGACCAGGTCGGGGTTGGAGATGAAGGAGCGGCCGAAGCTGATGAGTTCGGCGCCCAGGCCGAGCCAGCGGTCGGCGTCGTCGCGGCCCGTCAGCCGGGGGCCCATCGGGAGCGTCGGGTTCATGATGAGGGTGCCCGGCCACTGCCGGCGCAGGGCGACCAGGATGTCCTCGTCGGCGGTGGCCTCCAGGTGCACGTAGGCCAGGTCCAGGGGCGCCAGTTCGGCGAACAGCGCGGTGTAGAGGTCCAGGACCTCGGTCTCCTCGACGCCCCAGAACGAGGTGCCGGGCGAGAGCCGGATGCCGGTCCGCTCCGCGCCGACCGCCTCGACGGTGGCGGTGACCGCCTCCACGGCGAACCGGATCCGGTGGGCGATCGGGCCGCCGTACCGGTCCGTGCGCAGGTTGGCGTTGGACGAGAGGAACTGGGAGATCAAGTAGCCGTTGGCGCCGTGCAGTTCGACGCCGTCGAAGCCCGCGTCGATGCCGCGCCGGGCGGCCAGGGCGTACGACTCGGCGTGCTCGGGCACTTCGGCGGTGTCCAGGGCCCGGGGCATCGGGGCGGGCACGCGTCCGGTCGGGGTGAACACGTCGCCGACGGCGGGGACGGCCGAGGGGCCCACCGGCCGCGTACCGATGGTGTCGGGGTGCGAGACCCGGCCGCCGTGCATGATCTGGGCGAAGATCCGGCCACCGTTGGTGTGCACGGCATCGGTCACGGGCCGCCACGAGGCGACCTGCTCATCGGTGTACAGCCCCGGTGTCCCCGGGTTGGACTGCCCGATCAGGCTCGGCTGCACCCCTTCGCTCACGATCAGCCCGGCCGTGGCCCGCTGGGCGTAGTACGCCGCCATCGACGGCGTCGCCAGACCGCCGGCGGCGGCCCTGACCCGGGTCATCGGGGCCATGACCACCCGGTTGGGCAGCGTCAGCCCGTTGAGCCGGTGGCTGGTGAAGAGGGTCGTCACGTCAGGACTCCTTCGTAGCTCCCGTGCCCGGATCCCGGACACGGGAGCTACGCTAAAAGCTGACATTGACGTCAGGGGCAAGCGCTGTGACGCGGGTCACAGATGCGGATGGCGACCGGGAGGGCAGTGTGCGGATCGGGGAGTTGGCGTCGCGGGCCGGGGTGAGTGTCCGGTCGCTGCGCTATTACGAGGAGCAGGGGCTGCTCGCCAGCCGCCGCAGCGCGGGCGGGCAGCGGCACTACAAGGACTCGGACGTCGGGCGGATCGAGTTCATCCAGCAGCTGTACGCGGCGGGCCTGTCCAGCCGGGTCATCGCCGCGCTGCTGCCCTGCCGTGACGCGCCGAGCGAAGAGCACTCCGACGCGGCCCTGGAGCGCATGGCGCAGGAACGCGACCGGCTCACCCGCCACATCGCCGACCTGGTACGGACCCGGGACACCCTGGACGAGGTGATGGCGGTGGCCCGCGAGTACCGCGATCAGTTGGGGCGGGCAGCAGCGGACGCGGCTTAGATCCCGGTCTCCCACAGGGAGTCGCCGTTGCCCGGACGGGCCGCCGCCGCGATCCGGGTCACCGCTTCCGCCGACGGCAGGGCGTTCAGGCGGGTGCCGTCGCGCAGGCGGAGGGCGACCAGGTCGTCCGCGGCCTCCTTGGGGCCGATCACCGCCTGGTACGGGACGAGCCGGTCGGCCCGGATCCTGGCCCCCAGGGTGCCGTGCTCGGGGCCGGAGAGCCGGGCCCGCAGTCCCGCGTCCGCGCAGCGACGTACCAGGTCGGCGGCCTGTGGCGCCTCGGCCTCCGAGATCGGCAGCACCACCACCTGGGTGGGTGCGAGCCACGCCGGGAACGCCCCGCCGTGCCGCTCGATCAGATACGCCACGGCCCGCTCCACACTGCCGATGACGCTGCGGTGCACCATCACGGGCCGGTGCTTGGCGCCGTCCGCGCCGACATACCGGAGATCGAACTGTTCCGGCTGGTGGAAGTCGACCTGCACGGTCGACAGGGTGGCCTCGCGCCCCGCGCTGTCGGTGACCTGTACGTCGATCTTCGGACCGTAGAAGGCGGCCTCGCCCTCGACGGCTTCGTACGCCACTCCGGACCCGTCGAGTACGTCGGTCAGCAGCGCCGCCGACCGTTCCCACAGCGCGGGGTCGGCCACGTATTTGCCGCCGGGGCCCGGCAGCGACAGGCGGAAGCGGGCCGGGGTGATGCCGAGCGCCGCGTATGCCTCGCGGATGAGGTCCAGGGCGCCGCGTGCCTCGTCCGCGACCTGGTCCAGGGTGCAGAAGATGTGCGCGTCGTTGAGCTGGATCGCCCGTACGCGGGTCAGGCCGCCGAGCACACCCGACAGCTCGGCGCGGTACATGCCGCCCAACTCGGCCATACGGACGGGGAGTTCGCGGTAGCTGCGGGAACGGGAGCGGTACATCAGGGCGTGGTGCGGGCACAGACTCGGCCGCAGGACGAACTCTTCGCCGCCGAGGTCCATCGGAGGGAACATGTCCTCGCTGTAGTGGGACCAGTGCCCGGAGATCTCGTACAGCTCCCGCTTGCCGAGCACCGGCGAGTACACGTGCTGGTAGCCCGCGCGGCGCTCGGCGTCCCGGATGTACTCCTCCAGGGTGTGCCGGACTACGGCGCCGTCCGGTAGCCAGTAGGGGAGTCCCGCGCCGATCAGCGGGTCGGTGTCGAACAGGCCCAGTTCGCGGCCGAGTTTGCGGTGGTCGTACATGGTGGTCTCCTCGCGGTGGGGGCGAGTGACCACACGGCGAAGCCCCGGGGCACTCGCCCCGGGGCTTCGGACTCAGTCAGCAGTCAGCGCGCCGGGACACTCTCCGGCGTCGTCGTGTTGGCAGCGCGCTTCATGGGGTGGACGGTAGCAGTTACCTGCGGCGCTCGACCGGATATTGGCCTGCGGCCGGCTCCCCCTCCCGGGGCGGGGTGTGGCCTGCGGCCGGTTTCCCCTCCGGGGTGGTGGCCTGCGGCCTGCCTGTCGTGGGCGGGCGCGCGGAGGCTTGGCACCGCCGGGGTGCGCCGTTGTGGTGCTCGCCGTTGCGGCGGGAAAGAGGTGGCCTGCGGCCTGGCTGGCCCTGCGGGCGGGGAAGAGGTGGGTTGCGGCCCCGGCTGCCCCTGCGGGCGGGGCGGAGGTGGCTCCGGCCGGCTGCCCTGTGGGCCCGAGAGTGGGCTGTGGTCGGCTGCCCTCTGGACAGGGGGCTCCATTGACGGTGTCTGTTCGTGTATCTAGACTGTGTTCTCATGTGTGGACATCATCTGCATGACGAGACGGGGTCGGAATGAGCGTCACCGCGCGGCTGCGGGACGGGATGCGGCGTGGTGTCCTGTCCTTCCCGCTCACCAGCTTCCATGCCGACGGCACCCTCGACCTCGACGGCTTCCGTACCTATCTGGCGGGGCGGCTCGACGCCGCGCCCGGCGCCGTCTTCCCCGCCTGCGGCACCGGCGAGTTCTTCTCCCTGGACGAGGACGAGTACCGGCAGGTCGTCAGGGTCGCCGTCGAGGTGGCGGCGGGCCGGATGCCCGTGGTCGCGGGTACGGGCTACGGCTGGGCGCAGGCCGCCCGGTTCGCCCGTATCGCCGAGGAGGCGGGCGCCGACGCGGCGCTCGTCCTGCCGCACTACCTCGTCGACGCGCCCCAGGACGGCCTGGTCGGACAACTGGCCGAACTCGCCGCGCGCACCCGCCTGCCGCTCATCGCCTACCAGCGCGGACAGGTCACCTTCGACGCCGATTCGGTCCGCCGTATCGCCCGGATACCCGGCGTCATCGGGCTCAAGGACGGCCACAGCGACCTGGACCGGCTCCAGCGCCTCACCCTCGCGGCGCCCGACGGCTTCCTCTTCTTCAACGGCGCCGCCACCGCCGAGATCCAGGCCCGCGCGTACGCCACCGTCGGCGTCCCCGCCTACTCGTCGGCCGTCCATGCCTTCGCGCCCGAGATCGCCGACGCCTTCTTCGCGGCGCTGCACGGCGGCGACGACGCAGGCGTCGAGAAGCTGCTGCGTGACTTCTATGTGCCGCTGGTCGAGCTGCGGGACCGGGTGCCCGGCTACTCCGTGTCGCTGGTGAAGGCCGCCGCCCGGCTGCGCGGATGTCCCGTGGGGCCCGTACGGGCGCCGCTCACCGATCCGTCCGACGCCCATCTCGGGGAGCTGGAGAACCTGCTCGACACCGGGCTCGCCCTGGTCGGAGCGGCCCGATGAGCGCCGGAGCCCCGCTGAACACGAGCATCGCCGAGGTACGTCTCACCCCGATCCTCGTGGCCGATCCGCCGCTCCTCAACACGCAGGGTGTCCACCAGCCTTACACGCCCCGTCTGATCGTGGAGGTGGTCACGGAGGACGGCATCACCGGCGTCGGCGAGACCTACGGAGACGCCAAATACCTTGAACTCGCCCGGCCGTTCGCCGCCGCGCTGGCTGGTCATCAACTCTCCGACCTCAACGGGTTGTTCACGGTCATGAACAACGTGTCCGTGGATGCCTCCCGGGTCGACCACGCCGTCGACGTCGGCGGACTGCGCGGTGTGCAGACGGCCGACAAACTGCGGCTGTCCGTTGTCTCCGGTTTCGAGGTCGCCTGCCTCGACGCGCTCGGCAAGACTCTCGGCCTGCCCGTGCACGCGCTGCTCGGCGGGAAGGTCCGGGACAGGGTCGAGTACAGCGCCTATCTCTTCTACAAATGGGGCGCCCACCCCGAGGGCGTGGCGGCCGAGGCCGACGACTGGGGCGAGGCGATCGATCCGGCCGGAGTCGTCGCCCAGGCACGGAAGTTCACCGAGCGGTACGGCTTCACGTCCTTCAAGCTCAAGGGTGGTGTCTTCCCGCCGGACGCGGAGATCGCCGCCGTCCGCGCACTCGCCGACGCCTTCCCCGGACACCCGCTGCGGCTGGACCCCAACGGTGCCTGGTCCGTGGCGACCTCGCTCAGGGTCGCCGGCGAACTCGGGGACGTACTCGAATACTTGGAGGACCCGGCGCTCGGCACGCCCGCCATGGCGGAGGTCGCGGCGGGGACGTCGGTGCCGCTGGCGACCAACATGTGCGTGACGACGGTGGACGAGATCGCGGAGGCGTTCACGCGCGGCGCCGTACAGGTCGTCCTCTCCGACCACCACTACTGGGGCGGGCTGGGCAGAACCCGTGAACTGGCCGCGATCTGCCGGGCGTTCGGGGTGGCCGTCTCCATGCACTCCAACACCCACCTCGGGATCAGCCTCGCCGCGATGACGCAGGTCGCCGCCACCGTCCCCGAACTGCGTCACGCGTGCGACTCGCACTACCCCTGGCAGTCCGAGGACGTCCTCACCGAACGCGTCGCCTTCGTGGACGGCGCGGTGCCGGTCTCCGACGCGCCGGGACTCGGCGTCACGCTCGACCGCGACCGGCTCGCCGCGCTGCACGCGCGGTGGCGGGACGACGCGCACCGTCATCTGCGGGACCGGGACGACGGCGCGGCGATGCGGGTCGCCGAGCCGGGGTGGACCGCGCCCCGGGTCCCGCGCTGGTGAGGGTGATGACCTGAATGCTGAGGGCCATGACCCGAGTGCTGAGGGACATGACCCGAGTGGCTCAGGCCGAGTGCCGGAAGCCGATCGTGGGGACCGCCCTGCGCAGCGGCCACGGGCGGGAGGTGGCGGGGAGCAGGGCCTCCAGGAAGGCGTAGCGCGTGAGGGCGGTCGGGTCCTGGTCCTCGTACTGCTGGACCCGCCGCCACCACGCCGCGATCTCCGACCAGCCGGGCGCCGACAGGGAACCGCCGAAGTCCTGCACCGACAGGGCCGCCGTCAGGCCCGCGAAGGCCAGCCGGTCGGCCAGCGGCCAGCCCGCGAGCGTGCCGGTCACGAAGCCGGCCACGAACACGTCGCCCGCGCCCGTCGGGTCCAGCGCCGCGACGCGGATCGCGGGTACCTCGGCGGACTCGCCGGTACGGCCGTCCACGGCGTACGCGCCCTCCGCGCCGAGCGTGACCACGGCCAGCGGCACCCGTTCGCCCAGGGCGTGCGCGGCGGCGCGGGGGCAGTCGGTACGGGTGTAGCGCATCGCCTCCTCGGCGTTCGGCAGGAACGCCTCGCAGTGCTCCAGGTCCGCCAGGCCCGACAGGTCCCAGCGGCCCGTGTCGTCCCAGCCGACGTCCGCGAAGATCCGGGTGCCCTCGCGGGCGGCCTCGGCGATCCAGGGGGCCGTGGTGCCCGGGGTGAGCGCGGCGACGGCGGCACGCGCGCGGGGCGGGCGGTCCGGCGCCGGCTCCTCCGGGGGCGGCTCGTGCCCGTGGGACACCATCGTGCGCTCACCCTCGTACGCCATGGAGACGGTGACGGGGGAGTGCCAGTGCGGGACGGTACGGGACGTGGCCAGGTCGATGCCCTCGCCCTGCTCCAGGGCGTCCCAGCAGTACTCGCCGTAGTGGTCGTCGCCGAACGCGGCGGCCAGCGACGTACGCAGCCCCAGGCGGGCGAGGGCCGTGGCCATGTTGGCGATGCCGCCCGGACTGGAGCCCATGCCCCGGGCCCAGGACTCGGTGCCGCGTACCGGGGCGGAGTCGAGGCCGGTGAAGATGATGTCCAGGAAAACCGTGCCGGTGAGATACACGTCCCAGGGCGGATCCCCCGGCGCACGAACCCCCACAAGCGGATCGACGTGGGCGCGCCCCCACAGATCATCATCGGTCACGGTCGAACACCCCCTGGCGGGACTTCCACAGAACGCCCCCAGTGTGCCGGACACATCCCCCGACCCCTCGCTACCGCGAGGAGCAAACCCGCGCTTGCGCCGCAGGGCCGCACAGCTTCCGGGCAGCGGCGCCAGGCCACGACGGTACCGAGCCTCCCCTCCCGGCCCCGGGTCCGGGACCAACCGGTCTCGCCGAGCCCCACAGGGATGACACCCCTACGCAAAGCCCCCGACACGGAAACCGCCGCGAAGCCCCTCCGCACCCCCCGCGCGAACCGGCGCGGAGCCCCCCGCAGGGGTAGCCCGCTCTCCCCGGCGCGACGCCCCCCGGCGCCGGGGATACCGCACCGTCCCGCCAGGCCCCGCAGGGGTGGCGGCCCCGGGCGCAAAGCCCCTGCACGGGTCACCCGTCCCGAGGGCGAAGCCTCCGGCAGGGGAACAGGCGTGGAGCCCCTCCGGCAGGAGCCTCGCCTCCGGCGTAGTTCCCCCGGCAGGGAAGTCGGCGCGGAGCCCTCCGGCAGGTGCCCCGCCTCCGGCGTGATTCCCCCGGCAGGGGGAAGGTGTGCCCTCCGCCCCGGCGTAAGGCTCCCCCCGCAAGGGGGTGGCCCCGTCTCCCCGGTGCGACGCCCCCCGGGGCCGGCGGCACCGCCCCGTCTCGTCGAGCCCCGCAGGGATGGCGCCCCCGGCGCAAAGCCCCTGCACGGGTCACCCGTCCCGAGGGCGAAGCCCCCGGTAGGGGAACCGGCGCAAAGCCCCCCGCAGGGGTCCCCGCCCGCAGGGCGAAGCCCCCCGCAGGGGAGAGGGGCGGGTGGGTGGGGGTGAAAAAAGACGGGGCTGTGTCGGTGGGGCGTCGTACGCTGGGCAGTACACAGGTCAACCCAGCGGTCAGCGGCCCCGCATCGAGGAGGATGAGCAGGCCACAGAGCCGGCCCATGACGCAGACACCCACAGCTCACGACCCCGCGAGGGGACAGGCGCACGCCCGCTTCACCGTCCCGGCAAAGCACCCGATGGTGACCGTCCTCGGTTCCGGTGACGCCCTTCTGCGTGTGATCGAGACGGCCTTCCCGGCGGCCGACATTCACGTCCGGGGCAATGAGATCAGCGCCGTCGGCGACGCCCCGGAGGTCGCCCTCATCCAGCGCCTGTTCGACGAGATGATGCTGGTGCTCCGCACCGGACAGCCGATGACGGAGGACGCCGTGGAACGATCGATCGCGATGCTCAGAGCCAGTGAGAACGGGGAGGGTGACGGGCCGGAGACCCCCGCGGAGGTGCTCACCCAGAACATCCTCTCCTCCCGTGGCCGCACCATCCGCCCCAAGACCCTCAACCAGAAGCGTTACGTGGACGCGATCGACAAGCACACGATCGTGTTCGGCATCGGCCCGGCCGGCACCGGCAAGACGTACCTCGCCATGGCCAAGGCCGTGCAGGCGCTCCAGTCCAAGCAGGTCACCCGCATCATCCTCACCCGCCCCGCGGTCGAGGCGGGCGAGCGCCTGGGCTTCCTGCCGGGCACGCTCTACGAGAAGATCGACCCGTATCTGCGCCCGCTCTACGACGCGCTGCACGACATGCTCGACCCGGACTCCATCCCCCGTCTGATGGCCGCCGGCACCATCGAGGTCGCCCCCCTCGCGTACATGCGTGGCCGTAGCCTCAACGACGCGTTCATCATTCTCGACGAGGCCCAGAACACGAACCCCGAGCAGATGAAGATGTTCCTCACCCGCCTCGGCTTCGACTCGAAGATTGTGGTCACGGGCGACGTCACCCAGGTCGACCTGCCGAACGGCACGAAGTCCGGTCTGCGCCAGGTGCAGGACATCCTCGAAGGCGTGGACGACGTCCACTTCTCCCGGCTCACCTCGCAGGATGTCGTACGGCACAAGCTGGTCGGCCGTATCGTCGACGCCTACGAGAAGTACGACAACGAGAACGGCACGGAGAACGGCTCCCGCCGCAACGGCAGCAGAGGGAAGTAGACCAGCACCGTCATGTCGATCGACGTCAACAACGAATCCGGTACCGAGGTCGACGAGCAGGCGATCCTCGACATCGCGCGCTACGCCCTCGCGCGCATGCGCATCCACCCCCTCTCGGAACTGTCGGTGATCGTCGTCGACACCGAGGCGATGGAGCAGTTGCACATCCAGTGGATGGACCTGCCAGGCCCCACGGACGTGATGTCCTTCCCGATGGACGAGCTGCGTCCGCCGACGAAGGACGACGACGAGCCCCCGCAGGGTCTCCTCGGCGACATCGTGCTCTGCCCCGAGGTCGCCGAGCGGCAGGGCCGCGAGGCCGACACGCAGCACTCCATGGACGAGGAACTGCACCTCCTCACCGTCCACGGAGTGCTGCACCTGCTGGGTTACGACCACGAGGAAGCCGACGAGAAGGCCGAGATGTTCGGCCTCCAGTCGGCCATCGTCGACGGCTGGCGCGCGGAGAAGGGCCTCACCGGCCCTTCCCCGGCGCCCACCGTCTCGTAGCGCCGTGAGCGTCCAACTGATCCTCGGCGCCGTCCTGTTGGTCGTCGTGGCGTGGCTCGCCGCCTGTGCGGAGGCGGGCCTCGCCCGGGTCTCCAGCTTCCGCGCCGAGGAAGCCGTCCGCGGTGGCCGGCGCGGCAGCGCCAAGCTCGCCCAGGTCGCCGCCGACCCCACCCGCTATCTCAACGTCGCCCTGCTGGTCCGCGTCGCCTGCGAAATGGCCGCGGCGGCCCTGGTGACGTACGCCTGCCTCAAGGAGTTCGACCAGACCTGGGAGGCGCTGCTCCTCGCCATCGGCGTGATGGTCCTCGTGTCGTACGTCGCCGTCGGCGTCTCGCCGCGCACCATCGGCCGCCAGCACCCGCTGAACACGGCCACGGCCGCCGCGTACGTCCTGCTGCCGCTGGCCCGCGTCATGGGACCGATCCCGCCGCTGCTCATCCTCATCGGCAACGCGCTCACGCCCGGCAAGGGCTTCCGGCGCGGGCCGTTCGCGTCGGAGGCCGAGCTGCGCGCGATGGTCGACCTGGCCGAGAAGGAGTCCCTCATCGAGGACGAGGAGCGCCGTATGGTGCACTCCGTCTTCGAACTCGGCGACACCCTCGTCCGGGAGGTCATGGTGCCGCGTACCGACCTCGTCGTCATCGAGCGGTACAAGACGATCCGGCAGGCCCTCACCCTCGCGCTGCGCTCCGGTTTCTCACGGATTCCGGTGACCGGCGAGAGCGAGGACGACATCGTCGGCGTGGTGTACCTCAAGGACCTGGCCCGCAAGACGCACATCAGCCGGGACGCCGAGTCGGAACTGGTGTCCACGGCGATGCGCCCGGCCACCTTCGTACCGGACACGAAGAACGCCGGTGATCTGCTGCGCGAGATGCAGCAGGAGCGCAATCACGTCGCCGTCGTCATCGACGAGTACGGCGGCACGGCCGGCATCGTCACCATCGAGGACATCCTGGAGGAGATCGTCGGCGAGATCACCGACGAGTACGACCGGGAACTGCCGCCCGTGGAGAACCTCGGCGACGGCCGGTACCGCGTGACGGCCCGCCTCGACATCGGCGACCTCGGCGAGCTGTACGGCCTTGAGGCGTACGACGACGAGGACGTGGAGACCGTGGGCGGGCTGCTGGCGAAGGCGCTCGGACGGGTGCCGATCGCCGGGGCGTCGGCGCCGGTGAGACTGCCGGACCGGCGGGAACTGCTCCTCACCGCCGAGTCCGCCGCCGGGCGCCGCAACAAGATCGTGACGGTGCTGGTGGAGCCGAAAGGGGCGGCGGGGTGAGGGGTGGGATGACGCCGCCCGAGCTGCGGGCGCTCTGCCTCTCCTTCAACGCCGCCGTCGAGGACTTCCCCTTCGGTCCCGACGCGTCGGTGTTCAAGGTCCAGGGCAAGATGTTCGCCCTGACCCGGCTCGACGGTGAGCCGCTGACCGTCAATCTCAAATGCGACCCGGACGACGCGGTACGGCTGCGCGGGGAGCATCCGGGGGCCGTCGTGCCGGGGTGGCACATGAACAAGCGGCACTGGAACACCGTGACGGTGGGGAAGTTGCCGGCCCGGTTCGTGCGGGAACTGGTCGAGGACTCCTACGACTTGGTGGTGGCGGGTCTGCCGCGCGCGGACCGGCTGCGCCTGGACCGGCCGTGACTTCGTATGCTCGCAGCATGACCGAGATCAGCGAGCTGGACCCCGAGGACCGCAAGATCGTCACCCTGGCCCGTTCGGCACGGGCGCGCAACGGGGTGCCCGAGGGGGCGGCCGTACGGGACGAGACGGGCCGCACCTATGTGGCCGGAACGGTGGCGCTGGAATCCCTCCAGCTGAGCGCGTTGCGGACGGCGGTGGCGATGGCCGTGGCGTCCGGGGCGACCTCCCTGGAAGCCGCCGCCGTGGTCACAACGTCCCCGACCCTCCCCCCGGAGGACCGAGCAGCGGTATCCGACCTGGGCACCCCGGCCACCCCGATCCACGTGGCCGCTCCGGACGGAACCCTCCACCCGACGCCCTGACCCCGGCTTTTGCGGTCGGCGGAAGCAATCCCCCGAGGGATCGGGCGGCGGGACTGCCCCGCACCGGCGCACACCGGTCAGGGCGCCCCCGGCGACAGGGTTGGTTTTGGCCAAAGGTTGGCCCCCCGCTCACGCCCCTTGTAATCCCATGGCGCTCGCGGGTCAATGGAGCGCACTTCAGTTGACGGACCGTCAGTTCGGCGGCGCGTGCCGCACCCCGCGCGCCGAACCGGTCTGGTCCACCCCCCGGCACATGGCTCTCCCAATTCGGGAAGGGGAACAATGACACACAAGCGAATCGGCCTCGGTGCGGCACTCGGGGCCGGAGTTCTCGCGGCGACCGCCCTGGCGGCGGCGCCCACCGCGGCGGCGGTGACTCCGACGACGGCGACCGCGGAGTACAACTGCGGTCTCTACGGCGGTGGCGAAGCCACCCTCACGGCCACCCAGAGCGGCACCTCGGCCACCATCAAGCTGACGTCGTCCGAGATCACCACACCGATCGCCGTCGCCGCAGACACCGTGAACGCCACGCTCACCCTCGCGAAGGCAGGCGGCGGCACCAGAACGTTCACCGGCACGAAGAACCCCGCGATGGTCGCACGGGGCGGTGTCGCGGTCGGACCCCTGTCCGGCACCGTCGCGGCCGGTGACAGCCTCAACGCGAATCCCGGCTCCATGACGATGGTGATCTTCGGGATCTCGGTGACCTGTACCTCCACCGGCCTCCAGTCGCCCGGCCCCTTCGTCTTCTGAGGGTTCTCAAGGCCGGGCCCAGCTCGTACCAGTGATCACTGACCAGTGACCGGTGCCGTCCCGGGCGGTACCGGTCACTGCGCTGCCCGGGAGTCGACGCCGACCAACTCCCGTACCGTACAAGGATCTTGACAGAATCTGATGGGCCATCAGGCAACGTTCGGCGAGTGCATTGACTTTTCACACGACCCGCACATCAATGGCCGCATTCTTCAGCAGTCAGAAGGGGGCACCATGGGTTCACCGACCCGAAGACGCCGCTGGGCGGCCCTGTTGGGCGTGGCCGCGCTCGCGGTCGCCGGGGGAGGGACGCTCGCCACCCCGGCGAGCGCTCTGGCGACAGCTTCCCAGCAGGTCGACTTCGCGACGCACTGCATACCACCGCCGATCGCCGGCATCCCACCCATCGACGGCACCACCACCGCCGAGATCACGGTCGACAACGCCGCACCCAAGGTCGGAGACACCGTCACCGTGACCTACACGGTGGTCACCCCGGCCGCGAGCAACCCGGTCGACCTCGCCCTGCCCGCCGACATCATGACGCCGACCGGCAAGGTCACCCTGACCGGTGCGCAGACCGGTGACGTGACCGTCGCCGGACCGAAGAAGAACCCGCCCGTGCCGGGCAAGGGCTCCTTCCCGTCGTTCAGCATGACCGGCACGTTCACCGTCACCAAGGCCGGCGCGATCAACCTGTCGCCCGGCGACTACAACATCCACACCAGCTACATCATGGAGCTGGACACACCCTGCACGGTCACCAACCCGCCCGCCCCCGTCTCCGAGACGGTCGCGGCGACCGGCGGCGGCGAGACCAACCTCCGGGCCATCTCGCTCGATGCGGCCTCCGGCAAGCCCGGCGACAGCGTCGAGGTCAGAGGCAGCAAGTTCACGGCCGGAGCCACGGTGACCCTCGCGGGCCGCGCCGGGGCCACCGAGTCCGCGGACCGGGCGACCCTCACCGCCGACGCACAGGGTTCCTTCACCGGCACCCTCGCCGTCAACGACAAGGCGACGACCGGCGTGGTGGCGTACGAAGGCAGCGCCTGGAGCGCGGAGAAGGGCGCGGGGCCGGCCGCGTACGTCGTCATCGACGACACACCGCTGCCGGAGAACAGCCAGCAGCTCACCACCTCCGTACAGGCGGGCACCCTGTCGATGTCACAGGCCGGGGACACCGTCGCCATGGCGCCGGTCGACTTCGGCAAGGGCGGCTTCTCGCGCGGCTCCCTGAACACGGTGACCGTGAAGGACTTCCGCGGCGGACCCGCGGGCTGGTCCCTCACCGGTAAGGTCACCGACTTCAAGGGACCGGGCGGCGCGACCATCGACGCGGCCAAGCTGGGCTGGACACCGGTCTGCACGACCAAGGACGGCAGCCCCAGTACCTGTGTCGCCGGATCCCCCGGCAGCGTCGGCAGCGCGGGCGCGACCCTCGCCTCCGCACCCAACGGCACCGTCACCGGTGGTGAGTTCACCGTCGACGCCCGGGTCTCCCTGAACGTCCCGGCGTTCACGGCCCCCGGCGCGTACTCCGGCGTGCTCACCCTCACCCTCAGCTAGGGCCTTTTGGATCAGGCCGTGCCCTAGTCACCCGGTGGGCCGGGCGCGCACCCGCCCTGCCCGCCCCGATCACCCGGGGGTCCGCACCCGTGCGCAAGCTGTACGCCACCCTTCTGACGCTCCTCGCGGCGGTGCTCGCCGCCACCACGCTGTCCGCGGCCCCCGCGCGGGCCGCCGACAACGGCAGCTGGTCCGTGTTCCCCACCTCGTCACAGCTCGCCCAGCGCCCGTACTTCTTCCTCTCGGCCGACCCGGGAAGCACCCTCACCGACAAGGTCACCGTCACCAACAAGACCGGCGAGCCGCTCACCTTCCGGCTGTACGCGGCCGACGCCTACAACACCGCGCGCGACGGCGGATTCGCGGTCCGCACGAAGGACGAGAAACAGCGGGGCGTCGGCGCCTGGGCCAGGCCCGCCCGCGACAAGGTCACGGTGAAACCGCACGGTTCGGTCACCGTGCCCTTCACACTGCGGGTGCCCGAGAACGCGGAACCCGGTGACCACCCCGGCGCCCTGGTCGCCCTCGACGAACGCGTCGACCCCGCCGACGGAGCCGTCGCGGTCGGTGTGCGGCGCGCCGTGGGTGCCCGGATCTATCTGCGGGTCGGCGGCCCCACCATGCCCGCGCTCGCCGTCGAGAAGGTCCGCGTCACACACCGGCAGCCCCTCGTCCCCGGCTTCGGCGACAGCACCGCCGTCATCGCGTACACCCTGCGCAACACCGGCAATGTCACCCTCAACCCGCGCGTCGAACTGACCGCGAAGGGCCTGTTCGGGCGGACGCTGCTGTCCCGGGCGCTGACGAAGATCCCCTCCGAACTGCTGCCGGGGCAGGAGGTCCGGCTCAGCGAACCGTGGCGCGGCGCCCCGCAGTTGGACTGGGGCGACATCACCCTCACGGCGAGCGCGCCGCACACCCGGGAGTCCGCGAGCGCGTCGTTCTTCGCCCTCCCCTGGCTGGTCGCCGTCCTGTTCCTCGCGGCCCTCGTGATCACGGGCGTGGCCCTGAGACTGCGCAAAAGCCCCAGGACCAGTACTGGAAGCCCAAGGACCCGTACCGTAAAGGGAATTGTGGCGGCGGTGCTCAGACCGCGTCGGGTCCGCGCTCGCCGGTCCTGACCCGTACCACCGTCTCGACGGGCACCGCCCACACCTTGCCGTCGCCGATCTTGCCGGTGTGGGCGGCGGCCACGATCGCTTCGATCACCGGCTCCGCGTCCGCGTCCTCGACCACGACCTCGATCCGCACCTTGGGCACCAGATCGATCTGGTACTCGGCGCCCCGGTACACCTCGGTGTGCCCGCGCTGACGCCCGTACCCGCTGGCCTCCGTCACCGTCAGGCCCTGGATGCCCCGCTCCTGGAGCGCCGTCTTCACCTCGTCGAGACGGAAGGGTTTGACGATCGCGGTGATGAGCTTCATGGCGTGGCCTTCCGGGGGACGGCGGAGTGGGCGGGGGCCGCGGTCGGGGCGCCGTGGCCGAACACGCCGTGATCGTAGGCGCTCTCGGCATGCACCGTCTGGTCGAGCCCCGTCACTTCCTCCTCCTCCGAGGCCCGGAACCCCAGCAGCCGGTCGATGAGTTTGCCGATCCCGTACGTCACCAGGAAGGTGTACGCGGCCACCGCCACCACCGCGACCGCCTGCCGCCAGAGTTGGCCGAGGCCGCCCCCGTAGAACAGGCCCTCGCTGCCGCCGGTCATCGCGGCCGTCGCGAACAGGCCGATGAGCAGGGTGCCGACGACCCCGCCGACGAAGTGCACCCCGACGACGTCGAGCGAGTCGTCGTAGCCGATACGGAACTTCCAGCCGACCGCGTACGAGCAGACCACGCCCGCCGCCAGGCCCACCACCGTCGCGCCGACGACGCCGACCGTGCCGCAGGCCGGGGTGATCGCGACGAGTCCGGCGACCGCGCCCGACGCGGCACCGAAGGTGGTGGGGTGCCCGTCGCGCCGCTGCTCCACAAAGAGCCAGCCGAGCAGGCCGGTGCAGCCCGCGACCAGGGTGTTGAGCAAGGACGCGGCGGCGAGGCCGTTCGCGCCGAGGGCCGAGCCGCCGTTGAAGCCGAGCCAGCCGAACCAGAGCAGGCCCGCGCCGAGGACCACCAGCGGCAGATTGTGCGGGCGCATCGCGTCCTTCCGGAACCCGATGCGCGGGCCGAGCACCAGCGCGAGCGCCAGTCCGGACGCGCCGGACGCGATCTCGACCACCAGACCGCCCGCGAAGTCGAGCGCCCCGAGCGTGTTCGCGATCCACCCGTCGGGACCCCACACCCAGTGCGCCACGGGGACGTATACGAGGAGGGTCCACACCGGTACGAAGACGAGCCAGGCCGCGAATTTCGTACGGTCCGCCACCGCGCCGCTGATCAGGGCCGCCGTGATGATCGCGAAGGTTAGCTGGAAGGTCGTGAACAGGAGGGTGGGGACCGTGCCGGTGAGCGTGTCCGGGCCGATGCCCGCCATGCCGATGTGGTCGAGGCCACCGATGAGCCCGGCGAAGGTGTCGTCGCCGAACGCGAGTGAGTAGCCCGCGAGCAGCCAGACGACGGTGACGAGCGCGATGGAGACGAAACTCATCATGAGCATGTTGAGGACGCTCTTCGTACGGACCATGCCGCCGTAGAAGAGGGCCAGGCCCGGGGTCATCAGGAGGACGAGGGCGGTGGCGGCGAGCAGCCAGGCGGTGTCGCCGGTGTCGGGGCCGGTGGGGGTGCTCGTGGCGGCGGTCGTGGCGGCGCTCGTGGTGGCGGCGAGTACGAGGGGGGTCACGGGGGTCTCTCCTCGGAACGGCGGTGGGGTGCGCTGAGGATGCGGGCCGGGGGAGAGCTTGTTGGGTGGGGGTTTCACATTGTGTACGGGGGTGTTTCCGGGGTGTTTCGTGTTGCGGGGAGGTTTCCGGGACCTCACGGTGCGGTGGGGTCCGGTCGATCAGGGACAATGGGCGCCATGAGCGTTCGTACCCAGTCATCCGAGCCGTCCGAGGTCACCCACCGGGCGGGCTTCGCCTGCTTCGTGGGCCGCCCCAACGCGGGCAAGTCCACCCTCACGAATGCTCTGGTCGGCCAGAAGGTGGCGATCACCTCGAACCGGCCGCAGACCACCCGGCACACCGTGCGCGGCATCGTGCACCGATCGGACGCCCAGCTCGTCCTCGTGGACACCCCGGGCCTGCACAAGCCGCGCACGCTGCTCGGGCAGCGGCTCAACGACATCGTCCGCACCACCTGGGCCGAGGTCGACGTCATCGGGTTCTGTCTGCCCGCGAACGAGAAGCTCGGGCCTGGCGACCGGTACATCGTCAAGGAACTGGCGGCGATCCGGAAGACCCCCAAGATCGCGGTCGTCACGAAGACCGACCTGGTCGACTCGAAGACCCTCGCGGAGCAGTTGATCGCGGCTGATCAGCTCGCCAAGGAGCTGGGTTTCGAGTGGGCCGAGATCGTGCCGGTGTCGGCGGTCGGGGACCAGCAGGTGGATCTTCTCGCCGACCTGATCGCACCGCTGCTGCCGGAGGGGCCGGCGCTCTACCCCGAGGGCGACCTCACCGACGAGCCCGAGCAGGTCATGGTCGCGGAGCTGATCCGTGAGGCGGCGCTTGAGGGGGTACGGGACGAGTTGCCGCACTCCATCGCCGTGGTCGTGGAGGAGATGCTGCCGCGTGAGGACCGCCCCGCCGACCGTCCCCTCCTGGACATCCACGCCTTCGTCTACATCGAGCGCCCGAGCCAGAAGGGCATCGTGATCGGACCCAAGGGCAAGCGGCTCAAGGAGGTCGGGATCAAGTCACGTCAGCAGATCGAGGCGTTGCTCGGTACGCCGGTGTTCCTGGACCTTCATGTGAAGGTGGCCAAGGACTGGCAACGGGACCCTCGCCAGCTCCGAAAACTGGGCTTCTAACCAACCGCACCTTCGACCACGGTCCCCTCCCACCGACGGCCCCCGGCACCTCGGCGGACGTCCCGCCGTGGGACCAGCGCCTTGCGGGCGCTGACACCCACCGTGGAGTAGGCGGTGATCGCATGGTTCATGAAGTTCATCACGACCAAGAGCTTCATGCCTTCCTGTGATTGATGAGGGGTGGGCCGGACGCCCGGTCCAGGACGAGCCGTTCGGGTTCCTCGCCGGGGAGGATGGAGATCTGGCAGCGGCAGCAGATCACCGGCGCGCCGCCCTCAGCGCGCGGCGCAGAGCCGTACCGGGTACGCACTTGGACTGGTCGGCGTTGCATTGTGCGCACGTCACGGTGTGTTCGATCAGGGCCTCGTACGCGATGGCGGCCTCCGGGAAGAACTCGACGCGGCCGTCCTCGGTCACGTAGGTGAGCTGGGGCCCGGTCATACCCGTGTCCCTACGGCGACCGTGTCGGACCCGGCCAGTCTGGCCATGGCGCGGAGCGCGATGCACAGGCGTCGGTCATCCAGTAGTTCGAGGTTCCACAGCTTGACAGTGCGGGGGAAACGGACCGCGACGATCAGCGCGAGGAACGCCTTGTCCTCCGGAGTCAGCCCCGGCGCCCGTGCGTACCGGGCCTCGAACTGCAACCAGTCACACGACACCGCACCGTCGTGCTCGGTCACCAGAAGCCGACGCACCCACTCCCGCGCCAATAACTCGTCCTCCTCGACCAGCGCGGCCAAGGCGGCTCGCTCGCAAGAGGGTTGGTCCCGCACCCACGCGGTGAGCCGGTCGGTCAGCAGTGTGGGGGCAGGGTCCGGATCGGGCACTGTGGTGAGGACTGTTGTCTCTGCGCTCACGCTGCCGCTCCCCGCTGGAGTGCGTCGGCCAGTCGCACAGCCACGTCCGCGCGGACACGGTCGAAGTCGACAAGGCGGAGACTCGGTGCCGCAGGTGCCACGGCGAGCGACAGCAGTACGACGCCTGCCTGATCGGGACCGCCCGCAGGGGCTCCCCGGCTGTGGAGGGATCTAAATCATCGCGTTCTGTGACCATGGAGAGGACGGTAGGGACGGGGAGTTACCGGTCGCGATGCAATGTTCTCGAATGTTCTCGCAGACTGGCCACATGTTCTCGTTTGATCTCATACGAAGGTGTGCAAGCTGTAGTGCGGGCGCATCAGCGCAGGTGATGGTGAGGGCGACAGGGCCCCACACCACGGGAGGCGACCATGGCGCGACGGCTGCGCTTCAACGGGACCGACAGCAAGAACGGTAACTGCCCCGCGGTTCACGAGGATCTCGACTCCGGTGAGATCATCGTCCAAGGGACACCGCTCAACGACCCCGAGGACATCGCCCAGCTTCGGCACTTCGGCCCCGGAGACACGGCGGTGATCGTGCCCCGTGAACTCCTCGCCAACCACGGCCCCAAGGAGGGCGCCCGCGTGTCCAAGCTGATCGATCTGGATGAGTTCGGCAGGCTCTTCGAGACCTTCGAGCATTCAGCCTGGCACCTGGAGACCCGGCGGGGCTACGCATCGGACCGGGAGGACCCCGGGTACGCCGAGTTCCTTGCGAGCGGTACCGCCCCGTGCGACCACGACAGCGAGTGGTGCGCGAACATCCGACGGCAGACGGCCGCCGGGAAGTACGTCGGCCGTGTCCGAGTCGTCGACAACCCGCCCGCCGAGGGCCAGTTGTTCCTGCTGGACTACGCCCGGTGCAACGCGGCCACCGGCGAGGACGTGCGGAACGTGTGGCGTGAGGACGCCGAGCGCGCGCACCTGCCTGCCGAAGATTTCTGGATCTTCGACAGCCGTCTGGTGACGGTGCTCTGCTTCAACGAGCAGGACGAGTTCCACGCCGTAGAAGTGCTCACGGAGCCCGCCGAAGTCCTGCGCTACTGCCAAGTCCGTGACACCGCCATGCATCACTCAGTCCCGTACGACGAGTTCGCGACGCGACTGCGCGCCGTCCGATAGCGGAGAGCCGGTGAGTACAGACTTCCAGCAGGCCAGGGAGGCTCTCGGGCTGCGCTTGAGGGAACTACGACTCGCGGCCCCTGGTGGTCGGCTCACCGGTACTCAACTCGCTCAGCGGCTCGGCTGGCCACACTCCAAGATCTACAAGCTGGAGAACGGTCAGCAGACCGCCACCAGCGAAGACCTGCGCGCCTGGGTCGACGGAGTCGACCAGCCGGACCTCTTCGAGGAACTGGACGCCCGCCTCAGAGGATTCGAGTCCCATATCCGCTCCTGGCGCCGACAGTTGGCCGCCGGGCATCGCCCCGTGCAGGACACTTGGAACCTTGAGGTCGGGCGGTCCCAGGTCGTCTACGTCTGGGAGGAGTCCGTCGTCCCCGGCATGCTCCAGACCGCCGACTACGCACGGCACATGTTCCTCCGCTACGCGGATCTGCACGGGACGGTACGCGATACCGATGAGGCTGTTCGTGCCCGCATGCGGCGTCAGGAGTGGTTGTACGAAGCCGGCCGCAAATTCCACGCCCTGGTGTGGGAGGCAGCCCTCCACGCCCTGATCTGCCCTCCGGCTGTCCTCGCCGGTCAGCTCGACCGCCTCGCGGGCGTCATCGGCATGGACACCGTGGAGCTGGGCATCATCCCGCTCGGCGCCTCGCTCAAGATCCCGACGGCCAACGGCTTCTGTGTCCTGGACGACAGGCTCGTGATCGCCGAGGACTGGCATGCTGAGCTGTGGCTGGATGACGCCGACTCCGTCGCCACCTATCTGCGGGTCTGGAACACACTCCGGGAGTCGGCTGTGTACGGAGCCGAGGCTCAGAACGTCATCAATGCCGCACGGCGTGCGCTGAACCCACGCTGACCGGCCGATCCACCGGCCCAGGCGCGACGGTGCCGTAGCCTCACCGTCAAGGGCGGTTCCACGTTGTCAGGGTCGCCAGGTCTGGGGCCAGGGTGTGGGACCAGGCTCGGTAGCCCGCTGGGGACGGGTGGAAGTGGTCGGCCGCCAGCCACTTGCCCGGTGCCTTCGGGAGGGCGCCCGATCGTACGTGCCGTACCGCGAACCCTCGTCGCGCGACCAGCCTCAACTGCCGGTCCAAGAGGTGCACGTACAGGCCCAGTGGCCCCCGTACCCCCCGCGGCAAGCTGTCGAAGTTGTCCACGCTCGGCAGACCCGCGAACACGATCGGCACATCCTCGCCGAGCCGCAGCCGGACGTCCCGTACCAGCAGGGCGGCCTCGCGGCGGAACGCCCGGGGTCTGCGCAGCCGCAGCGCGTCGTTGACGCCCGCCGCGACCAGGACCAGGTCCGGGCGCCAGCGCGTCGCCGGGTCGGTCAGTCCGGCAGCAGCCCGCTCCGTACGGTGGCCATCGTCGCGCCCGATTTCGCCGAGACCCGCCACGAGACCGTATGTCCGGTCAGACCGGAGAGTGCCTCCGCGACTGTAGGGGGTCAGCCGAGATAACGGCCGGAAGGGATGGTAGCGCGGTCTTGAGCGAGTGACCGCCGCCTCTGGGGGCTGCTTGATGTCGGTCACGGGAGTCGAGCGTAGGGCCCTGCGGCGTGACCTCGATAGAATGGACCGCGTATCCGCGGTTCAAGCGGCTGATGTCTGCGCGGGAGATGCATGTTTTCTTCACTCCCAAGCCCGAGGAAGCGGCCTGGGTGCTGGAACGGACCCGTTCCGACGAGCATCTGCTTGCCTTGTCGCTGGCGCTGAAGTGCTACCAGAAACTGGGCTACCTCCCGAAGGCCGCCGAGGTGCCCGAGACGGTGGTGGAGCATGTGCGCGGTGCCCTGGAGTTGCCCGAGGGCATGGGCCGGCCGCACTACGAATCGGCTAACACCGCCAAGTTGCACCGCAAGCTGGTGCGCGAGCGGCAGGGGGTCTCCTACGACTAGGAGCGGGCCCGTCAGATTGCCGAGGAGGCGGTCCGGCGGGCGGCGCTGGTGTAGAACAACCCGCCGGACCTGATCAACGTCGCGCTGGAGGAACTGGTTCTGACGACCGGTGAGCTGCCTACATTCCGCACCCTGGACGTGATGGCAGCCCGGGACCAGCCGGGAGGTGAACGAGGACATCTTCGACGCCATCAGATCCCGGATGACGATGCAGGACCGGTCCCGCCTGCTGGCCCTGCTGGACATGGGCGGGCTGGACCGCAAGAGCGGGCTGAACCGGCTGAAGAAACCCGCGAAGCGGCCCAGCTGGGGCCATCTGAAGGAGCAGCACAAGCACCTCCAGTGGGTCGACGGTCTCGGGGACACCGACGCGTGGCTGGAGGGGATCACACCCCAGCCGGTCGCATTGACCGCTTCTGACCCTGGTATACCGCGGTAAAAGGGCTGGGATGGGGCTGGCCTGCGGTCGGGCGGAAATGAGGACCGCTCGGGCCGGAGCGACGAGCGACGCCGGACCCAAGGTTGCGCGGTGGTGTGCTGACGCGAAGGGTTTTGCGACAGTGCCCCGGCCATCGGTTTCCGGGGAAACTCTGGGCCGATGGCATGGGCGTCCGCCGTAAAGCACAGGCAGGTCGGTCGGCCTGATGTTGGTGTCGGCGGCGGCGGCGGCGGCGGTGCGTGCCGTGTCGTGGAAGTCTGCTGCGGTCAAGCAGGGGAGCCGCGTGCGGGATGCGTCGTAGCGTCCTGCCTGGGTGGGTCGCGGCCGACCTGATCGAACTCGCGCTTTGACTACGTCACTCTCCTTGGGGAGAGCGCCCAGTTCCCAGAACCGGACGCTGATGTCGTCGGCCCACTCCTGTGCAACAACAGCAGCGGGTCAGGGCCAACTGGTCGCTCGTACCGCCCCTGGGTGCCGACGGTTGCAGAAGGAGTGGGCGGGAGTGTCGGTGTGCATACGAGTAGATCGTCTGCCGGCGTGGGGGAGACCAGTTGACCGCCGCGCATCGGGGGAATCACTACTCAATCGTCACATTGGCGCTCTAGGGGTGCGCATCGCACGCTAGGGTTCACTTCGCACATGGGGAGTGTGCTTTGGATCACATTGCACGACCGGTCGGCCCATGTCGCGGGCCCGGCGCGGTCGCATGGCTGGGGGCCACATGCTGGAGATGGTCAAGGGTGCCAATGTCGGACTGGACGCCCTGAGCGAGGACATCGGTTCTGTGGTCCTGAGCTTGGCCTGGCGCAGCGCGACAGGGGACGGGGACGCGGATGTGTCCCTGCTGCTGGTGGGCGGGGACGGAAAGGTGCGCAATGACGCGGACTTCTTCTTCTACAACAATCCGGCTTCGGCCGACGGCAGCGTGCAGTTGCTCGGCAAGACACCGACGGCCGACGGCAGTGAGGACCGGATCACCCTCGATCTGAGCGCCATGTCGTCGGGTGTGGAACGCGTCGTCCTGGCGGCCAGCAGGTATGGCGGCGCGCGGTTCGGAGATCTGGATGAGCTGCGCATTACGCTGGCCGACCGTACTGGCGAGCCGCTTCTCATGTTCTCCATCGACGACGCGGGGGTGGAAAGTGCCTTCATCTTTGGTGAGCTGTATCGCCGGGGTGCGGAGTGGAAGTTCCGGGCCGTCGGCCAGGGGTACGAGAGCGGTCTGGCGGGTCTGGCGACGGATTTCGGTATCGATGTGGACGATGCGTCCGAGGAGGATCCTGAAGCGTCGGTGGAGGATGCCGCCCCAGTGCCTTCCGCCGCGGTGCTGGGTACTTTGGCCACAGAGCTTCCGGCGACGCCGCCTGCTCGGCCCACAGCACCCGAAGTCGTCGGCGTGCCCGCGCCTCGGCGTCCCCGTACCGCCAAGAAGAAGGTCGTTCTTCCCAAGACGGGCGGGAGGTCACTCGCCGAGAATGACGCGTGGCGACGTGCCCGGCTCTTCCCCGTCCCGTCCCTCAAGAGCGATCGTGAACGGGAGACGCGGGCGACATCCGTCCTGCTCTCGGTGATGGCCCAGGTGCCGGAGTTCGGGCGCAGGCTCACCGCCGCCTTCGGCGCTCCCGCTGGCCGCATGGAGACCTTCACGGAGGTCACACTGCCGCACGGGGACACGCCCAAGCGCCCTGACGGCGTCATCCGTGTGGAGCGTGCGGGAAAGTTGTGGACGGCCTTGGTGGAGACGAAGACCAACGGCAACGCGCTCAAGGCTGCCCAGGTGCAGGACTACATGGACATCGCGGCGAGGCGTGGCTACGAGGCCGTGATCACGTTGTCGAACGACGTGGCTCTGGACGGCAGCCCCCTGGTGGATGTCAAGGTGGACGGCCGGCGCAAGCACAAGGCGGCGCTGTGGCACCTGTCTTGGGCGGAGGTCGCTCACCAGGCGCAGATGCTGATCCGCCACGAAGGCGTCGGCAACGCCGCCCACGCGTGGCTCCTCCTCGAACTTCTCCACTACCTCCAGCACGAGAATTCCGGCTGTCACGGTTTCCAGAACATGGGACCCGCCTGGGTGCCGGTACGCAAGGGAATCGACGAGGAGACGCTCTGTCAGGGCGACCCGCACGCCATCCAGGTGGTCGAGAGCTGGGAACGCCTCGTCCGCCAGGTCTGCCTGCGGCTCGGAGGAGAACTGGGCCAGAAGGTGCTGCCCGTACAGCGGGCCAAGCGGGGCACCGATCCCCATACCCGCCGCGTCACTCTGGCCGACCGTCTCTGCGAGGACGGCCGCTTGCATGCCGAACTCCGTATGGACGGCACACCGGGTGCCCTGTCCGTCGCGGCCGACCTGCGCACCGGCAAGCTGCGCACCTCCATCGACATCCCGGCCCCGGAACAGGGCTATCCCCTCACCTGGGCCAAGCGCCTGATCCGCCAACTCGCCGAAGCGCCGGCTGACCTGCACATCGAGACGCTCGTCGAGGGCCAAGGCGGGGGCCCGCGCGGCACCCTGGAACGACTCCGCCCCGAACCGGCGGACATCCTCCCGCGAGACGGCGCCCAGATCACCGGCTTCCGGCTGTCCCTCTTGAAGGGCATGGGCAGCACGCGCGGTAACACCGACTCCGGCTTCATCCGAAGCGTCGACGACGCCGTGGACCGCTTCTACACCAGCGTTGTCGTCCACCTTGAACGCCGCCCGGGCAAAGGCCCCCAGCTCGCCGAAACCACCGCCGGATGAGGTCTACTTGGTGTGGACGCAGGTAACCTTGGTCGCCACGCGAGGGCCCGAAACGATGTCACGAGGAGCTTCGAGTGGCTTGGGTCAGGCGCTGGCATTCCCTCAGGCATGGTCGAAGTGCACCCCTTGGGCCGAAGCGTGACAGGACCGGTCGCTCGGCCGTTCACACAGTTCGCGTCGATCTCTTCCATCGTCGGGCCGGTAAGAAATCCTCCGCCGAATTGGGGAACGCTTCGCGGCACGGATGGCCGTGCGCGAACTCAAGCGGCAGGGCTGACCCGGATCGACCGTCTGTGCGGCTGAGCCCGGTCGACGGGGACCCTCAGGCCATTGACCTGAGGGTTCCGCGTCCGGGTGAGTGACGAGAAGCGGATGCCGACGTACGAAGGCTCAGCCGCCCACTTCCCCGGTCAGACCTTGGCCACGGTCGGCCACGGATGCGGCGAAGTCGGCGATCGCCTTCCGCAGCGGTTCGGCCGCGGTCTTCGGATCGGCGCGGGTGTCCAGCCCGAGCACCAGGATGCGCCCCACCAGCCCGCGCGGCCCACGGATTTCAAGCTGGTGGTCGGACGGTCCTTTCGGGTCGGGATGGACCACCAGGGCGAGGGGATTGCCGGGGTCGGTGTAGCCGGCGATGTAGGTGAGGAGCTGGTGGCGGTCCTCACGCGAGACGTTCGTCTTCGCGTAGTTCTTGTACTTCGCGTCCACGACCAGGTAGGGCGTGGTTCCGGGGGGTGCGGCAGGCGGGGCGAAGGACAGCAGTACGTCGGGAGGAAAGTGCGGGGTTCTGCTCCCGTGCCTTCCGTGCGTCTCGATGCGGTGGCCCGCGTCCCGGGCCCATCGGCCACCGACAGCAGCTGCTGCTTCGACCGTCATCCGCTGGACGACGCTCTCCCAGAGATCGTCCAGCTTGAGCAGCAGCCCTTGCGCCCCGAAGCCGTACGGGTTCAGTAGATCGTTGGGTCCGCCGCCGCCGAGCACCATGCGTGCCCATGCGTGGGCGGGCCGGTAGTGGTCGTTGAGTACGGAGTACCGCCCGCAGGCGAGCAGCGGCAACGCGTCCGGGACCCGGAGAGGGGCCGGGAAGTCCTGTGCCGTGGCGGCCAGTTGGTGCTTCAGGAGCGGATCGCTCACTTGGCGGGCTGCGGCGGCCAGGGCGGCTCCGCACACCAGATTCTCCCAGCCTCCGTCCTCGTACTCGAAGGTCCTGACGTGCAGCTGGTCGACCGCGCCGAAACATCTGGTGGCCTGCGCCTCTACGTTCAGCCGACCCCGCAGCGTGGTGTCTACACGCTGTCGGCGTACGTAGTCCCTGCGCAGACCGCGGCGCGACAGCAGACGACACTCGTACAGCAAGGCGGCGGGTACCAGCCCCGCGTACCCGTCCTTGCCGAGCGGCCAATTGCGCAGCCCCTCGTCGGTAGTGCTGTTCTGTCCGTTGGCGTACGAGAGCCAGTCAATCAGTCGATTGCCTGCGATCGGGAACTTGGGGCGGAGCACCAGCCGGATGCGGCTGAGTTCCAGAACCCCGGTGATCGTCCGTGCGGTGAGGACACAGTGGTCCGGCTTCTCGACCACACCGACGGCCTTGAGCTCACGGAGCCTGTGGAGATCGGCGGAGCTCAGATCATGTTTCGGTATCTTGCCGGACTTGTACTCGTCGAGCGTCACTTCCCGCCTGGCGGCTCCCTGCGGCACCCGGCTACCCCTCGTTCCATTCGGCCTCGGCCGACGCGCCGTCCTCGTCGGCGGTTCCGACGGTCCCGGCGGTGACGAAGACCTTCGCCAGCATGCCCGGAAGGTCCCTCGGATTCGTCTGAACGACCCGTCCCGTCCTGTCGTCCACCAGCTCGCCCAGCACGGCCCGCAGCATTTCGGGGCGGCCGAGGCAGTAGTCCGTCACGATCGGCACGATCTCGTGGTGGAAGGCGTGCGAGAGCTGCTCCGCGGTGGCGAGCGGCCGGTCGTCGGAGAGGAGGTACGCCTGGCCGAGCAGATGGTCCGGGCCGAATTGCGCGTCGAGCCGCTCGTTCAGGCCCTCCAGAAAGGAGGCCAGCCCAAGCCCTTCGACCTCGCCGTCCAGAGAGTCCAGGTCCGGCGGTACGTCGAGGAACGCGAATCTGCGCCGGATCGCGGAGTCGATGTGGCCCACGCTGCGGTCTGCGGAGTTCATGGTGCCGATGATGCGGACGTTCGGCGGCACGGTCCGCTGTCGTCCGCTGGTCGGCAGGGTGATGGAGACCGATCCTCGCTTGTCGAGTTCCAGCAAGGTGATCAACTCGCCGAGAATGCGGGGCAGATCACCGCGATTGATCTCGTCCACGACTATCAGGAAGAGGTCGTTCGAGGCTTTCTCGGCCGCCTCGCAGACCCGGAGGAAGACCCCGTCCTTCATCTTCAGATGGAGCCCAGCCCCGTCCGCCGCCGTGTCCGGCCTGAAACCCTCGACGAAGTCCTCGTATCCGTAGGACGGATGGAAGGTCACCATCGTGAGCCGTGCCGCCCGTGCCTCCTCAGACCCTCCCGCTTCTCCGGCCCCTTCCGCCTTCTTGGGCACTGCGGACAGTTCCGCGAGAACCGCGGCCCGCTCTCCCGGAGTCGCCTCGATCAGGTCCGCGCGTCCCGCAAGGGCGAGGGCGACATTGAGCGCCAGCCGGGTCTTGCCGGTGCCGGGCGGGCCCTGGAGTATGACCTGCCCCTTGTGCTCCAGCAGATCCCGTACTTTCCGTACGTCATCGGGCAGCTCGTCATCGGGCAGCCCGGCCCCCTCCACCGCTGCAGCTTTCTCCACGACACCGGCTTCACCGGCCCCGTCGGCGTCACCGACCAGGCCGAGGAATTCGTCGGCGTCGTGCTGGCCCCGCCCGCGCCGGATCTCCCGCATCAAGGTGCCAGGCACCTTGGCGAGCGTCTGCTGCCAGGCGTGCCGGGGCGCATCGAAGCTCTGGGCGTACGAGGTGTCCCAGTCCACGCTCACGGTGTGGCGGTGCGTCTGTGCGCCGGGATCGTACGCGTACCCTCCCACGACGGTGCCCACGGCCAGCACCTCCGATTTTCCTCGGTTGGCGACGACGAGATCGCCGCGCTCCAGGTCGCGGTAGGCCAGCATCTGCCGTGCAAGCTTCAGGTTTCCGCCGGTGCTGCGCGGCCACTGCTGGTCCAGTGCGGCCTTGAGTTCCTGGTCGCTCTCGTAGTGCACCAGACTGCCGACCTCGTCCCAGGCGATCCGGATGCGACGGTTCTGGAGGCAGTCGTCCCAGAGGCTCGCGCGTTCCCCGGGCGCGATCTTCCAGACCACGCGGTCATGCGGACGCGGATCGTGGAAGGTGTACAGGAAGTCCATTACCTCATGCGGACTCCACCCCTTGAACTCCTCGTACTCACCAAGGAGTTCGAGCAGCTCGCGGTTTGCCCGCCACGTACGCACGCCGGAGGAGTACGCACGCGGCCTGCCGCCCAGCAGTGCGGTGAAGTGGCGGACGTGCGCGGCTGAGAAGACGGGCAGGAACTCACCGGGGAAGTAGACCGCCAGTGCCTTGGTGGTCAGCGCCTGTCCGTACGACAGCGACTCCAGGTCGTCCAGAAGTTCGTACGCCCCCTTCCGCGCCGCGTCGAAGGCCGTCACGAACTCGGAGCGCACCTGGGCCCACGCCGCTTCCACCTCTAGCTCGCGCAACGCGCTGGGCACGACTCGCCACTGGCCCGACCGGTGCTGGTAGACGATGTGCTTTGCCGCGCTGCCGCCGCGGATACTGCCGAAATTGTCGGTGCCGTACTCCATCAGCCGGCAGAAGGAGAGCCCGCTCTTGCGGCCGTCAGGCCCCAACGCGTACTGCTCCAGTTCCAGCTCTCCCCAGCTCTCCAGCGAAAACGAGGTCAGCACCCTCTGCCGCTCGTCCTCCGCCAGGTTGGCGGCCTGCTGCGCCCCCTCCCGATCAAAGTGCGCAATGCGCGCAGCGAGCCCTTCCCGGAACTGCCCACCCTCAGCCATGTGCGTATTCTTCGGCATCGGGCCGGACCGGAACAGCAACATCAGGAAACGGTTCCTCCCCGCCGCGCCTCCTGCTGCCCGAAGCGCCGCAGGTGCTCCTGCAGGCCCCGGGCAACGACAAAGCCCCGGGCCACTGGCCTGGGGCTTTCGTATGGAACGTATGGAGCGGATGACGAGAATCGAACTCGCGCTCCGAGCTGGGGAATCAACCAGCACTTGAGTGCCGGGGGCACCTCTGACCAGCGAAAACCCTGTGCGGATGTGCTCCTGGTCAGCGGCCTGATGGTGCCGGTAGTGACCGGACTCAGGTGTGGGAGCCGTCCGGGCTCGGGGTGAGGTTCTGGAGCCCGATGACCCTGAGGAGTTCCAGGCGTTCGTGGGACTCCGTACCGGGGCGGGCCGAGTGGACCAGGAGGGACTGGTTGCCGCCGGCCGTCAGCAGGATCTCGCAGTCGAGCTCCAGGAGACCGACCTGCGGGTGCAGGAAGCGTTTCGTGTCGGCGCGGCGTACGGCGACCACATGTGAGTCCCACAGGGTCCTGAACTCCTCGCTCGCCGCCAGGAGTTCGGCGACCAGCGCGGCCGGTGCCGGGTCGTCCGGGCGGGCCGCCGTCACCGCGCGCAGGCTTGCGACATGCGCCCGCGCGTGCCTGGGCCGGTCCTCGGGCGGGAACAGCTCCCGCGCCGCCGGATTGAGGAAGAACCGGCGCGCCATGTTCCGGTCGCCGGCCGGAAGCGCGCTGACGTCGCCGGACAGCGCGGCGGCCATCCGGTTCTGCGCGAGGACATCGCCGTAGTCGTTCACGATCAGCGCGGGCGAGTCGTACAGCCGGTCGAGGATCAGCAGCAGACCGGGGCGCACATGGCCGGACGCCGGGCCCGAGCGCGGGGGCTGCTCGCCCGCAAGGTTGAACAGGTGGTCCCGCTCGTCGTCGGACAGCCGCAGCGCCCGCGCGAGGGCGCCCAGCATCTGCCGCGACGGACGCGGCCCGCGCCGCTGTTCGAGCCGGGTGTAGTAGTCCACGGACATCCCGGCGAGCTGCGCCACTTCCTCACGGCGCAGGCCCGGCGTACGCCGCCGCGACCCGGACTCCAGACCCACGTCGGACGGGTCGAGGCGGGCACGCCCCCGGCGCAGGAAGTCGGCGAGCTGCGGTCGGTCGAGTCGTTCCACACCCCCAGCATCACCCCTCACCGACCCCCGCGACCAGCTCCCAGCCAGGGAGTACCGGTCCCCTGATACCCACTCCCGGGACCACCGGGTCTCTCCCGCCACGTACGCCACGGAGTCACGCTGGACACACGTACATGGTCGGCCACTACGGACGGGGAACACGATGCTCACTCTGGTGACGGGGGCCACAGGACAGGTCGGGCGCCGTCTCGTGCCCCGGCTCATCGCCCGCTCGGCGGCGGAGCCGGAGGACCGGGTCCGGGTGCTCGTACGGGACGCCGAACACGGCGCCCCCTTCGCCGCGCTCGGCGCCGAGGTGAGCGTCGGCGATCTGCGGGACGACGGGGTTCTCGGCAAGGCACTCGCCGGAACGGACGCCGTGGTGAACGTCGCCGCCGCGTTCCGGGGCGTCCCCGACGAGGAGGCGTGGGCCGTCAACCGGGACGCCGCGCTGGAACTGGGGCGGGCCGCCGTCGCCTCCGGGGTGCGACGGTTCGTCCAGGTCAGCACGAACCTTGTGTACGGGGCCGGGCGCGGCCGGCCGCTCACCGAGGACGATCCGGTGGTGCCGGGCGGTCCGATGTGGGGCGCGTACCCCGCGTCCAAGGAGGAGGCGGAGCGCGGGCTGCTGGCCCTGGACGGTCTCGACGTACGCGTCGGCCGGCTGGCGTTCGTCTACGGGGACGGGGATCCGCACCTGGCCCAGTCGCTGCGGTGGGCGTCGGAGTGGGCGGCCTCGCAGCGGTTGCAGGTCGTGCATCACGCCGATGTGGCACAGGGGTTGATACGGCTGCTGTACGCGCCCGGAGTCGCCGGACGCGTCTACAACATCGCGGACCACGCCCCCGTCACGGCGGTGGAGTTGCACCAGGTCAACGGGGTAGAGATCCCCGCCGCCATGAACGACCGGGAGATCCCCGACCTCTGGCACGGGGTCGTGTCCACCGGGCGGATCCGGCGCGAGCTGGGCTACCGGCCGTTGCTGCCGAGCGTGTGGTGCGCCGTGGACAGCGGAGCCTTGTGACCCACCTGGCGGGGTGCTGTCACGTGAGATTCCGCAGTGCCTCGCGCAGCCAGTGGTACGACGCCTTCGGTGTCCGCGCCTGTGTGGCGTAGTCGACGTGGACCAGGCCGAATCGCTGGGTGTACCCCTCCGCCCACTCGAAGTTGTCCAGCAGCGACCAGACGAAGTAGCCGCGGACGTCGACGCCCGCGGTCAACGCCCCGTGCAGCGCCCGCAGATGGCCGTCCAGATAGGCGATACGGTCCTGGTCGTCCAGGCCCTGGTACGAGCAGCCGTTCTCCGTGATCACGAGGGGCGGGAGCCGGTCCCCGTACCGGTCCCTGAATCCCGTCAGCAGTTCGGTCAGGGCCTCGGGGACCACCGGCCAGCCGAAGTCGGTGAGCGGGCGGCCCTCGATCTGCCGTGGCGCGAAGGGGAGTTCGGCGGGGAGGGTGACTCCGCCGTACTCGGAGCCGGCCGCGCCCGGGGCGCCGACCTTCGTGGGCGCGTAGAAGTTGACGCCGTACCAGTCGACGGGCCCCGCGATGATCTCCAGGTCGGCGGCGACATCGCCAGGCAGCAGATCCGCGATGCCGTCCGGGTAGCGGCCGGTGAGGACCGGGTCGGCGAAGAGACGGTTCAGGAGGACGTCGTAGAAGTCGGCCGCGTCACGGTCGGCCTGGGCGTCGGACGCCGGCCAGGTCGGGCCGTGCGAGTTCGCGATACCGATGTCGTCGGCGCCCGCCGCGCGCAGCGCCCTCAACGCCAGGCCGTGGGCGAGGAGTTGGTGGTGGGCGGCGGGCAGCGCGTCGAAGAGCAGCTTGCGGCCGGGTGCGTGTTCGCCGATCGCGTGGCCGAGAAGGGTGTGTTCGGCGGGCTCGTTGATCGTGATCCACTTCGTGACACGGTCGCCGAGGCGGGCGGCGACGACAGCCGCGTACTCCGCGAAGCGCTCCGCCGTGTCCCGGTGCAGCCAGCCGCCCGCCTCCTCCAGGGCGAGCGGGGTGTCCCAGTGGAAGAGGGTGGGTACGGGGCGGACGCCCTGCGCGCACAGCTCGTCCACGAGCCGGTCGTAGAAGTCCAGGCCACGGTGGTTGACGGCGCCCGAGCCGGTGGGGATCACCCGGGGCCAGGAGATCGAGAAGCGGTACGCGTCCACGCCCAGGTCGCGGACGAGGGTGACGTCCTCGCGGTACCGGTGGTAGTGGTCGCAGGCCGTGGCCGAGGTGCTGCCGTCCTTGACTCGGCCCGGTTCGGCGGTGAAGGCGTCCCATACGGATGCGCCCCGGCCGTCCTGGTCCACGGCGCCCTCGATCTGCTGTGCCGAGGTGGCCACGCCCCACAGGAAACCCGCGGGGAAGGTGGGGAGGGAAGGGGTGGTGGTGGCTGTCATGGCCGGATCATCCATACGGGGATCGCGCTACGCCAGACCAATCCAGAGCGAATTTTCCCCGACGGCGGGACGCCACACGGCGGAGACCGGCGGTGCCGAACCGGGTGGTCGGGGTGGGTTCGGCACCGCCGGAGGCTCACGCCCCTTCCTTCAGTACCCCCGTGATCAACTGGCGTTGTGGTTCCGTCAGATGGGGGTCCGTGCAGTAGCGGGTGCGGCCATCGGCCGTGATGCGGTACGCGAAGCCGTCCGGAACGCCCAGCGGCGGCGTCGCGTGGCCCGCCGCCAGGGCCTGTTCGGCCAGGGCCGTCCATGTCGCCGCGTCCGGGCGGCCCGTCGTGTCCAGTGCCGCCCGCCGCTCGATCCCCGCGAACCCGCCCGTCCGTCTCACTTCGATCCGCATGCCTGACTCCTACCCCGCCGCCGGGACCCCCACCTGCGACCACGCCTTGAGAACCGACTCGTGCTCCTCGCCCCCGTCACCGAACAGCGCCCGCGCCGCCGCGTTCGTGAGGCGGGCGAAAGCCGCGAAGTCCGCGTCCGCCGCCAGCTCGCCGCCGGTCAGCGTGGCGTACCAGATCCGGCCGGCCCGCTCCCACGCGTGGCCGCCAAGCGCCGTGGCGACCAGGTAGAACGCCCGGTTCGGGATACCGGAGTTGATGTGCACGCCGCCGTTGTCGCTGCTCGTGCGGACATAGTCGTCCATCGTGCCGGGCTGCGGGTCCTTGCCGAGTACGTCGTCGTCGTACGCCGTGCCCGGCTCCTTCATCGAGCGCAGCGCCTTGCCCGTGACGCGCGGCGCCAGCAGACCCGCGCCGATCAGCCAGTCCGCTTCGGCCGCGCTCTGCCCCAGCGCGTACTGCTTGATCAGCGAGCCGAAGACGTCCGACACCGACTCGTTCAACGCGCCCGACTGCCCGTAGTACGCGAGGTTCGCCGTGTACTGCGTGACCCCGTGCGTCAGTTCGTGCCCAATGACGTCGACGGGGATCGTGAAGTCGAGGAAGATCTCGCCGTCCCCGTCGCCGAACACCATCTGCTCGCCGTTCCAGAAGGCGTTGTTGTACTCCCGGTCGTAGTGGACCGTCGCGGTCAGCGGCAGACCCGCGCCGTCGATCGAGTCGCGCGCGAACGCCTTGAGGTAGGTGTCGAACGTCGCGCCCAGACCCGCGTACGCCCGGTTGACGGTCGCGTCCCGGCCCGGCTCGGCCCCCTCCGCCCGCACCACGCGCCCCGGCAGCTCCGTACCGTGCCGGGCGTCATGGATCGACCGGCGCGGGCCCGCGCCGGCCCCGGTCGGGGGCGCTGCGGTCACCGTCGGCGCGGCGACGGCGGTCAGCCGGCGGCGGGTCCGTTCGAGGGCGTCCCGCTCCAGAGTGCGGCGGGCGGGCCCCGACAGGGCGGGATCCTCCTGCCGGGCCAGGCGGTCCAGGACGTGCGGCGGCACGATCGAGCAGAACACGGGCGAGGGGGAGCGGTGGGGGGTGCGGCCGGGGGCCGGCGTTGCTGTCATGTTCAGCAATGTGGCACTGCGTCACCGAGCTGTCACTAGTAGCGACCATGATTGACGAAATGGAGTGATTGGTCACTGGATGGCCGTTACCTCGAAGGCGTCCCGCATACTGGGACGGGTCCCCCGTGTCCGCCGTGGCTCGGTTAGGCTGCTGAGCATCATGCGTTTCGGGCTGCTTCTCCTTAGCTGCCGCGGCGAGGGCCTGTAGTCGTAGGCCGACCCCCTCCCCGCGGAGTGCGGTGTTGCGCTTAGACCGTCGGCCGTCCCCCGCGGACCCCAGAGGAGCCCACGCATCATGTCGAACCCCGCCGATTCCTCCATCGGCCGATCCACGCCCGTCACCACCGCCGCACACTTCCAGCGGCCCACGGCGATGCCGATCCACAAGTACGGCCGGTACGAGCAGGTCGACATCTCCGACCGCACCTGGCCGAACCAGCGCGTCACCCAGGCGCCCCGCTGGCTGTCGACCGACCTGCGCGACGGCAACCAGGCACTGATCGACCCGATGTCCCCGGCCCGCAAGCGCGAGATGTTCGACCTGCTGGTCCGCATGGGCTACAAGGAGATCGAGGTCGGCTTCCCGTCATCGGGCGCGACCGACTTCGACTTCGTACGGTCCATCATCGAGGACGGCGCGATCCCCGAGGACGTGACGATCTCCGTCCTGACCCAGGCCCGCGAAGAACTCATCGAGCGGACCGTCGCCTCGCTGAAGGGCGCCCACCGCGCCACGGTCCACCTGTACAACGCGACCGCCCCCGTCTGGCGCGAGGTCGTCTTCCGCGGCTCCCGCGAGCAGGTCAAGCAGATCGCCGTGGACGGTACGCGGCTGGTGATGGAGTACGCCGAGAAGCTGCTCGACGCCCGCACCACCTTCGGGTACCAGTACAGCCCCGAGATCTTCACGGACACCGAGCTGGACTTCGCCCTGGACGTCTGCGAAGGCGTCATGGACGTCTGGCAGCCCGAGGCGGGGCGCGAGATCATCCTCAACCTGCCCGCCACCGTGGAGCGTTCGACGCCGTCCACGCACGCGGACCGCTTCGAGTGGATGTCCCGCAACCTGTCGCGCCGCGAGTTCGTCTGCCTGTCCGTCCACCCCCACAACGACCGGGGCACCGCCGTCGCCGCCGCCGAACTCGCCCTGATGGCCGGGGCCGACCGCATCGAGGGCTGTCTGTTCGGGCAGGGCGAGCGGACCGGGAACGTCGACCTGGTCACCCTCGGCATGAACCTGTTCTCACAGGGCGTCGACCCGCAGATCGACTTCTCCGACATCGACGAGATCCGGCGCACCGCCGAGTACTGCAACCAGATGGAGGTCCACCCGCGCCACCCCTACGCGGGCGACCTGGTCTACACCGCCTTCTCCGGCTCCCACCAGGACGCCATCAAGAAGGGCTTCGAGTCGATGGAGACCCGCGCCGAGGCCGCCGGCAAGACCGTGGACGACATCGAGTGGGCCGTGCCGTACCTGCCCATCGACCCCAAGGACGTCGGCCGCTCCTACGAGGCCGTGATCCGCGTCAACTCGCAGTCCGGCAAGGGCGGTATCGCGTACGTCCTGAAGAACGACCACAAGCTGGACCTGCCGCGCCGGATGCAGATCGAGTTCTCGAAGCTGATCCAGGCCAAGACGGACGCCGAGGGCGGCGAGGTCACCCCGAAGGACATCTGGGGCGTCTTCCAGGACGAGTACCTGCCCAACCCCGGCAACCCGTGGGGCCGGATCCAGGTACGGGCCGGGCAGACCACCACCGACAAGGACGGCGTCGACACACTCACCGTCGAGGCGACGGTCGACGGCACGGACACCGTGCTCACCGGTTCCGGGAACGGCCCGATCTCCGCCTTCTTCGACGCGCTGCACTCCGTGGGAGTCGACGTACGGCTGCTGGACTACACGGAACACACGATGAGCGAAGGCGCGTCCGCACAGGCCGCGTCCTTCATCGAGTGCGCGATCGAGGGCAAGGTCCTCTGGGGCATCGGCATCGACGCCAACACGACGAGGGCGTCCCTGAAGGCGGTCGTCTCCGCCGTCAACCGAGCCGGGCGCACCGCTCACACGACCGGTAACTGACCCGCTGCCACGGAGGCGCCCCGGCCCGGACCGGCTGCGGATTCCGCCGGTCCTTCGCGGCCGGGGCGCGCCGCCGTCGTGGCGGGAAGGTGGTTTGCGGAGGGGAGCGGTGCGGGCCGGCCGGGGCTCCGTCGGAGCCGGGGGTGCCGACTCCCTGCCGTAGCCGAGCAGTTGCGGGGCGCCCCGCTCGTGGGCGATCGACCGGTACCGGCCGAATCCTGGCTCGCCCCGGACCACCCCGGACCATCCTCAGCCGGTGCGGGGCGATGCGCGGTCCTTCGGCTCGGAGGGCGACTCGGCGGACAAAAGGGGCACCGGGGGCGCATGCGGGGCACGCGCCGGGTGTACGCCGGGCACACGCGGGCGCGGGCCCGGCGCGCCGGCGGTTGCGTGGCAGGGCCATGATTTGGCCATGTCCCGGCGTACTGCTGTCCGAGGTGCTGACGGCGCATCGTCGCTGTGGTTAACATCACGTCAACGCGGCAGTGTTGCCGGGGTGCGTCACGGAGGTGCCAGGTGCGGGCAGACCGAGGACTATTCGGCCGAAAGCCGCTGGTCTGCGGCATGCACACCGCGTGGCACACGGTGAGCGACGGTGAGTTCTTCTGCTCCTCGTGCGGCGGTGACCGCAACTATCTCCGGCGTACGGGACGTCGTAGGTTCACCCTTCTCGGTGTTCCGCTGCTGTCCCGAGGTGACGTGGGTCCGGTCCTCGAATGCGCGGCCTGTCAGAGCCACTTCGGCACCGAGGCCCTCGACCACCCGACGACCGCCCGCTTCTCGGCGATGCTCAGGGACGCCGTGCACACGGTCGCGCTCGCCGTTCTGGTGGCCGGTGGTACGTCATCCCGCCCGGTCAGGGAGACCGCGGTGGCGACGGTACGGGCGGCCGGACTCGACAACTGCACGGAGGACCAGCTCATCGGTCTGATCGAGGCGCTGGTCGCGGACACCGGGCGGTTCGTCACCGAGACCGGGCCGTGCGGCGCGACCCTCGCGATCGAACTCCACGAGGCCCTTGAGCCGTTGGCCCCGCATCTGGCCCCGGCGGGCCGCGAGGCGATCCTGCTCCAGGGCGCGCGGATCGCCCTCGCCGACGGGCCCTACAGCCCCGCCGAGCGGGACGCGCTCACGACGGTCGGGGCGGCGCTGCAACTGTGCGCGGACGACACGGCGCGGCTTCTCGCGACGGCACGCACCCCGTTCTGACGGGCGCACCCCGTTCTGACGGGCGGCGGCGCCCGTGGTGCCCAGGGAGCCGATTCCGTACCGCGTCCGGGGTACTCCCCGGGGAGTAGTTCCGGCCCTCCGTCACCCCCGGCAGTAATGCCCAACTCGCCCTCACGCCCGAAGAAGAGACCCCCGGGCGACGGAAGTCTGGAGAGCGGCCGGTTCCGACCGGCCCACCAGACGTATCCGTTCGGGAGGGGAGGCCCTCGATGGGCCCCGGAAGTACCGGAAGTACGGGAAACACCGGAAGTACCGGAAGTACGCATGCGCGGCGCAGAGCCGTGCCCTGGGTGATGCTGGCCCTGTGGATCGCCGTCCTGGCGATCGCGGGTCCCTTCGCCACACAGCTCAGCGATGTCCAGCACAATCGCGCCATCGACTATCTCCCGGCGAGCGCGGACTCCACGCAGGCCGCGAAGATCCAGGACCGGTTGCCCGGCGGCGAGAGCACCGAACTCGTCCTCGTCTACCACCGCGACGGCGGTCTCACGGCCGCCGACCGCGCCACCGCGGACCGCCAACTCGCCGAGATCTCCGGCACGCAGCAGCTGACCGGCACCCCGGAAGGCGTCCCCTCCGGCGACGGCACCACGCTCATGTACCCGGTCGCCAGCACCGCGCCCGGACAGGACGAGACCAAGCGGGACACCTTCGTCGAGGCCGTCCGTGACATCGCCCACGACACCGGAGGGCTGAGCGTCGAGGTCGGCGGGCCCGGCGCGCTGGCCACCGACGCGGGCAAGGTCTACAACTCCCTGGACGGACCCCTGCTCTACACCACCGTCGCCGTCGTCGCGCTGCTGCTGATCCTGATCTACCGAAGCCCGTTCCTGTGGCTGGTCCCACTGGTCGTCGCCGGAGTCGCCGACTTCCTCGCGATGTCTGTCGCGTACGGCCTCAACCAGGTCTTCGACACCCCGGTCACCGGCCAGGGCCAAGGCGTGATGACCATCCTCGTCTTCGGCGCGGGCACCGACTACGCGCTGCTCCTCGTCTCCCGCTACCGCGAGGAACTCCGGCGCGTGGAACGGCCGTACGAGGCGATGCGGGCCGCCCTGCGCGGCTGCGGGCCCGCCGTGCTCGCCTCGTCCGGGACCGTCGCCGCCGGACTGCTCTGCCTGCTCGCCGCCGACCTCAACAGCAGCCGGGGGATGGGGCCGCTCGGCACGGTCGGTGTGCTGTGCGCGCTGGTCGCGATGATGACGCTGCTGCCCGCCGTCCTGGTGCTGCTCGGGCGCCGTGTGTTCTGGCCGCTGGTCCCCGCGTTCGGCAGTACGCCCAAGGCCCGCAGGTCGCTGTTCGCCGCGATGGGCGACTCCGCCGGGCGCCGGCCGCTGACCGTACTCGCGGGCGGCGCCGTCCTGCTCGGGGCGCTCGCGCTCGGCGCCTTCAACCTGCCCGGCGACCTGAAGCAGGAGGACTCCTTCACCAAGCGTCCCGAGTCCGTCACCGCGATGCGTACCCTCGCCGACGCCTACCCCGAACGCGGCACCCAGCCCGTCACCGTCCTCACCCCGACCGGCCGCGCGGCCGACACGCTCGGCACGATCGAGGGCACCCGGGGTGTCGAGGCCGCCGAGCGGGGCCGCAGCGGCGCCGGCTGGACGGAGATCTCCGTCATCGCCAAGGCTCCGCCCCAGTCGGCCGCCGAGACCGCCACCATCAAGGCCATCCGGTCCGCGCTCCCCGACTCCTACGTGGGCGGTCCGAGCGCCCAGGAGATCGACCTGGAACACACCAACGCGCGGGACCGGAACGTCGTCGTGCCGCTCGTCCTGGTCGCCGTCCTGCTCATCCTGATCGCCCTGCTGCGCAGCCTGGTCGCGCCGCTCCTGCTGATCACGGCGGTCGTCGCGGTCTGGGGCGCGTCCCTCGGCATCGCGGGCCTCGTCTTCGGGCCGGTGTTCGGCTTCGGCGGTACGGATCCGGGGCTCGGGCTGCTGTCGTTCGTGTTCCTGGTGGCGCTCGGCGTGGACTACGGGATCTTCCTGATGCACCGGATGCGCGAGGAGTCCCTCGCGGGCGCCGAACCCGCCGCCGCCGCGCTCACCGCCCTGCGCACCACGGGCGGCGTCATCGCCTCGGCGGGACTCGTCCTCGCCGCGACCTTCGCCGTCCTTACCAACATGCCCCTGGTCCAACTCGTCGAACTGGGCTTCGTCATCGCGATCGGCGTACTCCTGGACACGTTCCTGGTCCGCACGTATCTGGTGACCAGCGCGAGTGTGGCGCTGGGCCGCAAGGTGTGGTGGCCGGGGCCCTTGTCGAAGCGGCCCGCGACGACCGCGCCCACCGTGCGTGAACGGCCGTACAGCAGGATGAGGGGGTGACTCCCGCTCCCGTCGTGGCCAGGCGATCCGCCCGCTGGTACGACCCGGTCCACCACAACGGCACCCTGGTCGCCCTGGTCACCCTCGTCGGCACGGCGTTCGCCGTGCTCGGCGAGGAGGCCCGTCGTCCGGACGCGCTCGGCTGGACCCTCCTCCTGGCGGCCCACACCCCGCTCCTGTGGCGCCACCGCGCCCCCGTGACGGCCCTGTTGATCACGGTCGCCTGTGTCGTCCCGTACCACGCGCTCGACAACAACCACATGGCCCCGACCCCGGCCTCGTACGTCGCCCTCTACACCGTCGCCGTCACCGGCCGCCCGCGCCGCACCCTGCTGACGGGCATCCTCGTCGTCGGGGTCTCCACGAGCGTGATGCTGATGGTGGACACGCATCGGGCGGTCGACCTGCTGCGGATCTCCGGCTGGGTCGTCTCGGTCCTCGTGCTCGGCGCGTATGTACGGGTGCACCGGCAGCATGTCGCGTCCGTCGTCGAGCGGGCCGAACGGGCCGAGCGGACCCGGGAGGAGGAGGCGCGGCGGCGCGTCGCCGAGGAGCGGCTGCGGATCGCCCGGGACCTGCACGATCTGCTCGCGCACACCATCACGCTGATCGGGGTGCAGACATCGGTGGCCGCGCACGTCCTGTCCGCGTCGCCGGGACGCCTTGACCGGGAGGCCGTCGCGGGGGCGTTGGACGACATCGCCGAGACCTGCCGTACGGCGCGCGGGGAACTGAGGACCACCCTCCAAGTCCTGCGCGCGGACGGCCTGGAGGAGCCGCGCGGCCCGCTGCCGGGGCTCGACGGACTGCCGGATCTGGTGGAGGCGGCCCGTACGGCGGGCGCGGAGGTCACCCTGTCCGTACGGGCGCACGGCACCCCGCCGGCGGTCGGCGCCACCGCCTACCGGATCGTGCAGGAAGCCCTCACCAACGCGGTACGGCACGCGGGCCCCGGTGTCGGTGTCGGCATCGGGATACGGTCCGAGGGGCATGCCCTGCGGGTCAGCGTGACGGACGACGGACCGGGCCCTGGGCCCCAACTCTCGGGCGACGCACCTGGGTTCGGGCTCACCGGTATGCGTGAGCGGGCCCGTAGCGTGGGGGGTTCGCTGGAGGCGGGGCCAGGCCCTGACGGGGGGTTCAGGGTGACGGCGGAACTGCCGCTGACGGCACACGGCACGGAGCAGGGAGGTGGGGCGCTATGACGATCCGGGTGCTGCTCGCCGACGACCAGACGCTGGTACGGGCCGCGTTCGCGATGCTGGTGGACTCGGCGTGCGACATGGAGGTGGTCGGGCAGGCGGGCACGGGCCGGGAGGCGGTGGAACTGGCCCGTTCGGCACGCGCCGACCTGATCGTGATGGATGTCCGGATGCCCGACCTCGACGGTATCGAGGCGACCCGGCTGATCGCGGCCGACGAGGATCTGGCGGGTGTACGGGTCCTGGTTCTGACCACCTACGACACCGACGAGCACATCGTGGAGGCGTTGCGGGCGGGCGCGTCCGGGTTCCTGGTGAAGGACACGCGCCCCGCCGAACTCCTGGACGCCATCCGGCTGGTGGCAGCGGGCGACGCGCTGCTGTCACCGGGCCCGACGGCCCGCCTGATCGCCCGCGCCCTGCGCGCCCCGGACCCGCGACCGCTGCTGCCGGGAGCGGGTCCCGACGGCCTGTCGGACCGCGAACGCCAGGTCCTGACCCTGGTCGCCCGGGGTCTCACCAACACGGAGATAGCGGCGACCCTGGGCCTGAGCCCCCTGACGGCCAAGACCCACGTGAGCCGCATCATGGGTAAACTGGTGGCCCGGGACCGGGCCCAACTGGTCATCGTCGCCTATGAGTCAGGGTTGGTGACCCCGGGCACCGTCTGATCTTCCGAGGCGCCGTCCGACCTCCCGAGTCTCCCGAGGAGCGGGTTTCCCATCTGCCGCTCCGCGCACAGGTATTGCCCTGCCCCCTCAGGCGCACTACCTTCACTGAACCGGACATCCCACGTCCGACGACCCATGTCTGCTGCTTCGAGAGGAGCATCGTGATCCGCACGCGTCCTGTCTTCGTTTCGCTGGTCGCCTCCGGGCTCGCCCTGTTCGCGCTGGGGGGTATGGCGTCCTCCGCCCCGACCGGGGGTCCGCCCGCCGCCTCCGGCTCCCGGTGCACGTCATCGGTGCCGTTCACCTCCGGGCAGGGCGGGTACGCCAGTTACCGCATCCCCGCCGTCGTCAGGACCGGAGCCGGGACCTTGGTGGCGTTCGCCGAGGGCCGGGTCGGCGGGGCGGGCGACACCGGCAACATCGACGTCGTCCGCAGACGCTCCACGGACGGCGGCTGCACCTGGGGCCCGCTCGGCGTCGTGGTCGACGCGGGCCAGGACACCCAGGGCAACCCGGCGCCCGTGGTCGACCCGCGCACCGGCCGGATCGTGCTGCTCACCACGTACAACAGCGGTGCCGTGACCGAGGCGCAGATCATGCGCGGTCAGGTCACACCCGAACAGGCCCGCCGCGTGTTCGTGCAGACCAGCCGCGACGACGGCCGCAGTTTCTCCGCCGCGCGGGAGATCACCGCGACGGCCAAACTCCCCGACTGGCGCTGGTACGCGACCGGACCCGGGCACGCCGTCGCGCTCACCCACGGCCCGCACAAGGGACGCCTCGTGGTCCCCGCCAACCACTCCACGGCGCCACCCGCCGGCTCCTCCGACACCGGTCAGGAGGCCAAGTACTACGGCGCGCACGCCCTCTACAGCGACAACGGCGGCGCCACCTGGCGCCTCGGCTTCATCGAGGCCGCCTACGAGGGCGTGACCAACGCCAACGAGTCCACCGCCGCCCAACTCCCCGACGGTCGCCTCTACTTCAGCTCCCGTGACCAGAACGGCAGCAGTCCGGGCAACCGGCTCGACTCCTACTCCAGCGACGGCGCCCGCACCCTCGACCGCCCCTACCAGGTGCAGCACACCCTCGACGAGGTCCCCGTGGTCCAGGGCAGCGTCCTCCAACTCGAAGGCCGCCGGGCCCCGTTGCTGTTCTCCGGCCCCTCCGTCCCCACCGCCCGCCGGGCCATGGCGATCTGGAGCAGCACCGACTCCGGGACGACCTTCGCCAAGGCGACGACCCTGTCCCAGCAGCCCGCCGCCTACTCCGACCTCGTCCAGCCCGACCGCAAGACCGTGGGCATCCTGTACGAGACGGGCGTCACCGGTACGTACGAGTCCATCGAGTTCCGCCGTATCCCGCTCACCGACCTGACCCGCCCGTAACCCAGGGGGGCCTACAACAGCCCGGCCGCCGCCAAGTACTTGCCGACCCGCTCCACTTCATCGGGGGAGAGCGGGATCTGCGGAAAGGCGGTGGCCGGGCAGTCGATGACACCCCGCAGATACAGCGCCGCCTTGAAGGCACCGAGCGCCGACGAGTTGCCGCCCATCCGCGCCGGATCTCCCACCCCAACCATCCCGAACAGGGCGCACAGCCGCTCCTGTTCACCCCGCGCCCGCTCCCCGTCACCGGCGGCGCAGGCCGCGTACAGTCGCGCGTACCCGTGCGGATCGACGTTCCCCAGGCCCGGTACGACACCGTGGGCGCCCATCGCGAGCGCCGAGTCGACGGTCTGCTCGGAACCGGTGAGGACGCTGAAGGAACCGAGGGCGGTCCGCGCGCGGACCCCCAGGATCACCTTGCGGAAACCGCCCTCGTCACCGCTGGAGTCCTTCAGCCCCGCCAGCACCCCCGCACCGGCCAGCTCCAGGACCAGATCCGCGCCCAGCTTGGAGTGCACCGACACCGGCAGGTCGTACGCGAACACCGGCACCCCCGCCCGCTCCGCGATCAGCCCGAAGTGCCGGGCGATCTCCGCCGGATGGGTGCGGGTGTAGAAGGGCGCGGTGGCGACGACGCCGTCCGCGCCCGCACCGACGACCGCCGCGACATGGTCGAGGACGCGGGGCGTCGCCGTGTCGATGACCCCGGCGAGCACCGGCACCTGCCCGCCGACATGTCCCAGGACGGTGTCCACGACGGTTCTGCGATGCCGGTCGGGCAGATACGCCACCTCGGACGACGACCCCAGCACGAACAGCCCGTCGACCCCACCCGCGAGCAGATGGTCGACAAGCCGCACCAGCGAACCGGTGTCCACCTCGCCGTCCGGTGTCAGAGGAGTACAGACAGGAGGAACGACACCGTGCAGCGGGGCAGGCAAGGTCATGAACTCTCCGTAAGGGTGGGCGGTGGGCAGGAGGCGACAGCCAGAGACAGGGGCGGGTGGGTGGGAAGAATCTTGGGCCTCCGCACCATCACGTCGCACCCTGAACCCGGTCACGAACTGTTCGCACAAGGTCCCGATTCGTCTGGTCGTCCGCCACCGGATGATGGCACCGGAACCGCCGGTCCACCCCCGTCGACACGAACTCCGGCATCTCGGCCGCGCAGCGCTCGTCGGCCTTCCAGCACCGCGTACGGAACGGACACCCGCTCGGCGGACGCGTCGCCGACGGCACCGGACCCACCAGCGGGATCGGATCGATCGGATCGAGCAGTCCGGGTGTCGCCGAGAACAGCGCCCGGGTGTACGGGTGCCGCGCCCGGTCGGTGATCTCGCCGGCCGGTGACTCCTCCACGATCCGCCCCAGGTACATCGTGATGACCCGGTCACTCATCCGCCGCACGGTCTGGATGTCGTGCGAGACGAACACCAGTGCGAGGCCGAGCCGTTCCTTGAGGTCGAGCAGCAGATTGAGGATCTGGGCGCGCACCGATACGTCGAGCGCGCTCGTCGGCTCGTCCGCGATCACCAGATCGGGGTCGAGGGCGAGCGCCCGCGCGATGGCGACCCGCTGCCGCTGCCCGCCGGAGAGCTGTCCGGGCAGCCCGTCCGCGAGCACCTTCGGCAGCCCGACCAGACCCATCAACTCCCGTACCCGCTCCTCACGTTCGGCGGGCGTACCGCGCCGGTGCACATCGAGGGGGTCCCGCAGGATCTGCCGGATGCTGAGCCGCCGGTTCAGCGCGGTCGACGGGTCCTGGAAGATCATGCCGGTACCGGCGCCGATCGCGGTGCGCCGCTCGGCGGGCCGCATCGTCCACAGGTCGCGGCCCCGGAAGGACACGGTGCCCGCCGTCGGCTGCTGCACCCCGACCAGGACCTTGGCGAGCGTCGACTTGCCGCAGCCCGACTCACCGACGACGCCCACCGTCTCCCCGGCCCTGATGTCGAGGTCGGCGCCGGTCAGCGCGTACACCCGGTCCCGCCCGAACAGACCGCCGGACCGCGCCTTGTGGACGACGTGCGCGTCGGCGAGGGAGACCAGCGGCTCGGCGGACGACGGCGCCTTGACGGAGGATGCCGGTGAACTCCCGTTCTCTGAAAGGCTGTTCACGTCACGGCCTCGCTTCCCCTCGGGGCGGGCACCCGGACGGCGACCGCCGGATGGTGGCAGGCGGCGGAGTGCCGCCGGCCGTCCCCGTCGAGCGCGGGCGCCGTACTCCGGCACACCTCACTCGCCATCGGGCACCGGTCCGCGAACCGGCACCCCGCGGGGAAGTCGGCGGGCGACGGGACGACACCCCGGATCTGCGTCATCCGCTCGGCCGCCGACTCCAGGGACAGCACGGAACCGAGCAGCCCGCGCGTGTAGTGGTGCGCGGGCGCCTCGACCAGGTCCGCGGTGACCCCGGTCTCCACGATCTGCCCGCCGTACATCACGACCACCCGGTCGGTGACATCGGCGACGAGCGCGAGATCGTGCGAGACGAGGATCAGCGCGAACCCCAACTCCTCACGCAGCCGCAGCAACAGCTCGATGATCTGGGCCTGTACGGTCACGTCGAGCGCGGTCGTCGGTTCGTCGGCGACGATCAGCTTCGGGGAGCGGGACAGCGCCATCGCGATGAGGACGCGCTGCCGCTGCCCGCCGGACAGCTCGTGCGGATAGCTCCGCAGGGTCCGTTCGGAATCGAGCCCGACCAGACCGAGCAGTTCCTCCGGACTGCGCCGGCCCCCGCGCCGTACCACCTGCTTGAGCTGGGCGCGGATGGTCATCGCCGGGTTCAGCGAGGACAGGGCGTCCTGGTAGATCATCGCCATGTCATGGCCCAGGAGCCGGCGCCGGGCCCGCATCGGCAGCCCGACGAGCTGTTGCCCGTCGAAGGTGACCGTGCCCCGGACCCGCGCGCCCTTGGGCTCCAGACCCATCACGGTCAGCGCGGTCAGTGACTTGCCGCAGCCCGACTCGCCGACCAGGCCCAGGACTTCACCGGGCCGTACGTCGAAGCTGATGCCGTCCACGATGTCGACGCCGCCGTGCCGCCCGTCGAACCCGATCGCGAGATCCTCGACGGCGAGCACCGGCGGCCCCTGCGGCAGCGGACGGGCCCGCTCCCGCAATCGGGCCGCCGCCCGGTTCAGCCCCGGCAGCTCGTCGACGGTCCCGGCACCCGGCGCGGCGGCCTCCAAACGGTCCTGCGTACGGGCCTTGTCGGTCGGTACGTCACGGGCGGCGGGCGCGGCCCAGGCGTCGGAGACCCCCTCGGAGAGGATGTTCAGTGCCAGGACGGTGATCAGCATCAGCAGCCCGGGGAAGACGGTCGCCCACCAACCCCCGGTCAGGACCATGTTCTTGCCGTCCGCGATGACACTGCCCCACGACGGGTCGGGGGGCCGCACACCGGCGCCGATGAACGACAGCGACGCCTCGAACACGATCGCCTCGGCGACCTGGACCGTGCAGAACACCAGCACGGGAGCGGCACAGTTGACGGCGACGTGCTTGATGACGATGTGCGGGGTACGGGCGCCGATGACGCGTTCGGCGGTGACGTAGTCCTCGCCGTACTGGTCCATCACATTGGCCCGTACGACGCGGGCCACCGGTGGGGTGAACAGGAACGCGATGGCGCAGATCAGAACGGTGATCCCGCCGCCGAACACGGCCACGAGGACGGCGGCGAGCGCGATCCCGGGGAACGCCATCACCACGTCGAGGCAGCGCATCAGGGTCTCGTCCACGGCCTTGCGCGAGGTCGCGGCGATCGCGCCCAGCACCGCGCCCACGACGAGCGCGAGCCCGGTCGCGCCGAGCCCGATCGCGAGCGACCACCGCGCCCCGTACATCAGCCGGCTCAGGATGTCGCGGCCGAGACTGTCCTGGCCCATCCAGTGTTCGGCGGACGGACGCCCGGAACCGTCGACCAACGTGGCCTGGTCGAAGGGGTCGTGCGGTGCGAGCAGCGGCGCGAACACCGCCATCAGGACGACGATCGCGAGGAACACGACGGCGACGCGGGTGGGCACCGGCAGCCGGCGCAGACCGCGCAGCCGCACCCCGGGCCGGGCCAGCCGATCGGTGAGCTGCTTACGGGACAGCATCAGGCGGCTCATCCGGCGGCCCCCCTCAGACGTGGATTGACCAGCAGATACAGGATGTCGATGACGAGGTTGACGACGACGAACCCGACGGCCGTGGTGAGGACGACGCCCTGCACGACCGCCGGGTCACCGTTCTTCACGGCCTCGATCATCAGCTTGCCCATGCCGGGCAGCGAGAAGATCGTCTCGATCACGACGGCTCCGCCGAGCAGATAGCCGACGCGCAGCCCGAGCACGGTCAGCGGGTTGACGAGGGCGTTGCGCAGGACGTTGCGCCCGACCACGACGACCGGTGGCAGACCGCTGCCGATCGCGGTGCGGACGTAGTCCTTGTCCAACTCCTCCACGACGGCGGTCCGTACGATCCGGGTGAGCTGCGCGGCGACCGGCAGCGACAGCGCGAACGCGGGCAGCGTCATCGTCTTGAGCCAGCCGCTCAGCGAGTCCCCGGGGTTGATGTACCCGCCGGTCGGGAACCAGCCCCGGTCCACGGCCAGGTACTGGATCATCAGCAGCGCCAGCCAGAACCCGGGCGCCGCGACCCCGGTGAGCGACACCACCCGGATGAGCTGGTCGGGCAGCCGGTCCCGATAGATCGCGGCGGTGACCCCGAGAACCAGCGCGAGCACCACGGCGATACCCAGGCCGAGGAAGGTGAGTTGCAGCGTGAGCGGCAGCGCGGTCGTGACCTGCTCCGTCACGGGCGCCCGGGTCAGCACGCTGATGCCCAGGTCACCTTGGACCAGGTCCCCGACGAAGTGGGCGTACCGGACGGGCAGCGGATCGAGCAGCCCGTTCTCCTCGCGGAACTGGTGCAGTTGCTCGGGGGTCGGATTGGCGCCCTGGAAGAACGCGGACGCCGGATCGCTGTCCGAGAACCGCATCACGAGGAAGACGAACAGCACGATCCCGAGCATCAGCGGCACGAGCAGCGCGATGCGGCGGATCAGGATACGGAGAATCGATCCCATGTATGTCCCTGGCTCTGGAGCCGGCTCCGGTGCTGGTTCCGGCAGCGATTCCGGCAGTAGTTCCGGCAGTGGTTCCGGTGCCGGTCAGTTGGCGGCCGGCTTGGCCTGGAGGACATTGATGCCGGGATACGGCTGCGCCCGGATCCCGGTGATCCTCTTGGGATTCCACGCCGTCACGAGTTCGTTGTGCACCACGGGATACAGCACGGCCTGTTCCGCGACGAGGTCGATGTAGTCCTGGACCATCGTCTTCTTCTTCGCCGGGTCCGGCTCCCGGGTCGCCTGGTCCATGAGCTTGAACAGCCGCTTGGCCTCGGAGTTCCCGGCCCAGCGCGCGTACCCCATCCACAGGTTCTGCGGCCCGTAGTTGTAGTGCATGATCAGATCCGCGTCGATCCCGAGCTGGTTCGGGTTGGAGGCGGCGGCGACGATCTGGTAGTCCCGCTTCTGGTCCAGCTTGGTGAAGACGGCGGTGGTCTCCTGCGGCTCCAGGGTGGTCTCCACGCCGATCGCGTCCCAGGACGCCTTGATGGTCGGCAGACAGTCCACGATCCAGGAGACGTTGACGGACATCAGGCTGACCTTGAGCCCGGAGACCCCGGCCTCCTTGAGCAGCGCCTTCGCCTTGTCCGGGTCATAGCCGTAGACGGTCTTCGCGGGCCGGTACGCCGGGTTCCCCTCGTCCAGGAAGGACGTCGACGCCTTGCCGTGGCCCTTCAGGGCGGCCTCGATCATCTTGTCGGTGTCGATGGCGTAGTGCAGCGCCTGCCGCACCCGGACATCGCCGAACGGCTCGTGCCCGGTGTTGAACAGCAGGAACAGATTGTTCATCCCGGCCCCGCCCTCGACGGTCAGCCCGCCCTTCTTCAACTGCTCGATATTGGCGTACGGGATGTTGTCCGCGATCTGCGCGTCCGCGCTGGCACCGGAAATTTTCGCGACCCGGGGAGCGGCGTCCACGATGGTGAACCAGTTCATCTTCTTGAAGTTGGGCTTGCGGGGCCCGTTGTAGTCGGCGAACGCCTCGAAGGTCGTGTTCGTCTTCGGCTGGTGCGAGGTCTGCCGGTACGGGCCCGAGCCGATCGCCTTGCCCTTGATCGCGTCCTCCCAGGCACCCGGTTTGGAGAACACGTGCTTCGGCATGATCTTCGCGAGCGTGAGCCGCGCGGCGCCGTCCGGGAAGGGGAACTTCAGCACCAGTTCGACGGTCTTGGCGTCGATCTTCTTGACCTCTTGCAGCCAGCTCGCGAAGAAGCCCTTGGCGAGGGTCTGGGTGTCCGGGTCGAGGATCCGGTCGAAGACGAACACGACGTCGTCCGCCGTGACCGGCTGTCCGTCGTGGAACTTCGCGCCCTCGCGCAGCGTGAACTTCCACGAGGTGGAGTTGAGGTCCTTGGGCATCTCGGTACCGAGCGCGGGATACGGCTCACGGGTGATCGGGTCGGTGTCGAGCAGGCCCTCGTAGATGTGGTGGTTGGCGGCCACCGCGAACGCCGACGCGGTCTGCGTCGGGTCCCAACTGCCGTCGTTTCCATAGCCGATGACGGCGGTCAGGGTCTCCAGGGCGCCCTTGCCGCCACCGTCCGTCTCGTTCGTCGACTTCGGTCCGGACGAACACGCGGAGAGCGTCGAGGTGATGACGGCCGCGGCGCCGATCGCACCGGAGTACTGAAGAAAGGACCGGCGGTGCAGTGCCGGTCCGTCGGTCACGTTTCGCACAGTGCCTCCATACAGGAGATGGGACGTCCTACGTCGCCGTGACCATAGAAGCGGGTGCCGGGGTGGTCAAGGGGGTGCGCACGAATCACCCGTGGAGGGTCGGTGTGCGGCCCGCCGATCGGGGGGTGGGGGATTTCGGGGAACCGGGGGCGTCCGGGGGCTTGCGTGCGGAGGTCCGGTGGGGGAACGGTGGGGCTCCTGTGTGGGGCCAGGGTCTTGCGTGGGACTGCGGGGCCTTGTGTGGGGTGGGGGTCTCGTGTGACACCGGAGGCACCCCCGCAGTGCCTGCGTACGGGACCGGAAGGGAAAGTTCTGTCGGACATGGGACGTGGGATGTCTGACGCGCGTACCATGTGCCGCATGTCTGAGGAGCCGAAAAACTCCCGGGGGCGGCCCGCGCGCGAGCGGCGGGTGAGCAGCCAGATCCAGCGCGAGGTCATGCAGTTGATCCTCGACCAGGGGCTCAGGCCCGGTACCCCCCTGCCCACCGAGGCCGATCTGATGGACAGCCTCGGCGTCAGCCGCAACTCGGTGCGCGAGGCACTGAAGGCGCTCCAGGCCCTGGACATCGTGGAGATCCGGCACGGCTACGGCACGTATGTCGGCGAGGTGTCCCTCACGCCCCTGGTCGACGGCCTCACCTTCCGCGCACTCTCCCAGCAGGCCGACGACACCCGTGCGCTCCTGGAGATCCTCCAGGTCCGCGAGGTTCTGGAGGAGGGCCTGATACGCCGGGTCGCCGCCACCGTCACGGACGCCGAACTCGATGAGCTGGAAGGCATCGTCGTCCGGATGGAGGAGGCGGGCCGCGCGGGTGATCCCTTCCCCGAACTCGACCGCGCCTTCCACGAGTTGCTGTACCAGTCGCTCGGCAATGTGCTCGTACCGCAGTTGCTCGGCGCGTTCTGGAACGTTTTCCGGCGGGTCGCCGGGGTGCGTGGCTGGACGGATGACCCGTCGCCCGCGCTCACCGTCCGCCGCCACCGCGACATCCTCACCGCACTGCGCGCCCGCGACGTACAGCAGGCGCAGCGCGCGATGGCGGACCACTTCCGGGGCATCGAATCACGTGCGGGACAGGCGACGAGGGGGGTCGGATGACCGGTGTGGGGGGTCGGATGAACGGCGCGGGTGACCGGCCGGCGGAGCTTCAGGACCGGGACCGGCTCGCGGGGTTCCGGGCACGGCTGCGCGGCATCGGATACGGCGGCGACTACAACCCCGAACAGTGGGGCGCCGACGTCCATGTCGAGGACATGAAACTGATGCGGGAGGCCGGCGTCGACCTGGTCACGCTCGGCATCTTCGGCTGGGCCCGCTCCGAACCGGCCCCGGGCGTCTACGACTTCGGCTGGCTGGACCCGCACATGGACCGGCTCGCGGAGGCGGGCGTCGCGGTCTCGCTCGCGACGATGACGGCGTCCCCGCCGCCGTGGCTGAGCCGGCTGCACCCCGAGATCCTGCCCGTGATGGAGGACGGCACCCGGCTGCACGCCGGGTCGCGTCAGCACTGGTGCCCGTCGAGCCCGGTGTTCCGGGACCAGGCGGTCCGCCTGGTCTCGGAACTCGCCACCCGGTACGCGCGGCACCCGGCGCTCGCCCTCTGGCACATCGGCAACGAGTACGGCTGCCATATCTCGCGGCACTGCCACTGCGGGGTGTCGACGCGGGCGTTCCGCATCTGGCTGCGGGCCCGGTACGGCACGGTCGACGCCCTCAACGACGCCTGGTCGACGGACTTCTGGTCCCAGCGGTACGGCTCCTTCGACGAGATCCGCACGCCGCGCACGGCACCGTCCTTCCGCAACCCGACGCAGCAACTCGACTACTGGCACTTCTCCTCGGACGAACTCCTGGCCTGCTACGAGGCGGAGAAAGAGGTACTGGACCGGCTGACCCCTCAGGTGCCGGTGACGACGAACTTCGTACCGGTGGCGAAGACCCTGGACCTCTTCAGGTGGGCCAGGTCGATGGACATCGTGTCGTACGACTCGTACCCGGACCCGCACGACCCGGACTCCTTCCACCGGACGGCGTTCTCGTACGACGTGATGCGGGGCCTCAAGGACGGCCGCCCCTGGCTGCTGCTCGAACAGGCCCCTTCGGCGGTCAACTGGCGTGAGGTGAACGGCCGTAAGCCACCTGGGCGGATGCGGCTCGACACCTGGCAGGCGGTGGCGCACGGCGCCGACGCGACCCTGTTCTTCCAGTGGCGCCAGTCGCGCGGCGGCGCCGAGAAGTACCACTCGGCGATGGTCCCGCACGGCGGCAGGGACACCCGGATCTTCCGCGAAGTGGCCGAACTGGGCGCGGAGTTGGGGTCGGCGGAGGATCTGGTCGGTTCTGTTCCCCTCCGTGCCGACGCGGCCCTGCTCCTGGACTGGCGCAGTTGGTGGGCCCTGGAGCTGGACGCGCATCCGAGCGCGAAGGTGTCGATGCTGGACGCCGCGCTGGCGTATCACCGTCCGCTGTACGAGGCGTCGGTGGCGTGCGACGTGGTGTCGGTGGAGTCGGATCTCCTGCCCTACAAACTGCTGCTGGTCCCGAACCTGTACGCGGTGAGCGAGGAGACGGCGGCACGCATCCGGGAGTACGTGGACGCGGGCGGCACCGTGCTGATGTCGTACTTCTCGGGCATCACCGACGAGCACGACCGGGTCCATCTCGGCGGCTACCCGGCCCCGTTCCGCACCCTGCTCGGCCTGACGGTGGAGGAGTTCGCGCCACGCGCGGACGGCCGGTGGGAGGAGGTCATCCGCCTGGAGGGCGCGGAGGCGGTACTCCGCCTGGACGAGGCGAGCGGCGGCGGCCCGGCGGTGACACGGCACGCGTACGGGCGCGGGACGGCGTGGTACGTGGGTACGGACCTGCCCGCACTGGAACTGCGGTCCCTGATGGACCGGGTACGGGAGGAGACCGGCGTCCCCCCGACCCTCCCGAACCTGCCACCGGGCACCCAGGCGAGGACACGGCTGGCGAAGGACGGCACGAAAATCCATGTGGTACTGCCACTGTCACCGGAGGGGGCGGGGCTGGACGCCGGGGGAGTGGAGATCATCCGGACGGAGGGGTGAGGATGTGCCCGCACCCCGCCCCGCCCCGGCACGGGTGGCTGGGCGGGGTGCGGGTGCCCGGCAGGGGTGCCGGCGGGCGGGTGGTGCGGTGAGTGAAAGGGGGCGTCAGTTCCAGTTGTCGATTTTGACGTCGTGGGGATCCGGGGCGCCCTTGCCGGTTTCGATGAGCGACTTCAGGCTCATCAGGAAGAGCGCCCACTTGGTGCTGCAGTGGTGCATGAACTCCACCGGCTCCTTCCAGCCCTGGTGCTTGAACAGGACGACGGTGTAGTCACCGACCTGAGCGAGGTCCCAGGACACCTGGGTGCCGATCCACTCCTCGGGCCCGTCGACCACCTCCCACACCACGCGCCGGCCCGGGGCGAGTTCGATGACCTTCATGTCGAAGCCACCGGCCCCGAACCGGAACCTGAGCGCGCCGTCGACACGGTCGCCCTCGCCGTGGGTGTCGGTGGTCCACCAGCCGGCGAGTCCGTCGGGGGTGGTCAGGGCGGCGTAGACGTCCGCCACGGGTGCTGTGATGGCGACCCTGTGCAGAATGTCGACCATGATGGATCCTTCTCTCGGGTGTTGACGCCCCCGCTTGCTTCTTGTGGTTCTTATGGGCGCGTGTCGAGCTGGTCCTGCTCGTGCTGGATGGCCTCGGCGATGCGCTTGATGCGCCGGAGCCGGGCGTCCCAGGCCGCTCCGACGGAGGAGAACTGGGCTATCGCTCGGCCGAGTTGGGCCTCGTCCACCCGGTATCTGCGCTCGCGTCCGGCGGGCGTCCCGTGCACCAGCCCGACGCGGTCGAGCACGCCGAGGTGTTTCGCGACGGCCTGCCGGGTCACGGGCAGTCGCTCGCTGAGGGTGGTGGCCGTGCCGTGGCCGTCCGCCAGCAGCAGATCGAGCATCCGCCGCCGGGTCGGATCACCGACCGCCGACCACAGATCGTCGTCGACGGCGGTGGTCACGGGGTCGACACCAGCCGTGCGACGTACTCGCCGAGTCCGGACATGGCCCGGTCCCAGCCGCCGATGTGCTCGCGGTACTGCTCCTCCAGCTTCGCGGCCTCCCAGCCCATCTCCCGGAACCCGGTCTCGGTGAGCTGGACCGTGGTGCCGGTGCCGGACGGGGTGAGTTCGAAGGTGACCAGCAGCGAGTCGGCGGACTCGTCCAGCTTGCCGTCGGGGTAGCACCAGCGGAACGCGAACAGGTGGGGCGGCTCGGCCTTCACCACGCTGATGGGGGCGACGTCCACCCGATCGCCCCAGACAAGCTCACCGACCGCGCCGGGGGTCGCCTCGAAGTCGGCGGCGTCGGACCACCATTCCGCGATGTGCTCAGGGCTGCTGACCACCTTGAAGACCACCTCGGGAGAGGCGTCGACGTGGATCTGCCGCTCGATACTGCCGTACTCCATGTGCGTCACCTTTCGGATCAATGTGCAACGTTCGGTTGCGCATCACATTAGCCGACGCCTCCCCATCGCGCAACCATTGGTTGCTAATCCCGCATACCCGCTGGTCAGCGCCCACCCTCACCTCTTCGGCGCCGCCGGCACCGACCACGCATGGGGCCCCGCCGAGATCAGCGGCAACATCATCCGCGACCAGACCGCGTCCTGCACGCGCTACTAGCTGGTGTCGGACCCTGTCCGGACGTCAGGGGAGGGTGTCTGCCGGTCACCGGTCCCCCACTCCGTCCCAGCACCCCCGCGCCATACGAGACAATGACCCCATGAGCCTGTTTCGGGACGACGGTGTCGTGCTGCGGACTCAGAAGTTGGGTGAGGCCGATCGCATCATCACGCTGCTGACCCGCGGGCACGGCCGTGTGCGCGCGGTGGCCAGGGGGGTGCGGCGGACCAAGTCCAAGTTCGGGGCCCGGCTCGAACCCTTCTCCCACGTCGACGTGCAGTTCTTCGCGCGCGGCAGTGAGCTGATCGGGCGTGGGCTTCCCCTGTGCACACAGAGCGAGACCATCGCCCCGTACGGTGGCGGCATCGTCACCGACTACGCCCGCTACACCGCCGGCACGGCCATGCTGGAGACCGCCGAGCGGTTCACCGATCATGAAGGGGAGCCCGCCGTGCAGCAGTATCTGCTGTTGGTGGGTGGGTTGCGCACCCTCGCCCGGGGGGAACACGAGCCCCATCTTGTTCTGGACGCCTTCCTGCTTCGCTCCCTCGCCGTCAACGGCTACGCGCCCAGCTTCGGCGACTGCGCCAAGTGCGGGCTGCCCGGACCGAACCGGTTCTTCTCGGTCGCCGCGGGCGGATGTGTCTGCGTTGACTGCCGGGTGCCCGGCAGCGTCGTACCCTCACCAGGGGCCCTCGAACTGCTCGGGGCCCTGCTGACGGGGGACTGGCCGACGGCGGACGCGTGCGAGTCGCGGTACGTCCGTGAGGGCAGCGGGCTGGTGTCGGCATATCTGCACTGGCATCTGGAGCGCGGCCTGCGCTCCCTGCGCTACGTAGAGAAGAGCTAGGAGAGCTGTTCACATGGCACGACGCGGAATCCTCGGACGGTCCCGCCGTGAGTACAAGGCGCCCGAACCACACCCCTCGGGCGCCCGCCCGCCGAAGATTCCCGGCGAACTGGTCCCGCAGCACGTCGCCATCGTCATGGACGGCAACGGCCGCTGGGCGAAGGAACGCGGCCTGCCCCGCACCGAAGGACACACGGTCGGCGAAAGCGTCGTCCTCGACGTCCTCAAGGGCTGCCTGGAGATGGGCGTCAAGAACCTCTCCCTGTACGCCTTCTCCACCGAGAACTGGAAGCGCTCGCCCGACGAGGTCCGCTTCCTCATGAACTTCAACCGCGAGGTCATCCGCCGCCGCCGCGACGAGATGGACGAGATGGGCATCCGTATCCGCTGGGTCGGCCGTATGCCCAAGTTGTGGAAATCCGTCGTCCAGGAGCTTCAGGTCGCCCAGGAGCAGACCAAGGACAACGACGCCATGACGCTGTACTTCTGCGTCAACTACGGCGGCCGTGCCGAAGTCGCCGATGCCGCCCAGGCCCTGGCCCGCGACGTGGCCGCCGGAAAGCTCGACCCGGACAAGGTGAACGAGAAGACCTTCGCCAAGTACCTGTACTACCCGGACATGCCCGACGTCGACCTGTTCCTGCGCCCCAGCGGCGAACAGCGCACCTCCAACTACCTGATCTGGCAGAGCAGTTACGCCGAGATGGTGTTCCAGGACGTACTGTGGCCCGACTTCGACCGCCGTGACCTGTGGAGCGCCTGCCTCGAATACGCCTCCCGCGACCGCCGCTTCGGCGGCGCCATCCCCAACGAGACCCAGGGCTCACAGGGCTCACAGGAGTCGCAGGGGCCCCAGGAGGCGTAGGAGGCACAGGGTTCGCAGGAAGCCCGAGGGTAGCTTCGCGCGGACAACAGACAGGGCCCGGTGCCGCGCGTCAGCGCACCGCACCGGGCCCCACACATAATCCGCTAACGCGCCTCCGCAGCGCCCGCCTCTGCCCCCGCCCCCGCACACTCCGCACACGTCCCGAAGATCTCCACCGTGTGCGCCACGTTCACGAAGCCGTGGTCCGTCGCGATGGCCTCCGCCCACTTCTCGACCGCCGGGCCCTCGACCTCGACGGCCTTGCCGCAGAGTCGGCAGACCAGGTGGTGGTGGTGCTCGCCGGTGGAGCAGCGGCGGTAGACCGCCTCGCCGTCGGACGTACGCAGAACGTCGACCTCGCCGGCGTCGGCGAGGGACTGGAGCGTGCGGTAGACCGTGGTCAGGCCCACCGAGTCGCCCTTGTGCTTGAGCATGTCGTGCAGCTCCTGAGCGCTGCGGAACTCGTCCACGTCGTCGAGCGCCGCCGCCACGGCCGCACGCTGGCGGGTCGACCTGCCTCGAACCGGGGCTGTCACGATGGCCTCCTCATGTCTCCTGCCCGGCCATTGTGCCAGGCCCGGGTGACCGGAGTGTCGTACGTCGCCCCCCACTCGTTCCCTCACTCGTTCCCTACTCGTCCCCACTCGCCCCACCCCGCTCAGCCGCGGGACACCGGCACCGCCGAATCGCCGACGGCGCCAGATCCCGTACCGGAACCCGCACCGGAATCCGCACCAGATCCCGCACCGGACCCCGTGCCCGGAAGCACGCACTCCGTCGGATCGGCGCCCCCGCCCCCCGCCCCCGCCTCGGCCGCCGCCAGCGCTCTCGCCCTGCGTCGCGCGACCGGCGTGGCCAGCAGCGTCAGCACGATGAACACCGCGATGGTCAGCAGCACGATCGTCGCGCCGGGCGGCACATCCTGGTAGTACGAGGTGACCGTGCCGCCCAGGGTCACCGCGACGCCGATCGCCACCGCGACCGCGAAGGTCGCCGCGAAGCTGCGGCTGAGCTGCTGCGCCGCCGCCACCGGCACCACCATCAGCGCGCTCACCAGGAGCAGCCCGACGACCCGCATCGCGACCGTGACGGTCACCGCGGCGGTCACCGCGGTCAGCAGGTTCAGGGCACGCACCGGTAGCCCGGTGACCCGCGCGAACTCCTCGTCCTGGCTCACCGCGAACAGTTGCCGCCGCAGACCCAGCGTGACGGCGACCACGAAGGCCGCGAGGAGACAGATCGCGAGGACGTCCTCCTCGGACACCGTCGACAGCGAGCCGAACAGATACGAGTTGAGGTTCGCGTTGGACCCGCCAGGAGCGAGGTTGATGAACATCACGCCGCCCGCCATACCGCCGTAGAACAGCATCGCGAGGGCGATGTCGCCGCGCGTCCTGCCGTACCAGCGGATCAGCTCCATGATCACGGCGCCGAGCACCGCGACGGCCGTCGCCATCCACACCGGGTTGGCCGACAGCAGGAAGCCGAGACCGACGCCGGTCATCGCGACATGGCCGATGCCGTCGCCCATCAGGGCCTGGCGGCGCTGGACGAGGTAGATGCCGACGGCGGGCGCGGTGATGCCGACGAGGACGGCGGCGAGCAGGGCCCGCTGCATGAAGGCGTAGTTCAGGATCTCCATGGCGGGTCCTCAGCTCAGCAGGCCGGTACGGACCGGCTGCGCGTCGGCGGTGTGCGGGTGGACGTGATCGTGGCCGGGGAGGGCGTGTTGTCCCACGGCGTGCGGCGGCGGCCCGTCGTGCAGGACGCAGCCGTCGCGCAGCACCACCGCACGGTCGATCAGGGGCTCCAGCGGCCCGAGTTCGTGCAGGACGAGCAGGACGGACGCGCCGGCCGCGACCTGCTCGCGCAGGGTCGCCGCGAGGACCTCCTGACTCGCCAGGTCGACGCCCGCCATCGGCTCGTCCATGATCAGCAGCTCAGGTACGGAGGCGAGCGCGCGGGCGATCAGGACGCGCTGGTGCTGGCCGCCGGAGAGGGCGTTCACGGAGTCCTTGGCGCGGTCCGCCAGGCCGACCAGGTCCAGGGCGCGCCGCACGGCCTCACGGTCCGCGCGGCGCAGTACGCCGAAACGGGCGCGGGACAGCCGCCCGGAGGAGACCACCTCGGTGACCGTCGCGGGCACCCCGCCGGCCGCGGTGGTGCGCTGCGGTACATAGCCGACGCGGGACCAGTCGCGGAAGCGGTGGCGCGGGGTGCCGAACAGCTCGATCGCGCCGCCGGTGACCGGGACCTGGCCGATGATCGTGCGGATCGCCGTGGACTTGCCGGAGCCGTTGGCGCCGAGCAGGGCGACGACCTCGCCGCGGTGCACGGTGAGGTCGATGCCGCGCAGCACGGGGCGCCCGCCCAGCTCCGCCGTGACCTTGCGCAGGGCCACGACGGGCTCGCCCTGGTCCGCTGTGACGGGTCCGCCGGTGGTGTCGCCCATGGCTCGCGCCTCCGATGCTGCTGATATTGCCGACCGCTGATGGTGCCGACCGCTGGTGTCGCGGCACCGCTGGTGTCGCGGGACTTCTGGTGTCGCGGGACTTCCGGTACTGGCGGCTACTTCGCGCCGAGTGCCTTCTGCAACGCCGCCAGGTTGGATTCCATTACCTGGAAGTAGTCGTCGCCCTTGGACTTGTCGGTGATGCCTTCGAGCGGGTCGAGTACATCAGTCTTCAACTTGGCGTCGTTCGCCAGGGTCTTCGCGGTCTTGTCGGAGACGAGGGTCTCGTAGAAGACGGTGGTGACGCCGTCGGCCTGGGCCATCTTCTGCAGGTCCTTGACCCGGGCGGCGCTCGGCTCGCTCTCGGGGTCGAGACCGCTGATGGCCTCCTCGGTGAGGCCGTAGCGCTCGGCGAGGTAGCCGAAGGCGGCGTGCGTGGTGATGAAGACCTTGGTCTTGGTGTCCTTCAGGCCGTCCTTGAACTGGGTGTTCAGACCCCCGAGCCGCTCGACCAGCGCGTCCGTGTTCTTGCGGTAGTCCGCCGCGTGGTCCGGGTCGGCCTTCTCCAGCGACTTGCCGACGCCCTGGGCGACCTCGGAGTACTTCACCGGGTCCAGCCAGATGTGCGGGTCGGTGCCCGAGCCCTCGGCGGCGTGGCCGTGGTCGTCGTGCTCCTCCGCGTGCCCGCCGACCTCGTTGCCGTGCTTCTCCAGCGTGGTGAGCTCGGCCGCGTCGACCTTGTTCTTGACGCCGGACTGCTGGACCGCGTCGTCCACGGCGGGCTGGAGGCCCTTGAGGTAGAGGAGGACGTCCGCTTCCTGGAGCTGCGCGGTCTGCCGGGCGCTGATCTCCAGGTCGTGCGGCTCCTGGCCGGGCTCGGTCAGGCTTGTGACACTGACATGGCCCCCGCCGATCTCCTTGGCGAGGAACTCCAGGGGGTAGAACGACGCCACGACGTCGAGCTTCCCGCCGTTCTTGCCGTCGGCGGCGTCCGATGTCGAGCAGGCGGAGAGGGCCCCGAGGCCCAGGGCGGTGGCCGCCGCGACCGCGGTGCCGGATATGAGGCGTCGTCGTACGTTCATGGTTCCCATTTTCAACAAAAGTGGAAACGGTTGTCAATAAACGGCCGGATCACGCTCTGATGACGGACCTCCCGACTCCGCTGCCAACCGATTTGATCCGGGGCCCTCCAGCGCCGGTAACCTGAAGCATTCCGCTCTGAAGCATTCGCTTCGTCGTCGTCGTAATGAAGAGAGCACCGTGGCCGCCGACAAGATCGACACCATCGTCAGCCTGAGCAAGCGCCGTGGCTTCGTCTACCCGTGCAGCGAGATCTACGGCGGCCAGCGCGCCGCCTGGGACTACGGGCCGCTCGGCGTCGAGCTGAAGGAGAACATCAAGCGCCAGTGGTGGCGCTACATGGTCACGTCCCGCGAGGACGTCGTCGGTATCGACTCGTCGGTGATCCTGGCCACCGAGGTCTGGGAGGCTTCGGGCCACGTCGCGACCTTCACCGACCCGCTCACCGAGTGCACTTCCTGCCACAAGCGGTTCCGCGCGGACCACCTGGAAGAGTCGTACGAGGCCAAGCACGGCCACCTCCCCGAGAACGGCCTCGCCGACGTCAACTGCCCCCACTGCGGCAACAAGGGCCAGTTCACCGAGCCGAAGCAGTTCTCGGGCCTGCTCGCCACGCACCTCGGCCCCACCCAGGACAGCGGCTCCGTCGCGTATCTGCGGCCCGAGACGGCGCAGGGCATCTTCACCAACTTCGCCCAGGTGCAGCAGACTTCGCGCCGCAAGCCGCCGTTCGGCATCGCCCAGATGGGCAAGTCCTTCCGCAACGAGATCACGCCCGGCAACTTCATCTTCCGCACCCGCGAGTTCGAGCAGATGGAGATGGAGTTCTTCGTCAAGCCGGGTGAGGACGAGAAGTGGCAGGAGTACTGGATGGAGCAGCGCTGGAACTGGTACACGGGCCTGGGCCTGCGCGAGGAGAACATGCGCTGGTTCGATCACCCGCAGGAGAAGCTCTCCCACTACTCCAAGCGCACCGCCGACATCGAGTACCGCTTCCGCTTCGGCGGCAATGAGTGGGGTGAGCTGGAAGGCGTCGCCAACCGCACGGACTACGACCTCTCCGCGCACTCCAAGGCGTCGGGCCAGGACCTCTCCTACTTCGACCAGGAGGCGGGCGAGCGCTGGACCCCGTACGTCATCGAGCCCGCCGCCGGTGTCGGCCGCACCATGCTCGCCTTCCTGCTCGACGCGTATGTGGAGGACGAGGCGCCCAACGCCAAGGGCAAGATGGAGAAGCGCACGGTCCTGCGGCTGGACCCGCGGATCGCGCCCGTCAAGGTCGCCGTCCTGCCGCTGTCCCGCAACCCCGAGCTGTCGCCCAAGGCCAAGGGCCTGGCCACCGCGCTGCGGCAGCACTGGAACATCGAGTTCGACGACGCGGGCGCCATCGGCCGCCGCTACCGCCGCCAGGACGAGATCGGTACGCCGTTCTGCGTGACCGTCGACTTCGACACCCTCGACGACAACGCGGTCACCGTCCGTGAGCGGGACTCGATGAAGCAGGAGCGGGTCTCCCTCGACCAGATCGAGGGCTACCTCGCGTCCCGTCTGATCGGCGCCTGACCTTATCGCCGGTACGACATCGGCCCCGGTTCCGTGATCTGGAACCGGGGCCTTTCGCGTACGTGGGCCTTTCGCATACGGGTTCAGGTGGTGCCGCGGTCCCCGTCGCCGATGAGTGCGGTGATCGCGGCGACGGTCGCCGCCGGGTCCTCCACCTCCACGACCAGCCGGGCGTACTTCTCGCCGGCCAGCTCCACGACGATCACACGCGCCGGGTCGCGGACGTCCCAGAACGACAGCCGGCCACCGCCGCGGAACGAGCCGAGCGCGAGGACGCCCGGGACATAGGAGGAGACACCCCAGCGCAGACCGGGGAAGGACCGGCCGACATGCTCGTCCGCGTACACCGCCCGCAGATGCGCGCGCGGGACGATCAGCGGGCGCCACCGGCCGAGCAGCCGCGGTCGCCCTTCGATACGGACCTCGATGCCGTCGGGGGTGATGTCGATACGGGCCATGGTGAGACCGTCCTTTCAGGTCACGTCACGTCGCAGGGGGAGGGCTACGGCGAGGGCGCCGGCCATGAGCGCGTAGGCCGCCAGGACGGCCGCGCCCGCCACCGGCGAGAGCGGCGCCGCCATCGGGAGGGACGCTTCGGCGGCGGCCTCGCGGATCAGGGTGAAGTCGGTGAGCGCGGCGGTCGCGCCACCCGGCAGATACGGGTACACGCGCCCCACGCCGGGGATCAGCGCGAGCGCGTACTCGATCGAGTAGAGGTACAGGCCGAGTGCGATCAGCGTCGTCGTCTGGTTGCGGATCAGCGCGCCGACGCCGACGCCCAGGAGCGTGTACACGGCCATCGCGGCGACCACGCGCAGCAGGAGCCCGGCGACCGTTCCGGCGTCGGCGCCCACTCCGCGTACGGCCAGGGCCGCGTACAGCCCGATCGCCGCCGACGCGGCCACCACCAGGCCGTAGACCAGGCCGGCCGCCGCGTGCACGAGCAGCTTCGCGGTCAGTACGGTGTGCCGGCGCGGCGCGAACAGGAACGTCGACGTGATTGTGGAGTGCCGGTACTCCGACGTCATCGCCATGGCGCCGAACAGCGCCGGGACGATCACGGTCAGCGCGGGCAGGGCGAGTACCGTGCGCAGGCCCTCGTCGGTGCCGAGCCCGGGTAGCGGCGGGTCGAAGTTCTCCGGGCCGACGAGCGCCGTGAGGGCGGTCAGTCCGCCGCCGCACAGCAGCGCGGCGAGCAGGGCCCACTTCCACAGCGCGGTCGTGAGCAGCCTGCGGGTCTCGGCCCGTACGAGCCGGGGCATGCCACCCGTTTTCATATGTGCCCCCCGGTGGCCCGCAGGAAGAGTTGCTCCAGGTCCGTGCCGTCCCCGGTCAGTTCGGCCAGCGGGCCCTGGGCGACCAGTCGGCCGGAGTCGATGATGACGACGTCGTCCACCAACTGCTGGGTCTCGCCGAGTACATGGCTGGAGACCAGGACCGTGCGGCCCTCGGCGGCGAGGGAGCGCAGCAGGCCGCGCAGCCAGGCGATGCCGCGCGGGTCCAGGCCGTTGCCGGGTTCGTCCAGGACCAGGACCGGTGGGTCGGGGAGCAGTGCGGTGGCGAGACCGAGGCGGCGCCGCATCCCCGTCGAGTAGCCACGGGCAGGGCGGTCCGCGAACGACCCCAGTTCCAGCATCCCGATCAGCTCCTCGATCCGCCGCTCGTCGCAGCCCGCCATCGCGCCGTACACCCGCAGGTGGTCGCGGGCGGTGCGGGCCGGGTGGAGATGCGCGCTGTCGAGCAGCGCGCCGACCGTGCCGGGCGGGTCGGGCAGCTCCGCGTACCGCAGGCCGCCGATGGTGGCGGTGCCGGATGTGGGGCGGACCAGGCCGAGGAGCATCCGAAGCGTGGTGGTCTTGCCCGCGCCGTTCGGGCCCAGGAAGCCGGTCACCGTGCCCGGTGCGGCGGTGAAGGTCAGGTCGGTGACGGCTTCGACGGCGCCGAAGCGCTTGGTGAGGGCGTGGGCCTCGATACGGGTCGGGGGCGGCGGCTGGGCCGGGGGCCGATTCATGGGGCGCCTCCTCTCGGCGGATGCGGGGGTCTGTTGCCAGTGCCTGTTGCCGGTGTGCGTTGGCCATCTGTTCTACGACTTGTATAACAGCTATAGTTCACGACGTGCAACTGACCCTCGACCTCGACAGCGAGGTGCCGATCTATCAGCAGATCCGGGACCGGATCGTGGAAGCCGTAGCCACCGGCGACCTGGCGGCCGGCGCCGCACTGCCCTCCACGCGGCACCTCGCGGCGGACCTCGCCATCAACTTCCACACCGTGAACAAGGCGTACGACCTGCTGCGCCGCGAGGGTCTGATCCGGGTCAACCGCAAGAGTGGCGCCGCTGTCCGCCGCGACCCGCACTCCGGACCGCCCGACGCGGCCTTTCCTGACGGGTGGCAGAGCAGGTTGCACACGCTGCTCGCCGAGGCGACCGCGCAGGGGATGCCGCCGGAGGAGGTGCGGCAGCGCGTGGCCGCCGTACTGGACGCGTTCACCACACCGGACACCACACCGAACGTCACACCGAACGTCACACCGGAAGGAGTGTCGGAGTGACTCTGTTGCTCGTGGCCCGCGTCCTGCTCGTCGCCCTGGTGACCGCGGTGGCCTGCGCCCTGCCCGTCCTGGCCCGCCCCGCACTGCCCTTCGGTGTCCGGGTGCCGCCCGCCCGCGAGGACGACCCGGTGGTGGCCGGGCAGCGTCGCGTGTACGCGCGCGTGGTGCTCGCCCTCGGCGTCCTCGCCGCTGTCGGTGCGGTGCTCGCCCCGTCCCGGCATGAGTGGTGGACCGCCGCAGTCCCGCTCGCGTTGCTGGCCGCCGACTCTGTGGCGTACGGGACGGCCCATGCCCGTATCCGCGCCGCCAAGGAGCGCGGCAACTGGTACGAGGGCACCCGGCAGGGCGTGACCGCCGACACCTCACTGCGGACCGACCCCGTACGGCTGCCGTGGTGGTGGCTCGCGCCCGCGGCGGCGGTGACGGTGGCGACGGCGGTCGTGGGGGCGGTGCGGTACGGGGACCTGGAGTCGACGTTCACGACGGCCTTCGCACCGGTCTTCGCGCAGGCGGCGGTCGTGCTTCTCGTACCGCTGACGGCGGCGGTGGTGACGCGGGCCCGGCCGGAACTGGACGCGGCGCGTCCGGCGTCATCGGCGAGGCGCTACCGCGTGTACCTGCACGGGACGGTCGCCGCCCTCGCCGCGACGGCGGCCTGCGTCACCGTGACCCTGCTTCTGCTGGCGCTACGCGACTGGGAGCTGTGGACGTCGTCCCGCTGGACGGCGACCCTCGCCTACGCGCCCCTGGCCGTCGCGGCACTGATCTGGCTGACCCTGGAGGCCAAGGTGGGCCAAGCGGGCCACCGCCTGCCGACCGTCCCCGACGAGGACCCGACGTCCCCCCTGGTCCAACGCGACGACGACCGCCACTGGCATATCGGCGGCTTCGTCTACGCCAACCGCACGGACCCGTCGATCTTCGTCCACCAACGCGCGGGGGGCGCCAGTTGGACGATGAACCTGGGGCATTGGGCGGCGTGGGTGGTGGTGGGAGCGGTGGGTGTGGTGGTTGTCGTGGCGCTGGCGTTCGGGGGCGGCTGGCGCTGAGTTGCCCCCCATCACCCCGAGTTCAGGACGGTTGGGCGTCAAAGTCTCCTCCCAGCGCCCCGAGTTCAGGACCCCGTCGGATCCACCGTCGCCTGATGTGTCTCCGCCAGATGTTCCTCCGCCTTCAGCCACGGCAGGAATTGCGTGCTCTTCTGCCAGCCGCACGTATCGCAGGTGATCGTTCGCTGGACGCCGGTGCGGCGGACGCGGACGGTGTGTTCGCGGCCGTGCTGGTCCCAGCGGCTCACCTTGCTCGTGTTCGTCTGAAGCATGGTTCCTCCTCGCGAGGCCCGCGCCGGAGTTCCCCCGACAGTCGCCCGCCAGAAGTGTGCAGCAACCTCAACATCAACGGGTGGACTTCGTATGGCGCGTGACCAACTCGCCGACGAGGGTGGCCGACGAGAAGTCCGGAGTGAGACGGTTTTTGGTGATCGCCCACGCCGTACCGGTCCCCGTGTCGCCGCATCCGAAGCTGCCGCCCGCGCCGCCGAAGCCGAAGACGGTGGTCCCGTCGGCGCGGGGTTCCGGTCCGGCGTCGAGGGCGCCGAGGGAGTAACCCAGGCCCCAGGTGGCCCGGTTGCCGAAAACCTCGTCGTCGGCGCTCAGCGCGAGGGCCGTCACCTGGCGCAGCCGCTCGGGGGAGACCAGCCGGACCCCGTCGACCTCGCCGAGCAGCGCCGCGTACATCCGGGCGAGGGCGCGGGCCGAGATCTTGCCGCCCGCCGGGATGTCGGCGGCGAGGATGTCGGCACGGTTGCCGAGTTCGGCGGTCGGGAAGGTCGATACCGGTCCCGCCTTCAACATCGGTGAGTCCGGCGGCAGTTGGGACATGTCGAAACCGGACGGCGCGTCCTCCAGACGGGCGAGACGTGCCTGCTCCGGCAGCGGCATCCCGAAGTACAGCTCGTCGGCGACGCCCAGCGGCCCCGCCACCTCATCGCGCAACACCTCCGAGATACGGCGCCCCGTGACCCTGCGGATCACCTCACCGACGAGATAGCCGAAGGTGTACGCGTGGTAGCCCATCTTGGTCCCCGGCTCCCACCACGGCTCGGCGTCGGCGATGACACCGCACATGTGCTCCCAGTCGCAGAGATTCTCGACGGTCGTGTCGAGCGGAACCGCCGGAACTCCCGCCGAATGCGTGAGGACATGCCGTACGGTCACAGCCTCCTTGCCGTGCGCGGCGAACTCCGGCCAGACCTCGGCGACCCGTGTGTCGTAGTCCAACAGCCCCTGTTCGACCAGGACATGGAGCACCGTGGACGTGACGCCCTTGCCGATCGAGTAGTTGTAGAACGGGGTCGACGGCGTGACCTCGCGGCCGGTCGCCGGATCGGCGAGCCCGGCGACGGCGTCGGCCACCAGCGTCCCGTCCCGGTAGACGGCGACCTGGACACCGCGCTCCGCCCCGGACTCGACCAGCTCGTCAAGGGTCCGCTGAAGTTCCTTCTGGAGGTCGGCCATCGTCCCGTGGTCCCTTCGTACGGGGCACGCCCGTGGCGCACCCTCCGTACTACAGACCCGGAACGGCACACCAACTCATCGGTGGCCGACCGTGCTCCCTCGGCCGAACCCTCGGGCGACCGTCCGCCCTCGGGCGACCGTCCGCCCTCAGGCGACCGTCCGAGGCAGCCGCAGACTCAGCAGCACCGTCAGCGCCACCCCGCCCAACTGCGCGAGCAGCGTCACCACGAGCGCGTCCCGCATCCCGAGCCCCGGTGTGAGGCCGAGGAACAGCGAGCCGAGCGTGGCGACCCCGAGCGCGAGGGCGGACTGCTGGGTCGTGATCATGACGCCGCTGCCCACGCCCGCCCGGTCGGACGGCACCTCGGAGAGGATGATCCGGAACAGCACGGGGAGTTGCAGGGCCTGCCCCATCCCGGCGACCGCCGCGCCCGGCATCAGCGACAGGACCCCGAGGTCGGGCCAGTCCCGCCAGGTGGCGAGCGCGAGCAGCGCCACCCCGACGCCCTGGATGAGCCCGCCGGCGGTGACCACCCGGGTCCCGTACCGGGCGATCAGGCGGGGACCGGCCAGCGAGGTCGCGAAGAAGACGACCGCCATCGGCACCAGCGCGAGACCGGCGGGCACCGGACCGAGCCCCGCGCCCTCCTGGAGCGCCACGGCGATCACGAACATGAAGCCGCTGAAGCCGATCGAGAACGGCACGATCATCACCAGGCCGCGCCGCAGCGACAGCAGCCGGAACAGGCTCGGCGGCACCAACGGCGTACGGCCCCGGCGATCCGCGTTCCGCTCGACCCGGTAGAACGCCCACGCCGCGAACGGGAACACGGCCAGCGCCACCCACGTCCACACCGGCCACCCCGCCGCCCGCCCCTCGGTCAGCGGCGCGAGCAGCGTCAGCAGCGCGGTGGCCAGGAGCAGCGTGCCCGGTACGTCGATGGGCGCGGGCCGCTGGGAACGGGTCTCCGGCACCGCACGGACCGCAAGCAGCAGACCGGCGATGACGACGGGCACATTGACGAGGAACACGGCGCGCCAGCCCGAGCCCGCGATGTCGGCGGCCACCAGGACCCCGCCGAGTATCTGCCCGGCGACCATGGACAGCCCGGCCGTCGCCCCGTACAGGCCCATCGCGCGGGCCCGGCGGGGGCCGTGGGTCGCGGCCTGGATGGTGGCGAGCACCTGCGGCAGCATCAGCGCGGCGGCGACGCCCTGCGCGACCCGGGCGCCCACGAGCGACCACGCGTCGGGCGCCAGACCGCACGCCAGCGAGGTGATCCCGAAGGCGGCCATACCGGCGATGAAGAGCCTGCGCCGCCCGAACATGTCACCGAGCCGTCCACCGAGGACGAGCAGCACGGCGTACGAGACGCCGTACCCGGCGACGACGAGTTCCAGGACCGCCGTCCCGGCGGCGAGGTCGCGGCCGATGGTGGGCAGGGCGACATTGACGATGAAGAAGTCGATCAGGGGGAGGGCCGCGCCGAGGAGCACGGTGAACAGGCCGAGGCCGCCGAGGCCGGGGGATTCCGCCGCGCCGCCGTTGCCGGCGCCGGTACGGGGTCGGGTGTTCTGCTGGGTCGGGAGAGTTCCGGTTTCACTCACGACGACCAGGGTTGTCCTCTGCTCAGCCGGGTACCAGAGTGTCTTTATCCTGGTACAAGGAGTACCTGGAAACAGGCTCGGTGATGGGGCACGCTGGAGTCATGAGCGTGAACCAGGACATGGTGCTTCCGCAGGAGTCGGAGTCGCTTGCACGAGAGGCGCTTCCGCAGGAGGTGTACGACCCGCGCGCGGAGATCCGGCGCCATGAACTCGCCGCGTTCCTGCGCAGCAGGCGCGAGCGCATCAGCCCCGAGCAGGTCGGCCTGGAGCGCGGACGCAGGCGCCGTACGCCGGGCCTTCGCCGCGAGGAGGTCGCGCATCTGTCGGCCGTGGGCGTCACCTGGTACACGTGGCTGGAACAGGCCAGGGACATCCAGGTCTCGGCACAGGTGCTCGACGCCGTCGCCCGCACGCTGCTGCTCGACACCAGCGAGCGTACGCATCTGTTCAACCTCGCGGCGGCCGTCGACCCGGCGCCCCGCACCCCGTGCCCGTCGATCACACCCGCCCTGCGCACCATGCTGGAGCAACTGGAACCGATCCCGGCGTGCATCCAGAACAGCCGGTACGACATCCTCGCGTACAACCGCACCTACGGGCGGCTGCTCTGCGACCTGGACTCGGTGCCTCCCGAGGACCGCAACTGCATGCTGATGATCTTCACCAATGAGCAGTGGCGGTCCTCGATCGTGCTCCTGGAGGAGACCGCGCGGCTCATGGCGGCGAAGTTCCGCGCCTCGATGGCGCAGCACCTCGCCGAACCGGCCTGGAAGGTCCTCCTCAAGCGGCTCCAGACGGCGTCCCCGGAGTTCCGCGAGGTCTGGCAGCGGCATGAGGTCGTGGACAACCGCGGCAAACGCAAACAGTTCCGCAACGCCCACGTCGGCCTGCTCACCCTCGACCACACGGACCTGTGGCTGGGCCCGTCGACGGGCCCGCGCATGGTGACGTACGTACCGGCCGACGAAGAGTCACGGCGGGGCCTGGAAAAGCTCCACGAGCTGACGCTTCAGGGGGCGCCGTCGTAGTCGCCGCGGAGTCACCCGCCGCCTGACTGGTCCGGCTTCCGGCCCAGCCGCCTGATCATGAGAGCGTTTTCGGCAAGAGCCTCGCGGTGCGGCGCTTCGGTTTCGGGGTCGTGCACGTTCCATGAGTGCTCTTGGGCGTGATTGAGGTAGAGGGTGCACGCGTCGTCGTCCGGGCCGCCCTCGCTCTGGGTTTCGCACCAGTGCAGGGTCTCGAACCGGATCGTCGCGTCAGTGTTCCAGCGGGCCCACAGCGCGTGGGTGGGTTTGTGGTCCCAGTCCCATACGTGGTCGGCGTGTTCGCCGTCGTGTTCGTGCCCGAGTTCGCAACGGGCGCGTAGGGGTGCGTGGTCCAATTCGCTGTCGAGGACTCGCCCTTGCCCGGCGAGGATGGCGAAGAGCAGCCCGACGAGCGGGACATCGGCTGTGGCGGTGCACTGGCGCACGAGGAGGCTCACCGTCATTCGTCTCGGGTGACGCGGGCGTGGTCGGTTGCCACCCGGCGGAACAGGTTGTGTCCGGTCCGGCCGGTGTGGCGTAGACACCAGTCCTGTGCCCCTTCTTGGGCGTCCCGGAGGCCGGATGTCTCTTCGCAGCCGGACGCCGCACAGAACGCCTCGAACGTCGCTCCGTGCGCCGGCTCCTGCCGGATCGTGTGGTGCACGAACCGCAGAACGGCGCGGGTCACCCGTCCTCCTCGCCGGTCAGCACCTCGTACAGCTCGATCTGCGCGGTCACTTCTGCGTGCAACTCGGCCCAGGTGGCCGCTGTGACCGTGTGGCACAGCGGTTCGGCTGCCTCGCCGTTGTTCGCCTTGAGGGCTTCCACGGGGTACGGGGACGTCGCGTACCAGTGCGTCGTGTGCGTGCTGTCCGCCTGTGACGAGAAAGCCGTCCATCCCTCCGGCAGGCGCGCGTGCTCGCTCATACGCTGCTGAGTCCGGGTCACTGCGCCATCTCCTTCGGAGCGTCGCAATCCGAGTGCCAGTACGCCGTGACCGGGGAGACGCCCCGGCGGGCCACCATGCCCCGACGGCAACTCTCAAGGCTTTTGATGGGGTTGAGGCACGAGGGGCACGTCTCGCCTTTCGGCGCGTAGGTCGTGTACTCCCGCTGTCGTGCGTCGGTGTCCGTCGTGGTCGTGCGCCTGGTTGTAGCTTTGGGCACTGTCGTCAACCTCCGTGGGGTTGGTGGCCACGCCCCCGGACCGGTCGCACGGTCGCGGGGGTCCTCGCTGTCCGGCACGTGCTTCGTGCCGTCCGAAAGAGCTTCAGCCGTACGCGGCGTATCGCGGAACAGCGAACGGGGAACCCCGCAAGGGCTTTTGGGGAACCCCGTTGTGACGCGTTTGGGGAACCCCCGTCCTGGGGCCGGGACTACTCTGGAAAGAGATCACTGCCGTCCCTGCTCAGGTGGGCCCATGGACGAACGCGAGACCCGTCGCAGCGGCTTTCCGCTGACGATCCCCGACGCGCTTCTTCAGAGCGAGGCAATGCAACGCGCCTGCGCCGCACGGGACTTCCAGGAGATTTTTCGTCTCGTCAACCGGCGCACCGGCTCAAGCTACGCGGTGATGGCCGCCGCGGTCGGGAAGATGACCAGTTCACGCGTGAGCGACATCGTCCGAGGTGTCCGCGGCATCCGAGGCCGTGAGGTCATCGAACGCGTGGCTGACGGGTTCGGTATCCCCGGGGGAATGCTTGGATTGCCCGAACGGCCGTGGGAGGGTTCCCGAGACAGTGTTGAAGAAACCACTGACGCATGCGCTGGAGTCGGGGGTGTAACCGACTCCGAGGTGAAGCCGCAGCACGAGACATCCTCAGTCGTTCCCGATGCACCCGGTATTACACCGGTACCAATTTTCATGAATGGCCAGGTGGTTGTGATTCCGATGGACCGGGAAACCCTGGAGTCCTGCGGACTCGGCAGTCTCCGTAACCCAATGGCAACCCCTGGCAATGCTGCATGGCATACCGCCCCGACCATGGAACGCGAAGTGATGAGCCCGCTCAATCGCCGGACCCTCCTCAAGGGAGGAGTGGCCGCTGCTGCTCTGGCAGCGGTCGACCTTGAAGAGATCCAACACGTGGCCGCAGCGCTGGAAGATGCGCACCGCTACCTTGACGGTCCGGTGGTCGAGTACTTCCGAAAGCAGCTCGAAACGGCCAAACATGACGATGGGGCGCTCGGTGCACAGAAAATCCTTCCGCTGGTTCTCGGCCTGGTGAGTGCTATTGAGCAGAGGGCACGGGACGCGAAGTCCGCAGTACGACGAGAGCTGTTGTCCGTTGGTGCGGACGGCGCGGAATTTGCTGGATGGCTGTACCGCGACATCCAGCAACCAGCTATTGCAGTTTTCTGGTACGACCGGGCCATGGAATGGGCGCAAGAAGCCAACGACCCTGCCATGCAGGGTTATATGCTGCTCAAGAAATCTCAAATGGCGTATGACGAGGGTGACGCTGGACGCATTTTGACACTGGCACAAGCGGGCCGGCATGGGAGGTGGCAACTCCCGCCCCGTGTGCAAGCGGAGCTGCTACAGCAGGAAGCCCTGGGGTGCGCCATGCTCGGCGAACCGTTCTCACTGGTCGAGCAGAAGCTCGGTACGGCTCACGAACTTCTTACCCATGCCGCTGACAGTGAGCCGGGCGGCCTTGGCGCATACTTCAACGAACATACGTTGTTGCTCCGGAATGCGGTGACCTACACCGAGGCCGGTAAGCCGAGTCTCGCCGCCGATCTATTCGGCGAAATCATTTCGACTGGAACATTCTCCTGCCGTGACGTTGGATTCTTCAATGCCCGACGTTCGGCGGCATTGGCTCTGAGTGGCGAGCCGGACGAGGCAGCCCTGGTTGGTACTGCTTCGGCGAAGGTAGCTCGGGCGATGAGTTCTGAACGCACCATGCGGGTATTGGGCGAAGTATCGCAGACACTGAACCGCTGGCGAACTCGTCCCGTGGTGCGGGAGTTCCATGAGACGCTACAGACTGCCTAGCTAATCCTGTGAATGGTCTACGGTCAGCCACTCTGCTACCGTGCGAATTACGAAAGCCTGCCATTCCTGGCTCTGCGGATTCAGATATCTTGGATCGTCGTGCACGGCGAAACCGTGCTGTGATCCTTCGATCTCGATGAGTTCGCAGGGGGCCCGGAAATGTTGCACCGCGGACCGCGACGAGGCGATGGGCACAAAGGTGTCTTCGGTGCCGTGCACGACAAGTGTCGGGGCTTGTACCTCGCCCAGCACCTCGTGCGGGTGCAGCCAGAACACCTCATTGAGCAGCGGCCGTCCATGCCGCAGTGTCGGTGTGAACTGGATAAATCCTTGCTCGGTGAGTTGCTCCGCCGCTTCCTCGTCGATCGAGTCATCGACCCAGTAGGAACGCGTGTCGATGGTGCGCCATTTGTAGTCCAACTGAGGATTGAACAGCACCAGCCGCGAAAGGTCCCCCGAACGCTTGGCAGCGTAGTACGCGCAGATACCGCCCCCGAAGCTGGCGCCCAACAACGTAATTTCCTGAGCGGCCGTGGCGTCGCGCAGACAGGCGATGGCCACCCGAATGTCATTGAGGATCGTGGTGAGCGTCAGTTCTTCCTGGCGGCCCCCACTCTCGCCGTGGCCTCGCAAGTCGAAGCGGAGAGACGCCACACCACTCTCAGCCAGTCCGGCGGCCAAGCGCGTGAAAAACCCGCCCTCTTCACGGGTGACCCCACCGCCATGAACGAGCACGACGCCGTGCGAGGCCGCTGCGTCAGGGCTCACGAGCGTACCGGCCAGGCGCAAACCATCAAGTGTCCGAAGCGTCACGCTGTTTGCTGTTGGCATGACGCGAGCCTAGTACCTTGGCGAACAACCCGGCTTGGCCGGTCGCTGACGTACAGCCGGTCTTGTGCAGGGACCGTCAAGTCAGTGACCGAGCTGGGGAGAACGGACATCTTCAACGAAAGGGCCAGTGTCCTCCAGGCCGCTTGACCTGTTCGCTCGACGAGAGTCAGCAACGATTGGGGAAATCCCTTGCAGAACGACAACGGCCGTATTTTTCGGGAAGCTTGGATCGCCGGGGTGCACAAGCACTTTCCTGGGGCACCCAAGCCCGGCTACGTGACCCCCTGGGACGAAACGCCCGAGTGGGAACGCGAAGCAGCCACGGCGGTGTACGGCCAGGTTCACGACTTCATCCGGGTGAGCGAGGGCAACACGGCGAAGCTCGTTCGGGAACAGAAGGGGCAGTTCGTCGCGCTCTGCTGGATCGCCCAGATTCACAAGCATTTCGCCTCACCGAAGCCGAGCTACGTGGCCGACTGGTCGGAGCTTCCTGAATGGCAGCAGCAAACGAACGCGGACGTTTTTGAAGCCATCGAGCAAGAAACCGTCGGGCAAGCCAACCGGTGAGGGTGGGTCGGTAATACGCCGGAGTCGCCCCGGCGGTGCCGAATCCGGCCCGGTCGTGGCAGGCCCTCCGCAGGAGCCGGTGCCCGGTCAGCCCCCCGACGTGTCCTGTTCCGCGTCCTCCGTCAAGCCCGTGCAATCGTTCGGGTCCTTCAGCCAGCCGTCCGGCAGGATCACCCGGTTCTTGCCGGAGGTGCGGCCCCGGGGGCCGTCCGCGTCGGTGGGCCAGGACTGGGCCAGGTCCAGTTCGGAGAGGCCGGCCTCCAGGTCGGCGAGGGACGACGTCACGGCCAGCCGCTTCCGCATGTCCGAGCCGACCGAGAACCCCTTCAGGTACCAGGCCACATGCTTACGGAAGTCGATGACGCCCCGCGGCTCGTCCCCCAGCCACTCCCCGAGCAGCGTCGCGTGCCGCACCATCACCGAGGCGACCTCCCGCAGCGAAGGCGCCGCCACGGCACCCGTACCGGTGAACGCCGCCACCAGGTCCCCGAACAGCCACGGCCGCCCGAGGCACCCGCGCCCCACGACCACCCCGTCGCACCCGGTCTCCCGCATCATCCGCAGCGCGTCACCGGCCGACCAGATGTCGCCGTTGCCGAGCACCGGAATCTCGGGCACATGTTCCTTGAGCCGGGCGATGGCGTCCCAGTCCGCCGTACCGCCGTAGTGCTGCGCGGCCGTGCGTCCGTGCAGCGCGATGGCCGTGACGCCCTCCTCGACCGCGATCCGCCCGGCGTCGAGGTACGTGATGTGGTCGTCGTCGATGCCCTTGCGCATCTTCATGGTGACCGGCAGGTCCCCCGCCCCGGTCACCGCCTCCCGCAGGATCGCCCGCAGCAGAGGCCGCTTGTACGGCAGCGCCGACCCCCCGCCCTTACGGGTCACCTTCGGCACCGGGCACCCGAAGTTCAGGTCGATGTGGTCCGCGAGGCCCTCGTCGGCGATCATGCGGACCGCCTTGCCGACGGTCGCCGGGTCCACTCCGTACAGCTGGATCGAGCGCGGGGTCTCACTCGCGTCGAAGTGGATCAGCTGCATGGTCTTCTCGTTGCGCTCGACCAGCGCGCGCGTCGTGATCATCTCGCTGACGAACAGCCCCTTGCCACCGCTGAATTCACGGCACAGCGTGCGGAAGGGCGCGTTCGTGATCCCGGCCATGGGCGCGAGCACGACCGGCGGCTGCACGGTGTGCGGACCGATGGCCAGGGCGCGGGAGGAGGCCGCGGTGGCGGAGGCAGCGGTGGAGGTAGCAGCGGCGGCGTCGGCAGGGGCGGCGTCGGCTACGGAGACGGCTTGGGCGGACGTGGACATCCCCCCATTCTCACCCACGACGCCCCACACGCCAATGTTGTTAGTTAGGCGTACTATTGATAGATGTCCGAGCTGAGCCACCGACGCCGGATGCTCGTGCTGGGGATCTGCTGTATGAGCCTGCTGATCGTCAGCCTCGACACCACCGTGCTGAATGTCGCCCTGCCCTCCATCCAGCGTGATCTGGACGCGAGCGTGGCCGGACTCCAGTGGACGATCGACGCGTACACACTGGTGCTCGCCTCGCTGCTGATGCTGGCCGGTTCCACGGCCGACCGGATCGGCAGACGCCGCGTCTTCAAGTACGGCCTGGTCCTGTTCACGCTCGGCTCCCTGCTCTGCTCCGTGGCGCCGAATCTGGAGCTGCTGGTCGTGTTCCGTATGCTCCAGGCGGTCGGCGGCTCAATGCTCAATCCGGTCGCGATGTCGATCATCACGAACACCTTCACGGACCCGCGTGAGCGGGCCCGCGCCATTGGTGCCTGGGGCGCCGTCGTCGGCATATCCATGGCGGCGGGCCCTCTGATCGGTGGTCTCCTGGTCGACGCGGTCAGCTGGCGCTCGATCTTCTGGATCAACCTCCCGGTGGGCATCGCCGCCCTGCTCCTGACCATCCGGTACGTCCCGGAGTCCCGCGCCCCGAAGCCGCGCCGCCCCGACCCGGTCGCCCAGCTCCTGGTGATCGCCCTGCTCGGCTCGCTGACGTACGCGATCATCGAGGCCCCCGGCTCCGGCATCACCTCGCCGAAGATCCTCACCTTCGGCGCCCTCGCGCTGGTCTCCCTCATCGGACTGATCTTCTACGAGCCCCGGCGCGCGGAACCCCTGATCGACCTGCGGTTCTTCCGTAGCGCGCCGTTCAGTGGGGCGACCGTGATCGCGGTGAGCGCCTTTGCCGCGCTGGGCGGGTTCCTGTTCCTGAACACCCTGTATCTCCAGGAGGTACGGGGTCTGTCCGCCCTGCACGCGGGGCTGTGGATGCTGCCGATGGCGGCGATGACGTTCGTCTGCGCACCCCTGTCCGGACGGATCGTCGGCAATCGCGGACCGCGCGTCTCGCTGCTGATCGCCGGGGTTGCGATGACCCTCAGCGGGGTGATGTTCGCCGGCTTCGGCGCGGAGACGTCGGACGCGACCCTGGTCATCGGGTACGTCCTGTTCGGTCTCGGCTTCGGTTTCGTCAACGCCCCGATCACCAACACCGCCGTCTCCGGCATGCCCCGCGAACAGGCCGGCGTCGCCTCGGCCGTGGCGTCGACCAGCCGCCAGATCGGCACCACGCTGGGCGTCGCGGTGATCGGAGCGGTCCTCGCGACGGGCGTGACCGCGACCTCGTACCGCACGGACTTCGTGGCCGCGAGCCGCCCCGCCTACTGGATCCTTACCGTCTGCGGCCTACTGGTCCTGACGATCGGCGCCCTGACCAGCGGAACCTGGGCCCGCCGCACAGCGGACCGCACGGCCCTGCGACTGCGACCGGGGGCGACATCCACCCCGGAACCGGCGGAGGCCCGCTCGAAGGGGTGACGCCCACGTCGACCGGACAGGAACCGACAGGAACCGACAGGAACCGACAGGAACCGTACAGGCCCTTCGCGGGCTAACGCTGGGCCGCCGCCGAGATCTGGCCGACCAGGACCGCGAACGGCATGTCCAGTGCCGCATAGACCGCTCCGGACTCCGGGGCGGCGTTGTCCGCCAGGGCCTCGACCATGAGCGTGGCGTAGTCGCTGAGGATGACTCCGGCCTGTTGCATGCGGAGCAGGCCCGCCTCCCGCTTGGTCCGGCTGAAGGTGCCCGACGCGTCGACGGCCACATACGCGTCGTACCCGGCGGCGATGGCCGCGTAGGCCGGCAGAGCCGCGCAGACCTCCAGCGACACTCCCGCGAAGATCAGTTTCCGGCGGCCGGTCGCCATGATGGCCTCACGTACCCGGTCGTCGTGCCAGGCGTTGACCGTGCTCCGGTCGATGATCTTCTGCCCGGCGGGCAGCGCCTCGACCAGTTCGGGTGCGGTCGGCCCCCACAGGCTGTCGGCCGCCGTGGTGGTGGCGACCAGCGGGATGTCCAGCGCGGTCGCCGCCCGTGCGAGGGCCGCGACGTTGTGCTTCAGCTCGTCCACGGGAATGTCCCGCACTCCTGACAGGAGGCCGACCTGGTGGTCTACGAGCACCACGGCCACGTTCGTCCGGGTGATCGGCTCCAGGAACTTGCTGGGCTCGTTCATTTTTCCGCTCCTTGAGTCCTGTCTGGCGCTGTCTGGCGCCGTCTTGACTGTCTTGCCTTACGAAGTACTTTAGTCATTAATCTTGATAGTCAAGGTTCGTGACTTGTTTCAAATGTAGGTCGCCTTCCCCCGGAGCGCAAGCGCCGGTGACGGTGAGGCATGGGTCGGGCGGAGGGTGACTAAAATCGCCGGTCACAGGGGCGAGCGGCGAACGACCGCCGGGACGGGAGACGGCGTTGACCGGGCTGGAAGCCAAAGATCCGGACGTCGGCGTGCTCGCCGCGCGGCTGCTGTTCGCCGTCCAGCGAGAGCTGTACGCGTCTCTCGCCGAGCAGGGATTCGACGACATCCAGCCCCGTACCGGAGCCGTGCTCGCCTACCTGAGGGCCGACGGCATCCGCGCCAGCGAACTGGCGCAGCTCTCCGGGCAGCACAAACAGATCATCGGGACACTCATCGACGACCTGGAACGGCTCGGCTACGTCGAACGCCGGCCCGACCCCGCCGACCGCCGGGCCAAACTCATCTGCCCCACCGACCGTGGGCTGCTCCAGATGCAGGCCGCCGCGTCCATCATGGGCGCCATCGAGGAACGCCAGGCGCAGGCACTGGGCGAACCGGAGTACACGGCGTTCAAGACAGCGCTCCGCCAGGTCGCCGAGCTTCAGCGCGAAGCGCGTTGACAACCGTTGAAGCCCCGGCAAGGAACCCCGTCCCTACATCCCGTCGTTACACCCCGCCCCCCACCGCCGTAAGCAGCGCCAAAGGCGTCGCCGCCGAGCGTGACTCCCTTTCGCAGGCGTGGGGATACGGGACCGGCGACGGGTACGACTCGCGGGCGTAGCCCGCCATGACCTCCGGCAGACGGTTGGCGTCGGACGCGGCGGCGTCGATCAGGGCGCGGGCCACCGTCCGGGCCTCGTCGTGCAGGCCGTAGCGCGCGAGGCCGAGGGCGATGAGGGCGTTGTCGTGGGGCCAGACCGAGCCCCGGTGGTAGGAGAGCGGATGGTACGCGGGCTGCCCTGCGGCCAGGGTGCGGACGCCCCAGCCGGAGAAGAAGTCCGGTTCCAGGAGGCGCCGGCCCACCAACTCCCCGTACTCCTTGTCCAGAAGACCCGACCAGAGCAGGTGTCCCGCGTCCGAGGCGAGGGCGTCGACATGGCGGCCCTCGCCGTCCAACGCCAGTGCGGGGAATCCGTGGTCGTCCATCCAGAAGTCCCGCTGGAAACGGTCCCGCAGATCGGCGGCGGCCTGCGTCAGCAGATCCGCGTACACCGCGTCGTCCCACACGGTCCGCGCGATGTGCGCGGTACGACAGAGCGCGTCGTACGCGTACCCCTGCGCCCCCGCCGCCGTCACGGGGCCCGCGGCCTTCGTGCCGTCGGCGGAGCAGATCGCGCCGGGGGAGTCCTTCCAGTTCTGGTTGGCCAGGCCCCGTCCGTCGGCGCGGTACACCAGATAGCCGCGTGAGGTCAGCCCGCCGTGGTCCAGCATCCAGCCCACCGCCGCGCGCGCGTGCGATTCGAGGCGGCGGGCGAGCGTGGTGTCCCCGGTGGACTCCGTGTACGCGCCGAGCAGCACCAGGAAGAGCGGGGTCGCGTCGACCGAGCCGTAGTAACGGCCGTACGGGATCTGCCCGAAGTGCGCCAACTCCCCGTGCCGCACCTCGTGGACGATCTTGCCGGGCTGGGCGACCGTGTCCCGGCCGGTCTCGGTGGCCTGCGTCGCGGCGAGCGCGGGCAGTGTCGCGGCGGCGAGGGACGGTACGTGGGGGAGGGCGAAGAGGGAGGTCAGGAGGGCGTCCCGGCCGAGCAGGGTGGGGAACCAGGGGATGCCGGCGGCCGGTACGCGTAGCTCCTCGCCGTCCGGGCCCGTCGCCGACACCCGGAGCACCGCGAGGTCCGCGAGGCCCCGGGCACACGCGTCCGCCAACTCCGGCCACGCACCCCCGGTCCGCACCGTCGAACCGGCACCCGAGGTGAAGAAGACGTCCGCCAACTCGCCCTGAAGCGCGGCCAGTTCAGCGGCGGCGGCGGTCGGCGACTTCGGCGGCACCGGCTCCCCGGGTGCCCCGTGCGGCCGGGCCGTCGCGCGCAGGATCAGCTCCGCGGCGCCGTGCGCGGCCAGTTCCACCGCCCACACCAGGCGCCGCGCCCCCGTACCGGTCTCCTCGACGCCGTCCGGCGCCGGGTCGCACGTCACGGTGGTCAGCGAGCGCCACTCACCGCGCCGGTAGCTGAACTCCACGCCGTCGTCGAGGATTTCGCGGTACCGCACGGCCCCTGTCTTCAGATACGTGCGGTGGTCGGAACGGAGTTCGAAAGGGTCCGTGAAGTCGGCGTCCACGGTCACCGCGACCCGTACCGTCGTCGGCACCGCCCGGTTGCTCACCACCCGCAGGCTCTCCACGAAACCACTGTCCGTGACGGCCTGTTCACGGAAGACCGTGCACGAGGGCGGCTCCTGACGGCCCCCGCGCGGTACGAGCACACAGCGCGCGGTGTCCCCGGGTCCGACGGGCGTCAGGACGTCCGGGACCGCGCCGTCCACGGTCAGCTGCCAGCGGCTCAGATGCCGCGCGTCCCGCACGAACAGGCCGCCCGGTGACGTACCACCGCGTACGCCGTTGATGTCCCCGCTCTCGCTCACGGCCGCGAATGTGCCGCCGTGTACGAGCAGGTGATGCCGGTCGGTCATCGCCGATCCCCTCCTCCTCGGCCGCCGGAGGCCCTGACGCCCCCGTGACCGGTGCCCTCGCGCACCGGGACCTCGCCCGGCGCGTCGCCCGATGTGATGCCGTACGGCTCGTTCGGTGTGCTGTGCAGCAGATCCAGTGCCAGCGCCGCCGTCCAGCCGAAGTCCCGTGCCCCGCACGCCTCACCGGTGTACGGGTGCACGTACTCGGCGAAGCCGGAGGCGTCGGCCGTGGTGAGCAGCGCCGAGCGCAGCAGGTCCGCGCCGGACCGCTCGCCGTGCAGCCGCAGGCCCCGCTCAAGGAGCCAGTTGGTGTTGAACCAGGCCGGGCCGCGCCAGTACCGCTGCGGGTCGAAGGCGTGGCCCTCCAGGTCGTAGCTGGGGACGAGACGGGCCGCCCCGCCGAGCCCGAAGTGCGGGCCGCGCGCCGTACGAATCAAGGCGTCGGCGATGTGCCGGGGGAGCGCCGGCAGGATCAGCGGGACCAGGCCCGCGACGCCGCGCTCGGGCACCAGCGTGTCGGTGCCCAGATCGCGGCAGAGGAAGATCTCGCGCTCCGGGTCCCACAGCCGCTCGACCAGCGCATCGGTGAGCCGCTCGGCCCTGCTGTGCCGCGCGCCGCCGCCCGCGCCGAGTTCGGCGGCGATCCGCGCCAGCGCGTGTTCCGACGCGATCAGCAGCGCGTTGAACGCGGGGTCCTCGACCGCGAAGGCACGGAACACGGCGGGCCCGTCCGCGTACCGCCGGTCGCGGTAGTCGGTGGCGAGCCGGACATAGCGGCCGTAGTCCAGATCGGTGGGCCGGTCGTCCGCGGTGCCGTGGGCCAGGTCGGCGCGGCGGAAGGTGTCGGGCGCGGCGGGCTCGACGCGGGCCAGCGGGGTGTCCCAGCAGGGGCTGTTGTCCATGCCCTGTTCCCACGGGTGCACGACCGACGCGAGACCGCCGCCGCCCGCGTCCCTGCGGTGCAGCAGATAGCGGTGCCAGGACGCGAGGAGCGGATGGATCCTGGCGAGGAAGGAGCGGGCCCGGGACAGTCCCGGGTCGGCGCAGTGCACCAGCCACGCCGCCAGCGCGTGCACGGGAGGCTGCACGATGCCCGAGGTCTGTACGGTGCGCGGAGCACCCGCCGCGCGGCCCGCGGTGGCGGAGCGCCAGAAGTCGGGGCTGGGAAAATAGGCGTCCAGCGGGACGGAGGGGTTGAACACGATGTGCGGGACACGGCCGTCGGCCCACTGCGCGCGCAGCAGCGTCTCCAGTTCGAGCTGGGCGCGCAGCGGCGACACATGGCGCAGCCCGATCGCGATGAACGCGGAGTCCCACGACCACTGGTGCGGGTACAGCCCGCGGGACGGCACGGTCGACGTGCCGGTCCAGTTGCGGTGGAGCACCCGCGCCGCCCGGTCATGGAGCGTGGAGTTCCGGGTGCCGGGCGCCGGGGCGACGGCCAGCCGGGTCATGCGGTACACGCGGGTCTCCTCCGGGTCCCAGGGTGCCGGGCCGGTGCCGGTCCGACGCCGGGCCGGCTCCGGACAGCGCGGTACGCGCCCTGCCGACCCGTCAGTTCCGTAGATGGCATCGTAGAGTTACGTCTATTTAACACGCAAAACTCAATATGTAACGTGGGATTGGGCAACGCAAGGGGGTAACGATGGCCGGGAACCAGGCGAGCGCCGGGGACCTGCTCCACCTGGTGCGCAGCGGACGCGCGACCACGCGGGGAGCGCTCCAGCACGCCACCGGGCTCTCCCGGGCCACGGTCGGCCAGCGGCTCGACCGGCTCTTCCGGGCGGGCTGGCTGCGCGAGGGCGCCGCCGGTCCGGTGGACTCGCCGCTCGGTGGGCGCCCCTCGATCCGGCTGGAGTTCGACACCTCGCACGCCGTCGTGCTCGCCGCCGACCTCGAAACCCGGCACGCGCGCGCCGCCGTCCTCACCCTCGACGGCACCCTGCTCGCCGAGCACAAGGGGCCGCTGCGCGTTGACGCGGGCCCGGAGGCGGTCCTGGACGAACTCGGCCGCTGGTTCGCCGAGTTGCTGGCCAAGGCCGAGTGCGGACCCGACCTGGTGTGCGGGATCGGTCTCGCGGTGCCGGGTCCCGTGGACACCGCGACGGGCCGGGTCGTCCAGCCGCCGATCATGCCGGGCTGGGACGGCTACGACATAAGGGCACGGATGCGGCACGCGTTCACGGAGCACACGGGCACGGAAGCGGAACGGCAGGCCGGCACCGGCACCGGCACAGGCGCCGACGTTGGCACCGGCACCGAACCGGACCCCGCCCCCGCCGACCGCTCACCCGACCGCACCCCCGCCCGCCCCCCGGTCCCGGTCCTCGTAGACAACGACGCCAACCTCATCGCGTACGGCGAACAGCGCACCGCCTTCCCCGACTGCTCCGCCTTCGTACTGGTCAAGGTCTCCACCGGCATAGGGGCCGGAGTCGTGGTCGACGGCGCGATCTACCGGGGCATCGACGGCGGCGCCGGGGACATCGGCCACATCCGGGTGCCGGACGGCGCGGACGCGCGGTGCGGCTGCGGCTCGTACGGCTGTCTGGCGGCAGTGGCCAGCGGGCGGGCGCTCGCCCGGCGGCTGACGGACACGGGGGTACCGGCCTCGTCGGGATCGGACGTACGGGCGCTGCTCGCGGCCGGGCACCCGGAGGCGGTGCGGCTCGCGCGGGACGCCGGGCGGCAGGTCGGCGAGGTCCTGGCGACCGTGGTGACGCTGCTGAATCCGGGCGTTCTGATGATCGCCGGAGATCTGGCCGGAACGCCCTTCCTCACCGGCGTCCGTGAACTGCTCTACCAGCGCGCGCTGCCGCGCTCCACGGCCCATCTGGAGGTCGTCACGGCCCGGCTCGGCGAGCGCGCGGGCCTGGTCGGGGCGGGTGCGCTGGTGGTCGAGGAGCTGTACGCGCCGGAGCGGATCGAGCAACGGCTGGGCGCGCTCGGCTTCTGAGGCGTCACTGATTGCTGATGTACGGTCACGATCCACGCGCGATTCGCACCTTGATCGTCCGGATGCTGAAATTCGGCCCCCTGAAACGGCGTGATTCTCGCCACCTCTGATCAGGCGTACGCTCAGATGAGCATATGCACCGATCCTGCACTTCCCCAAGGGATGGCACTGAGTGCCATCGCTTCGCCGTTCACGCCCCGAAATCAAGTGGGCCGTAAGGGGCTCATTTGAGCGGCCCGTGTTAAGGGTAGGTGTTGAATCGTTCAGGAAGTGAAGGCAATGAGCCTCCTCGGACCCTCCGAGGAGGACTTTCGATCTGCTGGCGGACGAGTGGTTACGGCCGTATGACGCACAAGTGGACGTACCCAGGCGCCTTCGATCTGGGTATGTTCCTCGCCGTCAGGGCAGCCACCGAGTCGTCGAGGAGTCGAGACCCGTGTCGGAAAACAACGATCCCCATGTAGCGAAGTTCGTTTACGACTTCACCGAGGGAAACAAGGACCTCAAGGATCTGCTCGGCGGGAAGGGCGCGAACCTCGCCGAGATGACCAATCTCGGTCTGCCCGTTCCCCCTGGCTTCACCATCACGACAGAAGCCTGCAAGGTCTACCTCGACAGCGGCCATGAGCCGGTGGCACTCCGTGACGAGGTCTCCGCTCATCTGGGCGCCCTGGAACAGAAGATGGGCAAGAAGCTCGGTCAGGCCGACGACCCGCTGCTCGTCTCGGTCCGCTCCGGCGCCAAGTTCTCCATGCCCGGCATGATGGACACCGTCCTCAACATCGGACTCTCCGACAAGTCCGTGATCGGACTCGCCCAGCAGGCGGGCGACGAGCGATTCGCCTGGGACTCCTACCGGCGGCTCATCCAGATGTTCGGCAAGACCGTGCTCGGCGTCGACGGGGAACAGTTCGAGGACGCCCTCGACAAGGCCAAGGCCGCCAAGAAGGTCACCGTCGACACCGACCTCGACGCCGCCGACCTCAAGAAGCTCGTCACCCGCTTCAAGAAGATCGTCAAGACCGAGGCGGGACGCGACTTCCCGCAGGACCCGCGCGAGCAGATGGACCTCGCCATCAAGGCCGTCTTCGACTCCTGGAACACCGACCGCGCCAAGCTCTACCGCCGCCAGGAGCGCATCCCGCACGACCTCGGCACCGCCGTCAACGTCTGCTCCATGGTCTTCGGCAACCTCGGCCCCGACTCGGGTACCGGCGTCGCCTTCACCCGCGACCCCGCGAGCGGCCAGCAGGGCGTCTACGGCGACTACCTCCAGAACGCGCAGGGCGAGGACGTCGTCGCCGGTATCCGCAACACCGTGCCGCTCGCCGACCTGGAGCGGATCGACAAGAAGTCGTACGACCAGCTCATGCAGATCATGGAGACCCTGGAGACCCACTACAAGGATCTCTGCGACATCGAATTCACCATCGAGCGCGGCCAGTTGTGGATGCTCCAGACCCGGGTCGGCAAGCGCACCGCCGGTGCCGCCTTCCGGATCGCGACCCAACTGGTCGACCAGGGCCTCATCGACGAGGCCGAGGCCCTTCAGCGGGTCACCGGCGCCCAGCTCGCGCAGCTGATGTTCCCGCGCTTCGACGAGGACGCCAAGGTCGAGAAGATCGGGCGTGGCATCGCCGCCTCACCGGGCGCCGCCGTCGGCAAGGCCGTCTTCGACTCGTACACCGCGATCAAGTGGTCACGGTCCGGCGAGAAGGTCATCCTGATCCGCCGCGAGACCAACCCCGACGACCTCGACGGCATGATCGCCGCCGAAGGCATCCTCACCTCACGCGGCGGCAAGACCTCGCACGCCGCCGTCGTCGCCCGCGGGATGGGCAAGACCTGTGTGTGCGGCGCCGAGGACCTCGAAGTCGACACCAAGCGGCGGCGGTTGACCGCGCAGGGCGGTGTCGTGGTGGAGGAAGGCGACGTCGTCTCCATCGACGGCTCCACCGGCAAGGTCTACCTCGGTGAGGTCCCCGTCGTGCCGTCCCCGGTCGTGGAGTACTTCGAGGGCCGGATGCACGCGGGCGCCGACGACGCCGACGAACTCGTGGGCGCCGTCCACCGGATCATGGCGTACGCCGACCGGGTCCGCCGGCTGCGGGTGCGCGCCAACGCCGACAACGCCGAGGACGCGCTGCGCGCCCGCCGCTTCGGCGCCCAGGGCATCGGCCTGTGCCGCACCGAGCACATGTTCCTCGGCGAGCGCCGCGAACTGGTCGAGAAGCTGATCCTCGCCGACACCGAGGAGGAGCGCGAGAAGGCCCTCGGCGATCTGCTGCCGCTCCAGAAGCGGGACTTCGTGGAGCTGTTCGAGGCGATGGACGGACTGCCCGTCACCGTGCGCCTCCTCGACCCGCCGCTGCACGAGTTCCTGCCCGACATCACCGAACTCTCCGTACGGGTCGCGCTCGCCGAGTCCCGCAAGGACCACAACGAGAACGATCTGCGCCTCCTCCAGGCCGTCCACCGGCTGCACGAGCAGAACCCCATGCTGGGTCTGCGCGGGGTCCGCCTCGGGCTCGTCATCCCCGGCCTGTTCGCCATGCAGGTACGGGCCATCGCCGAGGCCGTCGCGGAACGGAAGAACGCCAAGGGCGACCCGCGCGCCGAGATCATGATCCCGCTCGTCGGCACCGTCCAGGAGCTGGAGATCGTCCGCGACGAGGCCGAACAGGTCATCGGCGAGGTCCAGGCGCGCACCGGTATCGACCTCAAGCTCGCGCTCGGCACCATGATCGAACTGCCGCGCGCCGCGCTGACCGCCGGACAGATCGCCGAGGCCGCCGAGTTCTTCTCCTTCGGCACCAACGACCTCACCCAGACCGTGTGGGGCTTCTCCCGCGACGACGTCGAGGCCAGCTTCTTCACCGCCTACTTGGAGAAGGGCATCTTCGGGGTCTCCCCGTTCGAGACCATCGACAGGGACGGCGTCGGCTCCCTCGTCCGCTCCGCGGTCCTCGCCGGGCGCGCCACCCGGCCCGACCTCAAGCTCGGCGTCTGCGGCGAGCACGGCGGCGACCCCGAGTCCGTCCACTTCTTCCACGAGGTCGGCCTGGACTACGTGTCCTGCTCACCGTTCCGGATCCCGGTGGCCCGTCTGGAGGCGGGGCGCGCGGCGTCCAGCGCGAACGGCAGCGATCACCGCTAGACCTGGAGACGGACGACGGCCCCCAAGGGCGGGCCGTATCGACCCCGGTGCCGCTGTCGGTCACCCCGACCCTCAGCGACGCGGCAGCGGTCCCGGTGCGTGAGCGAAGGGCGGCACCCTTGTGCGGGGGTGCCGCCCTTTGTCGCGTTGCCGCGCGACCGGGCCGGGGGAGCGATAGAACGGGAAGGTAGAACCGGAAGGCAGAACCCGAAAGCAACCATCGCCTCGCGAGGGAGCACACCGTCATGAACGGCTGGACCGCGCGCGACATCCCCGACCAGAGCGGACGGACCGCCGTCGTCACCGGCGCCAACAGCGGCATCGGCTATGTCGCCGCCCGCGAACTGGCCCGGCACGGTGCCCGGGTCCTCCTCGCCTGCCGCAGCGAGGAACGCGGCCGGGCCGCCCACGACCGCATCACCGCCGAGGTCCCCGGCGCCGACACGCGGTTCGTCCCGCTCGACCTCGCGTCACTCGAATCGGTACGGCGGTTCGCCGCCGCGTTCGGGAACTCGCACGACCGGCTCGATCTGCTGATCAACAACGCGGGCGTGATGGCGCTGCCGCGCCGCCGCACCGCCGACGGCTTCGAGATGCAGTTCGGCGTGAACCACCTCGGGCACTTCGCGCTCACCGGGCTGCTGATGCCGGAACTCCTCGGCACCCCCCGCGCCCGCGTGGTCACCGTCTCCAGCGGAATGCACGTCCTGTCGAACGTCGACCTCTCCGACCTCAACAGCGAGCGCCGCTACCGCCGTTGGATCGCCTACGGCCGCTCCAAGACCGCCAACCTGCTCTTCACGCACGAACTCGCCCGCCGCCTCGCCGCCGCCGGTTCCGATGTCGTCGCGGCGGCGGCCCACCCCGGCTACGCCCGTACCAACCTCCAGACGGCGGGCGTCCGTATGGAGGGCCGCAAGGCCGCCGAACGCGTCGTGGAATTCGGCAACCGGATCGCCGCGCAGTCGCCGGAGGCGGGCGCGCTCCCCACCCTGTACGCGGCCACGGCGCCCGGCGTCACCCCGGACACCTTCATCGGCCCCCGGTTCGCCGGCTGGCGCGGCCCGCCCGTGTTGTCCTGGCGGACCAAGTGGACCCTGGACGACGCTTCCGCCGCCCGCCTGTGGAAGGCGTCGGAGGAACTGACGGGGGTGACGTACGAGGCCCTGGAGCCGTGAGCGGAATCCCCACGGGTCCGGTGATCCTGACGGGTCAGGTGATCCCCACGGGTCAGGTGATTCCCGACGCCTCGAAGACCCCGCGGGCCGTGTCCTGGTCGACGCGGTCCGCGAGCGCGTCCACGACGGCCGTGCCGGTACGCAGCAGACCGGCGGCGCGGGCCGCGCGGGCGCCCGTCTCGACCTCGTGCCAGAGCAGCGGGTTGGTGGTGAACACGGTCGGGTCCATGGTGACCCGGTTGCCCAGCGCGTCCCGCAGCACGAGCCGGGGCGCGACCCCGTCGGCGCGGTGCACCGAGATCAGCAGGTCGGTCGCGACCTGCTGAGTGCGCCAGGTCCCGTGTACGGCGAGCCGACCGGGGCCCGCCGTCACCTTGGGGGGATGCAGGACCGCGTAGAGCAGCAGCGAGAGGCCGGTCCACAGGGCGCCCCGGAGCGGGGTGAAGGTGCGGTTCGCGCAGTCGATCAGGGTGACCAGGCAGAGCAGCGCCAGTGCGCAGAAGACGGCGGCCCGCAGGTCGCCGGCCCATTGCCGGTCCACGAGGGCGGAGCGGTCGGCCGATTCGGGGTCCATGGGTGGCACGGTAGGACGGCGGCGGTACGGGGATGGGGGCCGTTGACGCGGTGCTGATCCGCCGGTCGGCAGGTTTGACGGCTCCCTGACGACGGTCGCCGGTCGGATGATCTCACCACTACCCTTCGGTCCCATGCACCCACAGCAGCCGTACGGGCCTCCCGTACCTCCCTCCACACCTCCCGCCGTTCCTCCCGCCGTTCCGTCACGCCGTACCGGTCCGCTGGTGGCCGCGCTCCTGATCGGGCTGGTGGTGGGCGCCGGCGGAGTGGGCGCGGCCTGGGCGTTCGCGGGTGACGGCTCCGGGGAGGGCGATGCCGCGGCCGACGCGAGCGCGGCGTGCGGGGCGCTGGACCGCTTCGACGAGTCGAAGTACGCGACGGACGGCCCGGAGGGGGACATGGCCCTGAACCGCTTCGGCGCGGCGGGCGCCCACTCGGCGGCAGCCGCCGCGGGCGACCCGGCGTACAAGCCCCTGGCAACCGCGATCCGCGACGCCCAACTGGGCCACGCCAACACCTTCAAGTTCGGCCCGGAGGTGAAGAAGGACTTGGCGAAGGCGAGGGACATCTGCGGGGACCTGGACTAGCTCTCCCCGAGGGAAGGAACCCGGGTCGGGTACGTCCTGACGGTCACCTCCTCCTCGTCCAGGCACCTCCCCGAAGCCAGATCGAAGCGCTGCTTCAGCAGGGGCGACGCCACGAAGGGGTGGCCCGCGGTCGAGCCGATCAGGCCGCGGGACAGGACCCGCGCACCCGTGAACGGGTCCCGGTTGTCGATCGCGTACACCGCCCCGCCCCGGGTCCGGAACACCGCCGCCTGCTCCCCGTCCGGGAGGAGGACCGCGACCCCCCGGCCGGGCAGCAGCGCGCCGGGGTCGCAGACCGTGAACCACGCCCCGTCCAGCAGGAGTTGCACGCTCATCCCCGTACCCCGATTGCGAGCAGCGGCAGATCCGGCTTCATCTGGTCCCGCTCCGGTACGAATTGGACCGTCGGATCCGGCACCCCCGGCGCGTTGACGAAGGACACGAACCGGGCGAGGCGCTCCGGGTCCCGCAGCGTCGCACCCCACTCGTCGCGGTAGTGGGCGACATGGTCCGCCATCATGGCCTCCAACTCGTCGCAGATCCCGAGCGAGTCCCGCACCACCACGTCCCGTACATGGTCGAGGCCGCCCTCGATCCGTTCCAGCCAGGCGGCCGTACGCTCCAGACGGTCCGCCGTGCGGATGTAGAACATCAGGAACCGGTCCACGAGCCGGACCAGTTCGGCGTCCGAGAGGTCCTGTGCGAGCAGATCCGCGTGGCGGGGACTCGCGCCGCCGTTGCCCCCGACGTACAGGTTCCAGCCGTGCGCGGTGGCGATCACGCCGAAGTCCTTCGACCGGGCCTCGGCGCACTCCCGCTGGCAGCCGGACACCGCCGACTTCAGCTTGTGCGGCGCCCGCAGCCCCCGGTACCGCAGCTCCAGGTCGATCGCCATCCGTACCGAGTCCTGCACCCCGTACCGGCACCACGTCTGTCCCACGCACGACTTCACGGTCCGCAGCGACTTCCCGTAGGCGTGCCCCGACTCGAAACCGGCATCGACCAACCGGGTCCAGATCAGCGGAAGTTGATCGACGCGGGCGCCGAACAGATCGATCCGCTGGCCACCGGTGATCTTCGTATAGAGGCCGAAGTCCCGCGCCACCTCGCCGATGACGATGAGCTTGTCCGGGGTGATCTCGCCGCCCGGAATCCGGGGCACGACCGAATAGGAGCCGTTGCGCTGGATGTTGGCGAGGAAATGGTCGTTGGTGTCCTGGAGCGCCGCCTGCTCACCGTCCAGGACATGACCGTCCGCGCCGATCGTCGGGGCGAGGGACGCCAGGATCGACGCGACGGCCGGCTTGCACACCTCGCACCCGTCGCCGCCGCGCGCCTCCTCCCGCCCGAAACGGTCCAACAGCGCACGGTAGGAGGTGATCCGCAGCGTGAGCACCGTCTCGTACAGCTCCTGGCGGGTCCGCGCGAAGCAGCCGCACAGGCCCTTGTCGACGGTGACACCGCCCGCCTCCAGCTCCGCCGTGACGAGCTGCCCGAGCACCTTGACGCAACTCCCGCACCCGGTACCGGCCTTGGTGCACTTCCGTACCTCCGGCACCGTCGTGCACGCGTGCTCGGTGACGGCGGCGCGGATGGTGCCCTTGGCGACGTTGTGGCATGAGCAGATGACCGCCGAGTCCGGCAGCGAGGCCGGGCCGAGCGCGACAGGGGCGCCGGCGCCCGCGGGCAGTACCAGCAGCTCCGGCGCGACCGGCGGCACCGAACCGGTCAGCGGACGCAGCGTGTCGTACGCGTCCGCGTCACCGACCAGTACCCCGCCGAGCAGCGTCCCGTCCGCGCCGACGACGAGCTTCTTGTACGTGCCGGAGCGGGAGTCCGCGTAGACGACGTCGAGGCAGCCGTCGGCCGCGCCGTGCGCGTCGCCGAAGGACGCCACGTCCACGCCGAGGAGCTTCAGCTTGGTGGAGAGGTCCGCACCCGTGAACCCGGACCCGTCGGACCGGCCGGACCCGTCGGTTCCGCCGGTGCCTCCGGTGCTGTTCGCCGCGAGGTCGTCGGCGGCCGTCCGCGCCATCTTGTACCCCGGCGCCACCAGCCCGTACACCCGGCCGTCCACGGCCTGCGCGCACTCACCGATCGCGTAGACGTGCGGGTCGGCGGTACGGCACCGCTCGTCCACGACGATGCCGCCGCGCGCGCCGACCGGCAGTCCGCAGGCGCGGGCCAGCGCGTCCCGGGGCCGTACGCCCGCCGAGAACACCACCAGATCCACGGCGAGTTCGGTGCCGTCCGACAGCCGCATCCCGGTCACCGCGCCGTCGTCGCCGGTCACGATCTCCTCGGTACCGGCACCCGTGTGCACGCTCAGGCCCATGCCCGTGATCGTGCGCAGCAGCGCCGCGCCGCCGCCGTCGTCGACCTGGACCGGCATCAGGCGCGGCGCGAACTCCACGATGTGCGGGGCGAGTCCGAGCCCCTTCAGCGCGCCCGCCGCCTCCAGGCCGAGCAGCCCGCCGCCGACCACCGCGCCGGTCGTGGCGTGCCCGGCCGCGTACGCCTCGATCGCCAGCAGGTCCTCGATCGTGCGGTACACGAAGCAGCCGGTCGCGTCCTTGCCCGCCACGGGCGGCACGAAGGGGTACGAGCCCGTCGCCAGGACGAGCGTGTCGTAGGCGAAGACCGCACCCGAGCGCGTCGTCACCTTCCGCGCCTCCCGGTCGACCGCGTCGACGGGATCTCCGAGGCGCAGCTCGATGCCGTGCCGGTCCATGAACTCCGGTTCCACGAGGGTGAGTTCATCGGCGGTGCGGCCCGAGAAGTACGAGGTGAGGGCGACCCGGTCATAGGCGGGGCGGGGCTCTTCGCCGAGCACGACCACGCGGTGCGTCGCGGTCAGGCCGTGTTCGGCGAGCGCTTCGAGGAACCGCTGCCCGACCATGCCGTGCCCGACCAGCACGATCGTGGGGATGTCCGTGGTCATGGTCATGCCCGTGCCTGCGGTTGTGGTCATGGTCAGCAGCCTCCGTCGTGGGTGAGCAGATGGAGCGTGGGAGCGCCGCCGTCCCCGGCCGTGACGGATTCGCCGTCGGCCCAGGCACGGGCCAGCGCGCCGACGCTGCCGAGCGCCCCGACCAGCACCCCGCCCACCACCCGGTCGCCCCGGACGACGACCTTGCGGTACGTGCCCCGGGTGGCGTCGGTGAGCTGGACGACGTCGTCGCCGGGACGGGCGTCGGCCGCGCCGAAGGCGGCGAGGTCGAGAGGGTCGGCCGCCGTATCGGTGCTGTCGAGGGTGAGGCGGGTGAGGGCGCGGGTGCCGTGGTAGCGAGGCGTTTCGGGGTGCCGTGCGGTGAGCGACGCGGCCAGCACGTCGGCCTGTTCGAGCGCCGGAGCCGCCCGGCCGTAGACCCGGGACGCGTGTTCGGCGCAGTCGCCGATCGCCCGGATGTGCGGGTCCGAGGTCCGCAGCTCGTCGTCGACGACCACACCCGAGCGGACCGTGAGACCGGCGGCGCGGGCGAGTCCGGTACGGGGGCGTACCCCGCAGGCGAGGACGGTGAGTTCGGTGCCGGGCGGTTTCTCGTGCGGCTGCCAGGAGGTCCGTACCTCGACACCGAGGCGGCGCAGATGCCGGAGGACCAACTCGGCCGCCGTGGAGTCGAGCTGACGCTTCATCAACCGGTTGTCCCGCTCGGCGAGTACGACGTCGGCGCCACGCGTGGCGAGCGCGCGGGCCACCGAGACGCCGAGCGGCCCACCGCCGACGACCAGGACCCGGGTACCCGGGCGTACGGCCGCCGACAGGGCGAGGCAGTCGTCCATCGTCCGGAACGTGCGGCCGTGCGGCGCCGGGACGACGACGGGGTTCGCGCCGGTCGCGAGGACGAGCGTGCGGTACCGGACCGAGGTGCCGTCGGCGCAGTGCACGGTACGGGCGGCGCGGTCGATCCGGACCGCGCGGGTGCGCAGATGGGTGCCGTGCGGGCGGGGGAGCGTGATGACGTCGGGGCCGTAGCGCCCGGCGAGTACGTCGGTGAGCAGGACGCGGTTGTACGGGGCGTGCGGTTCGTCTCCGACGAGGACGGTCCCGGCTTCGGTACCGGGGTCCAGCTCGGCGAGCCGCCGGGTGAACCGGACCCCCGCGAGGCCGGCGCCGATCACGACGATCGCCGGTGGCACCTGAGCGGAAGGGGGCATGTACGGCAGCGTGCGGGGGCGGTGTTACCCGGTCGCATCTGGACGGTTTCCTGGGGGGAACGCTGCGCTCAGCGGCTTCCCGCCGGGGGTGTGAGGGGCGCCGTCACGGCCGGATCAGGGGGCGGTGCCTTGGAAGGGTGGGGTGGAGTCATGGGCGTCGGATCATGGTGTTTAGGGTCGGACGTGTGCCTGACATATCGCTGACCACGGTGTTCTTGTTGTGTCTCGCCGCGTTCGCCGCGGGGTGGGTCGATGCCGTGGTGGGGGGTGGCGGACTCATCCTCTTGCCGGCGATGTTGCTGGGGTTGCCGGGGAGCACGCCCGCCGCCTACGCGCTCGGTACCAACAAGGCCGTTGCCATCGTGGGGACGACCGGGGCCGCCGTGACGTACGCGCGCAAGGCGCCGGTGGACGTGTGGACCGCTGTGCGGATCGGCCTCGCGGCGGTGGCCGGGTCGATGGGCGGCGCGTTCTTCGCGGCCGGGATGAGCAGTGAGGTGTTGCGCCCCGTCATCATGGTCGTCCTGCTGGGCGTCGCCGCCTTTGTGATCCTGCGGCCGAACTTCGGTACGGCGCCGGTGGCCGGCCCGGTGACACGGCGCCGGGTGTTCGCGGCGATCGGGATCGCGGGGGTCGGTATCGGCTTCTACGACGGGCTGGTCGGGCCCGGCACCGGCACGTTCCTGGTCCTCGCGCTGACGGCTGTGCTCCACCTCGACCTGGTCACGGCGTCGGCCACGGCGAAAATCGTCAACTGCTGCACCAACGCGGGGGCGTTGGCGATGTTCGCCTGGCAGGGCACCGTACTGTGGCAACTGGCGGCGATCCTGGCCGTCTTCAACCTCGCGGGCGCCACGCTCGGCGCCCGCACGGCCCTGAAGAAGGGCACGGGTTTCGTCCGCGTGGTCCTCCTGACCGTGGTCCTCGCCCTGGTCACCAACCTGGCGTACGAACAGTGGCTCGCCTGACATGGACAACCACTGATCCGCCGGCGGGAACTGCCGGCGGGAACTGCCGGCGGGAACTGCGGACGGGAACTGCTGGCCGGAGTCGCTGGTGAGAGCCGTCAGCGGGAGCTGGTCAAATGGGCGAAGACCACGACGTTCCCCTGATAGCCCGTCTTCTTCGAGTAGGCGCCGCCGCAGGTGATCACGCGGAGTTCGGGGCGGGACGCCGGGCCGTAGACCTTGGTGTCGGGGAAGTTCCGGCTGTCGTAGACCTCCACCGCGTCGATCGTGAAGACCGCCACCGAGCCGTCCCGCCGGTCCACCTCCACCGTCCGGCCCCTGGCAAGCGAACCGAGGCCGTAGAAGACGGCGGGGCCCTCCGCGTTGTCGACATGGCCGGCCACGATCGCGGTGCCCCGCTCGCCGGGCGTGGTCCCGGCCTCGTACCAGCCCGCGAGGTTCTTCTTCTCCGGCGGCGGCACGTCCAGGCTGCCCCCCGGCGTGAGCCCGAGCCCGGTCAGGGGGGCGTCCACCCGGATCGACGGGATACGGACGCGGGTCGGCGGGGACGGGGCGAGCGGCGCCGCGCCGGGGTCACCGGTCCGGGGCCCGGTGGCCGACTCCTGCGCCGCGGACGGCTGCGGGGGCGCGTGGCTGCCGGAACCGTTCCGCAGGAGCCACACCCCCGTGCACAGGGCGACCACGGTGACGCTCGCTATCGCGGTGTTCCCGGCCCGCCGGCCGGCCCGGCGGTGACCCGATCCACGCACGTTCTCCCCCTAAGACGGCGTCCAAGGACGCTGAGGTTTCGCTTGCCCGATGTCCCGCTGCCCCCTCCGCGGCCACGAGGGGCTGCGACCGCGGAGGGGGAGGGGTGGGCGGTACCGATGGACAGCGGAGGTTGTCCGTCAGGCTCCGTCGCCTCTCGCCCGGCGATGCAGGAGCCAGGTACCGCCCGCGGCGGCGACGGCCAGAGCCGTCACACCCGCCGCGGTCTGAACGGGGTCGGGCCCCAGCGCGCCCCCGACCCCGGAGTCCACATGCCCTCTCGGATACGGCTGCCCCTGCGCGGCGGCCGGTGTCACCGTCAGATCGCCCGCCGCCCGCTTCCCGTCGGAGCACTTCACGACGATCTCGTACGTGCCCATCTGCGCGGACGCCGGCACCTTGAACTGGCCGATCGTGGTGTCGTCCAGTGTGGTCGGCGCCAGCGTGAACTGGCCCGAACCCACCGCACTCGCGTCACCCGTCGCCGAGCTACCGGCACCGCAGGCGCGCGTGTTCACGGTCGCGACGGTGCCGGGCGCCGCACTCGCCGGGAGCACCTCGACACCGCGCGCGTCCCCGGCGACGGCGGGCGCGGTCGCCAGACCCACCGCGGCGACGGCGAGCGCGGGACCGGTCAGCTGACGGGCAATGCGCATGCTGGTGCTCCTCCGAGAGGACGCGACCCGCGGCATCCCGCCGCTGCGTCGGTCACGCCCTTGCATTACCGAGGTAAGGCCCACTCGGCGCCGTACGCCTCCTGATGCACCCTCAGAAAGCCGCCGTCATGCCGCCGTCATGCGGCCGAACGGCTGGTAGTACGGGCATCCCCTCGGTCATTCCAGCAGGTCACCGCCGTGCGGCCGGAAAGAACCGGTACGGCGGGCGGCCGGGGCTGTGAACGGGTGACCCGGGGGCCGGGTGGGGGGACACCGCGGCGCCCGTCCGGCGCTTGACCTCAAGTTTGGTTGACGTCAGACGCTGTTCCGCATGACCTCACAGACCGCTGTGACCACAGCTCCCGATTTCGTGCCTGATTCCGTGCGCGGTGCCGCGCGCGATACCGCTATCGATACCGCCCCCGATCCGGCCCCCGTACGGACCCGCCCGCTCCGTCTCGCCGTCGTCATCGGCAGCAACCGTGAGGGCCGTTTCGGTCCGGTCGTCGCCGACTGGCTCCTCGCCCAGGTCGACGCGCACCCCGACCTGGTGGCCGACGTCATCGACGTGGCGGGCGCCGACCTGCCGACCGCCCTGTCCGGATCCCCGTCAGCCGAGGTGGCGGCGGAGCTGGCCAAGGTCACCCCGAAACTGTCGGCCGCCGACGCGTTCGTCGTCCTCACCCCCGAGTACAACCACTCCTACCCGGCGGCCCTGAAGAACCTCATCGACTGGCACTTCACCGAGTGGCAGGCCAAACCGATCGGCTTCGTCTCGTACGGCGGTGTCTCCGGCGGGCTCCGCGCGGTCGAGCACCTGCGGCAGATCTTCGCGGAACTCCACGCGATGACCGTCCGGGACTGCGTCTCCTTCCAGCACGCGGGCGCCCATTTCGACAAGGAGGGCAACCACCGCGACCCGACAGCGCCCACCCAGGCGGCCAAGGCGATGCTGGACCAGTTGACCTGGTGGGGCCGCGCCCTGCGCGAGGCGAAGACCCACCATCCCTACGGAGCCTGACCCGGGTCTCCCCTCGATGCGACCGGCCGTCCCGCGCGACCCCGGGCAGGACGGCCGATTAACCGCCACCGCCACCGCCATCGCCATCCCATCCGCCATCGCCACCGTCGCCACGGTCGGCCCCGTGAAGACCCGCGCGGTGGCGGCGCGCGACAATCGGACCGGGGCGGACGAGTCCCCGCGACGGAGGGAACGGAAGGAACCGGTATGACCACGACAGAGCGGCCCGCACCTGGCCCCGCCCTGCCCTTCTTCGTCTACGGGACCCTGCGCCCCGGCGGCACCTACCACGACCCCTATCTGCGCGGCAGCACCTCCGCCGAGGAACCCGGCCGTCTCGTCGGCGCCGTCCTCTACGAAGGCCCCGGCTACCCGTACGCCGTCGCCACTCCCGACACCCGTACCGTCCACGGCGAACTGATCACCGCGCGCCCCGCCGCATACGCCCGCGTCCTCGCCGCCCTCGACCGCCTGGAGGAGTTCACCGTCCCCGGCGACCCGGGCAACCTCTACGAACGCGTCGTCCGCGCCGTCCACCGGGCCGACGGCACCACCGTCAGCGCCTGGGTCTATCTCGCCGCGCCCCATGTCGAGGCGCGCCTGCTGGCGACCGGCACCCTCGTCACGAGCGGCGACTGGCGGGCGGCGGAGGCGGCAGGGGCCCCACGGGTTCCAGACGGACCGCGCACACCTTGAACTCCGGCATCCGCGACGTCGGATCGAGCGCCGGGTTCGTCAACGAGTTGGCCCGCCCCTCGCCCGGCCAGTGGAACGGCATGAACACCGTGTCCGCCCTGATGTCCGTACTGATCCGGGCCGGCGCCACCGCCCGGCCGCGCCGCGACACCACGGCCACCAGTTCCCCGTCCGCCACCGGCACCCGCGCCGCGAGGCGGGGATGCAACTGGACGAAGGGACCCGGCGCCGCCTCGTTCAGCGCCCCGACGCGTCGGGTCTGCGCCCCCGACTGGTACTGCGCGAGGACCCGGCCTGTGGTGAGCAGCACCGGGAACTCGGCGTCCGGCTCCTCGGCGGCGGGCCGGTGCCCCACCGCCACGAACCGGGCCCGCCCGTCCTCGGTCCCGAACCGGTCGAGAAAGAGCCGGGGCGTACCGGGATGCACCCCGACGGCTTCGGAGGGATCGTCGGACGGGATCTGTGTGTGGATCTCGTTGGGGTTCCCGGAAGGACACGGCCAGAACACGCCCTCCCCCTCTCCCTCCGCCAGCCGCCCGTACGTGATGCCCGAGTAGTCCGCCGGACCGCCCGCCGACGCCCGCCGCAGCTCCTCGAACACCTCCTCCGGATCCACCGGGAACCCCCGGTCCACACCCAGCCGCCCCGCCAGCCCGGCCAGTACCTCCAGATCGCTGCGCACCCCCGCCGGCGGATCCACCGCCCGCCGCCGCAACAGCACCCGGCCCTCCAGATTCGTCACCGTGCCCGTCTCCTCGGCCCACTGCGTCACCGGCAGCACCACATCCGCGAGCGCCGCCGTCTCCGAGAGCACGACATCCGCGACGGCCAGGAAGTCCAGTGACCGCAGCCGCCGCTCGACATGCGCGGCGCGCGGCGCGGACACCACCGGGTTCGACCCCATCAGGAGCAGCGACTTCACCTCGTTCCCCAGTGCGTCGAGGAGTTCGTACGCGCTGCGCCCCGGCCCCGGCAGCGTGTCCGGGTCGACGCCCCACACCCGCCCGACATGGCGCCGCGCCGCCGGATCCGTCAGCTTGCGGTACCCCGGCAACTGGTCCGCCTTCTGCCCGTGTTCGCGCCCGCCCTGACCGTTGCCCTGCCCGGTCAGACAGCCGTACCCGGACAGCGGCCTGCCCGCCCGCCCCGTGGCCAGGCACAGATTGATCCACGCGCTCACCGTGTCCGTGCCCTTCGCGTGCTGCTCGGGCCCGCGCGCCGTGAGCACCATCGAGGACGCGGCCCCGCAGAACATCGCCACCGCCTCGCGCAACCGAGGCACCGGCACACCCGTGATCCGCTCCACGTGTTCCGGCCAGTGCGCCATCACCGCCGCCCGGGTCTCCTCCCATCCACTCGTCCGGTCCCTGATGAACTCCTCGTCCGTACGCCCCTGGGCGACCACCAGATGCAGCAGCCCGAGGGCCAGCGCCAGGTCCGTACCGGGCCGGGGCGCCAGATGCAGATCGGCCTGCTCGGCGGTGCGGGTACGGCGCGGGTCGACGACGATCAGCCGCCCGCCGTTCGCCCGCAGCTCCGTCAGATACCGCAGCGCCGGCGGCATCGTCTCGGCGAGGTTCGACCCGACGAGCAGCAGGCACCCGGTCCGCGCCACATCGGCCAGCGGGAACGGCAGGCCCCGGTCGAGCCCGAACGCCCGCTGCTGTCCGGCCGCCGCCGACGCCATGCAGAACCGACCGTTGTAGTCGATCTGCGACGTCCCCAGCACCACCCGCGCGAACTTCCCCAGGGCATACGCCTTCTCGTTGGTCAGCCCGCCCCCGCCGAACACCCCGCACGCGTCCGCGCCGTACGCCGAGCGGGTGGCCGCCAGCTTTTCGGCGACCCGGTCCAACGCCTCGTCCCAGCCCGCCGGCTCCAGGCGGCCGGACCTCGCGTCCCGCACCAGCGGGCCGGTCAGCCGCAGGCCCGGCGCGAGCAGCTCCGGCGCGGTCCGCCCCTTGCCGCACAGGGCGCCCCGGTTCACCGGGAAGCTCTCCCGCTCCAGCACGGTGACGACACCGGCACCGGCGCCGCCGGTCCCGCTCACGGAGAGGTTCATCCCGCATTGCAGGGCGCAGTACGGGCAGTGCGTCGGCGTCACGGTGGGGTGCATGCCGCCCAGCCTCCGCCGGGGCTGTTACGCCACCCGGCGGCCCCGGTTACACGGCAGGTTCGCCCCCCTCAGCGGCGCCACCCGCGCGCTGTGAGGCCGACTCACTGTGCTCTGGGGCCCGCTCACCGTGCCGGGTCCGACTCACCGTGCCGAGGTCAGCGCCCGCGCCACACCCGGTTCCCTCGGTCCGAGGAAGTGCGGGTCCGGGCGGAACGTGGCCTCCAGCGCCGCCTTGCCCGCCGCGAACAGCTCGCGCGTCGCGCCGTAGTACCAGGTGGCGTCGTGCCGGTCCTGGACCCCGATCCCGAACGCGGTCACGCCCGCCGCTCGGCACAGCGAGACCGCCCGGCGTATGTGGAAGCCCTGACTGATCAGGACCGCCCGGTCGACGCCGAATATCTCCCGCGCCCGCACGCACGAGTCCCAGGTGTCGAAGCCCGCATAATCGCTGACGATCCGCCGGTCCGGGACTCCGTGCCGCGTCAGATAGGTCCGCATGGCGTCCGGCTCGTCGTACTCCACCCGGCTGTTGTCGCCGGTCACCAGGACGACCTCGATCCGGCCCGTACGGTACAGCTCCGCCGCCGCGTCGAGACGCCGGGCCAGATACGGCGACGGCTCGCCCTCCCACAGTCCGGCGCCGAACACGACCGCGACCTCGGTGCGCGGCACGTCCGCCGTGGACCGCAGCCGGCCGTCGGCCGCCAGGAACATCCAGGTGGCGGGCACCAGGGCCAGTACGCACAGCGTCATCAGCACCTGCACGGTGTACCGCTGCCCCTGTCGCGAACGGGGCCATCTCGGGCGCCACCGAAGCGCCCGCACCCGACCGAACCGAGCGCCCAGCGCCGTACGCCACCGTCCCCTCACGTCCGCCAACACGCCCCGCACCCGTCCCGTGGTCCCGCCCCCGGTCGCCATGCCCCGCTCACCCCGATCCCCGTCGTCCCCGCCCCGCACCCGTAAGGTCAATCGTCACCCACAGTAATCCACCCCACTGACAACCGATCTGACACCGTGCCACCCCGGACCGTGAGCCGGGAGGCAAGGAGCCGTCATCGTCGCGCAACGGAGCGGCAATCTGGTCCCGGCACGATCGGTGCATGACGGCGTCGAATCCCGCACGCGACGAGTCCGCCCACCCGCACCTCGACACGACGGCGCAGCTCATGAACGCGATCACCAGCCAACTCGGCAGCCAGCTCAGCCTCGTCTCGCTCGACGGCAGGCGGCGTCCCGCACCGCCCGCGCTCGTCCTCGCGGCGCACGGCAGCCGTGACCCCCGGGCCCTCGCCACCGTCCGGACCCTCGCCGAGCGGGTCCGCGAACTGCGCCCGGGGCTCTCCGTCCACCTCGGCCACATCGAGCTGAACGCGCCGCTCCTTTCCCACACCCTCGCCGCGCTGCCGCCCGGCCGCGCGGTGCTCGTACCGCTGCTGCTGAGCCGTGGGTACCACGTCAAGCGGGATCTGCCCGGCGCGACGGCCGCCGCGCCCCATCTCGACGCGCGGATCGCCGCGCCGCTCGGGCCGCATCCGCTGCTGGTCGAGGCGTTGTACGCGCGGCTGGTCGAGGCGGGCTGGAATCCGCGCCTCAGTGATGTGCAGCGGCGTGGCAGTGGGGTCGTGCTGGCCGCCGCCGGGTCCCGTGACCCGGAGTCGGCCGCCGATACGCGGCGCACCGCGGGGCTTCTCGCCGAGCGGATCGGGGTTCCTGTCGTGCCGGCCTACGCGTCGGCGGCGCCCGCCGTTGCCGGGGCGGTGCGGGCGCTTGCCGCGAGGGGGCGGCATCGGGTGGCCGTGGCCTCGTACTTCACGGCGCCTGGGCGGTTCGCCTCGGAGTGTGCCGGTGCGGCGCCGTGGGTCGCGGCGGCGCCGCTTGGGGCGCATGCCGCGGTGGCGCGACTCGTTTTGTACCGGTACGACCAGGTTCTGGCGGCCGAAAGTTCCGTTTCGCGGGGGACCCTCGCCATTGTCTGAGCGGGGCGTTCGGCTGAGGGTCCGATTGGCTCGTTGCGCAGTTCCCCGCGCCCCTGATGGGGCTTGTTCGTGGTGGCTGTCGGGTTTCGGCGTGCGGCTGTGCGTGGCTGGTTGCGCAGTTCCCCGCGCCCCTGGGGGGTGGGGGTTCCGTCGTCTGTTCGGCTGCGGCGCCGTCGTGGCTGGGCGCGCAGTTCCCCGCGCCCCTGACGGGCGGCTGCGCCTGCCCGGTCCCTGACGGGGCCTGTTGACGGAGTCCCTCATGCCTGATGTCCATGTCCCCGTCTACTGTCGGGGACATGGAAGGCAGTGCGTATGAGGTCGGGGATGTGGAGCGGTGGGCCGTTGAACCCGATAAGCGGCCGGGGCGTACGGCGTTTCAGCGGGATCGGGCGCGGGTGCTGCATTCGTCCGCGCTGCGTCGGCTCGCCGGTAAGACGCAGGTCGTCACGCCCGGTACCAGTCAGGCGTGGGACGCCAGCGCGCGTACCCGGCTGACGCACTCGCTGGAGTGCGCCCAGGTCGGCCGGGAACTGGGCGCGGCGCTCGGCTGCGACCCGGACCTCGTGGAGACGGCCTGCCTCTCGCACGACCTGGGGCACCCGCCCTTCGGGCACAACGGCGAACAGGCCCTGAACGAGGTCGCCGAGGACTGCGGCGGCTTCGAGGGCAACGCCCAGTCGCTGCGGCTGCTCACCCGGATCGAACCCAAGAGATTCGTCCGCCCGGACACGCCGACCGACGGCGACGACCTCGTGAGCGTCGGCCTCAATCTCACCCGGGCGGCCCTGGACGCCGCCACCAAGTACCCCTGGCCCCGCGGCGCCCACCCCACCGACCCCGCCTCGCGCAAGTTCGGTGTCTACGAGGACGACCGGCCGGTCTTCGACTGGATCCGCAAAGGCGCGCCCGCGGACCGGATCTGCTTCGAGGCCCAGGTCATGGACTGGTCGGACGATGTCGCGTACTCCGTGCACGACCTGGAGGACGGGCTGCACGCCGGGCACATCGACCCGAACATGCTGCACGCCGAGCCCGAGCGCCGGGACGTCTTCGACGTGGCGATCGGCCGGTACGTGGCCGACGACACCGACCCCGAGGAGCTGTCGGCGGCGCTCGACCGGCTCCTCGAACAGGAGTGGTGGCCGCACGGCTACGACGGCTCCGCGGTCGCCCAGGCCCGGCTCAAGGACGCGACGAGCCAGCTCATCGGCCGCTTCTGTCTGGCCGCCGAGAACGCCACGCGCGCGGGGACGGCGCCCGGCCGCCTCACCCGGTACGCGGCGCAACTGGTCGTCCCGCACGAGGCCCGCCTCGAATGCGCGGTCCTCAAGGCGGTCGCCGACCGCTACGTCATGCAGCGGGCCGAACAGGAACGCATCCGGGCCGACCAGCGGGTGGTCGTCGCGGAACTCGCCGACGCGCTCGTCCGGCGCGCGCCCGACGGGCTCGATCCGCAGTTCCGCGCCCTCTTCGGCGCGGCCCCGGACGACCGGGCCCGTAAGCGGGTGATCGTGGACCAGATCGCGTCGCTCACCGACGCGGCGGCCCGTGCCCTGCACGCCCGGCTCATCGCACGACGACCCTGACATACAGCGGCCGAACGGACACGGGGTGTGACGAGGGCTGACCTGATCGGGCCACTCCCTCTTCCCGCATCACGCTCCGTGCGGGACGCTCACATGTGGCGGCATGGTTATGAGGAGGCATCAAGTGGTCGACGCGGATCAGACGTTCGTCATCATCGGGGGAGGGCTCGCGGGCGCCAAGGCGGCCGAGTCCCTCCGCTCCGAGGGCTTCACCGGGCGGGTGATCCTCATCGGCGACGAGCGTGAGCACCCGTACGAGCGCCCACCCCTGTCCAAGGGCTATCTGCTGCGCAAGGAGGAGCGCGACAGCGTCTTCGTCCATGAACCCGCCTGGTACGCCCAGGCCGACATCGAGCTGCACCTGGGCCAGACCGTTGTCGACATCGACCGCGCCGCGAAGACCGTCAGCCTCGGTGACAGCACCGTCGTGCACTACGACAAGCTGCTGCTCACGACCGGCGCCGAGCCGCGCCGCCTGGACATCCCCGGCACCCACCTGGCGGGCGTGCACCACCTGCGGCGCCTCGCGCACGCGGAGCGGCTACGGGGGGTACTCGCCACGCTCGGCCGCGACAACGGCCACCTCGTGATCGCGGGCGCCGGCTGGATCGGCCTGGAGGTCGCCGCGGCGGCCCGTGAGTACGGTGCCGAGGTCACCGTCGTGGAACCCGAGCCGACGCCGCTGCACGGCGTGCTCGGCCCCGAACTGGGGCAGCTCTTCACCGAGCTGCACGGCGAGCACGGCGTCCGCTTCCACTTCGGCGCCCGGCTCACCGAGATCACAGGCCAGGACGGCATGGTCCTCGCCGCCCGCACCGACGACGGCGAGGAACACCCCGCGCACGACGTGCTCGCCGCGATCGGCGCCGCCCCCCGCACCGGCCTCGCCGAGGCCGCCGGGCTCGTCATGGCCGACCGCGCGGAGGGCGGCGGCGTCGCCGTCGACGCGTCGCTGCGCACCTCCGACCCGGACATCTACGCCGCCGGGGACGTCGCCTCCGTCGACCACCCGCTGTTCGGCACCCGGCTGCGCGTCGAGCACTGGGCCAACGCGCTCAACGGCGGCCCGGCGGCGGCCCGCGCCATGCTCGGCAAGGACGTCACGTACGACCGGGTGCCGTACTTCTTCTCCGACCAGTACGACGTCGGCCTGGAGTACTCGGGCTGGGCGCCGCCGGGCTCGTACGACCAGGTGGTGATCCGTGGGGACGCGGGGAAGCGGGAGTTCATCGCGTTCTGGCTGAAGGAAGGGCGGCTGCTGGCGGGGATGAACGTCAACGTGTGGGACGTCACCGACCCGATCCAGGAGCTGATCAGGACCCGCACCCCGGTGGACGCGAACGCGCTCGCCGACCCGTCGGTGCCGCTGACGTCGCTGCCCGTCTGACCCGCTCGGCACAGGAGTGTCGGTGCGTCGCCGTAGACTCTCCGCGTGGCAGGCAGGATCAATGACGAGGACGTGAAGGCGGTACGGGACGCGGTCCCGATCGACGCCGTCGTCTCCGAGTACCTCCAGCTGCGCAACGCCGGCGGCGGCAACCTCAAGGGCCTGTGCCCCTTCCACGACGAGAAGTCGCCGTCCTTCCAGGTCAGCCCGAGCAAGGGTCTCTTCCACTGCTTCGGCTGCCAGGAGGGCGGCGACACCCTCACCTTCGTGATGAAGATCGACCACCTCACCTTCTCGGAGGCGGTCGAGCGCCTGGCGGCCACGGCGGGCATCACGCTGCGGTACGAGGAGGGCGGGTACAACCCGAGCCACCAGCGGGGCGAGCGGATCCGCCTGGTCGAGGCCCACAAGATCGCCGCGCAGTTCTACGTGGAGCAGCTCGACGGCAGCCCCGAGGCCGAGATCGGCCGGACGTTCCTCGCGGAGCGCGGCTTCGACCAGGCCGCCGCCGCGCACTTCGGGGTCGGCTACAGCCCGGCGGGCTGGGACCACCTCACCCGCTATCTGCGCGGCAAGGGCTTCAGCGACAAGGAACTGCTGCTGTCCGGGATCGCCCAGGAAGGCCGCCGAGGTCCCATCGACCGCTTCCGTGGCCGGCTCATGTGGCCGATCCGTGACATCTCGGGCGAAGTGGTCGGTTTCGGTGCACGCAAGCTGCGCGACGACGACAACGGCCCCAAGTACCTCAACACCCCCGAGACGGCGATCTACAAGAAGTCCCAGGTGCTGTACGGCGTGGACCTCGCCAAGAAGGAGATCGCGAAGACCAGCCGCGCGGTCGTCGTGGAGGGCTACACCGATGTGATGGCCTGCCATCTCGCCGGGGTCACCACCGCCATCGCGACCTGTGGCACCGCGTTCGGCGGCGACCACATCAAGATCCTCCGCCGACTCCTCATGGACAACGGCTCCGCGCGCGTGATCTTCACCTTCGACGGTGACGCGGCGGGCCAGAAGGCGGCCCTGCGCGCCTTCGAGGACGACCAGAAGTTCGCCGCCGAGACGTACATCGCCATCGCGCCCGACGGTATGGACCCGTGCGAACTGCGGCTCGCCAAGGGCGACGACGCGGTCGCCGACCTGGCCGAACCCCGCACCCCGCTCTTCGAGTTCGCGCTCCGCCAGATCGTGAACCGCTACGACCTGGAGACCCCGGCGGGCCGTGCCGCCGCCCTGGACGAGGCCGCGCCGGTCGTGGCCCGGATCAAGAACAGCGCCTCGCAGCACGAGGTCGCCGTGCAGCTCGCCGGGATGCTCGGCATCCTCGACACCCAGTTCGTGGTCAAGCGGGTCGCGCAGCACGCGCGCTGGGCCCGCGACCGTGGCGGCCGGGGCCCCGCCCCCGCCCCGCAGCGCTCCCGCGCCGGACACGCCCCCGGGCCCGCGCAGGCCACCGCCCCCGGCGGCCCCTCGGGACCCGCGCTCAACCTCCGCAGCCCGGCCCACCGCACCGAGCGCGAACTGCTCAAACTGGCCCTGCAACGCCCCGAGTTGGTCTCCCCGGCCTTCGACGCGTACGGGGCGGACGAGTTCACCGCACCGCCGTACGCCGCCGTGCGCCAGTGCATCGAGGAGGCGGGCGGCGCCGAGTCGGGCATCGCCGACGCGCAGGGCTATCTCGCCGTCGTCCGGGACGTGGCGCCCGACGACACCGTCCGCGCCATGGTCACCGAACTGGCCGTCGAGGCCATCCTGCGCAGGACGGTCGACGAGATCTACGCGGGCATGCAGCTCGTCCAGGTCCGGCTGCGCGCCGTCGACCGTCGTATCCGCGATGTCCAGGGCACCATGACCCGTCTCGCGACGCACGGCGACCCGGCCCATCTGGCCGCCGTGCAGAACGAGTTGTGGGTCCTCCAGCAGTACGGCCGCGCCCTCCGCGAACGCGGCGCCGACGCCCTCTGACGAAGCGACCGCCTGCTGTACCGCTGCCGTACCCCCTGTCCCACCCTTGGCTTACGCGGCGCCCTCGAACGTCGCAGGGGTCTCGTACACAGGGATCCCGTACGCGGAGGTCTGGGCGCTGGACACCCGACGATCGTCGCAGAGGCCCCGTCGCCGGGGCAGGCGAGTTTCGCGTGAGGGTAATCGTCCGGTCACGGACCGGACTCAGAAAGTCGCCGCACGCCCCTCGTGGCGGGGATGTGTCGTACCCCACACTGGGTGCGGTGCCTGAGTCCTCGGAGCGCGGCCGGCCTGTCCATGACGGGTCCGAGATCCCGCGGTTCCGCTCATCGCGTACGGGACGGACAGCGGCGAGGCCGCTGCCGCCGGTCCCGTCGTCACGCTGTCGCACGCCTCAGCAGCGATCACCCTGGAGGTCGCCCCCGTGCAGACCCAGACCCTCGCCCAGACCCTCACCGACCCGGCCACCGCGAACGAGGCCGATGCCCTCGGGACGGATGCCGATGCCCTCGCGGCGGTCCCCGCGCAGGGCCGCGCCCCCCTCCACCCGGAGGCGGATCCCCTGGTGCCCGACGATCCGTCCGAGGTCGAGTCCGAGGCCGACATCGAAGCCGAGTCCCTCGCCCTGCGCAGGGCCCGCTCCCGCGCCGAGGCCGGCGGCCCCTCGTCCGACCTGTTCCGCCAGTACCTGCGCGAGATCGGGCGGATAGCCCTGCTCACCGCCGCCGAAGAGGTCGAACTCGCCCGCCGGGTCGAGGCCGGACTCTTCGCCGAGGAGAAGCTGCGCGGCACCCCCGACCCGGACTCCCGGCTCGCCGTCGATCTCGACCGGCTCGTCGTCATGGGCCGGATGGCCAAGCGCCGCCTGATCGAGGCGAATCTGCGCCTGGTCGTCTCCGTCGCGAAACGGTACGTCGGCCGCGGACTGACCATGCTCGACCTCGTCCAGGAGGGCAACCTCGGCCTGATCAGGGCCGTCGAGAAGTTCGACTACGCGCGCGGCTACAAGTTCTCGACGTACGCGACCTGGTGGATACGGCAGGCCATGTCCCGCGCCCTCGCCGACCAGGCCCGCACCATCCGCGTCCCGGTCCATGTGGTCGAACTCATCAACCGGGTCGTCCGCGTCCAGCGCCGCATGCTCCAGGAACGCGGATACGAACCCACTCACGAAGAGGTCGCCGAGCATCTCGACCTGACGCCCGAACGGGTCGGCGAAGTCCTGCGCCTCGCCCAGGAACCGGTGTCCCTGCACGCGCCGGTCGGCGAGGAGGACGATGTCGCGCTCGGCGACCTCATCGAGGACGGCGACGCCGCCTCACCCGTCGAGTCGGCCGCGTTCCTGCTGCTGCGCGAACACCTGGAAGTCGTCCTGTCCACGCTCGGCGAACGCGAACGCAAGGTCGTCCAACTCCGGTACGGGCTGGCCGACGGCAGGCCCCGGACGCTCGAAGAGATCGGCCGCATCTTCGGCGTGACACGCGAACGCATCCGCCAGATCGAATCCAAAACCCTCAACAAACTCCGGGACCACGCCTTCGCCGACCAGCTCAGGGGCTACCTGGACTGACCCCCGTAACCGACCCCGCCGCCGACCGCGCCGCCTCAGTCCACCTCGGCCACGGCCTGCGCGAACTGCGCCGAGTACAGGCGCGCGTAGGCGCCCTCGGCGAGCAACAGCTCCTCGTGCGTGCCCTGTTCCACGATCGACCCGTTCTCCATGACCAGAATCGTGTCGGCATCCCGAATCGTGGAGAGCCGGTGCGCGATCACGAACGACGTACGCCCGTGCGCGAGCCGCGCCATCGCCTTCTGGATGAGCACCTCGGTACGGGTGTCCACCGAACTGGTCGCCTCGTCGAGCACCAGGATCACCGGGTCGGACAGGAACGCCCGCGCGATGGTGATGAGCTGCTTCTCACCCGCGCTGACACCGCCGCCCTCGTCGTCGATCACGGTGTCGTAGCCGTCGGGCAGCGTCCGGACGAAGCGGTCCGCGTGGGCGGCGCGTGCGGCCTCCTCGATCTGCTCCCGGGTGACGTCCTTCGACGCGCCGTACGCGATGTTCTCCGCGATCGTGCCGCCGAACAGCCAGGTGTCCTGGAGCACCATGCCGATCCCGGACCGCAGTTCGTCCCGCGACATGGTGGCCACATCGACGCCGTCCAGGGTGATCCGGCCACCGGTCACCTCGTAGAACCGCATCAGCAGGTTGACCAGGGTCGTCTTGCCGGCGCCGGTCGGGCCGACGATCGCGACGGTCTGGCCCGGCTCGACGGCCAGCGACAGATCCTCGATCAGCGGCTTGTCCTCCTCGTAGCGGAACGACACGCTCTCCAGGGCGACCTTGCCGGTCAGCTCGGCCGGACGCGCGCCGGGGACCGGGTCCGCCTCCTGCTCGGGCGCGTCGAGGAGTTCGAAGATCCGTTCGGCGGACGCGACACCGGACTGGACGAGGTTCGCCATCGACGCGACCTGCGTGAGCGGCATCGAGAACTGGCGCGAGTACTGGATGAACGCCTGCACGTCACCGATCGACAGCGTGCCCGACGCCACCCGCAGACCGCCGACGACGGCCACCAGGACATAGTTCAGGTTGGACACGAAGAACATCAGCGGCTGCATGATCCCGCTGTTGAACTGCGCCTTGAACCCGGCCTCGTACAGCGCGTCGTTCTGCTCGGCGAACGCCCGCGCGGACTCGTCCTGCCGGCCGAACACCTTCACCAGGGTGTGGCCTGTGTACATCTCCTCGACGTGCGCGTTGAGCTTGCCGGTCATCCGCCACTGCTGGACGAACTGCGGCTGCGACCGCTTGCCGACGCGGGTCGCGATCAGGAACGACAGCGGCACCGTCACCAGCGCGACCAGCGCGAGCAGCGGCGAGATCCAGAACATCATCGCCAGCACGCCGACGATCGTCAGCAGCGAGTTGACGAGCTGGCCCATCGTCTGCTGGAGCGTCTGGCCGAGGTTGTCCAGGTCGTTCGTGGCGCGGCTGAGGACCTCACCGCGCTGCCGCTTGTCGAAGTACGACAGCGGGAGCCGTGACAGCTTCGCCTGGACGTCGCCACGCATCCGGTACACGGTCTTGTTGATCGCCCGGTTCGACAGCCGGGTCGCGACCGTCATCAGCAGACCGGCGCCCAGGAACGCGATCAGCGCGATCCCCAGGACCGAGCCGACCGCGTCGAAGTCGATGCCCTGACCGGGCGTGAAGTCCATCCCGGACAGCAGGTCCGCCATACCGCCCTGGCCGCTGTCCCGCAGCCGCCGGATCGCCTCCGCCCTGCTCTCCCCGGCCGGTAGCTGCCGGCCCACGATGCCCGCGAAGACCAGGTCGGTCGCCCGGCCCAGGATCTTCGGGCCCACCACGGACAGCGCCACGCTCAGCACCCCGCACGCGAGCATGCCGTACATCGTCGAGCGCTCCGGTCTGAACTGGGAGATCAGGCGCTTGCCCGATCCCTTGAAGTCCATCGAGCGCTGGTCCGGGCCGCCCCCGGCCATCATGCGTCCCGCCGGCCCCGCCATCAGGCGGCCTCCGCTTCCGTGAGCTGGGAGAGCACGATCTCCCGGTAGGTCTCATTGGTCTCCATCAGCTCGTGATGGCGTCCCGCTCCGACGACGCGGCCCTCGTCGAGGACCACGATCCGGTCGGCCTCGCGGATCGTGGAGACCCGCTGGGCGACGATCACGACGGTCGCCTCGGCCGTCTCGTCGAGAAGCGCGGCCCGCAGCGCCGCGTCCGTGGCGTAGTCGAGGGCCGAGAAGGAGTCGTCGAAGAGATAGATCTCCGGCCGCTGCACCAGGGTCCGCGCGATGGCGAGCCGCTGGCGCTGACCGCCCGACACATTGGTGCCGCCCTGCGCGATCGGCGCGTGCAGACCGCCCTCCAGAGTGGTCTCCACGAAGTCCCGGGCCTGCGCCACCTCCAGCGCCTGCCACAGCTCCTCGTCGGTGGCGTCCGGATTGCCGTACCGCAGATTCGTCGCGACGGTCCCCGCGAACAGATACGGCTTCTGCGGGACCAGGCCGACTGTCTTCGCGAGCACCTTCGGGTCGATCGTGCGGACATCGACACCGTTCACCAGGACGGCCCCGTCCGTGGCGTCGAACAGCCGCGGTACGAGACCGAGCAGGGTCGACTTGCCGCTGCCCGTCGAGCCGATGACGGCGGTCGTCTCGCCGGGCCTGGCCACCAGATCGATACCGCGCAGCACGGGTTCCTCGGCGCCCGGATAGCGGAAGCCGGCCTCGCGCAGCTCCAGATGACCGTGCCCGCGCAGTTGCCGCACCGGTGCGGTGGGCGGTACGACGCTGCTGTCGGTGTCCAGCACCTCCTGGATGCGCTCGGCGCAGACCTCCGCGCGCGGGACCATCATGAACATGAAGGTGGCCATCATCACGGACATCACGATCTGCATCAGATAGGCCAGGAACGCGGTCAGCGCGCCGATCTCCATGCCGCCGCTGTCGATGCGGTGGGCGCCGAACCACACGACCGCGACCGACGAGACGTTCACGACGGTCATCACGATGGGGAACATCAGCGCGAGCAGCCGCCCGGTGCCGAGCGACACATCGGTCAGCTGTTCGTTGGCGCCCCGGAAGCGCTCCTTCTCGTACCCGTCGCGGACAAAGGCGCGGATCACGCGGTTGCCGGTGATCTGCTCCCGCAGCACCCGGTTCACCGTGTCCAGGCGGACCTGCATCGAGCGGAACAGCGGCCTCAGCCGGCGCACGATCAGCGCCACGCTGACCCCGAGCACGGGCACCACGGCGAGCAGCACGGCGGACAGTTGCACATCCTGACCGAGCGCCAGGACGATGCCGCCGACGCACATGATGGGCGCCGACACCAGGAGAGTGAACGACATCAGCGTCAGCATCTGCACCTGCTGTACGTCGTTCGTGGTCCGGGTGATCAGCGAGGGCGCGCCGAAGTGCCCGACCTCGCGCGCGGAGAACGACTGCACACGGTCGAAGACGGCCGCCCGCACATCGCGCCCCAGGGCGGACGAGGTCCGGGCACCGTAGTACACGGCGCCGATGTTGCAGATCACCTGGACGACGGTGATGCCGATCATCACGGCGCCGAAGGTCAGGATGTAGCCCGAGTCCCCCTTGACCACACCCTCGTCGATGATGCCGGCGTTCAGGGTGGGCAGATAGAGCGTGGCACTGGTCTGGAGAAGCTGGAGGAGCACCAGCAGGCCGATGGGTTTCTTGTACGGATCCAGGTAGGTCCGAAGCAGTCGTATGAGCACGCTGGGTCTCTCGCGTCGATGAAGGCGATCTGTGCAACACCCCCTATCGTCCGACACCCCACCCGCGTTACCTCAACCGATTAATCCAAGAGCGTGCCAAGAACCCACCCGTACCGTGCGGTCGGCCCCGTCCCGTACGGCTCCTGTGCCCCGCCCGCGCTCACGAAGCCGCGGCGCCGAAGGCACCCGGATGGGTCTGCTCCCGTACGGCGGTGAACTGCTGCCGCACCGCCTTGCCCACGGCGAGTTCCTCACCGGGCTCGAAGACCTGCACGGCCGCGCCCTGCCACTGCGGCGGGGTCCGCGGGTCGAGGGTGCCCTGCGACGCGCCGAGCGCCCACGCCGCCTGCCGGGCCGCGCCGAGCGCCGCGTAGTCCGCGGGCTGCGGTACGACGATCTGCGCGCCGAGCAGCGCCGGGGCCGTGGTCTGTACGGCGGGCAGCTCGGCGGCGGCGCCGAGCAGGAACACGCGCCGTACCTCGACACCGCGCCCGCGCAGCACGTCGAGTGCGTCGGCGAGCCCGCACAGCATGCCCTCGAACGCGGCCCGCGCCAGATGCTCCGGCCGCATCGCCTCGCGCCGCAGCCCCGCGAGGGTGCCCGCGGTGTGCGGCAGGTTCGGGGTCCGCTCGCCCTCCAGATAGGGGAGCAGGACCAGGCCGTGCGCGCCGGGCGTCGACTTCATCGCGAGGTCGGACAGGGCATCGAGATCCGGGGCCCCGAGCAGTTCGGCGGCGCCGCGCAGGGTACGGACCGCGTTGAGCGTGTGCACGACCGGCAGATGCAGCCCGGTCGCGTCGGCCAGCGAGGTGATCATGCCGCTCGGGTCGGCCAGCGCCTCGTGGTGCACGGCCATCACGGAACCGGATGCGCCGAGTGACACCACCGCGTCGCCCTGCCCGATGCCGAGGCCGAGCGCGGCGGCCATCGTCTCGCCGGTGCCGGCCGAGATCAGCAGCCCCTCTGGTGTGGTCCCCGCGGGCTCCGCCGGGCCGAGCACCTCGGGCAGCGCGGCCTGCCGGCCGAGCGCCAGCTCCACCAGGTCGGGCCGGTACGTGCCGGTCGCCGCCGACCAGTACCCGGTGCCGGACGCGCCGCCCCGGTCGGTGGTCCGCCGCAGGGGCCTGCCGAGGAGCTGCCACACCAGCCAGTCGTGGGCCTGGAGGGCGACGCCGATGCGCTGGGCCGACTCGGGCTCGCTCTTCGCGAGCCACCGCAGCTTGGTGACGGGCTGCGCGGCCGTCGGCACACAGCCCACGGCCTGTGCCCATGCCTCCCGGCCGCCGAGCGCGTCGATCAGATCGGCGGCGGCGACCTGGGCGCGCCGGTCGTTGCCGACGAGCGCCGGGCGCACGGTGTTGCCCTGGGAGTCGAGCGGGACCAGCGCGTTCTGCTGCGCGGACACGCCGATGGCCCGCACTCCTTCGAGCAGCCCGCCCCCGGCGGCCTCCCCGAGGCTCAGCAGCCACGCCTGCGGATCGACGTCCGACGGCCGCGACCCGTCCCCGGCCTCGACCGGATGCGGTGCGTACCCCTGCCGGAGTACGGCACCCGAGTCCGCGTCGCAGACGACGATACGAGTGAAATCGGGCGAACTGTCCAACCCGGCGACTATCCCCATACCCCGAATATTGCCGTACTCGGGAGGTGAGGGGAGCATCGGGAGACCTCGGTGATCGGGAGACCTTGGTGATCGATGGCTGGGCGTGGGTGACGGCTAGGTATTGGTGGTGCCCCAGTCGTCCTCGCCGTTCCTGCTGCGCTCGCGCAGGGAGCGGACGCGGGCGGCCACCGAGTCCGGGACGCGGTCGCCGACCCGGTCCGTCACGGTGTGCAGGGCTTTGCCCGCCGCGTCACGGCCCTGCTGCGCGGCGGTCTCGGCGGCGTTGCGGACCGCTGGGTTCTGCGCGAACTCCCGCGCGGACTTCTTCAGCTGCTCGTACCGCTCCCGCCCGGCACGGGTCCCGAGGACGTAACCCAGAACCAGTCCTGCGGCGAATGTGAGCCGGTAGCGCATGACGGCCACCCTTCCCTTGCGTCGGCGTGGATCGCGCGGAGTGCCGAGCGGAGTATCGATTGGCGGAGCACCCCCCTGCTTGCGCTAATGTATGTGTCGCAGCGAGCGCGCGCCCCCTGGCGAATACCCAGGTAGGTGCGTTCGATGCAACCGAGGCAATCCTCCGTAGCTCAATTGGCAGAGCAGCCGGCTGTTAACCGGCAGGTTACTGGTTCGAGTCCAGTCGGGGGAGCTCGATCCTCCGTAGCTCAATTGGCAGAGCAGCCGGCTGTTAACCGGCAGGTTACTGGTTCGAGTCCAGTCGGGGGAGCAGCCGAGAGGGACCCCCCTGGGGGTCCTTTTTCATGTCCGAGGGAACCATGCGGACAGGCCGGAAGTCCTCATGGTCAGGTGAAGTCGACCATCCGAAGCAGGAGATCGTATGAGCGGCTATGCTGCGGCAGACGGCGCGTACATATGTACGCGACGCGCCGTAAAGGGGCGGTAGCTCAGCCGGTTAGAGCAGCGGACTCATAATCCGTCGGCCGTGGGTTCGAGTCCCACCCGCCCCACCTCGCGTTCCCCATGCAGGAACGATTCGACCTGGGACGCCAGTGTCTATGCCCCGCAGCCGGGCACCTGTAACGACACGCCGGAGATCACTCGCGGGCCCCCTGTCGGCCCGAAGGCTGACGATCACGCCTTGGGGAACACCTGGTCGAGCACTCGCCGCCACACCGGCCGGGTCGTACCGGTCGGGGCTGTAGTCCCGTTGGGCGGTGGTCGGCTCGCCCGGATCGGCGCCGGTCCCGGCTCGGGAGGCCGGGCAGGCGCCACGGCAGACCCCCTGGGACGAATCGCGCGGCCGGGGGCCCGCGGGGAGGTCTCAGATCTTCCGTACGAAGGCCCGCGCGGTGTTGTGGAAGAAGACGGTGCAGCCGATGTGGTCGGCGCGGTTCGCCTCGCGCTGCGACCAGACATCGAGCTTGGCGATCTGGGGGGACTCGGCGGCCCCGATGACTCCGGCCAGCCAGGCGTCCGGCGTGCCCGGGTCGCCGGGCGTGAAGGCGGCGGGCTGCCCTTCGATGTCCGCTGCGGGGTTCTCGGACTTCTCGCCGTCCGCGAGCTGTCCGGTGATCTGCCACCTGGTCTCGCGGCCGGCCGCCGTGACGGCCACCCCGTAGGGATACCGCTCCTCGCCCACCTCCTGGAGCGGCTGCACGCGCTGCACACCGGGCGCGTTCTTCGCCACGTCGATGAGGTAGTCCCGAAAGACGTCAGGTCGCATGGGGGGCCTCTCGTAGGGGCGCCGACAGTTATGAGCCGTGCCACATGCAGGCGCCGGTGTGGAGGAAGCCTCGGTGGGGTGAGCTGTAGCCCATCCAGATGAGGGGTGCGAACGCTCCGGCCTCCAACTCGTGCTGGGTGATGGGTTCGTGGCAGGAGACGCAGATGGGCTGGCCCTTGTGGGCGGCTGTGCGGGCCCGCAGGAGTGCGGTCTGTTGTGTTTGGGCTTCGGCGCAGAGTGGTTCCCCGATGAGGGCGGCGTCTTCGCAGGGCGGGCAGGAGGTCCAGTGGCGGTAGAGGTCGCGGTACGTGCTGACCACTGCGGTGCGGATCGGGTAGCAGGCGAGGCAGGAGTACGGTGCCCAGCCGATACTGGACTGGAGGTCGACCCCCGTACCGGGTGCGAGGTGATCGGCGCACCAGACGCAGGCGGCGCCTGAGTTCTGTTCGGCGGTGAGCTGGTGCATGGGCGGGATCTCGAAGAACTGGACATCGGCGAGATCGTGGTCTTCGGGGGCGCTCACCGGCGGGTCTCCCTGAGTGCGTGGCGCAGAGCGGTACCGGGCACGCACTTCCTCTGGTCGGCGTTGCACTGCGCGCAGGTGATCGTGTGCTCGATCAGGGCTTCGTACGCGACGGCGGCCTCCGGATGGAACTCGATGCGGCCGTCCTCGGTGACGTACATGAGCTGAGGCCCGGTCATACCCGTGTCCCGACCGCGACCGTGTCCGACCCGGCAAGTTTCGCCAGGGCACGCAGCACGATGCACAGGCGCCGGGTGTCCAGCCGTTCCAGGTTTCCCAGCGAGACGTTACGGGGGAAACGGACCGCGACGATCAGGGTGAGGAACGCTTTGTCCGCCGGAGTCCGTCCCGGGGCCCGGGTGTACCGCGCCTCGAACGCCAACCAGTCGCACGAGACCGTGCCGTCGTCGTGCTCGGCGACCAGAAGTCCGCGCACCCACTCCCGCGCCAGCAGTTCGTCCTCCTCGATGAGCGCGGCCACGGCCACCTGCTCGCAAGGAGGTTGGTCCCTGGCCCACGCGGTGAGCCGGTCGCTGAGAAGTGGTGCGGGAGTTGCGGTTTCGGGGGGCGGGACCTCGACTGTACGGTTCCCCATGTCGGCGCTCCTTCGCGGCGTCGGCCACGCCCCGGGGCCGTTCGCGCGATCGCCGGGGTCTGTCGTGTTCTCAGCGAAGCGACCTTCGGAGTCCGTGGCCAGGGGAAGAGAGAGGGGGAAAACGTGTCAAGGGGGAAACACGGGAGGAATCCAGGGCCATGATGGAGCCACGTCCACGGACGAGGGGTCACACATGCCAGCAGCCGAGGAGACCTTCGGCCAACTGCTGTTACGACTGCGGAAAGAGGCAGGGCGCACGCAGGAGTAGCAGGCCGACGCAATCAACGCGGTCTCCGGCAGGGACACGGTCACTCGTAGGGAGATCAGCCGTTACGAGACCGACCAGAACATCCCGACACCTCACACCGTCGCGCACATCGCGGTTGCCTGCGGTCTTCCGCCGGAACTGCTCCAGACGGAGGCCGCCGCCGCCCGGCGGCACCGGAGAGAGGGCTGTCGCGAGGAGGGGTACTCCGACGTGAAACGACGAACTCTGATGGGGGCGGCGGTCATCGGCGTCGCGACAGCGGCGGAACCGTGGGGCCGCCTGGCCCACGCCCTTCGCCGGGGCAGCCGTATCGACGTCGACACCGCAACCGCCCTTACCCAGCGCACCGAGGCGCTGCACATCAGCGAACTGAGCCTGAGTGCTCAACAACTCCGCAGGCAGGTCGAAAACCACTTGGACGCGATCACCGCAGTCCTCGGCCAGTCGGGCGACCACGAACGCGCACTCACCATCACGGCCGGGGAGACCGCGGCTCTCGCCGGGTGGCTGGCGTGGGACCTCGGCGACCACCAGGCCGCCGGCGCCTACTACCGCGTCACCGCCGACTGCGCCGAGGCCGCCGGGCATCCCCCGCTCCGTAGCCTCGCCCTGACCTACGCCAGCTACGGCACGAATGACCCCACCCGCGCCATCGACATGCTCACCCAGGCCGCCCGCGACGTGCGCGGACCTGGCAACGCCACCGCAGCTGCCTGGATTCACGCCCGCCACGCGGAAGCATCCGCCCAGGCAGGCCAGAGCGGCGCGCTGAGGGCCCTCGACCGCGCCCGGGTGGTGTACGACTACGCCGAGCACACCTCAGAACAGGCGTGGGTGAGGTTCATGACCCCGGCCCGCCTCGACTCGCTGATCCTTTCCGTGTACGGGCATCTGGCTCACCCGGACCTGACCGACACCGCCGAAGCCGCGACCCGTCGTCTCGGCCGTGAGCTGTCCGACGTCGGAGTGGTCATCCTCGGTGATATCGCCACCGCTCTACTGCGAGGAGGCGACGCTGACCAAGGCGTGCACGTCGCCCGCGAATTCACCGCCGCGGCGACTGCCCGGCCCAACACGATGGGCCGGGATCGAGCGGAGTCCATTGCAGCTCTACTACCGGACACTCAACGTGACTTGGCCGAGTATCTCCACCAACTCGCCGCGTAGTTCGGGAGGTTCGCGCATGGGCCACGCGGCCGGATTCCGGCCTACACCTCTGACGTACTCTGCTCGACCACCCAGGACAGGTATGCCTCGGAGCCGCCGTCCACCGTCAGGACGATCCATTCCGGCACCTCGTACGAGTGCGTCGTCCTGACCCACTCCTCCAGTGCCGGCAGAGTCTCCCGGGTGGTCTTGTACGAGATCCGCCACTCCTTGTCCCGGACGATGTCGTTCTTCCACCGGTAGACAGCGGTGATGGGCGCGTCGATATGGGCGCACGCCGCGAGCCGCTTCTCCACGGCACCCCGGGCCAGTTCTCCCGCCTTGGCCTCGTCGTCGGTCGTGGTCTGTGCAATCACAATGTCGGGCACGACGGCTCCCTCGCTCGGATGCCCGTGACACTACCCACCGCCACGTGCCCCACTAGCAGCCCCCGTCCTCGCGGCTCGGTGCGCACGAGGCGTTGCCCGCTGTCGCGGACGTGATGGAGAAGGCACGGGCCTCCTGACCATCAGTCGGACGCTGTCGCCACACTCGCCTCCACCCACCGGAGGCACGCTGCCGAACCGGCCACGATCGGTACCGCGACGACCTCCGGGTTGGTCCACGGGTGTTGTTCCAGGAGGTGCGCCTCCAGCGCCGCGTACCCGGCTGCCGAGGTCTTCATCAGGAGCTGCCACTCCTCGCCGGTGCCGAATTCCCCCTCGTGCCAGAAGGCGGAGGTCATCGGCCCGATGATCTGCGCTCCGGTCGCGAGACGCCCGGACACCACGGACCGGGCCAGCTCGACCGCCTGCTCGCGGGTCTCCGTCGCTGTCGACACGCGACCCTATCCCCGGGCATGACGAAGGGACCGCGCGTACTACCACGAGGAACCCACCGGCACCCCGATCGAAGCGTCCCCTCCACCGACCCTACGGGATTCCGTCCCGTCCTAGGTCTAGGAACTGATGGGGCGTCAGGTTACGCTCCGGCGCATGATTTCCACGGTTGTCTGGGGTACCGGGAACGTCGGGCGTGCGGCCATCCGTGCCGTGGACGCCCATCCGGGGCTGAAGCTCACCGGTGTTCTTGTGCATGATCCGGAGAAGGTCGGGCGGGATGCCGGCCAACTCGGCGGGCTCGACCACCTACTGGGGGTCGATGCCACCGATGACGTCGAGGCTGTGCTCGCCACCAACCCCCGCGCCGTCGTCTACGCGGCGTCCGGCGACATCCGTCCCGATGACGCCCTCGCCGACATCGTCCGGGCGATCCGTACCGGAGCCGTCGTCGTCACCCCCGCGCTCTACGCCCTCTACGACCACCGCAGCGCACCGCCCGAACTGCGGGACCCGGTCCTGGCGGCCATCGCGGACGGTGGTGGCTCGCTGTTCGTCTCCGGTGTCGACCCGGGCTGGGGCAACGACGTCCTGCCGCTGCTGATCAGCGGACTCGGCACCACTGTCGAAGTCATTCGCTGTCAGGAGATCTTCGACTACTCCACCTATGAGCAGCCAGACTCCGTCCGCTATCTCGTCGGCATGGGCCAGCCGATGGACTACGAGCCGCCGATGCTGATGTCCACCGTGCCGACCATGGTGTGGGGCGGGCAGATACGGCTCATGGCGAGGGCGCTCGGCGTGGAACTCGACGAGATCCGCGAGACCCTCGCCCGGCGCCCCCTGGAGACCACCGTGTCCACCCGGACCATGGGCGACTTCGACGCGGGCACCCAGGGTGCCGTCCGGTTCGAGGTGCAGGGCATCGTCGGCGGCGAGCCCCGGATCATCATCGAGCACATCACCCGTATCCATCCCTCGTGCGCGCCGGACTGGCCGTCGCCGCCCGACGGTGCCGGGGCGCACCGGGTGATCATCGAGGGCCGGCCGCGGATCGAGGTCACCGTCGAGGCGACCGACGAGGGCGAGAACCGGTCGGCGGGCGGCAACGCGACCGCCGTGGGCCGCCTGGTCGGCGCCGTCGACTGGCTGGTGGACGCGGCACCCGGACTCTACGACGCGCTCGACATCCCGCTGCGCCCGGCAGTGGGCCGGCTCGGAAGGAGACAGCCGTGAACATCGACATCCCCGAGGGCAAGCATCCGATCGAGTACGTGTGGGGCGACATGGTCCCGGGTATCGGGACGGCCGCCGCGGAGTTCTCGCTCGCCGTCTATGCCCATACGACGCTGGGGCTAAGGGAGTTCGAGGCCGCGCGGTTGCGGATCGCGCAGATCAACGGGTGTCTGTTCTGCCTCGACTGGCGTACCGACCGGGACGGGGAGAAGGTCGAGGAGGAGTTCGCCGACGCCGTCACCGAGTGGCGCACCACGGAAGCCTTCGACGAGCGGACGCGGCTGGCCGCCGAGTACGCCGAGCGTTACGCCCTCGATCATCACGGCCTTGACGAGGAGTTCTGGACGCGGATGTCCGCGCGGTACAGCCAGGCCGAGATCGTGGAACTGAGCATGAGCATCGGGTCGTGGCTGGCGTTCGGACGGCTCAACCATGTGCTGGGCCTCGACGCGCAGTGCGTGTTGCCCACGGGTTGAACCAGGTGGTCCGGGGCCGGTCGTCGGTGCGTCCGGTCGGCCCCAGGCCGTCGTCACGAGCCCTGGTGACGGTACGAGGTCACAGGTCGATGGCGATGATCTTCTCGATGTTCCGTTCCGCGAGCGCCGTGATGGTGACGAACGGATTGACGCTGGTGTTGCCCGGGATCAGCGCGCCGTCGATGACGTAGAGGCCCGTATAGCCGTGCAGTCGGCCGTAGTTGTCGGTGGCCTTGTTCAGGATCGCGCCGCCCAGCGGGTGGTACGTGAGGTGGTCGCCCCAGATCTTGTAGACACCGAAGAGGTCGGTGCGGTAGATCGTGCCCTCCTTCGCGTTGATCTTGTCGAAGATCGTCTTCGCCGCGTCGATGCCCGGCTGCTTCCAGGCGGTCTGCCAGTTCAGATCGACCTTGCCGGTGGCCGGGTTCCAGGTGAACTCGGCACGGTTCGGGTTCTTGGTGATCGACAGATAGAACGACGCGAACGTCTCGATGCCGGTGGGCAGCGGTGCGACCTCCGCGAAGGCGCCGCCCGCCGCCCAGTTGTCGATACCGGCCGTCGGGATGGACGACTGGAGCGGCCCGGTCGGGTCCCACAGATGGTTGGCCCGGCCGCACATGACGTTGCCGTTGTCGCCCCAGCCCTTGCCGATCTCGCCGTTCAGGCCCGGCAGCGCGCCACCGGCCTTCAGCTTCACCAGCAGCTTGCTGGTGCCGACGCTGCCGGCCGCGAAGAACACCCGGTCCGCCGTCACGGACTTGGTCGCCGTGGTGTCCCCGTTGGTGTTGATCTGGTCGATGAGGACCGTGTAGCCGCCGCCGGACGCGGGGGCGACCGAGGTGACCTTGTGCTGCGGCGAGACGGTGACCCGCCCGGTCGCCGCGGCCTGGGCGAGATACGTCTTGGGCAGCGACTTCTTGCCGTAGTTGTTGCCGTAGAGGATCTCGCCCGCGAGCGCCGACTTGGGGACGGTACCGGCCGCCTCCTTCTTCATGTACTCCCAGTCGTACACATCGGGCACGAAGACGAACGGGAAGTTGGAGCGCCCCGCGTGCTTACGGCCGACCCGCGCGTACTGGTAGCACTCGGCGGTCTCGAACCAGTTCGGGTCGATCACGTTGACGCCGAGCCCGGAGTTGGCGCGCGGGTAGTAGGTGCCGTACATCTCGTCGGCGTTCACCGACGGGAGGATCGCGCCGAAGTTCTCCCGCTTGGGGGTGACGGCCATGCCGCCGTTGACCAGGGAACCGCCGCCGACGCCCCGGCCCTGGTAGACGGTGATGCCGCTGAACTCCTCGGCGTCCAGGATCCCGGTGTACCGGGGGACGTCCTTGTCGATGGGGAAGCCGAGGAAGTTGCTGAGGGGCTGCTTGGTCCGGGTGCGCAGCCAGAACGACCGGTAGTCCGGCGTCGTCGTGTTGGCGAAGATCTTGCCGTCCGAACCCGGTGTGTCCCACGCCATGCCCATCTCGACCATGTGCACGTCGACGCCGGCCTGTGCGAGCCGCAGCGCGGCCACGGAACCGCCGTACCCGGTGCCGATCACCAGCGCCGCGACCCGGGCCCCGTCACCGATCGCGGCCCGTACGGGAGCGGCCACCGCCTGGCCCGCGCCCGCGTAACCGGCCAGTGCGGTGGCCCCCAGAATGGAACCCGTTCCTGTGATGAAACGTCTGCGTGAAACTCCCTGATGTCCCTTTCCGTGCACGGAATCCGTACTCATGCGAGGTTCCTCACTCTCGACAGAATGGGAACATGTTCTACTGTTACTCGCATGTGAAGTCACTACATACCTGGAGGTAACTTCGGCGGCAGAGTGCGGCGGGGTGCGGCAAGGTGGGGCGGTTCGGGGGAGGCCCGGGGGAGGTCTGGGTCAGACAGTCATGGGGTTGAGGACCATCGGCTGGACCTTGCCCTCCAGCATCGCGCCGATGCCGAGGATCGCGCACACGTCGGGCCGCTCCGCGATGGCCACCGGCATGCCCGTCGCCTCTCGCAGCATCTCGTCCAGGCCAGGGAGCAGCGCGCTGCCGCCGACCATCATGATGCCTCGGTCGACAAGGTCGGCGACCAGATCCGGCGGGCAGTCGCGCAGCACCTTGCCGATGCCGTCGAGGACCGCCGTCAGCGGGGTGTGGATCGCGTCGCGCACCGCCGCCGTGTCCACCCGGACCGACCGCGCGAGCCCCGTGGCGACATCGCGGCCGTGGATCTCGGTGGACGTCGGACCGTGCTCGGTCAGGCCGTTGCCGGACAGGGCGACCTGAAGGGGCCGTACCGACTGCGACGGGAGCATCAGTTCGTGGTGGTGACGCAGGTGCTGGACGATCGCGTGGTCGATCGCCTCGCCGCCCACCGGGATCCGCTGCGCCGTCACGATCGAACCGAGCGACAGGACCGCGACCTGCGTGGTGGCCGCGCCGCACATCAGGATCATCGTCGCCTCGGGGCGTTCCACGGGCATTCCGCAGCCGACGGCCGCCGCGATCAGGGTGTCCACCTGCTCCACGCGGCGCGCGCCGAGCCCCACCAGCGTCTCGACGGTCGCGCGCTGCGCCAGCGGGTCCGCGTCGTGCGGGGTGCAGGCGGCGGCCCGCAGCCACGGCTTGCGGCGCAGGGCACGGCGCAGCTTCTCGCCGATCAGATGCCGCAGCATCCGCTGCGCCATCTCGATGTGCACCACCGAGCCGCCCGACACGGGACGCACCACCCGGATGTACGCGGGTGTCCGGCCGGTCATGCGCTCGGCGAACTCGCCGACCGCGATCAGCGCGCCGGTGCGGGTGTTGACGGCGGCGGCGCTCGGCTGGTCCACGACGAGACCGGCGCCCTTCACGAACACCCGGGTCCGCGCGGCGCCCAGGTCCACCGCGAGATGGCACCGGCGCAACTGCTCCAGGCTGGCGTTGGTGGTCATGGCGGAACCTCCCGAGAGCACGGATCGTGCGGGGCCCCCGGTCGGCGGGCCCTGACTCCGATCGTGCGGTGCTCGGCGTGTCGCCGCACCATGGGATGCGCCGGGCGGGGGGCCGTGTGCCGCTGAGTGGGTGGTGTTCGGGGCGAGGGCGAGTGAAGGGGAGGGGAACTAAGGCGGGGGAGATGGCGCGCGCGACCGGCGTGTGGTGGTGCCCGCGCGACCGGCGCGGGGTGTTCGGGAGGGCGTTGTTAGCATCCCCTGTGACCAGGACGACCTCCGAAGACGCAGACGAAGGCAAGGGCGGGTCGGACGACGGCGGTCCGATATCCGGCGCCGCCCCCGATACCGGCTCCGGCGCCGCCGCCGACACCGGCTCTGGCGCCACCCCCGAATCGCCGCCCCGCCCGCCCCGGCGCCGTATCCTCGCCGACCTCACGCCCCTGCGGATCTCGACGGACTACCGGCGCCTCTGGTTCGGCAACACCATTTCCTGGACCGGGCAGGCGATGACCGCGCTCGCGGTCTCCCTCCAGGTGTACGACATCACCGGCTCCAGCTTCTCGGTCGGCCTGGTCGGCCTGTTCTCGCTGGTTCCGCTCGTCGTCTTCGGCCTCTACGGGGGAGCCGTCGCGGACACCGTCGACCGCCGCAAGCTGGGCCTCTACTCGGCCGCCGGGTCCTGCGCCCTGTCCGTCGCGCTGGCCGTGGCGGCGTTCGCCGGGTTCCACCATGTGCCGTTCCTGTACGGGATCGTGGCGCTGCAAGCCGTCTGCGGGGCCCTCAACCTGCCCGCCAGGTCCTCGATGATCCCCCGCCTCCTGGCCCCCGAGCACCTCCCCGCCGCGAACGCCCTCTCCTCCATCACCACCACGTCCGGCGCGATGGTCGGCCCCATGCTCGGCGGCCTCGTCGTCGGACTCTGGGGCTACCAGGTCACGTACACCATCGACGCGATCGCCTTCACTGCCGCGCTCTACGCGATGTGGCGGCTGCCGTCGATGAAGCCGGACGGCGCCGCCGAGCGCGGCAAGCGGGCCTCCGTCCTGGACGGGCTGCGGTTTCTGGCCACCCGGCCGAACATCCGGATGACGTTCTTCACCGACATGTGCGCGATGGTGCTCGCCCACCCCCGGGCGCTCTTCCCCGCGGTCGCCGTCCTCTGGTACGGCGGCGACGCGAAGACGACGGGGCTGCTGGTCGCCGCGCCCGCCGTCGGCGCGCTGCTCGGCGGCGTGTTCTCGGGCTGGCTCGGGCGGATCCGCCGGCACGGCCTCGCGATCCTGATCGCCGTCGCGTCCTGGGGTACGGCCGTCGCCGTCTTCGGACTGACCCGGAACCTCTGGCTGGGGCTGCTGTTCCTGGCGCTCGCCGGATGCGCCGACACCATCTCGATGGTGTTCCGTTCGACGATGCTCCAGGCGGCGACCCCGGACGAGATGCTGGGCCGGTTGCAGGGCGTGTTCATCGTGGTCGTCGCGGGCGGCCCCCGGCTCGGCGACTTCCTCGCCGGTACGGTCGGCGACCTCGCGAACCCGACGGTGGCCGTCACGGGCGGCGGCATCGCGTGCGTGGTCGCGGTGGCGGTACTGGGGTTGGTGTGGCGCCGGTTCGCCCGGTACGACGCGCGGAACCCGGAGGCGTAGACGTCAGTGCAGGCGGTCAGTACGTGCTGGCCGCCTTCACCAGCGGGTCCAGGGAGTTGACCGTGTCCATGGCGCCGGCCGCCATGAGCCGCTGCCGGTCGGCCTCGAACCGGGCCAGACCGACGAACGGCAGGCCGATCGAGCGGGCCGCGGTGGCCTCGGCGACCGAACCGGCGACCATGACACAGCGGTCGGGCCGGGTCCCGAGCCGGCTCAGGGCGCGGCGCAGACAGTCGGGGTCGGGCATCAGCAGCCCCAGATCGTCCGTGCGCCCGTGGATTCCGCCCGCGCGCAGGGCCAGGGCCGTGTCGCGGTGGCCCAGGACCTGGTTCATCGCCTCTTGCGAAGTGTCTCCCACCACCGCGACCTGGATGCCCTGACCGTTGAGAACCCCGAGCAGTTCGCGGAGGCGGACGGAGGGGCGGGTGTTGCGGGTGGCCCTCGCCTCGATCGCGTCGAGGCGCCGTCGCAGGTCCTCGGCTGTCGCGTGCTCTGCGAACCGGCGCAACACGTCCAGGGGATGCACGGACCCCTCCGTCCCCTCGATGCCCGGATCGATCAGCGGTACGCCGTCCAGCGCGGCGGACGGGTCGCGGTACTCCACGAGGATCGCGGCGAGTTCCCGTGCCGCCGACATGGCCTGGTCGCGTGAGTACAGCTGGGTCACCGGACCGTCGAAGCCGAGGATCAGCGAGTCGACGGCCGTCAGCGCGTCCGCGACGGGGCTGCCCGGGGTCCAGGGCCGTGTGGGGGTGGTGAGCCCCGGGGTCAGGCTGGTGCGGCCCCGGAGCGAGACTCCCGGCGGGGCCAGCCGCAGCAGCCGGTCGCGGAGCCTGCCCTGCGCCTCGCCGACCCGCTCGGACGGCAGCCGGCGCGTGACGTCGAGGGCTTCCCTGCGCAGCCGGTGGATCAGTAGCTGGGGCAACTCCACCGGTTCGAACGGCGTGTGGGCGTCCGGATCGTTGAAACGCCAGTCCAGCTTGGCGTAACAGGTGAACGCCTTGGGGCCGCCCGCCCGGAGCGAGAGTTGGACCTCGGCCCAGTGGACGGGTGCGTGAGCCTGTCCCGGCCGCTCGTGGCCGAGCAGGGCGTACCAGCAGGTGGGTTCGGGGTCGTCCGGCTGGCGGTACAGCGGCTGGAACTCGGCGGCGGTGTCGTCGCCCGATGCCATGAGCTGTTCGTGGAAGGGGCGCGAGATCCCGACCAGCGCGCCGGCCAGGGCGGATTCGAGGCGGCTCTGGAGGGTGCGGTAGCCCGGCAGGTTCGTGTCGGTGAGCCGGACGGTGTGCCAGAAGGTGACCCGCAGCCGGGGCAGTTCTTCCTCGGCCAGGAGATCGGTGAGGCGCGCCAGTACGGTCCTGAGGAGGGGCAGCACATCGACGTCCACCTCGGTGAACAGGGCGAATCCGGAGAGGCGGGAAATGCGCTCCACGGCGTTCGGGTCGACGCCGCTTTCCTCTATCAGGCGGGCTACGACACGGCCCAGGGCGTGGGCGAGTTCCGCCGCGGCCTCTTCGCCGAGGGTGAATTCTGGTTCTTCGTCGGCGAATTCGAAGACTACGGAGGCGCGGGTGCGGGTGGGGTTGCTGGGCGCGGCGCCTTCGGGGGAGGCGGTGCTTTCGGTGGGCTCGGTGGGCTCGGTGGCCTCGCGGGGAGTGGTGCTTTCGGGGGGTGTGGTGCTTTCGTTGGGGCTGGTGGCCTGGCTGGTTGTGGTGCCTTCGCTTGGCTCGATGCCTTCGTCAGGTGCGGTGCCTTCGCGGAAAGCGCTGGGGTCGGTGACCTCGCCGGGGTCGGTGGATTCCGGGGGTGTCGTGTCTCCGGGGGGCGCGGCGCTTTCGTTGGGCTCGGGGGTTTCGCTGGGCGGGGTGGTCTCGCCCCATGCGAAGTTTGCCGGGGAAGCCGAGTCTTCGTCGGGGTCGGTGGTCTCGGGAAGTGGCGGGGAATGGCCCGTCGTTCTGGACTCCGCCGCTCTTGTCGCCTCCTCGGCTTCCAGGGTTTCCAGCAGTTCGCGGTGGAGTTCCTCGATGGCCGGGACCGTGGGGCCGCCGAGTAGCTGGAACTCCTCGTACGCGTCCAGCGCTTCGGCGATTCGGCCGAGGCGTTGGAGGGCGACCATGCGCAGGCGCCAGAAGTCCTCGCGGGACGGGTGGTCCGCCAGGAGGCCGACGAGGTCCGACGCGGCCTCCTCCAACCGGCCCAGCTCCAGGTCGAGTTCGGCTCGGGTACGCAGCAGCCAGAGGCGTAGTTGGCGGAGTCGGGTGCGGGCGGACTGGGCGGCCGGGCCCGATACGCCGTCCAGGGGCTCGCCCCGCCACAGGTCCAGCGCGGAGCCGATCAACTCCCGTGCCTCCGCGGGCTCCTCCCGCTCCCGTGCCTCCTTCGCCCGCGCCACCAGGACGTCACAGGCGACCACGTCCACCTCGGCGGTACTGGCATGCAGCGCGTACCCGTCCGGGAGGGTGGCCACGGTGCCGGGGCCGAGGGCGGTACGGAGCCGGGACGCCAGCCGGCCGAGTTCGGCCTCGGCGTGCGGGGGGCGCTGGGAGCCCCAGATGCCGTCGAGGAGTTCCCGCTGTGTGACCGGGGTGCCGTGGCGGAGCAGCAACTGGCACATGAGGGGCCTGAGTTCGGTGGCCGTGTGACGGTCCAGGACCGCGGGCTCCGGCTCCGGCCCCGACCGCCACACCCGGACAGGGCCGAGAAGCGAGTACCACAGGCTGGGTGACTCCTCGGCGAGACGCGGAAGTTCGGGGTCCTGGAGGCGGGCCAGACCCTCGGGCTCGCCGTCGTGGGCGGCGGCGATCGCGCGGATGAAGGGCTCAAACAGGTGGGGCGGCAGGGCGGAGGGCCGGGAGTCCCCTACGGAGAGGTCCCTTCTCGCGCCGCCCGACGCCAGGGACATCAGCAGTTGCCCGAGCGCGCGTTCGTCCTCGGCCCGCCCCGCCGTACCGGTCGTGTGCCCCACGTCGAAGTGCGTGAGCTTCGCCGTGCCGTCGGGCAGCAGGATCACGCGGGTCATGCCGATGCTGCCGTGGGTGACGCCGCGCGCGTGAACGGCTTCGACGGCCCGCGCCAGGCCGCTCGCGACCGAGACGAGAAGGCGGGGCGGGAGGAGGTAACCGCTGGGCGCCGCAAGGGCGTTGAGGGGAATTCCGGTCACGTGCTCCATCACGACATACGGCACATCGCCGTGTACGCCGTGGTCGAGGACGGTGACCACATTCGGGTGCCGCAGGCGGGTGAGCGCGGTTGCCGCGCGCCGGAACCTCTCGGTCCGCTCGGGCCCGAACCGTGTGTGCAGCCGCACCACGACCGTCCGGTCCGTGTCCTCCTCCGCTTCCGTGTCCCGGGCCAGCCACAGCGTGCCGCTGGGCCGCAGCCGCTGCTCCAACCGGTAACGCCCGCCGATCAGTTCACCGGGCGGCCGGGCCCCCGCACCCGTACCCGCCATCTCCCGGACGCTCTCCGGGTCCACCGTCGCGATCGGCGCCCCCGCCAGGTTCCCCGGCGTACCGCCCACGGCGGGCGCCTCGGCGCGGAAGTCGCCCGCCGCCGTGCCCGCCCGCGCGTCGATCAGCGCGCCGACCTCCGCGAGCAGCGCGGCCGTACGGTCCCGGCTGCTGCGCGGCAGCGAGCGTTTCAGCAGGCCGCGCACCCCGGGCCGGAAGGCGTACGAGCCGTGCGGTGCCTCGCTGGTGAGCATGCCGCTGAGGATCACCTCGGCCAGGTGCTGCGGGCGCGGGCGGGGTTCGATCGCCGCGTGCACCAGCCGCATGACCGGCAACCGGGGTACTCCCAGGGCGAGATGGCCGGCCAGCCGGAACGCCTCGGGCGAGGCCGTGGCACGGAACCGGCCCACCAGCTCGGTCGCCGACAGCGCCGTCACGTCCTCGCGGGTCGGGTCGTCCGCCGCGAAGGGTAGGGGACGGCGCGGCAATCGGGCCACGGCGCCCGGCAGTTGGGCGCCACCCGGGTCGGCGATCAGTGCCGACCAGTGGGCGAGCCAGACGGGGGACGGTTCCAGGACGGGGAGCGGGAGGGTTCCGTCGGTCCTCGCTGCCGGACTGCCCGGCCCGGTGGTATCGGTCGGCACCGGATCGTACGGCGTGAAGGTCAGCGCGGCGGACGGGGCGGCGGGTCCCGGCGCGGTCAGCAGGCCCGCCTCGGTCGGCAGCGCGGTGCCGCGCCACAGCCGCTCGGGCAGCGGCTGGAGCACGGCGAGCGGCAGCCGGGCCGCCCAGCGGCGCAGGGTCCCGTACCAGCGGGCGCCGGCCGGCCCGTCCCACCACTGGGGGCCCATGCAGTCGCTGATCAGCAGGGTGACGGTGCGGCCGTCGGCCGGGACCGGGGCGGGCGCGCCGAGCGGTCCGCGTACGGTGCCGTCGGCGTCGGCGCGGTACAGCTCGACCGTGCGGAAGGCCCCCGACTGGGCGAAGGCCGTGTGCAGTTCGCGGACGAGGGGGCGCCAGACGGGCATCGTCGGTCCGGCGTCGTACACCAGATGCAGGCGCAGCCAGCGTTCCCGGGTGGGGCGCAGGACCGGCAGCCACCACTCGGGCCCGGCGCCCAGCCGCGCGATACGGTCCGCCGTGGCCTCCTCGTCCAACTCCCGGCCGAGGGGCGACGGTACGCGCCGCGCCAGCGGACGCAACGCCCGCTGAAGAGCCAGCGGACGCGCCAGCATCGGCGGCGCGGGCGCCAGCAGCGACGCCCGCGCCACGGTCCCGCCCAAGCCCGCGCCCTCGGCCCCGGGTGCGGGGGCCGGGAGATGGAGCGGTACGCGGCCCTCGTCGTGGGGGAGTGCGGGCGGGGGCGGGGATGTGGGGGACGTCGGGCTCGGTGCGGTCACGGAAGGACCGGCGGGCGGCGAGGTGAGCGGAGCGACCGGATCCGGATCCGGGTCCGCTACGGGCGGCGGCTCCGGGTCCGCCGGGGCCTGGATGTGCCGGGCCAGCCAGAGGAGTTCGGCCAGCTCGATGGCGCCCATCCGGGTCCCGTCGCCAGCGCGGGCGAGGAGGTCCACCAACTGGGCGGTGGGCGGCGGGGTGTCCGGGCTAGAGGGCATCGTCGTCCGGGCCGTGGCCGAGATACGGCATCAGATGGTCCGCCAGGTCGTCCCGGGACGCGCCGGTCAGGCCCGCGGCGCCGGTGAGGTAGATCGCGTTCAGAAGCTGGTCGGTGGCGAGTTCACCGCCCGAGCCGCGGCTGACGAAGTGGCCGATCAGCGAGCGGGCGTAGTCGTCGGGCTCGCCCAGATGCGCGCGGACGATCTCTTCGAGGTGCGCGTCCCGGGGCCGGCGCAGCCGCAGCGACACACAGCGGCGCAGGAACGCGGGCGGGAACTCCCGCTCGCCGTTGCTCGTCATCACGACGAAGGGGAACGCCCGGCAGCGCACCCGCCCCCGCGCCACCGGCACCCGGTCGTCCGTGCCGTCCACCATCACCTCGGCCTCGGCGGTGTGCCGCGCCGTCCGTACCAGCTCGGGGATCTCGTACTGCCCTTCCTCCAGGACGTTCAGGAGGTCGTTGGGCAGGTCCAGGTCACTCTTGTCGACCTCGTCGATGAGCAGGACGCGGGGGCGCCGGTAGGGGAGCAGGGCGGTGCCGAGCGGGCCGAGGCGCAGATGGTCCTGGAGGTTCGCCGCCGGATCCCGGGCCGTGTCCCGCGCCCTCACTCCCTTTCTGTCCCGGGCCGCCGCGTCCCTGGCCGCGTACAGCCGGGACAGCGGGTCGTACTGGTAGAGGCCGTCGTGGAGCGTCGAGCGGCTGGTGATGTTCCAGCGCAGGACAGGGCCGAGCCGCAGCTCGCGGGCGACCGCGTAGGCGAGGGACGACTTGCCGCTGCCCGGCGGCCCGGTCACCAGGAGCGGGCGGCGCAGATACAGCGCGGCGTTGACCAGGTCGACGCTCTGCTGCGTCGCACGGTAGGTGCGGGCCCGGTGCGCGCGGTCCGGCGACGACGCCGCCTCGTCGCTCTCCTCCGCCGGGGTCTCCAGCTCGGGCCCGCCGTTGAAGGCGCGCCAGGGCGGCGGCTCGGGCAGCCGCTCGATGCCGTCGTGCGGCTCGCTGGTGCCGGTGTAGACGGGCCACAGGGACATGGGTTCCGCTTCTCCTCGGTCGGATTCGATGCGATTCAGTCGGGTTCAGTCGGATTCGGTGGGGCGCCCGACCCGGTCAGCCGACCGGTGAGCGTGCGTGTCCCGGCGTCTCCGGGAAGCACCGGGGGTCCTCCCACAGCAGTGTGAGGTCCCGCGCCCAGTGCTCGTCCGGCTCGGGCGACAGATACACGGCCTTGCGCAACGTCCTTATGTGCAGGGGGAGTTCGGCCGGTGGCAGTCGCTGTACGTAGTCCACGAGCGAGTCGAGGAACGCGCCCCCGGTGCAGGGCTCCCCGTCGTCGTGGTCGCCGCCGCAGCCGGTACGGGGCCACAGCATCACCGGTACCGAGCCGTTCAGCCCGGCCGAGAACAGCCGTTTCATCCGGGCCGACTTCGGGGGCGCCGTGAACCCCATCATCTGGCCGTCCTCCCACAGCCGTACGGTCAGCCGGCCCTGGTCCTCGCTGCTGCCGCACTCCACCCGGTACAGATCGGCCGCCGTCCGCCCGTCCAGGGACTCCCACTTGCGCAGCAGCCCGTGTTGCAGCCCGCCCTTGCGGCGTCGGTCCCGGTCCATCACGACCAGCGGGTACAGACAGCCGATCGGGCTGGGGTCGTCCTCGCCGCGCGGCCACTGTTCCACGGGCTGGCTGAGCAACTCCCTGGGCAGCACGAACGCGATCAACACCTCTGCGCCGTGCGGGAGTTCATGGAACGCCTCGTCCACACGCTGGGCGACGTACCCGCGCACCCGGGCCTTGGGCAGACTCCGGTTGCCGATGACACGGCGCTGTCCGTCGCGGTACGCGGACACCTCGACCAGGAGATGGCCCCGGCCCGCGCCGCTGCGTTCCAGCTCCACGACGATCGGGGACCAGGTGGCGGTGGCGGTGGCGGGCGGCGCGGGGTGCCGGTGCGGCGGTACGTGGCCCTCGCGCGCCGGCCAGCGTTGCAGGGCGTGCCGGGTCGTCGTGTCCTCCACGAAGTCCGCGAGCCGGGCGGCGAACCGGTTCGGGGCCTGGGCGTCGTCCACCTCCCAGAACAGGTACCAGGCGGCGGCCCACAGCGAGGGGAACCCGTTCGGCGGGAGCGGCGGTCCGCTGACCGGGTCGACCGACTCCGTGAACAACTGGTCGGGGGTGCACTCGACGCCCGCGGTCTCGGCCGCGCTGACCAGCTCACGCAGGGACTCCTTGGCGGCGCGGTCGAAGCCGTGTGTGGGGATGAGTTCGCCGAGCCGGGACCAGGAGCGGGCCATCACGGCGGCGGGCAGCATCCGGCCGTTGCGCACGGCCCTGTCACCCGCGGCGGCGGACACCATGCCGACGACATGGCCGGTGTCGGCGAGCACGGCGGCGGCGCCGCTGAATCCCGGGGCGAGCGGCTGCCCGTGCGCGTTCCAGGCTTCGAGCTGGATCCACTCGCCCGCGATGCGCTGCGCGCCGGTGGTGCGGTACTCGGCGAGGGTGCCCTCGTCGTAGCGGGCGGGGAAGCCGTAGACCAGGAGTTTGCGGGGCGGATCGCCGTAGCCGTGGTCCGGCGGCGCGAACTCGGCGTGCTCCAGCGGTACGTCACGCTCCAGTTCCAGGACGGCCAGGTCGCCGGAGTCGGTGTCGCCGCCACCCCAGTCGCCGCGTGCGACAACGGTCGCGGTGAGCGGACCGAGCCCGGCGGCCTGCGGAAAGGTCACGGTGACCCCGGCCTCCTCGGCGCCCTGAACGACATGCGCGCAGGTCACGACCTCCCGGGCGGACACGAGGAACCCGGCGCCCACCTCACGGCCACAGTCCACCCGAGCGTGCCACTGGGCGTGGGGCCTGACCGGATATTCAGGGGCTGCCGCCCCCCGGGCCCCCGCACCACCGACGCCCGCCGCGGGGGTGCCCACCGCCGGGATGCGCGGTGCGTCTTCGAGGTCGGGACCGCCTTTGCCTCGGGGGCCGTCGTCGGGCCGGAAGGCTTCCTCGCGGGTCATGGAGTTGCCGCTGCCTCCGGGGGCTGCCCGGTGGTGTCCGGTCCCGTGGTGTCCGGTCCTGTGGTGTCGGGTTCCGGTGTCCGAGGCGGAGCCGTATCGGCTCGGTCAGGCGTTCTTGGTGACCACGCGAGCTTGACCACCAAGTGGCCCTCCGCCGAGCCCTTCACCAACACCGCTCCCGTTTCGGCCGTCATACGGACGCCGAACTCGATCTCCACGGTGTCCGGTTTCAGTACCCCGTCGCGGAACACCCGTAGCGCCGCCTCCGCCGCGGCCCGCGCTCCGGCGAGCGACGCCTCGAAGGTGCGGGTCGCGCGCGCCGGGCCGTCGTCACGTGAGACCAGGCGGGAGCCCGAGCCGTCATCGGGGGCCGCGACCACGATCCTCGCCCCGTCGTCGGTCCTGAACTCCACCAACTCGTCCATGCATCCCCCGTACCGCACCCGTCGCAAGGTCCTCGCGAAGTCAACCGTATTGTCCCAGGCGGCGCTTGCGCATGTCCGCGGAACCGGGACTGGCGGGAAGCCGCCAGGGCACCTTCCCGCCAGTCCCCGTCAACACTCCCGCAACACGGGCCACCCGACACTCAGTCGCAGCACCCGGGAGCACTCCCTCCCGGGCCGGACGAAGAGAGGGACCCATGACACGAGCTTCCGCGAGACGCGGGGCCGGACTTCTGTCGACCGGGCTGCTGTCGGCCGGACTCGCGCTCGTCCTGCTCCCGGCGAACACGGCCACCGCAGAGGCCACCCCCGCCCCCGCACGGCCGGCGGCCACCCCCGCCGCCCAGGCCACGCACACCGTCACCCTCGTCACCGGCGACAAGGTCACCGTCACGGAACTCGGTGGCGGCCGAAAGGCGGTCACCGTCGACCGCCCCAAGGGTGCCACCGGCGCGGTCCGTACCCAGGTCTCCGGCGGCACCGTCACCGTCGTACCGGACGAGGCCCTGCCGTATCTGGACGCCGGCACCCTCGACCGGCGGCTGTTCGAGGTGACCGCGCTGATCCGCCAGGGCTACACCTCCGGCGGCCTCCCCCTCATCGTCACCTACCGCGAGAACACGCCCCGCGAATCCCGTACCGTCCCCCATGGCGCCGAGCGCGTACGGCCGCTGCCCAGCGTCGACGGCACCGCGCTGCGGGCTGACCGCGACCGGACGTTCTGGTCCACGGTCACCAGCGACACGTCCAACAGCACACGGGCCGAGGGAACTTCACGCTTCGCTGCCGGCATCGACCGCATCTGGCTGGACGCCCGCGTCACCGCCGACCTCGCCGAGAGCAACGCGCAGATCGGCACCCCCGCCGCATGGGAGGCCGGCCTCACCGGCAAGGGCGTCAAGGTCGCCGTGCTCGACACCGGCGCCGACACCGGGCACCCGGACCTCACGGACCGGGTGAGCGAGACCAAGAGCTTCATCGAGGGCGAGGAGGTCGCCGACCGCAACGGCCACGGCACCCATGTCGCCTCCACGGTCGGCGGCAGCGGCGCCGCGTCCGACGGCAAGGAGAAGGGTGTCGCGCCCGGTGCCACGCTCGCCGTCGGCAAGGTCCTGAGCGACGAGGGCTCGGGCTCCGAGTCGCAGATCATCGCCGGGATGGAGTGGGCAGCGCGGGACATCCACGCCAAGGTCGTGTCGATGAGCCTCGGTTCGCAGGAGGCGAGCGACGGCACCGACCCGATGGCGCAGGCCGTGAACACCCTGTCGGCCGAGACCGGCGCGCTGTTCGTCGTGGCGGCCGGCAACACCGGCGCGCCCGGCTCCATCGGCTCGCCCGGCGCCGCCGACTCCGCGCTGACCATCGGCGCCGTCGACTCCGCCGACGAGGCCGCCTACTTCACCAGCCAGGGCCCCCGCTTCGGCGACAGCGCCCTCAAACCCGACCTGTCCGCACCGGGCGTGGACATCCTCGCCGCCCGCTCCCGCCTGGCCGAGGGCACCGGCGACTACACCACGATGAGCGGTACGTCGATGGCCACCCCGCATGTCGCGGGCGTTGCCGCGCTCCTCGCCGAGAAGCACCCCGACTGGACGGGCGCCATGCTCAAGGACGCCCTGATGTCGACGTCCAGGCAACTCGCCGATTCCGTCTATGCGTTGGGTGCCGGCCGGGTCAGCGTTCCCGACGCGGTCGGCGCCACGGTCACCGCGACCGGCAGCGCCGACTTCGGCGCCTACACCTGGCCCTACGCCGACAACAAGCCCGTCACCCGCACCCTCACCTACTCCAACACGGCTGACACACCGGTCGAGTTGAGCCTGAGGGCCGAGGGCGCGGCCGACGGTGTCGCGACCCTCGCCGACTCCACACTGACCGTCCCGGCGCACGGCACCGCGTCCACCACCGTCACCGGGGACGGCGCGAAGGCACCGGTCGGCGCGACCAGCGGCCGTATCGTCGCGAGCGCGGGCGGCAAGCCGGTCGCGCACACCGCGTTCGGCCTGGTCAAGGAGGAGGAGCGGTACACGCTCACCGTCCACGTCAAGGACCGGGACGGCGCCCGCACCCCGGCCCGCCTGGTCGTACAGCAACTCGCCCAGGGCACTGACCCGTTCCCCGTCCAGGTCGGCGATTCCGGCACCCTGGAACTGCGGCTGAAGCCGGGCACGTACAGCGTGGCGTCCTTCCTCGATGTCCGGGGCAGCCACGGCACGGACTCCCTCGGCCTCGGACTGCTCGCCGCTCCCGAGACCGTTCTCGACCGGGACCGTGAGATCACCCTCGACGGGCGCGGGCTCCGCGAGATCGCGGCCGACGTGGACCGCCGCACCGAGACCCGCCAACTCCTCATGGAGTACGACCGCAAGGCCCGGGGAGCCGACCTGTTCAGCGCCGTCCAGGTCCCCCTCACCTACGACAGCATTTTCGCCGCGCCCACCCCCAAGGTCACCGACGGCAGCTTCGAGTACCGCACGGTCTGGCGGCTCGGCAAGCCGCTCCTGGACACCGAAATCGGCGGCCGACGCCTCGGCGAGGCCACCGTCCAGCCCGGCGGCACCCTGATCGAGGGCCGCGCCCGACTCTCCCTCATCGACGCGGGCGACGGCACACCTGCTCAGTACCAGGGCAGGAACGTCCGGGGCAAGGCGGTCGTCGTGCGCCGTACCGACGCGTCCGAGCAGGCCGATCTGGCCCAGGCAGCGCAGGACGCGGGCGCCAAGGCCCTGTTCGTCACCGATGACACGCCCGGCCGGCTGATGGCCTGGTGGGGCACCGACGCCGGCGAGGACCGGCCGCTCCAGATCGCCACCGTCAACGCCGCCGACGGCGCCCGGCTCATCGCCGCCGCACGGGCCCACGGCCGCGTCGACACCACCGGCACCCCCCACACGCCCTACATGTACGACCTGTCCGACGGCCACCAGGGAGCCATTCCGCGCGGTGACCTCACGTACCGGCCGAAGAAGTCCCAACTCGCCGCGCTCGACACCAAGTTCCACGCGGTGAGGCCCGCCGACGGCAGCGAGTTCCGGTACTCGATCACCGACACCTTCCGTATCGGCATCGGCTTCCAGGAGCGGATCGATCTCCCCGCCGAACGCACCGACTACGTCTCCACCGGTCCAGGACAGCGCTGGCACGAGTCCGTGACCACCGGCCCCGGTGCCCTGGAGGAGCGCAGCGGCCAGGTCACCTACCGGGGCGGCAGCCACCCGGAACTCAACTGGTTCAAGCCGGTCCTGCACCCCTGGCTCGGCACCGGACTCGGCTGGGGCCAGCAACGCTCGGGCGCCACACTCCAGTTCAACGCCCCCGGCTGGGGCGACGCGGGCCCCGACCACACCGGCTTCGGCGATGTGTGGGGCGAACCGTCGATGACGCAGGTCACCGAGGTGTACGTGGACGGGGTGCGGGTCGACCGGCGGATCAGCTCCGGCGCGTACGTGTGGGACGCCGACCCGGCCGAGCGCACGTACAAGCTGGTCACCGACACGACGCTCGACCCGGCACGCTGGAAACTGTCCACGAAGGGGCACGCTGAGTGGACCTTCCGTTCGTCGGCGACCCCCGACGACCGCTGGACGTTCCTGCCGCTGCTCAACCTCGGCTTCGACGTCGACACGGACCTCTCGGGTGACATACGCGCCGGGCGCAGGCTGCCCATCGGCCTGTACGCCGAGTATGTGAAGGGCGCGCCCGGCACCGGCACCATCGGCGGCGGCACGCTCGACGTGTCCTACGACGACGGCCGGACCTGGACCTCCGTCGACCTGGACCGCGACGGGCGAGGGGCGGCCTGGCGGGGGAGTCTCAAGGTGCCCTCGTCCGCCAAGTTCGTCTCCCTGCGCGCGTCGGCCCGTGACGACCGGGGCGGGAAGGTGACGCAGGAGATCATCCGGGCCGTGGGCGTGAAGTAGCCCTGGCCGAACCCCTGTTGATACGACAGGCGGCGCCGCCTCCCCGTGGGACCGGGGGAGACGGCGCCGCCGTTCGGGTCCGGTGGACCCGGGTGGTTCGGGTGACGTCAGATCAGCCGGCCGACGAAGTGGATGAGGCCGGCGAGGATATCGGTGATGACGTTCATGGTGGTGCTTCTCCTTGGGACATTTTCTGAGGGGGACCAACTCCCGTACGCCGCTTGGGACAAGGGGACGGGAGTCGTCGCGGTAACGGTATGCATCCCGTCGCTCGCGCACCGTAAGCATCGTGCTTCACGCGGGACGCATGCAATCTCCCGAGCGACGATCACCTGTTCCAGGGAACAACTGCGCCCGTGTTCGGGTGTTCTGTTCGGACGCCCCGGCGTCCGGGGGGCATAGGGCCGCCCCTTCAGCTCCCCGGCACGATGCCGCGTACGACGCCCAGGTCCACCAAGTCCTGGGGGCGCGGGCGGAGTTGGTCGGCGGTGCGGCGGACATCCTCTGACGGGCGCTTGAGGATCGCCGCCGCCGGTTCGGGCGCGATCACGGAGAAGTAACTGTCCGGTGTGGCCCAGGTGTTGCCGGGCGCGGCCAGCGCGAGAGCGCCGCCCGAGCCGCCCTCGCCGATGACCAACGTGGTCACAGGCACCGGGCACTCGGCCACCGCCGCGAACAGATCGGCGATCGCGGCGCCCGCACCGGAGCGTTCCGCCGCCGCGTCGTTGGCGGCGCCCGGGGTGTCCACCAGCGTCAGGACCGGCAGGTTCAGCCGCCCCGCGAGCCGGATCAGGCGGGCGGCCGTCCGGTATCCGGCGGGCCGGGTCGCCGTACCGCACTGGGCGGCGAACGCGACCGTCCGCCCGTCGTGCGTACCGAACCCGCACAGCATCCCGTCGTCCGTCCCGCCCGCCCGGTCCCCGCTCACCGTCACGCGCCGTGTGAAGTAGGCGTCGAGATAGGCGGTGGCGCGCGGACGTTCGGCGGCGCGGGCCCGTACGACGGCGTCCCAGCCGGTGCCGGGAAGGTCGGTACGGCCGAGGGCGTGCGGGGGAGGGGCGGGGAGCCCAACGCCCCCTTCTCCAGGGGCGGTCGTGCCGGATTCGGCCACCCCTACGCCGTCCGTGAGCAGCGCGAGCCAGTCGGCCAGTGTCTCCCGGAGGTCCGGCTCCGGGACCACCGCGTCGATCGCGCCCACCGCGAACTGGGCCTCGGCCGTGTACGCCGACGGGTCCGCGTCGGGCGGCCGGACCCGGGAGCCCGCGAAGCCGATCTGCGCCGACGGCAGTGCGAGGATCACGTCCGCGCCCGCGCCGAGCGTCGCCCAGCCGCCGCCCGTCACCGGATCCCGTACCACCGCGAGCTGCGGCAGCCCCGCGGCCCGGGTGAGCGCCGACTCGCGGGCGACCCGCTGAAGTTGGGTCAGCGCGCGCATGCCCTCCTGCATCCGGCTGCCGCCCGTCGCGACCAGCGCCACCACCGGCAGCCGCCGCTCCCGGGCATACGCGTGCGCGGCCTCAAGACGGTCACCGGTCCGCTCCCCGAGCGAACCACCGAGGAAACCGAACTCGAAGGAGATCAGCACGGCCCGCGTCCCGCCGAGCACCGCCGTCCCGCACACCACCGACTCGCTCTCACCGGTACGGGCCGTGGCACGGGCACGCGCGTCGTCGTACCCCTCCCAGGACAGCGGCCCGTCGGGCGCGTACGTGCCGTCGGGCACCGGCAGTTCGTGGAAGCCGCCCGGGTCGGCGACGAGGGCGACGGCGGCGCGCGCGGAGACCCTGCGGGACACGGCGTCAGTCACCGAGGGCCCGCTTCATGATCTTGCCCATGTCGTTGCGGGGCAGCGCCGCCAGATAGTGCACGACCCGGGGCCGCTTGTGCGGGGCGAGCCGGTCGGCGACATAGGCGGCCAACTCGGCGAGGGACGGCGGCGCTTCGGGGTCTGCGGGCACCACCCAGGCCACGATCCGTTCGCCGAGGTCGGCGTCCGGTTCCCCGGTCACGGCCGCCTCACGGACGCCCGGGTGCTCCAGAAGCGTGTTCTCGATCTCCCCGGCGCCGATCTTGTAACCACCGCTCTTGATCAGGTCGGTGGCCTTACGGCCCACGATCCGGACATAGCCGTCGGCGTCGAGCACGGCCATGTCGCCGGTGCGGAACCAGCCGCCGTCGAACGCTGCCGCCGTCGCGTCAGGGCGGTTCAGATACTCCGTGAACAGATTCGGGCCGCGCACCTGGATCTCGCCGACCGCCTCGGGGCCGTGCTCGGTGATCTCGGCGCCGGACTCGTCGACCAGTCGCAGGTCGACGCCCGGCAGCGGTACGCCGACCGTCCCGGGCCGTGGTTCACCGTCCGCGCGCACACTCGTGTTCATCAGGGTCTCCGTCATGCCGTACCGCTCCAGGACCGGGCGCCCGGTCGCGGTCGTGATGCGCGCGTGGTCGTGCAGCGGAAGCGCGGCCGACCCGGACACCAGCAGCCGCGCCCCTGACAGCGCCTTCACCAGCGTCGGATGGCTGGGCAGCGCCTCCGCGACGCGGTGATACATCGTCGGCACCCCGAACAGCATCGTCGCGCCCGACGTCAACTCCCTTGCCACGCCGTCCGTGTCGAACCGGCCCAGATGCCGTACGGAGCCACCGCGCCGCAGCGGACCCAGGATGCCGAGGATCAGCCCGTGCACATGGAAGAGGGGGAGCCCGTGCACGAGGACGTCGTCGCCGGTCCACTGCCAGGCGTCCGCGACCGCGTCGAGCGTCGCGGCGACCGCGCGGCGCGGGATGACGGCGCCCTTGGGGGGTCCGGTGGTGCCGGAGGTGTAGACGACGAGGGCGGGCGCGGAGTCGTCGTCGGGCTCACCCGCGAACCGCTCGGCCGGCCGGCCGGTGACATCGACATCGGCCTCAGCGTTTACATCGGCCTCGGCGTCTACCTCGACCTCTACGTCCAGCCGCTCCAACCCGGCCAGGGCGTCCGGGAGTTCGACCCCCGGTGCCACCAGGATCCGGTCGGGGGCGCTGTCGGACACGATGTGCGCGAGTTCGCCGCCGCCGGACTTGGGGTTCAGCGGCACTACGGGCACTCCGGCGAGCAGACCGCCGACCACGGCGACGGCGGTCTCCAGCGAGGGTGTGGCCCAGACGGCGACCCGTCCCCGACCGGCACCGGCGAGCTGCGCGGTGACCCGTCCGGCGGCGACACCGAGCCCTCCGTAGTCGAGGGCCCGCTCACCGAACCGCAGTGCGGGCCGCGCGGGGTCCGTGGAGCCGCCGACCAGAGCGGGAAAGAGAGAAGACACGTGTCGTACTCCTGTCTCGGGGGACACCCGGTTCTCAGGGATGTCACTGGGGCCGCTTCCTGTCCGCGGTACGGACCCGGGTGCCTTCACACCGTAGGCGTCACGACATCCGCCACCGCGCAGCTCACATTGTCCGGGGCACCCGCCCTGTGGGCCTCCTCGATCAGGGAACGGACCGCCGTGTCCGGGTCGGGGGCCGTCGTGAGGACGCGGCGCAGCCCGTCCGGTGGGACGACCGTGGACAGGCCGTCCGAGCAGAGGAGATAACGGTCCCCCGGACGGGCCTCGTGCAGCCGCAGGTCAGGGGTGGCCCCGGTGGCGCCGCTGGTCAGGGCCCTGAGGAGCAGGGTGCGCTGCGGGTGCGACGCGGCCTCGTCCGGGGTCAGCCGGCCCTCGTCGATCAGTGACTGGACGAGGGTGTGGTCGTCGGTGATCCGGAACAGTTGCCCGTCGCGCAGGACATGGGCGCGGGTGTCCCCGATGTGGACGAGGGCGATGCGGGAGCCGGCCCACAGCAGGGCGGTGAGGGTGGTGCCGCTTTCCGGGTCGCTTTCCGTGTCGCTCTCCGTGTCGCTCGGTCGGTGCGCTGTGTCACGGACCGCCCGTACCGCCGCGTCGACCGCGTCCTGAAGGGCGTTGAGGATGTGCCCGGCCGCGAAGGGGCCTGTTCCCGTGCCGGTCTGGGTGCCGGTGCCGGTGTCGGCGCCTGTGCCGGGCTCGGAATCCGGGGACCGCTCCAGGGACCGGAGCGCTTCGACCGCCGCCGCGCTCGCCGGTGCCCCGTCCGGTCCGAAGCCGTCCGCGACGGCGAGTATCCGGGCGCCCGCGTATGCCGTGTCCTGGTTGCTCGCGCGGATCAGGCCCCGGTCGGACAGGGCCGCGTACCGCAGTTCCAGTGCTGGGGACGTCATGTCGGTGTCCTCTCTCGACAACGTGTCGACCAGGAAGGCCGCCAGATCGCGGCGGGCCGAGGTCTCCGCCTCCACCCGCGCCCAGTACGCCCGCACCGCGCCCGCCGCCGCCGGACCGTCCAGCGCGCACACCTCGCGGATGCCGGTCAGCGGCATGCCCAGGCGGCGCAGCCACGCCACCAGGCGCGCCCGCTCCACCTGCTCGGGCGTGTAGTAGCGGTAGCCGGAGTCCGGGTCGACACGGGCGGGACGCAGCAGGCCGAGGTCGTCGTAGAGGCGCAGCGCCTTCGGGGACAGCCGGGTCGCCTTCGCGAATACCCCGATCGTCAGCCATCGCGCGCCGCCCGTCCCCGCCACCCGGAACCTCCCGTGCCGCCCGCCGTACCGTGCCGTCCGCTGTGACGTGCCGTCCGCCGTACCGTGCCGTGCTTCCCCGTCGTACCGGGCGGGTGCCCGGCCCCACCGATGCTGAGGGTTCACCGAAGGTCAAGGTCAAGCGTGGCTCCGGGGGCGCGCGGGTTGTTAGCCTGCGCCCCGTACACCCGCCCGTACCCCGCGTACGCCCCCGACCCGAGGAGTCCCCGTGGCACCCGCCCCCCGCCGGATCGCCCTGGCCACCTGCCGGCCGCATCCGGAGATCAGCGCGGACCGGGAGCTGCCGGTCCTGGCGGCTGCCGTGGACGCGGCGGGTGCCGACAGCGCGATCGTGTACTGGGACGATCCCGAGGTCGACTGGGCCGGATTCGATCTCGTGGTCATCCGCTCCACCTGGGACTACGTCCTGCACGCCGCCGAGTTCGTGGCGTGGGCCGAGCGGTGCGGTGCGCTCACCCGGCTCGCCAACCCGGCGCCCGTCGTGCGCTGGAACACCGACAAGCGCTACCTCGGCGACCTGGCCGCCCGGGGCATCCCCATGGTGCCGACCCGCTATCTCCCGCCCGGCGCCTCCGTGGACCTCCCCGAGGCGGACGCCGGCGGCGAGTACGTGATCAAGCCGACCACCGGGGCCGGTGCCCGGTTCGCCGCACGGTACGGACCCGGCGACGAGGCCACCGCGCGGCGGCACATCGAGCGGATGCACGCCGAAGGGCTCACCGCGATGGCGCAGCCGTACATGCGGGGCATCGACACCACCGGCGAGCGGGCCTTGCTGTTCTTCGGCGGACGCTTCCTGCACGCGATACGCAAGGGTGCCGTGCTGGCCCCCGGCACCGCCTACGACGAGCGCAAGGTCGCCCACCCCGGCGTCCGCGTCTGGGACCCGACGGAGGCCGAACTCGCCGTCGCCGCGAACGCGTTGGCCGCCGTACCCGGTACGCCCGATACCTCCGGTGCGCCCGCCCCCGAGCTGCTGTACGCGCGCGTGGACCTGGTCGACGGCGACGACGGCACCCCGCGCGTCATGGAACTCGAACTCGTGGAGCCGAATCTCTTCCTGGACCTGCACCCGGGCTCCCCGTCGACCGTGGCGGACGCGATCCTGCGGGCGGCCGGCCGCTGAAGGGCGTCAGGGTGACGCGTCCGGTTCGGGGGCCGGACCGTCGTCCACGGCGACCCGCTGGAGCAGCCCCCAGGTGAACTCGGCCGCGCACCGCCGCCGTACCCCCGCCTCGTCCAGGGCCGTGAACGCGAGGCCCCAGCGGGTGGGCGCCGAGCCCTCCAACGGGCGGGCCGGGGCGAAGGCGCGGGCCAGCTCGTCCACGGTGCACGACCAGGGCGCCAGGTCGGCCAGGGTGCGTGGGGCGGGCGCGGGCGCGCCGGGCGCGCGGACCAGCCACTCGTTCCACACGGCACGGTTCGGACCGAGCAGCACCTCGAACCGTAGGTCGGGCCAGAGCGGTACGGGCCACAGCAGCGCCTCGCAGTCGAGGTCCCCGATTCGTCGGGCGGCGGTCGACTCGGGCGGCCCGAGGACCGAGCGGTACCGGGACGCGGAGCCACGGGCGCGCGGTGAGCGGACCATGGCCTGCCAACGGCGGTTGGCCTCGCGCATGTCGGCGACGGAGACACCGAGCGTGTGCCGGGCGCTCTCGACCAGTTCCGGGTTGTGATCGGCCATCCGGCGCAGCAGCACCAGTTGGAAGTCCAGGGGGGTGAAGGGGCGGCGGGGCGGTTCGGGTGCGGGACGGGGCATGGGGTCCATCGTCGCGTACGGGACGCCCGTGTCGCCGTGAGACGTGTCGCCGTGAGCCACATACGGACCACCCGTCACAGGGGTGGCAACAGACCCATCAGCCGCTCGTGCTCCGCCTCCGTCACCGGTACGCCCGATGAGGGAAGCAACTGCGGTACGCCGTCGAGCACCGGGTACCGGCGCCGCAGCCGAGGGTTGTACAGCGACACGTCCGGGACCGCCGGATCGGTGGCGTCGTCGCCCGGTACCAGCAGGTGCAGCGGCCCCTTGTCGAGCGGGCACACGAGGATGTCCAGCAGCGGATCGTCGGGATTCACCCGAGGTCAGCTCCTTCACACCGGTACGGGGGTCGGTGCCCGGTGGTCATCGGCTGTCTCCCTCGCGCCCCCGCGACCGCCGCAGCGAACTGAGCCCGAACGACGGCTTTCGCGGGGTCCCCGTCAACCCGGACGGCGCGGGCACCCGGTGCGTGGACCCGGGCGCACGGGCGGAGACGGTGGGGCCGGAGGCGATGGGTTCGGGGGTGGCGGGTTCGGGAGTGGTGGGTTCGGCGGTGGGCGGGGTGACGGGGTCGGGCGGCTCGGTTCTCGTCGGCGTCGGGGTGGGTCTCGCGACGGTGGGGCGCGCGGAACTCGGTCCCGCGTCGGCCCGGGGCGCGGCTTCGAACGACGGTGCGGCATAAGGAGGTTGGGTGCGCGATGGTTCGAGGCGCGATGGTTGCGAGCGTGACCGTTGGGTGCGTGACGGTGGGGTGCGTGATGGTTGGGTGCGCGGCGCCGACCCGGGATCGCCGCCCGGAGGCGTACCGGATACGCCGGAGCCCGAAGCCCCCGAAGCCCCCGAAGCCCCCGAAGCCCCTTCGGCCCCCTCGTTCACCTTGCCCGCCCCGGCCTCCCCGGCACTGTCGCCCGCCCCGGCCCCCTCGGCGCTGTCGCCCCCGGCCGGCACCACCCGCTCCCGCCCCCAGGACGCCCCACCCCGCCCCACCACCAGCAGCGCCGCGAACAGCGCGATCAGTGTGAGGAGTTGGGACACCGGACCGAACTCGAACCCGCCCAGCGAGGGTGAACTCCCCGCCGCCATCGCCCCCGCGAACCCCGCCGATGCCATCGCCACGAACGCGATCGGTACGAGCAGCGCGCGCCGCCACCCGGCGAGCAGCGCCAGCACCGGGATCAGCAGGGCCAGACGCCCCGCGAGTACGCCTGCGACCAGCGTCAGCGCCACGACTCCCAGGACCGGTCCGAGCGTCGAGGGTATTCGCGTGCCTCTGTCCGGTATTTCCGGGCGGCGCAGGAACAGCACCAGGCCCACGAGTCCCGCGACGGCGACCCCGCCGACGATCAGCCAGCCGTGCTGCCCGGTGTCGTACCGCCAGGCGGTCAGCTCGTGTCCGTTCAAGGTGACCTTCCAGCCGTCGTCGGCGGTCGCGGTGCAACGTCGGGACGGAGGAGCCCGTACGGTCCCCTATCGCGTATGTCGCGTGCAGGGTACCGCCGACCGCGAGCCGCCGACCCACCCCGCACCGGACAGCCCAACCACCCCGTGCGCCCCACCCGTTGAACGCGGAGTCGTCCGGGCCCGTATGAAAGGGCGGCCCGGGTCTCCCGAAGCGGGCCATCCACGGACGAAGGGCAGGCCCCATGGGAGGTCACGGCATGGGCGGCGGCGCCGGCGGCGGCAATGTCACGGCACTGTTCCGTACCACCGGCGCGCACACCCCGTCGTACTTCGCGCTGGAACGGGCGGGTGACGGGAGCCGGGGCCCCATCGACTTCTGTATCCCGTGCAACCCGTACTTCCCGACGCCCGCCATGTTCGAGTCCCTGGCCGGACGGCTGCGGGACATCCTCACGTACTACCCGAGCGACGCCGACACGGTGACCGCCGAACTCTGCGCGGTCCTCGGGCTGAACCGGCAGACCGTCGCCATGGGCAACGGCTCCACCGAACTCATCACCTGGATCGACCACTTGCTGGTCCGTGACTCGCTCGCCGTGCCGGTGCCCACCTTCGGCCGGTGGACCGATCAGCCGATGGAGACCGGCAAGCGCGTCGACATGTTCCCGCTGCCCGAGGCCGACGGATTCGCCCTCGACCCGCACGCGTTCGTCTCGTTCATCCGCGCCCGTGGCTCCCGTACCGCCGTCATCTGCAACCCCAACAACCCGGACGGCGGGCTGCTGCCGCGGCGTTCGGTGCTCGCGCTACTCGACGCGCTCACCGATCTGGACCTGGTCGTGGTCGACGAGTCCTTCCTGGAGTTCGCCGACGCGGAGGCCGACGCGAGCGTCGCCGACGAGGCCGTCCTGCGGCCCAATGTGATCGTGCTGCGCAGCCTCGGCAAGAACTTCGGGCTGCACGGTGTCCGCTTCGGCTATCTCGTTGCCAATCCGGCGGTCGCCGGGAAGGTCAGGACCGCGCTGCCCAAGTGGAACCTCAACTCCTTCGCGGAGACCGTGGTGTTCATGCTCCGTGAGCACGCCCACGAGTATCTGGAGAGCCTGCACATCGTCCGCCGTGACCGTCTGGAGATGACCCGCACGCTCTCCGCCCTGCCCGGTCTGACCGTCTATCCCTCGCAGGGAAACTTCCTCTTCGTCCGGCTCCCCGTCGGCGCCGACGGCGTCACCGTACGGGACCGGCTCCTCGACGAGCACGGCATTCTGGTCCGCGAATGCGGCAACAAGATCGGTAGTTCCAGCCGCTTCCTGCGGCTCGTGGTGCGCCCCCAGCCGGATGTCCTGCGCCTGGTGAACGGCCTGGGCCAGGTGCTCCACGGACCCAGGAGGGAAGCCGCCGGGCCCGAACCGTACTTGCGGTACGGCTCGGGCCCGGTGGCGGATCACGCCTCGGCGCCGGCGGCGATACAGCACTCCGGGTACGGCCCCGGAGAACACTCCGGATACGGCCCCGGAGGTAACCCCGGGTACGGGCCCGGACCGACCGCCCGCCCGGCAGCCGCGTACACCCCCGGCCTGACCGCCGGATTCCACTCCGGCGCGACGGCGGCGTACAGCTCCGGTACGGCGGCCGTGGACCGGCTCGTCCGTCAGGTGTGAGCCGGGCCGGGCGCCGCGCATGAGCGACGTAAGGGATCAATTGTCCGCCGTCGCACCCGCGCCGCGCCGAAATGGCCACTCCCACACAGAACTTTCACAGCTCCGGGTTTATCTGTGACCGGCGTCGCGCCTAGCCTGCCAGCCTCATGGACTACTGCCACCCGTGCCGCAGGCACCTCAACGGCGCCCTCGCCTGCCCTGGGTGCGGAACCCCCGCGAACGCCCGCCCGGAACGTGAGCGCGGGCGCCGCGCATCCCAACGTGCCCGCGACGGGGGCGAGTTCGGGCACCCGGAAGACGCGGCCGACGAGTCCGATGACGCGGACGATACGGATGACAGGGGCGACGCGGACGATACGGACGACCGCGATGGTTCCGGCGCATCCGACGCTTCCGACGGGCCGAGTTCTACGCGCAGAGAACGCCGTGAGCGCAAGTCACGGGCCGGTCGCCGGGCGGCGCATCGCCGTAAGCGGCGCAGGGTCATCTTCGTGACGACGGGCATCATGCTCGCGGCGGGCGGACTGAGCCTCGCGGAACTCGGCATTGACGCACCGTTCCAACTCCCCACCGCGGCGGCGCCGGACGGGGGAGCGAAGGACGAGATCACCCCGTCGCCCACGGGCAGCACGGAAGCGGAACGAGCGGGCGCGGGCTCGTCGTCGCCCCCGGCACCTTCCGGTACGTCGTCCTCCGCGTCACCGTCGAAGTCGGCGAAGGGCGACAAGAAGGACAAGGAATCCCCGTCGGAGTCCCCATCGGCTGACGGCGAAACCCCCTCCGACACCTCGACCCCACCCTCGTCGGACCCCACCCCACCCCCGTCGAACGACACCCCACCCCCCGCCTCGGACCCCACCCCACCCGCACCGGACCCGACCCCCACCCAAACCTGCGACCGATTCCTGTGGTGGTGCACGTAGCGCGATGCTCCGCGCCGGGTCACCCGCGAGTCGGCTTCAGCGAGTTGGCTTGAACAAGTCAGCTTCAGCAAGTTGGCTTCAGCCGGGCCCGGTGCCCAACATCCGTACCAGCAGATCCCGCAGTACCAGCCTCTCCCCGGGCGACAACCCGCCGAGCGGCTCCCGCGCGAAGTCGAGCGACTCCCGCAACGCGCGGGCGAGCCGCACCCCCTCCTCGGTGGGCGCCGCGAGCTTCACCCGCCGATCCCCCGGATCGGGCCGCCGCTCCACCAGCCCCCGGCTCTCCAGCCGATCCACGATCCCGGTGATATTGGACGGCTCGCACTTCAGCGTCTGCGCGATCCGCCGCATGGGCAACGGTTCGAGTGACAACAATCCCAGCACCCGCGCCTGCACCCCGGTCAGCGCATGCCGTGCGGCAGCCCGCTCGTACTCGTCGTGGTACCGCGCCACCACTGTGCCGATGAGGTCGACCACCTCAAGGGTGAGCGGGTCTGTGCGTGACGTCCGTGTGGCCATGCCGAGCAGGCTACTCCTTTGCTTGACAACATGAAATATTCAGGCGCATGGTTGTTTCATATAGTGAAGCATTAGGTGAAGCATCAGGAGAAGGAAGAACCCCCATGTCCGCCACCCCCCGAACCCCCGCGATTCCGCCCACCGCACGGGCCTGGCATCTGATCAGCCGCCCGCACGGCTGGCCCGTACCGTCCGACTTCGCCCTCCGCGAGGTCGAGGTGCCGCAGCCGGGCCCCGGCCAGGTCCTGGTCCGGAATCTGTATGTCTCCGTCGACCCCTATATGCGGGGCCGCATGAGCGCGGCGAAGTCGTATGCCGCGCCGTATGAGCTGGGGGAGCCGATGCAGGGCGGCGCGGTCGGCCGTGTCGTGGCGTCGAACGACGAGGGTGTCGAGGTGGGCGACCACGTCCTGCACTTCCTCGGCTGGCGCGAGTACGCCCTGGTCGACGCCAAGGCGGCGGTCAAGGTCGACCCCGACCTCGCCCCGCTGAGCACGTACCTCGGTGTCCTCGGCATGACCGGTCTGACCGCGTACGTGGGTCTGCTGCGGATCGCCGAGTTCCAGGAGGGCGAGACGGTCTTCGTGTCCGGCGCGGCCGGCGCGGTCGGCGGGCAGGTCGGGCAGATCGCCCGGCTGAAGGGCGCGGCGCGGGTCATCGGCTCGGCGGGCTCGGACGAGAAGGTCAAGCTGCTCATCGAGGAGTACGGGTTCGACGCGGCGTTCAACTACAAGAACGGCTCCGTCCACGAGCAGCTCAAGGCGGCGGCGCCCGACGGCATCGACGTCTACTTCGACAATGTCGGCGGTGACCAACTGGAGGCCGCGATCGGGCAGCTCAACCAGGGCGGCCGGATCGCTGTCTGCGGAATGATCTCGATCTACAACAGCACGGAGCCGGTGCCCGGTCCCCGCAACCTCTCCCGCCTCATCCAGACCCGTGGCCGCATCGAGGGCTTCCTCGTCAGCGACCACTACGACCTTCAGCCGCAGTTCGTCCAGGAGGTCGGTGCCTGGGTCGCCTCCGGTGCGCTCAAGTACCGCGAGACGGTGGTCCAGGGCATCGAGAACACCCTGGAGGCATTCCTCGGCGTCCTGCGCGGCGACAACACGGGCAAGATGATCGTCGCGCTCGGCGACTAGCTGGTGCTTGGTGCTCCCGTGGCACTGGCATTGCTGGCATGGCACCTGGCTTTGCCGGCATGACACTGGGGTCGGATTCCGCGATCCGGTAAAGTCTTTCCGAAACGAAGACGTACGCGATACGTGGGCGCGAGTCGCGGCGGATCACCGGACCACGGATCACCGGATCACAGGAGGAATGCGCAGCCATGGCCATCCAGCAGTCCGAAGTGCTCTACACCGCCGTCGCCACCGCCGAGAACGGCCGTGACGGCCATGTCGCCACGGACGACGGCAAGATCGACGTCGTCGTGAACCCGCCGAAGGAGATGGGCGGCAGCGGCGTCGGTACGAATCCGGAGCAGCTGTTCGCCGCCGGGTACAGCGCCTGCTTCCAGGGCGCACTCGGAGTCGTCGCCCGCCGGGCGGGGGCGGACATCTCCGGCTCGACCGTGACCGCGAAGGTGGGGATCGGGAAGAACGACGACGGTTTCGGCATCATCGTGGAGATCTCGGCCACCCTCCCCCACCTGGAGGAACCGGCCGCCAAGGCGCTCCTGGAGCAGGCCCACCAGGTATGCCCGTACTCGAAGGCGACGCGCGGCAACATCACGGTGACCCTGAAGGTGTCCTGAACCAACTCCCGCGACGGGGCATCCCGGTGGTGCCGGACCCGCGGACCCCCTGGTGGGCCGACGGGTTCGGCACCACGCCCTCGCCGGATAAGGTGACCGTATGCGCGATCTCGTGGTGGGGTTCAAGTACCTGGCAAAAGGCCAGCGTTGGGTCGCCGGACACGGCAGGAGCTTCGGGTTCGGGCTCATCCCCGGCCTGATCACCCTGGTCCTGTACAGCGCGGCGCTGATCTCACTGGCCCTGTGGGGCGCCGACTTCGTGAGCTGGGCGACCCCGTTCGCCGACGACTGGTCGTCCCCCTGGGGCGGCCTGTTCCGCGGGTTCCTGACGGCGGTCCTCTTCGCCCTCTCCCTGCTCCTCGCGGTGATCACCTTCACCGCCGTCACCCTCCTCATCGGCCAGCCCTTCTACGAGAGCCTCTCCGAGCAGGTCGACCGTGACGTGTCCCCGGACGGCACCGCGCCCGAGTCCGGGCTTCCGCTCTGGCGTGACCTGTGGATCTCGGGCCGCGACAGCCTCCGTATCGTCGTCCGCGCCGTCCTCTGGGGCATCCTGCTCTTCGCGCTCGGCTTCATCCCGGTGCTCGGCCAGACGGTCGTCCCGGCCATCGGCTTCCTCGTCACCGGTTTCTTTCTCACCGAGGAACTCACCGCCGTCGCCCTGCAACGCCGCTCCGTCGAACTCCGCGCCCGCCTCGCCCTGTTGCGCGCCCGCAAGTCCCTGGCCTGGGGCTTCGGTACCCCGCTCGCGCTGGCGTTCCTGGTCCCGTTCGTCGCGGTGTTCCTGATGCCGGGCGCGGTCGCGGGCGCCACCCTGATGGCCCGCGACCTCGTCGGCGAGGACACGGCGGACGACGACACCGATGACGCCGATGACAGCGATGACGCAGACGGCCGAGGGAACGGTCAGGACGGCGCGCGAGACCCCGCCGGCCCCGCGAACCCGCCGTCAGGAACCCGTACCCGCTGACATCCCCGCATCAGCCGCCGCGGTGAGAATCGCCCGTACCTGAGCGATGATGTCGAGCCGATTCCGTACGAACCCGGGATCGGTGACCGTCCCCGTGGCCGGATCCGTGTTGCCCGCGCCGAACTCCAGGACCGGTGTGTGCAGATGCCCGCCCGGCAGCCGGTCCGTCAGACCGAGCCGGTCCCGCAGCAGCGTCGCGCGGTAGGCGATCTCGTTCGACAGATAGTCACCGCCGCCGCCGGCCCGTGCCGTCGACCCCTCGGTCGGACCGTCCGGACGTACGACCGCTGTGCTGCCGCCCGCCGGGATCTCCGTCACCGACGTGTTGTCGTACACCGGGAACGGCCCGGTCGCCGCCGCCACCATCCGCGCGTACGGCAGCGTGGTCGTCGTCCACTGAGGCTGCGTCGCCGGGTCGGTGACCGGCACGGTCTCGCGGCGCGACACGGTCTCGTTGTCCGGGAAGCCGCCGCGCCAGGCCCCGTTGGTCCGCTCCACGTCGAACCGGCCGACCCGCCCCTGACTGATCGTCGTGAACAGATCGACCTTCCCGAGATACGGCCGCAGCGTGCGCTCGACCTCCCCGTCGGCGAAGTCCTGCCAGCGCACCGGGAACACGGCCGTCTCGATCCGCGCCGGACCGTGCGCCGTACGGATCACGGTGCCGTCGAGCGCGAGCGCCGAAGCCCCCGACGGATTGCTGATCCGTACATCCCGGTCCAGCGTGAACGGGTCGAACCCGGTCACCAGAATCCGCTTGATCCCCTTGCTCTGCGACTTGCCCTGCGGGAACCGGATCGCGTCCTGACCGCGCGACGCCGTCTCCAGGGTGTCGAGCAACCGCTCACGGCGTGCGTCGGACAGCCCGAACTCCGGCTCCCACTGGCGCAGTTCGCGGCTCATCGCGAGCCGGGCCCAGTACAGCGGACGGTCGTCGTCCCGGCTCAGATCACCGCCGGCGGGACCGCGCCCCTGCGCCCGGTCGACCGCCCGCTCCCACAGCCGGGCCCCCTGCCGCTGGACGACCCGCTCAGCACCCGCGTACGAACGCGCCGTCCCGAGCGCCCCTACGAACGACGGTGCCACGGAGTCGAATCCGCTGCGCCGAAGAATCTCCTGGGGCGCGGCCCGGTCGAGTCGTGCCTCCTCGACGGTCCCGATTCCGGTTCCGGTCCCGGTCGCCGATGCGGAAGCGGTGGGTGCCGCGGACGCCACCGGGACACCGGCGAGTCCGACGAGCAGGGCCGCACCGGTGACGGCGAGCAGCGCGCGTACCGGAGTCGAAGAGGTCGCGCGGAGCGGGGCCGAAGATGTCACGTGGGTCCTCCGGTGCGTGGGGGGTGACCGCAGTATCGCGGGACGCGTGGGACCACCGCCAGACCGCGTCGGGCCGTACGGGCGGCCACGGACAGTACGGTCAGTGGTCGCTGTCGCCGTCGCTGTCGCCCAGCAGCGTGAGGAACGCCCGGAACGCCGCCGGCATGTCCACCGTCTCCGGATCGAGCAGCCACTGGTACTGGAGCCCGTCCATCACCGCGACCAGCAGCGGCGCCGCCTGTTCCGGCGTCAGGCCGCTCGGCAGCCGCTCCCCGTACTCCGCGCGCAGCATCCGCGCCATGTTCGCGCGCACCGCGACATACCTGCGGGTGAAGAACTCGCGGGCCGGGTGGTCCTCCGTGACGCTCTCGCCGAGCAGCGCCGAGAAGGTCTGCACGATGCCCGGCCGCATCGCGTTGTACTCGGTGAGCGTGGCGAGCAGATCGAGCCGCCACGCCGAGTCGGGCACGGAGTCCCACTGGTCGCGCTCTTCCAGGACCGAGACGAGCAGCGCCTCCTTGGTGGGGAAGTAGTGCAGCAGCCCCTGTTGGGTGAGCCCCACCCGCTCGGCGACCGCCCCCAGCGTCGTGCCCCGGTATCCGCGCTCGGCGATCACTTCGAGGGTCGCCCGCAGAATCTCCGCGCGTCGCGCCTCACTTCTGGCCCTGGCCGCCATGTCCCGCACCCCTTTCGCCTCTGAGGACCGTACGGCATCCTTTAATCACGGAAGCGTAACGAAAACTACCGATCTACAGGTAACCGATGCAGGATGAGGACGACGAAAGCCCGCATGGACCCGTACTCGGACTCTTACTCGGACCCGTACTCGGACCCGTACTCAATGAGGAGGTACCGCGATGGCGGTGGAGGTCACCCCGCAGGGCACTCAGGGGACTCAGGGCGCTCAGGCCGGCGACGACGGCACCGGTGACCAGGCCCGCGCGGCCGTCGTCGAGGCGGCGCTCGCCGCGCTGGACCTGGACGCCAAGACCCGACTGCTCGCCGGGCGGAACATGTGGTCCCTGCCCGCGCTCCCCGAGATCGGCCTCGCCTCGCTGGTGATGTCGGACGGCCCGATCGGCGTTCGCGGGATCCGCTGGACCGCCGACGACCCGTCCATCGCGCTGCCGTCACCGACCGCGCTCGCCGCCGCATGGGACCCCGACCTGGCCCGGCGAGCCGGAGTCCTCCTCGCGCAGGAGGCCCGCCGCAAAGGCGTTCACGTCCTGCTCGCGCCCACCGTCAATCTGCACCGCTCCCCGCTCGGCGGCCGGCACTTCGAGGCGTACAGCGAAGACCCGTATCTCACCGGCGCCATCGGGTCCGGCTATGTGCGGGGCGTCCAGTCCGGCGGCGTCGGCACCACCGTGAAGCACTTCGTCGCGAACGACGCCGAGACCGAACGCTTCACCGTGAACAACCTCGTCCCGGCCCGCGCCCTACGGGAGTTGTACCTTGCCCCCTTCGAGGCCATCGTCGCCGGCGCCCACCCCTGGGGCGTCATGACCGCCTACAACACGGTCAACGGCACGACCATGACCGAGCACCGCCACCTCGTCCAGGGCGTGTTGCGCGACGAATGGGGCTTCGACGGCTTCAACGTCTCCGACTGGATGGCCGCCCGCTCCACCACCGGCGCGATCGAGGGCGGCCTCGACGTGGCCATGCCCGGCCCCCTGACCGTGTACGGCGACCTCCTCGCCGACGCCGTACGGGACGGCAGGGTCGCCGAGGCCACCGTGGACGACGCGGTCCGCCGGGTCCTGCTGCTCGCCGCCCGCGTCGGCATCCTCGAAGGCGCCGCCCCTGTCGTCCCGGAGCCGCCCGCGACCGTCGACGGCGAGGCGCTGGCCCGCGAAATCGCCCGCCGCTCCTTCGTCCTGGTACGCAATGAGCCGGTACGCGACGGTTCTCCGGGCCAGGAGCCGGTACGCAATGAGCCGGTACGCGACGGGCGCCGTATCCTCCCGCTGGACCCCGCGCGCCCCGGACGCGTCGCCCTCATCGGCGCGGCGGCCCGCGACGCCCGGGTGCTCGGCGGCGGCTCCGCGACCGTCTTCCCGGCCCGCGTGGTCTCACCGCTCGACGGCCTCACCGCCGCGTTCCCGGACGGCGCCCTCAGCTATGCCGTCGGCGCCGACCCGAGCGACGAACTCGCCCCCGCCGACCAGGGGTTCACCCTGCGTGCCCTGTGCCGCGACGCGTCCGGCACCCTCACCGGGGAACGCTCCCTGCCGAACGGACACCTCCAGTGGCTCGGCGACGACCTGCCGGACGGCGTCCCGTACGAGACCCTGCACAGCATCGAGATCAAGGGCACCTTCACGCCGCGCGAGAGCGGTGAGCACGCGTTCGGAACCCGTGGCCTCGGCGCCTTCACGCTCACCGTCGGCGACCGGGTCCTGTTCGACGGCTTTCAGGACCTGGGCGACGAGTCCGACCCGTTCGAGGCGTTCTTCGGGTCCCCGTCCGAGCGGGGCAAAGTCGCGCTCACGGCGGGCGAGCCCGTCGAGGTGTCCCTGCGCTGCACCCTCGACCAGCGGTTCACCCCGCCGCTGCCCGGCGTGGTCTTCGCGCTCGTACACCTCGGCCCGCGCCGCGACCCCGAAGCGCTCATCGCCGAGGCGGTCGAGGCGGCGCGCGCGGCGGACACCGCGGTCGTGGTCGTCGCCACCACCGAACGCGTCGAGTCCGAGGGCTTCGACCGCGCCGACCTCGCGCTCCCCGGCCACCAGGACGAATTGGTCCGGGCCGTCGCCGCCGCCAACCCGAACACCGTCGTGGTCGTCAACTCCGGCTCCCCGGTGGAGCTTCCGTGGCGCGACGAGGTCGCCGCGGTGCTGCTCGGCTGGTTCCCCGGGCAGGAGGGCGGCGCGGCCCTCGCGGACGTCCTGCTCGGCACGGCGGAACCGGGCGGACGCCTCCCCACCACCTGGGGCGCCCTGGCCGATGCCCCGGTCACCGACGTGACCCCGACGGACGGCGAACTCTCCTACTCCGAGGGCGTGTTCATCGGCTACCCGGCCTGGGAGAAGTCCGGCGCGACACCGTCGTACGCCTTCGGCCACGGGCTCGGCTACACCGACTGGACCTATGAGTCGCTCACCGTCGACGGCGACGCGGGCCCCGACGAGGTCACCGTCACGGTCCGGGTCCGCAACTCCGGGGACCGGCCGGGCCGCGAGGTCGTCCAGGTCTACGCGGCGCCCGAGGTGCCGGACATCCCGGACCCCCGGGACCCCGGTTCCGGCGCGGTCCTGGAGCGGCCCGCTCGCCGTCTCGCCGGATTCGCGGGCGTCGAGGCGGCCCCGGGCGAGACCGCCGAAGCCGTGATCCGACTGCCGCGCCGCGCCTTCGAGTTCTGGGACGAGGGTGCGGGCGGGGGCGCGAACGAGGACGCGGGCGCCTGGGCCCTGGCCGCGGGGAGTTACGCCGTCGAGGCGGGCCGCTCGGTCGCGGACCGCAGGCTCACGGCGACGGTGAAGATCTGAACCGGGCGGGGTGCGTCACGGGTTCCGCCCCGGTGACGCACCCCGCGCGGTCCTGCGTGGTTCAGCCGGTCGCGAAGCCGTACACCGTCTCCGACCGGTACACCCCGCCCGGCCGCAGCTCCGTCGTCGGGAACTCCGGGTGGTGCGGCGAGTCCGGGAAGTGCTGGGTCTCCAGGGCGATTCCGTCCCCCGGCCCGAACGGGTTCCCGTCGAAGTGATCGCCGGTGTAGAGCTGCAACCCGGGCTCGGTCGTCGCCACCGTCACCGCCCGCCCCGACGCCGGATCCCGCAGCTCGGCGACCGGCTCGGGTACGGACGTCACCCCCTTGTCCAGGACGAAGTTGTGGTCGTACCCGGCACCGGTCTTCCGCGGCTCCCGGAAGTCGAACCGGGTCCCTTCCACCGACGCGAGCACCCCGGTCGGGATCTTGTCCACGTCGGTGGGCGTCATCCGCGCCGCCGCGATCCGCAGCTCATGCCCGGTCGCGGGCCCCGAACCCACCCCGGCCGGATTCCAATACGAGTGCTGGGTGAGGTTCACGACAGTCGGCGCGTCGGTCACCGCCTCGTACGCGATCCGCAGCGCCCCGCCATCCCCGAGCGTGTACGTCACCGACACGTCCAGCCGGCCGGGAAAGCCCTCCTCACCGTGCGGGCTCACCCGGGACAACCGCACCCCGTGCGCCACCGGCTCCGCCTCCCACACCCGCCGGTCGAAGCCGCGCTCACCGCCGTGCACGCTGTTGTGGCCGTCATTGCGGGCCAGCGCGTAGATCAGGTCGTCCAGGGGGAAACGGCCGCCCGCGATCCGGTTCGCGTACCGCCCCACCAACGAGCCCACGTACGCCCCCGCGGGTGACAGATATCCGTCGAGCGTGCCGAACCCGAGCGCCACGCCCACCCGCCCGCCGTCGGCCGTCGGCAGTTCCACCGACTGCACCGTCCCGCCGTACGTCAGCACCCGCACCCGTACCCCGCCGCGCTCCAGCGTCCAGCGGTGCACGTCCGTGCCGTCGGGAAGCGTCCCGAAGAGTTCACTGGTCATGATCCCGAGCCTACGGTCTCGTATGGCAACGGTGTCAGGCGGTTGCGGTTGCGGTGCCGGTCGGCTACGGCCTCAGGCGACCGGTGCCTTCTTCGCGGTCACCGTCCGGTACGCGATGTCCGCGAGGCGCGACTGCCCGTCCTTGCTCGGGTGGAACCAGTCCCAGTGGCTCAACTGATCGCCCCCGAAGCGGTAGTCGAAGACCGCCCCGCCGTCGTACCGGCATCGCCGGTCCTTCGCACACACGTCCTTGAGCACCTTGTTGTACGCCACCACCCGGTCGTGCACCTTGTCCCGGCGGGCCGTCGCCTTGGCGTCCAGGGCGTCCGCGTCGCCCAGCATCGAGGGACAGATCCCCAGCTTCCACACCTGCTTGCCCAGCGGATTGGTGCGCCCCTCGGACCAGAGCCGTTTGAGGTCCGGCACGCTCGACACGTACACCTGCGACTTCGGCGAGACCTTCCGCAGCCCGCGCATCGCCGTCTCGAAGTCCTCCTGGAACTCGGAGACCGGTGTCATCGCGCGCGCCGACGCCCGGCACGCGTCGTTCGCGCCGGCCATCACCGTCACCAGACCGGGCCGGTGCTCCGCCGCCTGCTGCATCTGGCCGGGCAGGTCCGCCATCCGGGCGCCGGTCACCGCGTAGTTCCAACTGCGCTGGGCCGCCCCCGACTTCCCGAGCAGCCGCACCGCCAGACTCCGTACCGAGTCGTCGCTGCCCGTCGCCCACGACACCTCGGGGCAGTCCGACAGGACCGTGCACGCGTCGAAACCCCGGGTGATCGAGTCGCCGACCGCCGCGACCGATGTGGGGCTGCGGTCCCAGGCCGGTGCGGGCTTCGCGGTCGCCGAACGTTTTGTGCCGTCCGGGTCGGAGGAGTTGCCACCGAACGCGTCGCACGCGCTGAGCCCCGCGACACCGAGCACCACAGCCGTCACCGTGGCCACAGCGGTATCTGAGCGGCGACTGCCGTTCCGCATACCGGCTCCCCTCTGTCGTAGTGCACGACGTCCTGACGGCGCCCAGGGTTGAGTCGCGCCGAACACTGGTGCCCGGGAAGGCCGCCCCGGCACCCCCGACCGGGTGCCGCAGGGCGTCCCCGAGAGTGAAAGCTCGGTGTTTCCGGGCCTCGGGACCGACGGTACGTCACACTCCTTGCGCCGCCGCACGGTAGCCTCGGCCCTGTGGCGCCCGTCACTGCCGGCACGGCAGCGACAGGGCCTCCGGCCGACCCGGTGTCACCTCGCTGATTCGGTTCCGCTAAATTACATCACGTCACATCTGTCCCATTTACTTTGGTTTATTTGACTTGTTTGGTTTCTTTGGTTCTTGAGGAATGGCTCGGCACGGGCGCGGGGCCGCCGACAGCGGCGCACCTCGTCCCACACTGGAGGTCCCGGTGACGACGACACGTGGGGTTCTGTACGTGCACTCCGCACCGCGCGCGCTGTGCCCGCACGTCGAGTGGGCAGTCGCGGGCGTGCTCGGTACGCGCGTGAACCTCGACTGGATCAGACAGCCCGCGGCGCCGGGCACCTGGAGATCCGAGTTCTCCTGGAAGGGCGAGGCAGGCACCGCGTCCAAGCTGGCCTCCGCGCTGCGCGGTTGGCAGATGCTGCGCTTCGAGGTCACCGCGGAACCGTGCGCCACGGCCGAGGGCGAGCGCTACAGCGCCACCCCCGACCTGGGCATCTTCCACGCCGTCACCGGCATCCACGGGGACATCCTGATCCCCGAGGACCGGCTGCGCGCCGCGCTCGCCCGCTCGCAGCGTGGCGAGACCGACCTGGAGGCCGAACTCGCCAAGCTCCTCGGCAAGCCCTGGGACGACGAACTGGAGCCCTTCCGGTACGCGGGCGAGGGCGCGCCGGTGCGGTGGCTGCATCAGGTGGTCTGACGAGTCCGCTGATGGGGCCTTCCGGCAGGGCCTTCTGATGGGGCGTCGGTCAATACGGAGGCGGGCCCTCACCTTGCGGTGAGGGCCCTTATGTATGCCCTGATATATGCCGGGGCATGTGCCGTGGCGTGTCTCATACCGTGCGGAAGGCGAGCACCACATTGTGGCCGCCGAAGCCGAACGAGTCGTTCAGCGCGGAGATCCGGCCCTCGGGCAGCACCCGGGGCTCACCGCGGACGACATCCGCGTTGACCTCGGGGTCGAGGGTCTCGATGTTGATCGTCGGCGGGGCGATGCGGTGGTACAGCGCGAGCACCGACGCCACGGTCTCGACACCGCCGGCGCCGCCGAGCAGATGGCCCGTCATCGACTTCGTACCGGAGATGGCCATGTGGTCGACGTCGTCGCCGAACACCTTGCGCAGCGCCTTGACCTCGGCGACGTCACCCTGCGGGGTCGAGGTCGCGTGCGCGTTCACATGCACGACCTCGGCGGGCTTCAGGTCGGTGGCGTCCAGCAGGTTCTGCAGGGCGTGCGCGATGCCGTTGCCGGACGGCTCCGGCTGCGTGATGTGGTGGCTGTCCGCGGAGATGCCCTGGCCGACCGCTTCCGCGTAGACACGGGCGCCACGGGCCTTGGCGTGCTCCTCCGACTCCAGGATGACCACGCCCGCGCCCTCACCGAGCACGAAGCCGTTGCGGCCCACGTCGTAGGGGCGCGAGGCGCCCTGCGGGTCGTCGTTGCTCTTGGACATCGCCATCATGTTGCCGAACGCGGCGATCGGCAGCGGATGGATCGCCGCCTCCGTACCGCCCGCGATCACGATGTCCGCACGGCCCGTACGGATCATCTCGATGGCGTAGCCGATGGCCTCCGCGCCCGACGCGCACGCCGAGACGGGGGTGTGCACTCCGGCGCGGGCACCCAGCTCGATGCCGACGTTGGCCGCCGGGGAGTTGGGCATCAGCATCGGCACGGTGTGCGGCGACACCCGCCGGACGCCCTTCTCCTTCAGTACGTCGTACTGGTCGAGCAGGGTCGTCACGCCACCGATGCCGGAGGCGATGACCGCGCCCAGACGGTCGGGATTGACGCTGGTGTCCTCGCCGGCCTTGGCGGTGAAACCGGCGTCCTGCCACGCTTCCTTGGCCGCGATCAGCGCGAACTGCGCCGACCGGTCCAACTTGCGGGCCTGCGGGCGCGGAATGGTCTCACCCGGTTCGACGGCGACCCGGGCGGCGATACGGACCGGCAGGTCCGCCGCCCACTCCTCTTCGAGCAGCCGGACCCCGGACCGGCCCGCGAGCAGGCCCTCCCAGGTCGAGGCTGCGTCGCCACCCAGCGGTGTGGTTGCGCCGATACCGGTGACGACCACGGTGCGATTGGTCGAGCTCACAGGAATTCTTTCTCCACGGTTACGGGGGATTGAGCGGCGCCACCGCCAGGTGGCGGCAGGCTTCAGACCCGAGGATCAGGACTGGTGCTTGAGGATGTAGTCGGTCGCGTCGCCGACCGTCTTGAGGTTCTTGACGTCGTCGTCCGGGATCTTGACGTCGAAGCGCTCTTCGGCGGCGACGACGACCTCGACCATGGACAGCGAGTCCACGTCCAGGTCATCCGTGAAGGACTTGTCCAGCTGGACGTCCTCGGTGGGGATCCCGGCGATCTCGTTCACGATCTCGGCGAGACCTTCGACGATCTCTTCCTGAGTGGCGGCCATGTCGGCGCTCCTTCGTATGTTTCCAGAGGGTGTGGCGGACTCCGTACGGACCGGATGATCCGGACGGGATGCCTAGGGGAGGGTAACGACCGTGGCGGCGTACACGAGACCCGCCCCGAAACCGATGACGAGCGCGGTGTCGCCGCTCTTCGCCTCTCCGGTCGCCAGAAGCCGCTCCATCGCGAGCGGAATCGAGGCGGCCGAGGTGTTGCCGGTGGTCTCCACGTCACGGGCGACCGTCACATGCTCCGGCAGTTTCAGTGTCTTCACCATCGAGTCGATGATCCGCATGTTTGCCTGGTGCGGAATGAAGACGTCCAGGTCGTCCGCGGTGATTCCGGCCGCGTCCAGCGCCTGCTGGGCGACCTTCGCCATCTCGAACACGGCCCAGCGGAACACCGCCTGGCCCTCCTGCGTGATCGCAGGGAACTTGTCGACGGTGCCGTCGCGATAGTCCGTCCACGGAACGGTCTGCTTGATCGTCTCCGACTTGTCGCCCTCGGAGCCCCACACCGTCGGGCCGATCGCCGGCTCCTTCGCGGGGCCGACGACGACCGCGCCCGCGCCGTCGCCGAACAGAAAGGCCGTCGCCCGGTCCTCAAGGTCCGTCAGATCGCTCAGCCGCTCCACACCGATGACGAGCACGTACTCCGCGCTGCCCTCGACGATCATGCCCTTCGCCAGCGTCAGCCCGTAACCGAAGCCCGCGCAGCCCGCCGAGATGTCGAACGCCGCCGCCTTCGCGGTACCGATCTTGTCCGCGATCTCGGTCGCCACCGCCGGGGTCTGCTTGAAGTGCGACACGGTCGACACGACGACCGCGCCGATCTGCTCCGGCGTGATACCCGCGTCCGCGATGGCCTTGCCCGACGCCTCCACGGACATCGCCGTGACCGTCTCCTGGTCGTTGGCCCAGTGGCGGGTCGCGATACCGGACCGGGAACGGATCCACTCGTCGGACGAGTCGATCGTCTCCAGGATCACCTCGTTCGGTACGACCCGGGTCGGCCGATAGCCGCCTACACCGAGGATGCGCGCGTACGGCGCACCCTTGCTGGGCTTGATCTTCGACATGCTCTCGGGCTCCTTCTCAGGCCGTCTGCCCGGCGTGCCCGGCGTACTCCGTAAGGAGCGCGCGAGCGGCGTCGAGGTCGTCGGGGGTCTTCAGCGCGAGCGTCGGTACGCCGGGCAGGGCGCGCTTGGCGAGACCGGTCAGGGTCCCACCTGGGCACACCTCGACGAGCGCCGTCACGCCGAGCGCCTTGAAGGTTTCCATGCACAGGTCCCAGCGGACGGGATTGGCGACCTGTCCGACCAGTCGCGCCAGCACCTCGGCGCCGGTGTCGACCGTCCGGCCGTCCTTGTTCGACACATACGTGATCGCCGGGTCCACCGGGGCCAGCTTCCTGGCCGCGTCGGCGAGGGTGTCCACGGCCGGAGCCATGTGCCGGGTGTGGAACGCTCCGGCCACCTTCAGCGGCACCACCCGGCGCACGCCCTCCGGCTTGTCGGCCGCCAGCGCGGCGAGTTCGTCGACCGTTCCCGCGGCCACGATCTGGCCCGCGCCGTTCACGTTCGCGGGCGTCAGGCCCAGCTTCTCCAGATGCGGCACGACCGTCTCGGGGTCGCCGCCGAGCAGAGCCGCCATCCCGGTCTCGGTGACGGCCGCGGCCTCGGCCATCGCCAGGCCCCGGGTGCGCACCAGTTGGAGCGCGGCGGGCGCGTCGAGGACACCGGCGAAGGTGGCGGCGCTGATCTCACCGACGCTGTGACCGGCAACGGCGCCGATACCGAGGGCGGCCAGACGGGCGGCCGGGCGGTCGGACGGGGTGCCGGGGTCGGACGGGGTGTCGGTGCCCGGTGCGGATTCCGCGAGCGCGATGGCGGACAGGATTCCGGCCGCGACAAGGAGCGGCTGCGCCACGGCGGTGTCACGGATCTCGTCCGCGTCGGCGCGCGTGCCGTAGTGGGCGAGGTCGAGTCCCATGGCGTCCGACCAGGCGGCGATCCGGTCGGCCGCGCCGGGGAGATCGAGCCAGGGAGTCAGGAAGCCGGGCGTCTGGGCGCCTTGGCCAGGAGCGACGAGTACGAGCACACTCACACTCTCTCTTGTGGACGGCACGGGCCGCCCGTGGGGACAGGGACGAAGAACAGCGGGGGGAATTGTAGAGCCCCAACAAAACGCTAGCTCTGGGAGTCCCCGTCGGCCAAGCGCCCCAGAATCAGCGCGATCCGCAGCGTGAACGCCGACCTTACGTCAGAGGGTGACCACCCGGTGACGTCTGTCACACGTCGGAGCCGGTAGCGCACGGTGTTCGGGTGCACGAACAGCATCCGCGCGGCGCCTTCGAGACTGCTCGCCTGTTCGAGATACACGCTGAGCGTCTCCAGCAGAGCCGACCCCGCCTCTTCCAGCGGTCTGTAGATCTCCTCCACCAACTGCTCGCGCGCCGACGGGTCCGACGCGATCGCGCGCTCCGGCAGGAGATCGTCCGCGAGTACCGGCCTCGGCGCGTCCTGCCACGCCCCGCACGCCTTCAGCCCCGCTGCCGCCGCCTGCGCGGACCGGGTCGCGGCGAGCAGGTCGGGCACGATCGGACCGGCCACCACGGGCCCCGCCGCATACGGTCCGATCAGCGATTTCGCGACCTGGAGCGGATTGTCACTGCCACCGGCGATGACGACGAGCCGGTCCCCGAGCACCCCGGTCAGCACCTGGAGCTTCGCGTGCCGGGCCGCCCGGCGGATCGCCTCCACGGTCAACTCGCTGTCACCGTCGGGCGCCGTGCCCAGCACCACGCACACATGCTCGGGCGAGTTCCAGCCCAGCGCCGCCGCCCTGCTTACCGCGCCCTCGTCGGCCTCCCCGGACAGCACCGCGTTCACGACCAGCGATTCCAGTCGGGCGTCCCACGCGCCACGCGCCTCGGCCGCCTGCGCGTATACCTGCGCCGTCGCGAAGGCGATCTCCCGCGCGTACACCAGCAGCGCCTCGCGCAGCACCGACTCGTCGCCCGGCGCCGCGACCTCCTCGATCGCGGACTCCATCACCTCGATCGTGGTCCGCACCATCTCCACGGTCTGCCGCAGCGTGATCGCCCTGGTCAGCTCACGCGGCGCGGTACCGAACACATCCGTGGAGATCGCCTGCGGCGCGTCCGGATGCCGGAACCACTCGGTGAATGCCGCGATCCCGGCCTGCGCCACCAGCCCGATCCACGAACGGTTCTCCGGGGGCATCGCCCGGTACCACGGCAGGGTCTCGTCCATCCGCTGGATGGCCTGCGCGGCGAGACTGCCGGACGACTTCTCCAGCCGCTTCAGGGTCGCGGCGTGCGCGTGGATGTCGCGGGCTGAGGGCTCGGTCTTGCCGACTTCGGGTTCGGGCACGGGACAAGACTGCCTTATCGGGACGGGCATGCGTATCGGCGGGTCCACCGTGCTGGCCACGCGCGTCCCCTCCGGCCGCCTCGCCGGGCTACCGTGGACGCCGTGATGGATGTACGGCGCGCCGCCGAGCGCTACCCGGGGGGCGACCCGGCGGTCGGGATCGAATCCCTGCACGCCTTCTCCTTCGGGCCCCACTACGACCCCGACAACCTCCGCTTCGGCGCGGTCATCGCCTGCAACGAGGAGCGGCTCCCGCCCGGCGTCGGCTTCGACGAACACCCGCACAGCCACACCGAGATCGTCACCTGGGTGGTCGAGGGCGAACTCACCCACCGCGACTCCACGGGCCACACCTCCGTCGTCCGCCCCGGCGACGTCCAGCGCCTCAGCTCCGGCGGCGGCGTCCGCCACATCGAACGCAACGAGGGCCCCGACCCGCTGGTCTTCGTCCAGATGTGGCTGGCCCCCCGCGAACCCGGCGGCGAACCGTTCTACGAGGTCGTCCACGGCATCGCCGACTCCACGCCCTACGCCCTCCCCGAGGCCACCGCGATGCTCCACGTCCGGCGCCTGATCCCCGGCGAACGCACCGCCGTACCGGACGCCGCCTTTGTGTACGCGCATGTCGTGCGGGGGGAGGTCGACATACGGGGTGCCGAGGGTGACGGGACAGAGGGGACAGAGGGGGGCGACGGAGGTGCCGGGGCCAAGGCGAGCAAGGGGGTCGCCGGGGGCAAGGGGGGCAAGGAGGGCGACGGGGGTGCCGGTCCGGTGACGGTGAGCCTCCGTCCCGGTGACGCCGTGCGGATCAGTGACGCGAAGGGGCTGGAGGCCGTGGCACGGACTCCCGCGGAACTGCTGCTCTGGGAGATGGGCCCCCGCTGACCGTCACCGTCACCACCTCCGCCGTCGCCCCGTCAGCTCACAGCTCGGCGAGGACCGCGTCCGTGAACGGCGGCCACACCTCGGCCGCCCACGGCCCGAACACCCGGTCGGTGAGCGCGACACACGCGGCCCCCGTACCTCGCCCGTCCGCCCACCGGGCCTCCGGGTCGATCCACAGGAACGTTCCCGCCTGACCGAAGTGCCCGAACGTCCTCGGCGACGACGAACTCCCTGTCCAGTGCGGCGACTTCGAGTCCCTGATCTCGAACCCGAGCCCCCAGTCGTTCGGATTCTGATGCCCGTACCCCGGCAGCACCCCCTTCGTACCCGGGTACTGCACCGTCATCGCCTCCGCCACTGTCCGCGGGTCCAGGAGCCGCGGTGCCTGCACCTCGGTGGCGAACTTCACCAGGTCGTCCACCGTGGACACCCCGTCCCGCGCCGGCGACCCGGCCCCCTCCAGCGCCGTGCCGCTCATCCCGAGCGGTTCGAGCACCGCCTGCCGCAGATACTCGCCGAACGGGATGTCCGTCGCCTTCGCCACATGGTCACCCAGCATCTCGAAACCGGCGTTCGAGTACAGCCGACGCGTGCCGGGCGGCGAGGTCACCCTGTGCTCGTCGTACGCCAGCCCGCTGGTGTGCGCCAGCAGATGCCGCACGGTCGAGCCCTCGGGTCCGGCCGGCTCGTCCAGCTCGATCGCGCCCTCCTCGTACGCCACCAGTGCCGCGTACGCCGCCAACGGCTTCGTCACCGAGGCCAGTTCGAAACGGTGCGAGGTGGGTCCCCGTGTTCCGGCGACGGTTCCGTCCGCACGGACGATGGCTGCCGCGGCGGTCGGCACGGGCCAGTTCTCGATCAACGCCAGGCTCTGCATACCGACGAGCCTAACGTCCACCCGCCGCCCGGATTCCGGGGCCCGGACCGGGTGGGTCGAGGGCCGGGATCCGGTCGGCGGGTGGACGTCGCCGAGTTGTCAGCCGGACTCGAACGGTCGGATCGTGAGCCGCATCGCCGGTGCCGGTGTCCGCGCGAACCCCAGCGACGCGTACAACGGCTCCCCTTCCTCGGACGCGTGCAGATCGATCTTGCCCACGCCCCGCTCCCGGAACCACGCCAGCAACGCCGTCATGCACGCCCGCGAATACCCCCGCCGTCGCATCCCCGGATCCGTCGCCACATTGAACACATGTCCGGTCAGACCCCGGAGATTGCCCGGCCCGGCGAGCCGCCGCTCGACCGTGCCCGTGACACACGCCGCCAGCGCGCCCTCCCGGTCGGGATGATCGACGACGAACACCCCGAGGTCCCCGTCCGGCTCGGCCAGTCGCGCCCTCAGATCCTCCGCCGCGAACGCCTGCCACTCGACATCGTCGCTCGGCGTCATCGAGTCCAGCATCACCTTCCGCAGCCGTACCAACTCGTCCGCGTCCCGCGATGTCGCCCGGCGTACCACAGTCATGATCCGCACGCTATCGAGCCGCCGTAGGCCCGTCGCCTCGATTTCCTTCCTGGTTGCGCTTGCTTGGAGTGCACTCCAGGGTTCTAGCGTTGAGGTCATGACGGTGATGGAGACGGCGACACAGACCAAGGCCGCACCGGCGGGGACCGGGACCGGCCCCGGGACGCGACCGAGGCCCGGACAGAACCAGCCCGCGCAGAATGTCTGCGCCGCGGGACCGGCCCCGCACCCCCGCCCCCAAGGGCAGGACCACTACACGATCAGCGAGGCCGTCGCCTTCACGGGCCTGACCGCGCACACCCTGCGTTGGTACGAGCGGATCGGGCTGATGCCCCACATCGACCGCTCGCACACCGGTCAGCGCCGTTACACCAACCGCGACCTCGACTGGCTCGACTTTGTCGGCAAGCTGCGCCTCACCGGCATGCCGGTCGCCGACATGGTTCGCTACGCCGAACTCGTCCGTGCCGGAGAAGGCACCTTCGCCGAACGCCGCGACCTCCTCGAAGCCACCCGCCGCGATGTCCTGGGCCGTATCGCCGAGCTTCAGGACACCCTCGCCGTCCTCGACCACAAGATCACGTTCTACGCCGACAGCTCCACCGAGAGGACCCGCACCTGATGAGCCGCATCACCACCGTCCAACTCGGCACGGACGGCCCCGAGGTCGGCGTCCAAGGGCTCGGCTGCATGGGCATGAGCTGGGCTTACGGACCCACCGACACCGACGAGGCCCGCGCCACCCTGGACCACGCCCTCGATCTCGGCATCACCCTCTACGACACCGCGGACGCCTACGGTGCCGGCGAGAACGAACGCTTTCTCTCTTCATTTGTCAAGGTGCACCGCGACGAGATCGTCCTCGCCACGAAGTTCGCCCTCGCCACCGACCCGGCCGACCCGACCCGGCGGATCATCAACAACGACCCGGACTACATCCGGTCCTCCATCGACGGCAGCCTCCAGCGTCTCGGCGTCGACACCATCGACCTCTACTACATGCACCGCCGCGCCCTCGACGTCCCGATCGAGGAGACCGTCGGCGTCATGTCCGAACTGGTCCGGGCCGGCAAGGTCAAGCACCTCGGCCTCAGCGAGGTCACCGGCTCCGAACTGCGCGCCGCGCACGCCGTGCACCCCATCGCCGCCGTCCAGTCCGAGTGGTCCCTGTTCAGCCGGGACATCGAACAGGGCGTCGTGCCCGCCGCCGCCGACCTCGGTGTCGCCCTCGTCGCCTACTCGCCCCTCGGCCGAGGCTTTCTCACCGGCTCGTTCGTCAGCGCCGACAAGGAACTCGCCGCCGACGACTTCCGCCGTCAACAGCCCCGCTTCACCGGCGACAACGCCGCCGCCAACGCCTCCCTCCTGGAGCCCGTCCGAGCCGTCGCCGCCGCCCATGACGCGACCCTCGGCCAGATCGCCCTCGCCTGGGTCCAGCAGCAGTCCCGGATCCACGGACTGCCCGTCGTCCCCATCCCCGGCACCCGCAAGCGCACCCGCGTCGAGGAGAACGCCGCCGCCACCGGCATCGTCCTCACCGACGACGAACTGGCCCGGTTGAACCGAATCGCCGACCAGGTCAAGGGCGACCGGTACACCGACATGCGGTTCACCTCGGCCGGCCGGGAGTAGACCCGCCACCCTGGACCCGGCCGGCCACGCCGGGCCAAGGGACCGGTCACGCCAGACCCAGGGCGAAGACCGCGAACCCCGCCGCCAGCAGCCCCGCCAGCGCCCGCACGGCCCCGGTCGCCCTGGTCCACGGCGACTCGAACCCCCTGGCCCACCGGCCTATGACGACCAGCACCAAGGCGAACACCGGCAGCCAGGCGAGTCGCGCCGCTATCCAGCCGAGGCTGTCCGGCGCCCCCACCAGTCCGGGGACCGAACCGGCCAGGGACGCCGGGACCGCCGCCGTGAGCATCGCCGTCTGATGCCAGCACAGGATCGTCATCGCAGACAGGTTGATCACCACGACCGGGGCCCACAGGGCGGGTCGGCGCAGCAACCGGCCCAAACGGTCCCGCAGCAGGATCGCCGCGCCGCACTGCACTGCGGCCAGGGCCAGCACGAGCAGGGACGGCGGATGCGAGTTGGTCCGCACCTCACCCGGGACGCCGACCATCGACGCCGGGTAGTGAAAGACCAGCAGCAGCGCCGCGAACAGGGCCGCCCCTCCGGCGAGAAGTACTGCGGCGCCCCGCCGTCCCAGCTTCCGCTCCGACCAGCACACCCCGAGCTGATAGGCGAACATCCATCCGGGCAGCACATTCAGCAGGCTCAGCCAGGACGGCATGGCGTCGCCCGACGGGCCGTACCGCAGCAGGTCGACCACGGCCACGGACCCGAGGAGCGGTGCCGCCGCCCATGCCCCCAGCCGTTCCGCCGCACGGAGGCACACCGGGGTGAGTGCCGTGATCACCGTGTAGACGCCCACGAACCACAACGGCTGTATCACCAGTGTCGAGCCGGTTCGCAGGGTCGTGCCGGGCACTCCCGCCGCGTACAGCACGGGTATCAGCGCGGCCCATACCGCCGTCACCCCCAGCACCGGCCGCCCCAGCCGGGCCACCCGCCCGCGCAGCCAACTCCCCGTCGATTCACCGCGATTCCTCGATCGGCGGTAGGACAGCGCGGAGGCATAGCCGCCGACCAGGAAGAAGACACCGAGCATTTGGAGGATCCAGCTGACCGGCGCGAGGAAGCCGAAGGCCGACAGCGGGCTCGCGTTGTGCAGGGCACCCTCCGGGCCGAGAGTGAAGCCGCCGAGCAGCCAGTGTCCGGTCGGCACGGCCAGCAGGGCGAGTGCTCGCAGGCCGTCTATTGCACGGTCCCGGTGGGCGGGCGTCCTGGCGTTGATGGTGTCCGCGGCGGACGACGCCTTGCGAAGGCCGCGTCGCAGGGCGCCGGTGGCCGTCATGACAGCACCCCCTCGCGGACCCCGGTACCGGCGCTGTGCCGCACGGCGGAGCCTGTCGCTATGTCGGCGAAGGTCCGCAGTGAGTCCGTGCCCGGCGCGAAGTACCCCGAGTGACCTCTGGCGTTCTTCGCCGGGACCAGGCGGGCACCGAACTCCGGGGTCGTCGGATCGGCGCCGTGACCGAGTCCGAACAACTCGACGTTCGGCACCTTGCTGATCCAGTCGCTGTCGTCCTTCGCCGCCCAGACCCGCGCGGCCGTGTGCAGATCGGCGACCGTGTCCGCACGCATGCCCGGCGACGCGAGGACGACCAGGTCGGACGCGGGCATCCGCGAGGCCGCGCGACCGCAGACCACCGATCCGTAGCTGTGACAGAACACCGAGGGCTTCGGTGCGCCTGCCGCCGTCAGGCCCGACACGAATCCGGCAAGGCGTGGCGCGCCGGCCTCCGCCAGCCGCCCCGTGGCCGCGTCGGGCCCGATGCCGACCGGGGTGGTGTACCCGACCCAGGCCACCACGGCGGTGCCGGGTCCGGCCGCCTGCCGCAGCGAGCGCGCCATGCCGACCGGTGTGCCGTACCCCTTGTCGGCCCGGTCGAAGGAGCCGAGGTCGATGTCGGAGCCGGGGACGACGACCGAGACGTGCTCCGCCTCGGCCAAGTCCCCGAAGACCTCGGCGATCTGGCCGCGTCCGCGAGGGTCGAAGGCGAGGATCTGCCGTGCCGGCATCAGGAGTTCGTTGTACCGGCTGATCAGGGACCGGGCCAGCTCATGGTCCTGCGAGGTGAGTTCCGGGTCTTTCAGGCGGGCCCGCTCCTCGTCGCGTGCGGCGGCCAGCGCCAGCGCGTTCGCCTCGTACCGCACGGCGATCGGCGCTCCGTCCAGATTGCCGACGACGCTGGGGTGGCGCCTGACCAGCTCCCGCAGTTCGGCATCGCTCAACGCGGCGAAGAAGGCGGCCACTTGGGTGGGCCGCGCGGTCGCGGGATCCGGCAGGGCGGTACCGAGCGTGTGATCGGCCCGCCAGGATCCGGTGCCGGGCGGTGGGCCCGTGATCGGAATCTGCTCCGTCCCCGCCGCCCAACCCGCCGTACCCGTCACGACCGTCGTGGTGAGTGCCGCCGCGACGAGTGTCCGCCGCCCCCGTCCCATGGACCCGCTCGACATCGCGGTCCTTGAGCTTCCGTACTTTTCCCGTGAGTTGAGACGCATGGTCCTGATCCCCTCCGTCCGATGGCCCGACGAAGGGAAAGGTAGGGAGAAAACGCCTGGTCACACGTCACACTGCGGTGCCAACTCGCAGGTGATACCGAGGTATTCGGTGTTGATACCGCAGTAGGGGGTAGGGACCCCGAGGCCCTACTGGTCGCCGGGTGTGACCAGTCCGGATTCGTACGCGAAGATCACGGCCTGGGCGCGGTCGCGCAGGCCCAGTTTGGACAGCACCCGGCCGATGTGGGTCTTGACCGTCTGCTCGGCCAGTACGAGCCGGTCCGCGATCTCCTGGTTGGACAGCCCTCGGGCGATCAGTTCCAGTACCTCGGTCTCACGCGGCGTCAGTCCGTTGAGATCGAGTGCGCGATTCCTGCGCAAAGCCGGCTTCTGCCGTGCGAACTGCGCGATCAGCCGCTTCGTCACCGAGGGGGCGAGCAGCGCGTCACCGCCGGCCACCACTCTCACCGCGGCGATCAGATCCGTGGGCGGCGCGTCCTTCAGCAGGAACCCGGACGCGCCGGCCCGCAGCGCCTCGTACACATAGTCGTCCGCGTCGAAGGTGGTGAGCATCAGTACCTTGGGCCGGTGGACGACGCCGGGTGGCGGATCCAGCAGTGCGCGGGCCGCGGCCAGGCCGTCCATCTCCGGCATCCGGACATCCATGAGGACGACATCGGGATGCGTGCTGCGGCTGACGTCGATGCCCTCCTTGCCGTTCGGTGCCTCGCCCACGACGTCGATGTCGCTCTGCGCGGCGAGCAGCGCGGCGAAGCCCGCCCTGACCATGGCCTGGTCGTCGACGATGATCACGCGGATGGTCATGCGGGACGGGACTCCTTCGGAAAGAGCGGGAGTGGTGAACAGGGCGCTTCAGGTCTCCCGGCCGTCGGGCGGGGCGGCGCCGCCGGGTTCGACGACGGGCAGCCGGGCCGCGACCCGGAAGCCCCCGTCGGGCAGCGGCCCGACGTCGAGCGTGCCGCCGATCAACCGTACGCGCTCGGCCATACCGACCAGCCCGTGTCCCGTACCGCCGCTCTCCAGCGGGGCGGCCCGTCGAGGCGCGGGGGCGTTCACGACGATGATCATCACATGCTCGCAGTCCGTCGAGACCAGCAGCTCCGTGCGGGCGCCGGGCGCGTGCCGTACGACATTCGCCAGGGCCTCCTGCACGATGCGGTAGGCGGACAGATCGACGGCGGGGGAGACCTTCGCCAACTCCTTGACGAGGGCGATCTCCGGGACCGACATCTCGACCGGTACCCCGGCGCGCACGGTCGCATCGGCCAACTGCCTCAGCCGGTCCAGCCCGGGTTGCGGCGCCCGCTCACCGTGGGCGTCCTCACTGCGCAGCACCGACAGCAGGCGCCGCATCTCACCCAGCGACTCCCGCGCACCCGCCGCTATGGACTCGAACTCCCTGACCACCGCGGGGGAAAGCCCCTGCAAGCGGTACGGCGCGGAGTCCGCCTGCACGGAGATCACCGACATGTGGTGCGCCACCATGTCGTGCAACTCGCGTGCGATACGGGCCCGTTCCTCCAGAAGCGTGCGCTGGGAACGCTCCGCCTCACTGATGGTCTCCTGCTCGACCAGCTTGCGCCGAGCCTCCCCGCGCTCACGCAGCAGAGTCCCCAGCAGCAGCACGGCACCGCTGAGCACGATCAGCAGGAGACTCGTGTCCTGGGTGCCCGGTGCCGTGAACGCGGCGAGGATCAGACCGGCGACCGCCGTGACCAGCCAGACCCCGATCAGGGTGCGGCGTCTCTCACGCAGGGAAAGCGTCAGGCACAGAACCACGTACCCCAGGATGATCGGCGGCGCCCAGGGTGCCGGACGGGGTTCGCCCGTGTTCACGACGACGACGGCGCCCAGCACATCGGCGATGATCACGATCCACCACGCGGGCAGCGGACGGCTCACGGCCAGCAGCAGCGGAGCGGCCTGAGCGACAGCGAACGCACCGGCGAGGGAACCGTCGATGCCGTAGTCGTTGGTCAGCACGAGGGTGGTGGTGGGGATCAGCGCGGCCACGAAGCCCAGTGCGACCAGATAGGGCAGCGACCGCATCCAGCGCCGCGGTGCGCCGGACATCAGTGCCCCGGTCGACCCGGACGGCGTGGTCAGCACCTCGCCGGCCAGCAGCAGCCAGCCCCGCACGACGACTCCGGCGCGCTGCCGGACGGCCGGGCGCGGCGGGTCGTGCGACGGACGGCTTTCGTGGCCCCGCGGTTCCGGGGGAGTGGATGTGGTGCTCATGGCCCGATCAGCGTAGGCAACGAGTCCCCGCTCCCGCGTCATACCGAGGAGCCGGAACCCATGTCATACCGGGGTATGACCCCGTACCAGCCGACCCCGTACCAGCCGACCGCCTACCGGATCGCGAGGCGCGCCCCCTCTCCCGCCCAGCACCCGGTCGGATCACAGCTCCGCGAGCAGTTCCGCCTTCTTCGACGTGAACTCCGCGTCCGTGACGAGACCGGCCTGATGCAGTTCACCCAGGTGACGTATGCGTTCCGCGATGTCCGCCGGATCACGGCGCGCCGGGTGCGGTGTCCGTTCTGCCGGGAGCGCGGTCACCGCACCCGGCCCGGCGGCCGGCCCCGACGACCGCACCGCGGCGAGGACCGACGCGGCGAACGGCAGGGACTCGTGGACCGGGCCGTAGCCGAGGCCGAACACGACCGCCGCCGGATCCTGGTCCGCCTGCGCGGGCTGAAGGACCTGCGCGGCGGCGCCGCTACGGCGCAGCAGCCGCAGATGTCCCTCGAACAGTTCGGGGGAGCGCCACTCGACGCCGCTGAGATCCGAGACCGGGAACGTCTGGTCGCCGGCCTTCCACTTCGCCGAGGAGGCGCCCGTCCAGAACCACCGGTAGGACACCGACTTACCGTCGAAGGTCGCCTTCCCGTCGTACGCCTTGAAGTGCAGTGGAGCCTCCGGAGCGGCCACGAGATACCGGTCGGCAGGGGCGTCGCCGTCCCCTGCGACCAGGGGCCGGAGTTCGTCGGCGTAGTACTCCGCCAACGTCTCGCGCTCGGCCGGCAGCACCAGCCGGTACGGATCGCACCCGTCCTTGAGCTGACCGTCGGCCGCGTCCATGAGCGGATCCGCGCCGGGCCTCGGCACGGCGTGCAGCACAACGGTCCCGCGTTTCCCGGGAGTCAGAGTCACCGCCGCGACCGCCTCGTGGGGGATCCGGCGCTCACCGAGCGCCTGGAACAGCTTGGGCGTACGGATCCCCCGTTCGAAGCGGATGAGCACGGAGTCCGACTCGAACTCCCAGGCGGCTTGAAATCCGGCCAGTACGTCACCCATGCGGCTCATCGTATGCGGCACGCGTGCCTCCGTCCCCTCCTGCGGCAGGCCGCACTTCCTGCGCTTCTACGCGCGTCAGGCCGCCATGCCGCCGGACAAACCACTCCGGCAGCCGTCATCCCCACTGGCACATCGCACCCCGAGGTAGGAACCGATCCCGATTTCGGCGAAGTTGGTCAGACTTTCCGTTCCCGGCTCGAAATAGCCCGCGTGACCCTTCGCCCCGCGCGCGGAGACCACACGTGCGCCGAACGCCGACGACACCGGATCCGCGCCGTGCCCGATCCCGCCGACCTCCAGATGCGGCACGTCCTCGATCCAGTCGTCGGCGTCACGCGTCGCCCAGATCCGTGCCCCGGTGCGCAGTTGGGACACCGAGTCGGCCCGCATACCGGGACTGCCCGCCACCGCGATGTCGCTGACCCGCTTCGGCACCTGGTGCGCGGCGACCCCGCACAGGACGGAACCGTAGCTGTGGCAGTACAGCGCGACGCGGGATGTGCCCGGCAGCGCCCGCAACAGGGCGTTCAGCCGCACCGCGCCGTCCTGAGCGCGTATCGCGGTCGCCGCCTCCACACCGAGGCCGCTGGGTGCCGTGTAGTCGGCCCACGCGATCACGGCCACCCGCGCGCGTGTGCTCGCGGAACGCTCGGCGTCGTACAGCGCGCGTGCCATCCCCAGCGGCGCCGAGTACTTGCGGAAGGTGCGCTGGAACGTCAACAGGTCCGTGTCGATGCCCGGTACGACGACGGACACGTGCTGCGCGCGGTCGAGGTCACCCAGGACCTCGGCGACGCGCCCGCTGCCCGTCGGATCGAAGGCGAGGACGTGCCGTTCGGGCCGCATCAGGGCCTCGAACCGATGCATGCGTCTGCCCGCGTCGTGCTGCCCGGACGGCGAGAGTCTGCTGTCGTGCATGCGCCGCAGCTCCACCTTGCGCGCGGTGGCGAGCGCGATGCGGTTCGCCTGGTAGCGGAGCTTCACCGGAGCGCCGTTCATGTTGCCGACCGCGAGCGGGTAGCGCGTGGCGAGACGGGTGCGCTGGTCCGGCGTGAGCGAGCCGAAGAAGTGCGCGAGGCGGGCCGGGGACGCGCTCGGGTCGGGGAGGGGGTGGCCGTTGATGTGCCCCCGTTCCCAGGCGGCGAGAGCGGTGCGCAGCGGGGAACTGGTGCCGCGCTGGTTGTGCAGTGCCGTCCAGCCGGTGGTCGCCAGCATCACGAACACGACAGCCAGCGCCAGCAGGGCGCGCCAGACGTTGAGTGGGGGAGTCGAGTCGAAGGAAGTCACTGCGGGACACCCTAGGAGAAGCGCGCACCCGTCCGTGCGACGGGTGACACGGATCACGTTTCCAGCGAGGTAATTGCATCAAAGCGGGCGTACCCGGTCAGGTCTCGTCACACTCCGTCGACCATTCTGGCGCACCGCCCGTGGTGGCGCCGCCCGGGGCGCGCCGGGGAAACCGCACCCCCCGCGAGAAAAACATCGTCCCGCGCGCGGCGAACGTCACTCCGGGCGCGTGTCCTTCGAACGGGCGGGTTCTGTCGAACGGGTGCGCGCGGTATGCCAGTCCTCCGCGAGCGCCGGACCCACCTGATCGAGGTACGTCGTCGTGAGTGCCCGGATCGACGCGACGCTGGTGTCCTCTCCCGCGCCCCACATGCGGCCCGTGACGCGCATGACACCGCTGAACGCGGCCACGGCCACCCGGGGCCTGGGATCGGCGTCCACGTCCAGCCCCTCGCGCTCGGCGATCAACTGTGCGATCTGCTCCTCCACATCGGACGACCGGCGCAGATGCACGGCGAGCAGCGAGGGCGTCGACTCGATCATCTGGTACGTGCGCATGTGCAGTTCCACCGGGACCGCCGCCTTGATGACCTCGTCGATGGTGTCCCAGGAGTCCAGGACGGCCCTTCTGAGGGCCTCCAAGGGGCTCTCCTGGGGAGGGCGTTCGCGTAGCGCGGTGAGGAAGTGGCACTCGATCATCTCCTGGACGGCGAAGACGGTCTCCTCCTTGGTGGTGAAATACCGGAAGAAGGTGCGCTGGGAGACACCGACGGTGTCGGCGATCTCGTCGACCGTGGTTTCGTCGTACCCCTGGGCCGTGAACAGTTCGAGCGCGGCCCTCAGCAGCGCGTCGCGCGTGAACTGCTTCTTGCGCTCACGGAGTCCCGGACGGGGTGTTGTCACACTTTTCCTCTTTTCTGCCGTTTGCCCAGCGCAAGGTATCTGTGAGCAACGTGACAGTTACCGACTTGTGAACTGGTTTGTCAACTGTCAGCGGCTGTCACTAGCCTCGAAGGTATGACTAGTCAGACCACCGTCGACAAGACGGGTCCGGCGGACGAGGCACCGGCCCCGCTCGCCCCGGCCCCCACCAAGGGGCTGCGCGGCCACCCTTGGCTGACGCTCTTCTCCGTCGCGATCGGCGTGATGATGGTCGCCCTCGACGGCACCATCGTGGCCATCGCCAACCCGGCCATCCAGAAGGACCTCGACGCGACGTTCGCCGACGTCCAGTGGATCACCAACGGCTACTTCCTCGCCCTGGCCGTCGCTCTGATCACGGCCGGCAAGCTCGGTGACCGCTTCGGCCACCGTCAGACCTTCCTCATCGGCATCGTCGGCTTCGCCGCCGCATCCGGTGCCATCGGACTGTCCGACAGCATCGCCTTTGTCGTCGTCTTCCGCGTGCTCCAGGGCCTGTTCGGCGCGCTCCTCATGCCGGCCGCCCTCGGCCTGCTGCGGGCCACCTTCCCCGCCGAGAAGCTCAACATGGCCATCGGCATCTGGGGCATGGTCATCGGTGCCTCCACCGCGGGCGGTCCCATCCTGGGCGGTCTCCTGGTCCAGCACGTGAGCTGGCAGTCCGTCTTCTTCATCAACGTGCCGGTCGGCGTCATCGCTCTTGTCCTCGGTTTCGTCATCCTCAAGGACCACCGCGCCGAGAACGCCCCACGGTCCTTCGACATCCTCGGCATCGCCCTGCTGTCGGCGGCCATGTTCTGTCTGGTCTGGGCGATCATCAAGGCCCCCGAATGGGGTTGGGGCGACCTCTGGACGTGGGCCTTCATCGGCATTGCCGTGCTCTGCTTCGCGCTCTTCGCCGTCTGGGAGATGTTCGTCCGCGAACCGCTCGTCCCGCTGGGCCTTTTCCGCTCGGTGGCGCTGTCCGCCGGTGTCGTCCTGATGGTGCTGATGGCCGTCGCCTTCATGGGCGGGCTGTTCTTCGTCACCTTCTACCTTCAGCGCGTCCACGGCATGAGCCCGGTCGAAGCAGGCGTCCATCTGCTGCCGTTGACCGGCATGATGATCGTCGGCTCCCCGCTCGCGGGCGTGATGATCACCAAGTTCGGCCCGCGCATCCCCCTGGCGGGCGGCATGACCGTCACCGCCCTCGCGATGTACGGCATGTCGACCCTGGAGGCCGGGACCGGCAGCCTCACCATGTCGATCTGGTTCGCCCTCCTGGGCCTCGGCCTCGCGCCCGTCATGGTCGGCGCCACCGAGGTCATCGTCGGCAACGCTCCCATGGAGCTGTCCGGCGTCGCCGGCGGTCTCCAGCAGGCCGCCATGCAGATCGGCGGCAGCCTCGGCACGGCCGTGCTCGGCGCCGTCATGGCCTCGAAGGTGGACAACGACCTCGCGGGCAACTGGGCGGACGCCAAGCTCCCGCCGCTCACCCCCGAACAACTCGCGCAGGCGTCCGAAGCCGTCCGGGTCGGCGCGGCGCCCGTACCTCCGGGCACCCCGGCCGGAATCGCCGAAAAGATCACAGGGGTCGCGCACGACACCTTCATATCCGGCATGAGCCTGGCGTGTCTGGTCGCCGCCGCCGTCGCCGCCGTGGCCATCTTCGTCGCCCTGCTCACCAAGCGCGGCGCCAACGCGGAGGCGGGCGCGGGCGCGGCGCACATCTAGACTCCGGCGCGCACAACGCGGTCCTTTACCGTACGCAGCTCCGCGAAACCCCATCGGGTCGGTCCGATGGGGTTTTCGCCTATCCGGGTGGCATGTGCCCGGAGCCCTTCCGTCCGCCCTCCGCGCCGGGTCACAGTTCCCACAAGTGATCAGTACGACACGGAGGTTGATCCCATGCGCACCACGCTTCCCATGACCGTCGCGGCCACCCTGGCCGCGGTCGTCATCGGCCCCGTACCCGCCGGAGCCGTCAGTCCGTCCCATGCCGGAGCCGCATCGCCGCCGACACTCGGCGCCTGCGGTCCGGGCGAGTTGTGCCTCTGGTCGAAGCCGAACTTCAAGGGGGCCCGACACACGTACGAGCTGGCCGGGGTCGATATCGACAGCTGTGTCGCGCTGCCGGAGGGGGGCAGCGCGCAGGCTCTCGCCAATCGGCTCGGCCGGCCCGTGACGACCTATCAGTCCGCGGAGTGCGCGGAGACCGGGGAGTTCGAGACGTACCCCGGCAAGGGCACCTGGACTCCACAATCCCCGTACCGGGTAAGGGCCTTCAAGATCTGGGAGCGCTGACGAAGAAGTGACGGGGTGGGGGTTGGGGGGAGGGTAGCCCCCGACACCGCACGAGGGGTGGCAGGTCAACGCCCGCCACCCCTCGTCCGAATCCGTCCGGACACATACCCGCCAGGACTCGCACCCGCCCGGAACACCTACCCGCCAGGACCCCTACGCGTCGCCCCCCGCGGCGCCCGGGTCCGCCGCCGCCACGTCCAGCAGCTGGTAGCGGTCGATGGCCTGTTTCAGGGCGGAGCGGTCGATCTTGCCTTCCTTGGCCAGCTCGGTCAGCACCGCGAGCACGATGGACTGCGCGTCGATGTGGAAGAAGCGCCGCGCCGCGCCCCGCGTGTCCGCGAAACCGAAACCGTCGGCGCCGAGCGACTGATACGTGCCCGGAATCCAGCGCGCGATCTGATCGGGAATCGACCGCATCCAGTCCGAAACGGCCACGAACGGACCCTCGGAACTGGAGAGCTTTCGCGTCACATACGGGACGCGCTGCTCCTCCTCGGGGTGCAGCAGATTGTGCCGCTCCACATCGACGGCCTCGCGGCGCAGTTCGTTCCAGGAGGTCGCCGACCAGACGTTCGCCTTGACGTTCCACTCGTCGGCGAGGATCCGCTGGGCCTCGATCGCCCACGGCACCGCCACACCCGACGCGAGGATCTGCGCGGGAATGGCGCCCCGCTCGCCCGACTTCAGCCGGTGGACACCCTTCAGGATGCCCTCCACGTCGACGTCCGCGGGCTCCGCCGGGTGCTGGATGGGCTCGTTGTAGACGGTGAGGTAGTAGAAGACGTCCTCGCTGTCCGGGCCGTACATCCGGCGCAGACCGTCCCGCACGATATGCGCGATCTCGTAGCCGTAGGCCGGGTCGTACGCGACGCAGCCCGGGTTGGTCGACGCCAGCAGATGCGAGTGGCCGTCCGCGTGCTGGAGACCCTCACCGGTCAGAGTCGTGCGGCCGGCGGTCGCGCCCAGAACGAAACCGCGCGCCAACTGGTCGGCCATCTGCCAGAACTGATCGCCGGTCCGCTGGAAACCGAACATCGAGTAGAAGACGTACACCGGGATCAGCGGCTCGCCATGAGTCGCGTACGCCGAACCCGCCGCGATCAGCGACGCCGTGCAGCCCGCCTCGGAGATGCCGTCGTGCAGCATCTGCCCGGTCGGCGACTCCTTGTAGGCGAGCAGCAGTTCACGGTCCACGGACTCGTACTGCTGGCCGAGCGGGTTGTAGATCTTCGCGCTCGGGAAGAACGAGTCCATACCGAAGGTGCGGTACTCGTCGGGCGCGATCAGTACGAAGCGCCTGCCGATCTCCTTGTCCCGCATAAGGTCCTTGAGCAGTCGCACAAACGCCATGGTGGTGGCGATCGACTGGTTCCCGGAGCCCTTCTTCACACTCGCGTACGCCTTGTCGTCGGGCAGGGCGAGCGGCTTCGACCGGACGACACGCGTCGGCACATACCCGCCCAGCGACTGGCGCCGGTCGTGCATGTACTGGATCTCCTCGGAGTCACGGCCCGGGTGGTAGTACGGCGGCAGACCGCTTTCGAGCTGCTCGTCCGTGATCGGCAGGTGCAGCCGGTCGCGGAAGCCCTTCAGGTCGCTGACCGTCAGCTTCTTCATCTGATGGGTCGCGTTGCGGCCCTCGAAGTTCGGGCCGAGCGTCCAGCCCTTGACGGTCTGCGCCAGGATCACCGTCGGCTGCCCCTTGTGCGCCTTGGCCGCCGAGAACGCCGCGAAGATCTTCTTGTGGTCGTGCCCGCCGCGCCCCAGATGCAGGATCTGGTCGTCGGTCATGCCCTCGACCATCGTGCGCAGCCGGTGGTCGTCCCCGAAGAAGTGCTCCCGGATGTACGCGCCGGTCTCCGTCGCGTACGTCTGGAACTGGCCGTCCGGGGTCGTGTTGAGCCGGTTGACCAGGATGCCGTCGCGGTCCTGCGCCAGCAGTGGGTCCCAGGAGCGGTCCCAGACCAGCTTGATGACGTTCCAGCCCGCGCCCCGGAACTGGGACTCCAGCTCCTGGATGATCTTGCCGTTGCCCCGTACCGGGCCGTCCAGCCGCTGGAGATTGCAGTTGACCACGAAGGTCAGGTTGTCCAGGCCCTCCCGGGCGGCGATGGACAGCTGCCCGAGCGACTCCGGCTCGTCCATCTCGCCGTCGCCCAGGAACGCCCACACGTGCGACGCGGACGTGTCGGCGATCTCGCGCGCCGCCATGTAGCGGTTCATCCGCGCCTGGAAGATCGCGCCGAGCGGGCCGAGGCCCATGGAGACGGTCGGGAACTCCCAGAAGTCCGGCATCAGCCGGGGGTGCGGATAGCTGGACAGTCCGTTGGGGGCCTTCGACTTCTCCTGGCGGAACGCGTCGAGCTGCTGTTCCGAGAGGCGGTCGAGCAGGAACGCGCGCGCGTAGATGCCCGGTGAGGCGTGTCCCTGGAAGAAGATCTGGTCGCCCCCCTTGCCGTCGTCCTTGCCGCGGAAGAAGTGGTTGAAACCCACGTCGTACAGCGAGGCGGAGGACGCGAACGTCGCGATGTGCCCGCCGACGCCGATACCGGGGCGCTGCGCGCGCGAGACCATCACCGCGGCGTTCCAGCGGGTCGCGTTGAGGATCTTGCGTTCGATCTCCTCGTTGCCCGGGAAGAACGGCTCGTCCTTGGTGGCGATGGTGTTGACGTAGTCCGTGCTGCGCATCTCGGGCACGGCCACGCGCTTCTCGCGGGCCCGCTCGATCAGCCGGAGCATCAGGTATCGGGCCCGCTCACGACCTCGCTCGTCGATGGCGGCGTCGAGCGAGTCGAGCCATTCCTGTGTCTCTTCGGGATCGAAGTCCGGGACCTGACTGGGCAGGCCGCCAATGATGATCGGGTTGCGATCGGATCCGGAAGCCACGCTGTTCCTTCACTGTCTGGGGGCACTGTCTGGAGGCAGTGTCTGAGGGCGCTGTACGGGGGTGCACCTGCTGGCGTGCGCCGGTCCCCATCGTCTACCTCGCGGAGGCAAACGTCATCCGTACCCAGAGGTAACCGAGACGTTTGTCCCCCAGGGTGGGGCGGCTTCGGCCAAACCGCAACGATACGCCCATCCCGTGAGCCGTATTCGTGGGGCCGCAGCCGCATCTGTAGGGCCATAGCCGGATGCGCGGGGCCGTTCGGTCGGGCGACCGTCGGTGTTCGGCCAGGGCCGCACAGGGGGTCGAGCCAGGGCGACCCACGGTGTTCGGCCACGGCAACCCCGTACGGTTCGCTCCCGAAGCCCCGTATCGTCAGTCCCGACACCCCGTACCGAGAGTCGGTCTCAGGTCGGCCGGGCACCATGAAACGGGCGAATGGGGCAGACTGGCGTGGTGTGTGTCACTGAATGCCGTGATTTCGTGCGTGGAGTTGCGGCGAGACCGCCAGGAACGTCACCGTTTCGGCGGTCTCCACGGCCGGGTACTTGCGCGATCCGCCCCGCCCGTGTGGACTACGGCCAAGCTTCGCGCATGGGCGAGGCCAGAACACATCTTCCGAAACACGATCAGGAGGCAAACGGTGAGCGCGACCGCGGACCACGCGGAGGAGCGGACGAACCCTGCCGCGAGGCTGGGGTTCCAGCCCGGGCAGGTGGTCCAGGAGATCGGCTACGACGACGACGTCGATCAGGAGCTCCGCGAGGCCATTGAAGAGATCATCGGCAGCGAACTCGTCGACGAGGACTACGACGATGTCGCAGACGCGGTGATGCTGTGGTTCCGCGAGGACGACGGCGATCTGACGGACGCGCTGGTCGACGCCATCGCGCTGATCGACGAAGGGTCCCCGGTCTGGCTGATGACGCCCAAGACCGGCCGTGACGGCTACGTCGAACCGAGCGACATCAACGAGGCCGCGCAGACAGCGGGTCTGTCCCAGACCAAGAGCATCAGTGCGGGCAAGGACTGGAGCGGCAGCCGCCTGGTCACGCCGAAGGCGGCGGCCAAGAAGCGCTGAGCAGCCCACCGCCCGAGCAGAATCCCGAGGCCCCCACCGACTCTCCGTCGGTGGGGGCCTCGTGCGTGTGCCCTCACCCACGCGCGTGGAGGGGCGTGTCACGGATCTGCGGCGCGCGGCCGGCCCCGGGAGTGCTCCCGCGCGCGTAGGCCCTCGCGCGGGGCATGTCGGTGGGGCTGCGTAGGGTGGTCATCACCTGAACAGACCCCTGGAAGGGAAGCGTGACCATGGCGATCGAGGTCGGCACCAAGGCCCCGGACTTCGAGCTGAAGAACCAGCACGGCGAGACCGTGCGGCTCTCCGACTTCCGAGGCGAGAAGAACGTCGTGCTGCTCTTCTACCCGTTCGCGTTCACGGGTGTCTGCACGGGCGAGCTGTGCGCCCTGCGCGACGAGTTGCCGAAGTTCGTCAATGACGACGTGCAGCTCCTCGCCGTCTCCAACGACTCCCCGTTCACGCTGCGGGTCTTCGCCGAGCAGGAGGGCTTCGAGTACCCCCTCCTGTCCGACTTCTGGCCGCACGGTGACGCCTCGCGCGCGTACGGCGTGTTCGACGAGGACAAGGGCTGCGCGGTCCGCGGCACCTTCGTCATCGACAAGGAGGGCGTCGTCCGCTGGACCGTCGTGAACGGCCTGCCGGACGCGCGCGACCTCAACGACTACGTCAAGGCGCTCGACACCCTGTGATTCTTCGGGGTCAACCCCTGCGGACCCCGGGAACCCGTCACTAGGATCCAGTCGTTGATCCGATGCCAACGCACGACGGGGGCTCCCCGCCCCTAGACACCAATGGGAGGACTAGTGGGAGTCAGCCTCAGCAAGGGCGGCAACGTATCGCTGACCAAGGAGGCACCTGGCCTGACCGCGGTCACGATCGGTCTGGGGTGGGACGTCCGTACCACCACCGGTACCGACTTCGACCTTGACGCCAGCGCCATCCTGACGAACACGGAAGGAAAGGTCACCAATGACCAGAACTTCGTGTTCTTCAACAACCTGAAGAGCCCGGACGGCTCGGTGGAACACACCGGCGACAACATCACCGGTGAGGGCGAGGGCGACGACGAACAGATCAAGGTCCATCTCGCCGGAGTTCCCGCCGAGGTCGACAAGATCGTCTTCCCGGTCTCGATCTATGACGCCGAGAACCGTCAGCAGTCCTTCGGCCAGGTGCGCAACGCGTTCATCCGCGTCGTGAACCAGGCCAACGAGCAGGAGATCGCGCGGTACGACCTCTCCGAGGACGCCTCGACGGAGACCGCCATGGTCTTCGGCGAGCTGTACCGCAATGGCGCGGAGTGGAAGTTCCGCGCCATCGGTCAGGGGTATGCCTCGGGTCTGCGCGGTATCGCGCAGGACTTCGGGGTCAACGTCTGATCCGGTCGTACAAGCGTCTGACCGTCCGGCGCCGCACTCACCGTGTGCGGCGCCGGACGCGCTGAACCACCGCCCCCGGCCGGGGGTCCGGGGGCCGCGGCACCGCCGCCGGTTTCGCAGCCGCCGGAACGACGCAGTATCACCTCGGGGAGGACACGATCATGGGCGTCACGCTTGCCAAGGGAGGCAATGTCTCCCTCTCCAAGGCCGCACCGAACCTCACTCAGGTGTTGGTCGGGCTCGGCTGGGACGCGCGCTCCACCACCGGAGCCGACTTCGACCTGGACGCCAGTGCCCTGCTGTGCAACGCCGGCCGGGTCATGGGCGACGAATGGTTCGTTTTCTACAACAACCTCAAGAGCCCCGACGGCTCCGTCGAGCACACCGGTGACAACCTGACCGGTGAGGGCGAGGGCGACGACGAGTCGATCCTGGTCGACCTCTCGAAGGTGCCCGTCGGCTGCGACAAGATCGTGTTCCCGGTCTCGATCCATGATGCGGACAACCGCGGACAGACGTTCGGCCAGGTCAGCAATGCGTTCATTCGCGTCGTCAACCAGGCCGACGGCCAGGAACTCGCCCGCTACGACCTCTCCGAGGACGCGTCGACGGAGACCGCGATGATCTTCGGTGAGCTGTATCGGTACGGGGGTGAGTGGAAGTTCCGTGCCGTGGGCCAGGGGTACGCTTCGGGCCTCCGCGGCATCGCTCTAGACTTCGGGGTCAATGTTTCTTAAAGGACTCTCCCCGGGTTCCCCAAACGGCTACCTGGTCCTGATCTGGTCGACTGGGGGTTCCGGGGCCCGCGGCGACCGCCGCAGGAGTCGCCGCCCCCGGGAAGACACAGAGTAGGAACCGGGTACGGCGTGGGGGAGACCCGTACACAACGATGGGGTAGCCAGTGCTTCTGAAAACCTTCGGCTGGTCGTTCGCGGTCACCGCGCTCGGCCTGGTCGCAGCGGTGTTCTACGGGGGGTGGACGGCGTTCGGGATCGTGGCGATCCTGTCCGTCCTCGAGATCTCGCTGTCTTTCGACAACGCGGTGGTCAACGCCGGAATCCTGAAGAAGATGAATGCCTTCTGGCAGAAGATCTTCCTCACCATCGGCATCCTGATCGCCGTCTTCGGCATGCGGCTGGTCTTCCCCGTCGTCATCGTCGCCGTCACCGCCAAGCTCAACCCGATCGACGCGGTCAATCTCGCCCTGACCGACAAGGACCGGTATCAGGAGCTGGTGACCGACGCCCACCCGGCGATCGCCGCCTTCGGTGGCATGTTCCTGCTTATGATCTTCCTCGACTTCATCTTCGAGGACCGGGACATCCAGTGGCTGCGCTGGATCGAGCGGCCCCTGGCCAAGCTCGGCAAGGTCGACATGCTGTCGGTCTGCATCGCCCTGATCGTGCTCATGATCTCCTCGATGACCTTCGCGGCCAACGCGCACCAGCACGGCGGCGCCCATGTCAACAAGGCCGAAACGGTCCTGATCGCGGGTATCGCGGGTCTCATCACCTATCTGATCGTCGGAGGACTCTCCGGATACTTCGAGGGCAAACTCGAAGAGGACGACGAACGAGAACATGAGGCCGAGGAGGAAGCCAAGCGGACGGGCAAGAAGCAGTCCGCGGTCGCCCTCGCCGGCAAGGCCGCGTTCTTCATGTTCCTCTACCTCGAAGTCCTTGACGCGTCCTTCTCCTTCGACGGTGTCATCGGCGCCTTCGCCATCACCAACGACATCGTGCTCATGGCACTCGGCCTCGGTATCGGCGCCATGTACGTCCGGTCGCTCACGGTCTATCTGGTCCGCCAGGGCACCCTCGACGACTACGTCTACCTGGAGCACGGCGCGCACTACGCGATCGGTGCCCTCGCCGTGATCCTCCTGGTCACCATCCAGTACGAGATCAACGAGGTCATCACAGGTCTCGTCGGCGTCATCCTCATCGGCTGGTCGTTCTGGTCGTCGGTGCGGCGCAACAAGGCGCTCGCGGCGGCCGAGGGAAAAGCTGAAGCCTCGGGTGAGAAGGCGGAAGTCTCGTCCGGGGTCTGATGACGAGACACGATCACGGGCCTGACCGCGGGTCTCATCACGGGGTCTGATCACGGGGCTGGATTGCCGGGCCCGTGTACGGGGGCGGCGACCGTGGTCGACCGTGACCGGTTCCGGAGTGTGACCAGGGCCGGAGTGAGGAACGCTCTGAGCGGGGCGGCCAGGAGGCACCGGGCCTCATGGCCGCTCCGCGGCATTCACAACGGAACACCTGGGTATTGGGGGGCGGTATGTCCTTCTGGGACGGTCTGTGGCGCGGACGGTCGGCGGACTTCGAGTCGGGGAGTGCGGCGTCCAACTCCATCGAACTCACCAAACGGCACCCGACGGTCTCGCTCACCAAGCAGGGCGCGGCCACCGGCAATCTCCGCATCAATCTGTCCTGGCGGATGCGCACCTCAGACATAGGCGGGGGCGAACGCGGCAGTTTCCTTCAGAACCCGTTCAAGATGTTCAAGCCTGATGTGGTGCAGGCACATACCCAGAGCATGGTCAATGTCGACCTCGACCTGGGGTGCATGTACGAGCTGACGGACGGCACCAAGGGCGTGGTCCAGCCGCTCGGCAGCTTCTTCGGTGAACTCAACTCACCGCCGTACATCAAGCTCAGCGGCGACGACCGCTTCGGCTCCGGCTCCGGCGAGACGATTTACGTCAACCTCGACCACCGTGAGTCGATCAAACGCCTGCTCGTCTTCGTCTACATCTACGACCAGACACCGGCCTTCGACCGCACCCACGCGAATGTGACCCTCTACCCGAGCAACGGGCCGAGGATCGAGATCGGCCTCGACGAACGCGCCCCACAGGCCCGCTCCTGCGCGGTGATCACCATGGAGAACGTCAAGGGCGAGTTCATCGTCCACCGCGAGGTGAAGTTCGTGTACGGCTTCCAGGCCGAACTCGACCGTCTCTACGGCTGGGGCCTCCAGTGGGGCCGTGGCTACAAGTCCAAGGCCGACCGCTGAGAGGGTGCCGGTCAGCGGGGCAGGAACTGCGGGCCCTGCGGCGGCAGCCTGAAGTTCGGATCGAGCTGGGCGGGCTGCGCGGCGATCGGCTGCGGATATCCGTAGGCGGGCTGGGTGCCCGGCTGCACAGGCTGCGTCAGGGCGGGCTGCGGGTAGCCGTAGGCCGGCTGGGGCGCGGGCCGGGTCGCGGGCGCCGGAGGATAGCCGTACGCGGGCTGCACGGCCGGTTCCTGCCGGGCGGGCGGCTGCGGGTTCGGCTGCTGGGCCGGGACGGGCCGCTGCTGCGGCGGCTGGGGGAACGATGTGTTCGGTACGGGCGCCTGGGCCGCCCCCTCCGACTCGTCCACGGAGATACCGAAGTCCGTCGCCAGACCGACCAGGCCGTTCGAATACCCTTCGCCCAGGGCCCGGAACTTCCAGCCCTCCCCGCGCCGGTACAGCTCCCCGCAGATCAGCGCGGTCTCCTCGCCCGTCTCCGGCTTGATGTCGAAGTACGCCAGCGGCTCGCCGTCGGGCACGGTCGCGTCGAACAGCAGGATCCGCAGCGCGCGGACGCGGTCGAACGGCACGTCGTCCGCCGACGCGACCAGCAGCACCCGGCCCACCTCGGCGGTCATCCCCGCCAGATCCGTCTGAATTGTGTCGGTCAGGCCCTCGGACACCCGTTTCTTGCCGAGTCGCCAGACCTTCCCCGAGGGGTGACGGGGCTGGTTGTAGAAGACGAAGTCCTCGTCGGACCGCACACGACCGTCGGTACCGAGCAGCAGCGCGGAGGCGTCGACGTCCGGGACGCCCTGCCCCGGAACCCAGCGCAGTACGGCACGAACCGCCGTCGCTTCGAGCGGGACGTTCGACCCCTTCAGCATCGCGTGCGTCATGCGGCCATCCTGCCTTCCCGGTGCGGGTCAGGACAATGCGGGGGGCTATGGCGCAGCAGGGCCGTCGGGCCTGAGTATTCATGGGAGACATGACCGGGTTACCTGAATTTCACGCTGGTTGGGAACCCTTGACATGCATCCCTACGTACTATTACCGGCCACATTACGTCGGGCCACACCGGCTAACGGGGGAGACCTATGCGACATTTCGGGCAAATAGCCCCTGGGGAGCGGCAGCGCCTCTTTCACCGGGAGCCGTGCGATTTCACGGCGGACTCTCCGGCTCGCATGCTCTCCGTTGCCCTCGGTGCCACCCTGTACAGCCCCGCCACCCGGCCCCGGCTCGCCGACGACGTCACGAAGCTGGCCGCCCGAGGGGTGATCTCCATGGTGCTGTGCCTGGAGGACTCCATAGACGATGCCGAAGTGGCCGGCGCCGAGGAGAACCTGGTCCGCCAGTTCACCGAACTCGCCGAGCGGCCGGACGCGGAACTTCCCCTGCTCTTCATCCGGGTCCGCACACCCGAGCAGATCCCCGACCTCGTCGCGCGGCTCGGCGGCGCCGTCCGACTGCTGTCCGGCTTCGTCCTGCCGAAGTTCACCGAGGAACGGGGCGTCCCCTTTCTCGAAGCCCTCACCCTCGCCGAGTCCGCGAGCGGGCGCCGACTCTTCGCGATGCCCGTCCTGGAGTCGCCCGAGCTTCTGCACCTGGAGACCCGCGCGGAGACGCTGTCCGGTATCGCCCGCACCGTCGACAAGTACCGCGACCGCGTCCTCGCGCTCCGGCTCGGCGTCACCGACTTCTGCTCCGCCTATGGCCTGCGCAGGCCCCCGGACATGACCGCCTACGACGTGCAGATCGTGGCCTCCGTGATCGCCGACGTGGTGAACCTCCTCGGCCGCGCCGACGGCACCGGCTTCACCGTGACCGGCCCCGTGTGGGAGTATTTCCGGCACCAGGAGCGCATGTTCAAGCCCCAGCTGCGCCGCAGTCCCTTCCTCGAAGGGCGGGCCGAGGAACTTCGCCATTCCCTCATCGAACATGACATGGACGGCCTGCTCCGCGAGATCGAACTCGACCGCGCCAACGGCCTCCTCGGCAAGACCTGCATCCACCCCTCGCACGTCCTGCCCGTGCACGCGCTGTCCGTGGTCAGTCACGAGGAGTACAGCGACGCCCAGGACATCCTGCGACCGGAACGGGGCGGCGGAGGCGTCATGCGCTCCGCCTACACGAACAAGATGAACGAGGTGAAGCCCCATCGCGCCTGGGCCGAGCGCACCCTCCAGCGCGCCGAGGTCTTCGGCGTCGCAGGGGAAGACATCGGCTTCGTGGAACTGCTCACCGCCGGCCTCGTCGACTGAATGCAAGGAACTGTGAACAACGTGGTGTGGACCGGAACGTGGGTCGCCGAGCGGCTCGGCGTGGAACTCGTGGGAGGCGATGCCGCCGACGCCCCTGGCGGTGCCCGCACGGGTGCCGGCACCGGTTCGGGTGCTCCGTCCCAGGGGACCGGGCGGCTGGAGGAACTCCTCGGGCTTGCCCTGCGCCGCAACCCGAAGCGCGCGCATCTGCTCGTGTCGAATGTGCTCGGCAAGCACATCCCCCAGTCGCCCGCCGTCGTCTACCGGCACGGACACGACCTCGGCATCCGGGTCCGTGAACTCCTCGGCACCGAGCAGGCCCGACGGGCCGTCGTCCTCGGCTACGCGGAGACCGCCACCGGCCTCGGCCACTCCGTCGCCGACGGGATCGGCCTCGCTCCCTACCTCCACTCGACTCGACGCCCTGTCGACGGCGTCGCCCGAGCCGGCGGCTTCGAGGAGGCCCACTCTCACGCCACCTCCCACCTCCTGCTGCCCGAGGACCCGGCCCTGCTCGCCGGCGACGGACCGCTGGTCCTCGTGGACGACGAGTTCTCCACCGGCAACACCGTCCTCAACACCATCCGCGCCCTCCACGCCCGCTACCCGCGCGAGCGGTACGTCATCGTCGCCCTCGTCGACATGCGCTCGGCCCAGGACCAGGGGCGGCTGGACGAGTTCGCCCGGGAGATCGGCGCCCGCGTGGACCTGGTGGCCTCGGCGTCCGGGACCGTACGGCTCCCCGATGGGGTCCTGGAGAAGGGCCAGGCGCTCGTGGCCCGGCAGGAGGCTTCCGTACGCGCGGCTGCCGCGCCGCGGGATTCCGTCCCCCGTCAGGCGGCGCCGGGGGTTGCGCCGACCGAGTCCTCGCCCACCGTCCTCGGGCAGCAGCGGCGGTCGACCGTCACCCGGGTCGAGCTGGACTGGCCGACCGGCATACCCGACGGCGGCCGGCACGGATTCACCCCCACGCATCGCACCGCCCTGGAAGCGGCCCTGCCTCAGATGGCCGCGCGACTCGCCGACGCCCTGGCCCCGGTCCTCGGCGCCGACCGGACTTCTCCCGCACGCGTCCACGTCCTCGGTTTCGAAGAGCTGATGTACGCCCCGCTCAGGTTCGGCGTCGCCCTGGAGGAGCGCGTCGGCGCCGAGGTGACCTACTCGACCACCACCCGGTCGCCCGTCCTCGCCGTGGACGACCCCGGCTACGCGATACGCAGCCGGCTCGTCTTCCCCGCCCACGACAACCCGGACGACGGACCCGGCGAGCGCTACACCTACAACATCGCGGGCGCCGGATTCGACGCCGTCATCGCCGTCATCGACTCGGTCGCCGACACCCCCGCACTGCACGCACCCGACGGCCTGCTGGCCCAACTCGCCGCCCACACCCGGCACGTGGTGCTGGCCGTCGTCCCTTCGTACGTCCCGGCACCCGGGTCGTACGCCCCCGAAAGGCGCCCCATGCTGCCCGAGCCCCTCCGCGGCCCCGCCTTCTCCTCGTACCCGCCCGAAGACGTCGGCTGGCTCCTCCAGGACCTCTCGGACGTGCAGCTGGAGGCCCCCACGGAGGAACGCGAGGAAGCGATCCAGGCCGGTGGCGCCCACTACGCCGAGTCGCTGCCCGTCGAGTACCAGCCCAGCCCCCAGTACCAGGAACTCTTCCACGCCGCCCTCGGTGCCTCGGCCGCACGCATCGCCCAGGCTGTCGGCACCGTCACCGACATCGTCCTCGCCGAACGCTCGCCGCGCCCGGTGCTGGTCTCGCTCGCCCGAGCCGGCACGCCCGTGGGTGTTCTGATGCGGCGCTGGGCCCAGCAGCGGCACGGACTCGACCTGCCGCACTACGCCGTCTCCATCGTGCGCGGACGCGGCATCGACGCCAACGCCCTCCGCTGGCTCGCCGCCCACCACGACCCGACCGACGTCGTCTTCGTGGACGGCTGGACCGGTAAGGGTGCCATCACCCGCGAACTCGCCCAAGCGCTCAACGAGTTCCAGGAGGCCGAAGGGATCACCGGCTTCCATCCCGAGATCGCCGTACTCGCCGACCCCGGCTCCTGCGTCCGCACCTACGGCACCCGCGACGACTACCTGATCCCTTCCGCCTGCCTCAACTCGACCGTCTCCGGACTCATTTCGCGCACCGTCCTCCGCGCCGACCTCGTCGGTCCCGACGACTTCCACGGCGCGAAGTTCTACCGCGAACTCGCCGGCGCCGACGTCTCCGTCGACTTCCTCGACCAGGTCACGGCCCACTTCGACCAGGTTGGCGACGCCGTGGAAGCCCGGGTCAAGGAGATGCTCTCCGCCGACCGCACGCCCACCTGGGAGGGCTGGGCCGCCGTGGAACGGATCAGCGACGCCTACGGCATTCATGATGTGAACCTCGTCAAGCCGGGGGTCGGTGAGACGACCCGTGTCCTGTTGCGCCGTGTCCCCTGGAAGATCCTCGCCCGCGCCGGAGCGGGCGCCGATCTCGCCCATGTGCGGCTGCTGGCCGACCAACGCGCCGTACCCGTAGAGGAGATCGACGGCCTTCCCTATACCTGCGTCGGTCTGATCCATCCGCGGTTCACCCGCGGTGCGACCGGCGCGGACGGCAAGGCGGTGACGGGACAGTGACCACCCGACCCGAACGCCCGGCCGACGCTGCCGCACAGGGCGCCACACTCATCGCCAGCGACCTCGACCGCACCCTCATCTACTCGACCGCGGCACTCGCCCTGCGCGTGCCCGACGCCGAGGCACCCCGGCTGCTCTGCGTCGAGGTGTACGACAGCAAGCCGCTGTCCTACATGACGGAGACCGCTGCCGCGCTGCTCGAAGACCTCGCCGCCACCACGCTCTTCGTGCCCACCACCACCCGCACCCGCGAGCAGTACCACCGCATCCATCTCCCCGGACCTCCGCCCCGATTCGCGATCTGCGCCAACGGTGGGCACCTTCTGGTCGACGGAGTCTCCGACGAGGACTGGCAGCGCCGCGTCAGGGCCAGGCTGGCCGACGAATGCGCCGCACTCGCCGAGATCCGCGCCCACCTCCAGCGCGCCGCCGACCCCGCGTGGCTGCTCAAGGAACGTGTCGCCGAGGACTACTTCGCCTATCTCGTCGTCGAGCGGCCCCTGCTCCCCGAAGGCTGGGTCAAGGAACTCGCCGAGTGGGCCGAGGGACGCGGCTGGACCGTGTCCTTGCAGGGCCGCAAGATCTACGTCGTACCCAAGCCGCTGACCAAGAGCGCCGCCATGCGGGAAGTCGTCAGACGCAGCGGCGCCACCCTCACACTGGCAGCGGGCGACTCCCTGCTCGACGCCGATCTGCTCCTCGCCGTCGACCGGGCATGGCGCCCCGGTCACGGCGAACTGGCGGACGAGGGCTGGCAGGCGCCGCACCTCACGGCCCTCGCGGAGACCGGAGTCATGGCCGGCGAGGAGATCACGAGGAACTTCGCCCTCGCCGCTGCCCGGAACCGGGCCTGAACAACCGGAGCACCACGAACATGAACACGGCACCGACCGCCAGCGCCAGCACGACCTTCGAGTACGCCGAGACATAGTCCGTCACCTCGGACCAGTTCTCACCCAGGGCATAGCCGGCGCCGACGAACACCGAGTTCCATATCGCGCTGCCCAGCGCCGTCGGTGCCAGGAAGAGGGGGAGCGGCATCCGCCCGATGCCCGCGGGCACCGATATCAGGCTGCGGAAGATGGGGATCATCCGTCCGAAGAACACGGCCTTGCTGCCATGACGGGCGAACCACGCCTCCGTTCTCTCTATGTCCGTCACCTTCACCAGCGGCAGCTTGGCCGCTATCGCGACCGTCCGCTCACGCCCCAGCAGCGCGCCCACTCCATAGAGGGCGAGTGCGCCCACGACCGACCCGGCCGTCGTCCACAGCAGAGCCGCTATCAGGCTCATCCGGCCCGTGCTCGAAGCGAATCCGGCCAGCGGCAGGATCACCTCGCTCGGCAGCGGAGGGAAGAGATTCTCCAGTGCGACGGCCAGGCCGGCGCCGGGAGCGCCGAGCGTATCCATCAGGCTGTTGATCCAGTTCGGTGCGTTGCTTTCGATCATGCTGACAACGCTAGAAACCCGCGGCTGAAGGCGCACTGAAGCAGACCGCAAGGTTGAGGTGGTGCGCACCGCAGCCGAGAAGTGCGGTTTACCGCAATGTGCCCGTGCCTCGGCCCTGGATAGCGTGATCGATATGAACTCAGCGGTACGCGGCGGGCTCAGACTCGCCATCGGTCTGGTGCTCGGCGCCTGCACGGCAGCCGTCGAGCTGGCCTTCGTGCTGCTGTCCGGACTGGCCCTGTTGCCGGTGCAAGCCTGGCCGCGGGGACGGAGGGCCGTGCTGCGGCCCGTGGGGGCGGCAGGGCGGTGGCTCGCGGAGCGGGAGCGAGCACGACTGGGCGCCTTCCTGGGGATACGGTGCTCGCCCGTCTATATGGACGGGCAGGCGCTCCGCTATCTCGCGGCGCGATGGCCGCTCGGTCTGCTCGGCGCCGTGGTCCTTCTCTGCGCGCTGATCGGCGCCGGATACGGCTCGGCGATCATCTTCGGCTGGGTGATATCCGACGTCCGTCACCCCTCGGATCTCGTACTGACCAGCTTCGCCGGGCTCCTGCTCCTCTTCATGGCCGCCCAAGGAGCCGCCGGAGTCGGCACATTGGAGCGGAGAGTGGCCCGTCGCTTCCTGGACCCCAGCGAACAGGAGGAGTTGCGCCGCCGCATCGAGCAGCTCTTCACCAGCCGGGCCGGCGTGGTCGAGGTCGTGCACGACGAAAGGAGACGCATCGAACGAGACCTGCACGACGGTGTGCAGCAGCGGCTGGTCGCGCTCGGCATGCTCCTGGGCCGTGCCCTGCGCAGCCAGGACCCTGACCGCACGGATCAACTGCTGCGTCAGGCCCACCAGGAGAGCCGTCACGCGCTCACGGACCTGAGAGAGGTCGCCTGGCGGGTGTATCCGACGGCGCTCGATGAAGCGGGACTGAAGACGGCGCTGGACACCGTCGCGGAGCGGTCGGCGGTGCCGGTGCTGCTGGACTACAGGGTCCCGGACGAGCCGCGGGGAGCTGTGGCCGCTGTCGCGTACTTCGTGGTCTCGGAAGCCGTCACCAACACCGTCAAGCACGCGGAGGCGACCAGGATAGAAGTGGTGATCGAAGAGACGGGCGGCACCTTGCGGGTGCGGATCGAGGACGACGGACGCGGTGGCGCGGACCGGGGCGGTGGCGGACTGATAGGGCTCGCGCGAAGAACCGCAGCGCTGGACGGGACGTTCGATGTGGTGAGCCCCCTCGGGGGACCGACCGTCATCACAGCGGAGCTGCCGTGCGCCTGATTCTCGCCGAGGACTCGACCCTGCTGAGGGAGGGCCTGGTCCGGTTGCTCGCCGAAGAGGGCCATGAGGTGCTGGCGGCGGTGGGAGATGCCGAGCGGCTGTTGGCGGCGGTCGACGAAGACCAGCCGGACGTGGTGGTCGCCGATGTGCGGATGCCGCCGACGCACAGCGACGAGGGCCTGCGCGCGGCGCTGGAGATCCGTCAACGCTGGCCGGGCGTGGGGGTGCTGGTGCTCTCCCAGTACATCGAGAAGCGCTATGCGACGGAACTGCTGAGCGGAGAATCGGAAGGGGTGGGATATCTGCTCAAGGACCGGGTGGTCCAGGTCGACGAGTTCCTGGACGCGTTGGAGCGGGTGGGGCAGGGGCGAGCCGCGTTCGACTCGGAGGTGGTACGGCAGCTGCTCGGCGGCAGTCCGCACGCGGATCTGCTGGCCAGGCTCACCACGCGGGAGCGGGACGTCCTCGCCGAGATGGCTCAGGGCCACACCAACGCGGCGATCGCCCAGCGGCTCCACATCTCACTGAGCGGGGTGGAGAAACACATCAACGCGATCTTCGACAAGCTCGAACTGTCGGGGAGTACGGGCTACTCGCGCCGGGTGCTGGCAGTGCTGCGCTACCTCGGGACGTGACCGATGGGGCGAGGTGCCCGGTCAGCCGCAGCAGCCGCCCCCACAGCAGCCGCCGCCACCTCCGCCGGCGGGGCGGGACGCGGGTGCGGCGGAAGTACCGCCCACGGCGACGGTCGAGAGCACTTTGACCGTGTCGTCGTGCCCGTCGGGGCAGGCGGCAGGGGCGGAGGACTCGGCCATGGGGCGGCTGAGTTCGAAGGTGTCGCCGCAGGTACGGCAGCGGTACTCGTAGCGAGGCATGGGCACAGGTTAGCGGGAGGAGGGGTGGGAGTGATGCGGTGAACGGGAGGTGGGCTACCTCACGACGGTGCCGGGAGGAGTTCCGAGGAGGCCGAGTTCCGCGCGGGTGGGGGCGCCCTCCCAGTCGCCGGGGGACGCCACGGCGAAGGCGCCCGTGGTGACGGCACGGTCGAGGCGGCCGGACAGGCCCTCGCCGTCGAGGAGGGCCGACAGATAGCCGGCCACAAAGGCGTCGCCTGCGCCGACCGCGTCGACCGCGCGGACGGGGCGGGCCGGGCAGTGCAGTTCACCGTCGGCGGTGTGGGCGGTGGCGCCGTGCGCGCCGAGCTTCACCACGACCTCGTGGACCCCGAGGGTGAGGAGCGCCTTGGCGGCTCGGGTGGTGTCGCCGGTGGTGTCGGTGTCGCGGGGTGAGGCCGGTTGGGGGAGGCAGAGGGGTAGTTCGTCGTCCGAGGCGATGAGGACGTCGACGTGGGGAATCCACGAGCGGAGAACGGTGGCCGCCTCGTCGGAACTCCACAGACGGGAGCGGAAATTGACGTCGAGGCAGACGAGGGAGCCGAAGGTGTGGGCGAGTTGTAGAGCGCGGAGGGAAGCGTCGCGGGCCGAGGGGCTCAGGGCGGGGGTGATACCGGTGAGATGCAGTACGCGAGGAGGGCGCGCGGTGAAGGCGGCTTCGACGGCGGCGGGGTGAAGACGGGAGCCCGCCGAGCCCGAGCGGTAGTAGTGCACCCGGGTCAGATCGGGGAGCCGGGGCTCGAAGAGGAGGAGCCCGGTCGGGGCATCGCGGTCGCGGGTGGCACCGGAGAGGTCGACGCCTTCGGCGCGGAGGGTGCGTAGGACGAGTTCGCCGGCCTCGTCGTCGCCGACCGCGCCGGCCCAGCGGACGGGGTGGCCGAGGCGGGCGAGACCGATGGCGACGTTGGACTCGGCGCCGGCGACGGAGACGTTCAGGGAGCCGCCGAGTTTGAGGGGGCCGGTGCCGCGCAGGGCGACCATGGTCTCGCCGAACGTGAAGACGTCACCGGAGAGTTCGGAGCCGGGGGACTCGGGGCGGGTCATGAGCAGACCGACCGGAACTCGGCGGCGCGCTTGCGGAGGGTGTCCAGGTCGCCGCCGTCCGCGGCGTCGCCGATGAGGGGGGAGCCGACGCCGACCGCGACGGCGCCATGGGTGAGGTACGAGGCGGCGGCTCGGGCGTCGACTCCGCCGACGGGCACGAAGGGGAGGTCAGGGAAGGGGCCGCGCAGGGCCTTGAGGTAGGAAGGGCCGCCGACGGCGGAGGCGGGGAAGATCTTCAGCGCTGTGGCGCCGGTGGCCGTGGCGGCGATGACATCGGTCGGGGTGAGGACGCCGGCGAGTACGGGCAGCCCCTGACGTAGGGCTGTGTCGACGCCGGGGCCGAGGCCGGGGGTGACGACGAGGTTCGCTCCGGCGGCGGTGGCGCGGTGGGCGTCGTCCTCGGTGAGAACGGTGCCGGCGCCGAGCCAGGCGTGGGGGCCGAGTTCGGCTCGGGAGCGTTCGATGACGCGGAGGGAGTCGGTGCCGCTGAGGGAGACCTCGATGAGGGGGATGCCCGACTCGGCGAGGGTCATGACGGTACGGAAGGAGGCGTCGGCGTCCGAGCCACGGACGATGGCGACCAGGCGTTCTCTCTTGAGGGCGGTGATGAAGTCCATGGTTCTCCGTCGGGGCGGAGGCTGGAGGGCCTCGCGAGTTCGGTGGGACGAAGGCAGGAGGAGACAGGAGGAGACAGGGGAGTTCGGGAGGCAGGATTCCAGTGTTCTCGTTATTTATCAATTAATCGGAGCGAGGGAAGTCTGAGGGGCCGGGCAGGATGGGTCAGGCGCCGGTGCCGCGTTCCTCGCGGATCTGGGAGACGACGTGCGCCACGGTCTGGCGGACGGCTTCGGTCTCGGTGAGGAAGTGCCAGTAGTCCGGGTGGCGCCCGTCGAGACTGGCGACGGCACGGTCGAGCCGGGCAACCGATTCGTCGAGGGGCCGGGCGTGCTGGGGCTCGGGGGTGTTGCGGCCGGCCATGGCGAGGCGCTGGGCGTCGCGGATGGCGAAGCGGGTGCGTTCGATCTCCTGCTGGGGGTCCTTGGACACGGAGTTCAGGCGCTGGAGGCGGCTGCCGGCGGCTGAGACGTCCTCGTCGGTGGTGTTGAGCAGGGCACGCACGGTGGACAGGAGGGAGGTGGCGTCGGGCCAGCGTTGGGCGTCGCGGGCGGATTGGGCTTCTTTGAGCTTGAGTTCGGCCTGGCGGACGTTCTCGACGGCCTGGGACGGGACGTGCTGGAGGTCCTGCCAGCAGGCGGCGGTGAAGCGGCGGCGGAGTTCGCTGAGGACCGGGTCGACCTGCCCCGCACGGGTGGTGAGGGCCTGGGCGCGGGTCCGCAGGGAGACGAGGCGGCGGTCGATCTCGGCGGCGCGTTCGGGAAGGCGTTCGGCCTCGGCGCGTACGGCTTCGGCGTCGCGGGCGACGCGTTCGGCGCGCTGGAGGGTCTCGGGTACGCCGTGTTGGCCGGCGCCCTGGTTGAGCTTGGTGAGTTCGGGGGCCAGGGCGGCGAGGCGGGCGGCCAGGTCGTCGGCGCGGAGGCCGGCGCCGCGTACGGCGTCGAGGGCGTTGCTGGCGGCGAGGAGGGCCTGGCGGGCGCGTTCGACGGCGGGGGCGAGGCGGGCGAGTTGGGTTGCGGCCTTGCCGAGGAGGGGTTCGAGTCCTTGCCCGAAGCGGTCCAGGTCCTGTTTGACCTTGTCGAGGGCGTCCTTGGCCTGGGTCAGCTCGTTGCGGGCGCGGGTCGCGGCCGATGCCTCCAGGTCGTCGCGGTCGAGGTCGTGGGCGTCGACGGCGCCGATGTACTGCTGGCTGACCTCGTCGATGCGGCGGCCGAGGGCTTCGAAGTCGGAGACCGCGCGGCGGGCCGGGGGTGTGTCGTCGACGGCGGTGATGGTCTCTATCGAGATGCGGAGGTCGCGCTGGGCGGTGTCCAGTTCGTAGAAGGCGGCAGCGGCGGCGTCCTTGGCGGCCTGGGCCTCGGCGCGTTGGCCCTCGGCCCGGCCGCCGAACCAGCGTCGGGTGCCGCCCCCGGCGAAGGCGGCGGGCAGCGACGCGGCGGCGACGGCGAGCAGAGGCAGCGGGAGGAGGACGAGCGAGAGGAGGTGACGCGCATCGGACCTGGCGGATGTCCCGGACGTGCCGCGGGTCCCGGACGTGCCGAGGGTCCCGGACGTGGCGGGGGTCCCGAACGTGGCGTGGGCAATGGGGCCGGCAGCGGACGCGGCGGTGGCCTCGGACGGGGGGCGGGCGCCGGAAGGGCGAGGGGGTGTCGGCGTACCGGAACCCCCGGAGGGGAGCGCGGGCGCGCCGGGCGCGTCGGGGGTCGTGGGATCTGGTGGGGGCACGGGGCCCGGGAGGTGAGGCGCGCACAGCGCTGCCGTCGTCATCGGTGTGTACGGCTGCGATGGTGTCGCCGTCACTTCCCTCTCCCGTGCTGTGGTCCGCCCTGCCCGGTGTCATTCTCCCACCGGTTAGGGACGAACACACGGGCCGGTTAGTTCGCGTTCCGTACCGTGACTTTGCCGTCGCGGGACTCGGCGGTCACCACATGGGGGCTGCGGTCGTCGCGGGGGACGGAGACATCGACGCCGCCGTCGTGGGTCTTGGCGGTGACGCGGTAGGCGGTGGCGGAGCCGTTGACCGAGCCGGAGCGGGGCAGGTCGACGGTGACGGAGCCGTCATGGCTGCTGACGTCCACGCGGTCGGGGACGGTGGCGAGTTCGAGGCGGATGGAACCGTCGCGGGTGTCGGCGCTGATCTGGCGGGAGCGGACATCGGAGGCGTGGAGGCTGCCGTCGCCGCTGTGCATCTCCAGGCGGCCGGTGGAGTCCTGGACGCGGACGGAACCGTCGCCCGTGCGGAGGGTGAGCGCGGTGGAGAAGCCGGAGGCGCGGACGGAGCCGTCGCGGTTCTTGAGGTTCACCGCGACATCGCGGGGTACTTCCACGCGGTGCTTCGCCGAGCAGTCGGCGAAGACGCCGGAGCAGTGCAGGCGCAGGGTGAGGCGATCGTCCTTCATGGACCAGGTGACCTTGGGGTCCGAGCCGATCGCGACGCTGCCCTGGAACCAGCGGGTGACCTTGACCTGGTCGACGTCGGCGGAGACGAGTTCGAGCGCGGAGTCGTCCGAGTCGATGGTGAGGGTGTTGCCCTGGAGGGCGAAGGAGCGATGGTCGGGGGAGGCGTCGTCGCTCGCCCGCGCCCCGCACCCGGAGGCGAGCAGGGCGACCACGGCCACGCCGCCGGCGACGGCGAACATCGGCACACGCCCCTTGCGGGAACGCCTCGGGCGGGCCGAAGGACGCGGGCGGCGGGTGTGGACGGTCATGACGATCTCCCCGTGGAAAACATGGACGTGGAGGCTCCGGCGACGCCCCCCGGCGCTCTTCCCTGAGCGCACTACGACCGTATGAAGCCAACAGCCGTGGTGGGATCTGGGCCGCTACCGAATCGGGGGTGGGGTTAACCCCCCGGCCCGGCCCACTCCCGGCCGACTGGCCGCCCGCTCACGGCCGACCGGCCACCTGCCCCCGGCCGACTCCCGTACGCGATACGGGTTTGCGGGGCGGGGGCGCGGGCAAGGTAGGCTGTCGACTCATCCCCGGGCGCGTAGCTCAGCGGTAGAGCGCTGCCCTTACAAGGCAGATGTCGGCGGTTCGAAACCGTCCGCGCCCACCCGGTGAGACCTGCACCGGAGCCCCGCATCAAGATCAATGCGGGGCT